>NZ_FPAI01000063.1 GCF_900116255.1 Halolactibacillus miurensis
CGACACTTATTCATATTTTTGAATAAATGTGTCGTCTTTTTTGATTCTAATTAAACTTACATTAAGAAAATCGTAAGATTTTCAGTGGCCTCCATCGGTGGGAGTATTTCTTTAAAACCCATTGCCCGACGGGCAATGACATAAGCGGCTGCCATGTGAATGGACACACCGAGTCGCTTCATATATTTCATCTTGCCAATTTGACTGGTATAAGCAGGGTTAACAACGTAGACAGCAACCCCCATTTTTTCGGCCCTTGACTTGATCGCTAGGGTCATCTTTTGATAAGCAAACTGACTCATTCGGCGATTGGCTTTCCTATTTCCATAAGGACGCGACACTTTGGACCGCGTCGTATCCAATCTTTCAATGGCGAGTGGCTTATGATGTTTAACGGCATAGTCAACGAGGGCAATGACCTCCGCTTCTATGATTTTCGTTACCTGCCCACTGGTTTTACCCTCTAAGTTAAACGGAAGCGTGAAGGCATCCACACATTGACCTATGGCGTTGACATTGGCGATAGCGATATGATTCACATTCAAATCAACACCAACCATACCCGTTGATGTTGAGGTATTCAGGTAGGGTGCAGGCGGCACATTGATTAAGCATTTAACGATATAGTAGTCACCATGATCCTCAAGTGACCATCCGATAGGCTTCCCATACTTTTTCTTATCTTTCAGGTTCATTTGTGTCTGAATGGCACGATTGACATGATCTTGACCATAAGGAAAAACAACGTCAGCGAGACGAATGACGCATTGGTCGATCGTCTTAAAGGTAAGGGTATGCGTCTCTGGCTGATAATGAAAGACAAAGTTACCTGATTTGGCATCTTTTCGTCCCGAAATGGTCATCTTACCGTAACGCGCCGCTACCCAATCTTTCTGCCAACGCTCAGGATGAGCGTGATAAGACTTTTGTGTTAACCGGCCGCGCGCGAGTTTCTTACTCCCGAAACACACACCCGTCACTTTGTTTGTCAATTTAATCAATTGTTTTTC
>NZ_FPAI01000061.1 GCF_900116255.1 Halolactibacillus miurensis
TGACATGTGTAGCTGACGAATACTAATCGATCGAGGACTTAACTAAATTTTTGTTTGATGATTGTTTACTTCTTATCTAGTTTTCAGGGTATAACATTTTCGCAAGAAAATACTTATAAAAAAGTTAAATTTTTTATAAAAAACACTTGCAAAACTCTGAAAAACATAATATAATATATCTTGTCCTTGCGAGAAACAAAGACGAAGTGATATAAGATCTGGTGACAATAGCGAAGAGGTCACACCTGTTCCCATGCCGAACACAGTAGTTAAGCTCTTCAGCGCCGATGGTAGTTGGGCTTAAGCCCCGCAAGAGTAGGACGTCGCCAGGCAGTACGGAGGATTAGCTCAGCTGGGAGAGCACCTGCCTTACAAGCAGGGGGTCGCAGGTTCGAGCCCTGCATCCTCCACCATCTTGCCGGCCTAGCTCAATTGGTAGAGCAACTGACTTGTAATCAGTAGGTTGGGGGTTCAAGTCCTCTGGCCGGCACCAGTAATCGCGAGCCATTAGCTCAGTTGGTAGAGCATCTGACTTTTAATCAGAGGGTCGAAGGTTCGAATCCTTCATGGCTCACCATTTAGCGGGTGTGGTGGAATTGGCAGACACGCTAGACTTAGGATCTAGTGTCTTACGACGTGGGGGTTCAAGTCCCTCCACCCGCACTTCGCGAAAGTAGTTCAGTGGTAGAACACCACCTTGCCAAGGTGGGGGTCGCGGGTTCGAATCCCGTCTTTCGCTCCATTTCCAAATTCCAAAATCCATGCCGGGGTGGTGGAATTGGCAGACACACAGGACTTAAAATCCTGCGGTAGGTGACTATCGTGCCGGTTCAAGTCCGGCCCTCGGCACCATGCGCCCGTAGCTCAATTGGATAGAGCGTTTGACTACGGATCAAGAGGTTAGGGGTTCGACTCCTCTCGGGCGCGCCATTATCGGGAAGTAGCTCAGCTTGGTAGAGCACTTGGTTTGGGACCAAGGGGTCGCAGGTTCGAATCCTGTCTTCCCGACCATTTACAATTTAATGTTTTGTGGGGCCTTAGCTCAGCTGGGAGAGCGCCTGCTTTGCACGCAGGAGGTCAGCGGTTCGATCCCGCTAGGCTCCACCATTTTTTATGCCTTCGGGCATATTTGACCATTGAAAACTGAATAACACACACAGTAATGTTAAGAAATAAAGTAAGACAAGCTAGTGCTTGAAACCAGAGTAAAGTATTACTCAT
>NZ_FPAI01000060.1 GCF_900116255.1 Halolactibacillus miurensis
TGAATATTGCGGACAAAAAGAGCCACTTAAGCGGAGTTTAGAGCCACTGAATGCATGAAATAGAGCCACCGAGGGCGGAGAGAGAGCCAATCGGCGGCTAATGTCATGTTCTAACCTTACGGTTAAAGACTTTAGTGACTTCTTTTCAATCCGTGTCGTTCACGCATAGAGATTTCGCCATCAATAATGATGTTATATGAATCATGGACAATTCGATCAAGTATGGCATCCGCAACGAGCGCTTCGCCTAACTTGTCATACCACCCTTCAGGCGCTGTTTGTGAACAGAAGATGGTGGAGGCTGTCTTTAAGCGCAATTCAATAATCTCAAAAAGGGTTAACGTGTATTCATCAGGCAGAGGGGTTAAAAGCCATTCATCAATAATCAATAAATCTACCCTTTTATACTTTTTAATCAAACGACGAAAACTACCATCTGCTTCATTCTTTGCGAGTATAAACTCATCTAATAGTTCGGGTAAACGGACATATTTCACTTTATAATTTTGGCGATAAGCCTGAATGCCGAAGGCATTCGAAATCCACGTCTTCCCGTTACCAGATGCCCCCATCAGAATAATATTCAAGTGATGTTTAATATAATTACCTGTGGCTAAGTCTAGAATCTGGCCTTTATTCAAGCGACGATCGGCATGATATTCAATGTCTTCAATGGCTGCTAAAGGCTCTTTAAATTGCGCTTGTTTAATCAGTCGCTGAAGCCGATTAGATTGTCTATTGGCGTACTCATTATCCACTAGTAAATGAAATCTATCGTCAAAGCTCATATCTTGATAATCCCTATTTCTCATTTGATCTTCATACGAATCAGCCATAGCCCCTAACTTTAATTCCCTTAATTTGCGTACCGTTTCTGACATTGACATTATTTTTTACCTCCATAGTAGTTGGCGCCTCTAACGAATCCATAAGACTCATCGGTTTTGTCTGATAGACGATCATCAGTACCTTTTGCGTCAGCTCGTTTTTTATTTCTGTTTAAAATCGTCTTATACACACTAAGCGTAGGATTATGTGTGGCGAGAAGTAAGCGCTGCGCGGCGTTTTCCATCTCGTCTATCTCAAATCTCTTTTCTAAGTGACGGATATGCATGATTTGCGTCAGAGCTTGTTTTTCAGATCGCTGTTCAAGTAATGTGCGAATAAAAATCGTCATATTTTCGCCGATTGTTTCCGCCCATTCGATACTTTGTTTTGGCGTATGATCTAAAAAATATCGGTGATGATCAGGCATATGGT
>NZ_FPAI01000058.1 GCF_900116255.1 Halolactibacillus miurensis
GGTTGTATAATATTTGGTGTTGGTGAAGGGATTTTAAGTGAGATAGAGATTGCTCACTAAAATTACTCACTAGCACCTTTTTCTTTCTAAATATAGAAAACAAGTGAGTTTCCCTGTAATATTAGTTTTAACCACAAAACCATTAGGAGGGAACCCACTTGTCTATATCTCATACTATAAGAATTCTCTTTGACATTCAAGATAAAAATATTATTTTTGAAGAGGATTGTGCCCGCGCGGGCACAAAGAACGGCCTTGCTTGCACATTCCTGGAGGGGACACTCACGTATACCCCGACGCACTGTGACCGCTGTCACGCCGGAAATGAAGACTACACCATTATTAAAAATGGCACGAAGACATCAACGATAGTTATTCCAGCTGGGGGAACGAAAAAAACGTATCTCGAATTAAGAAAACAACGCTTCTATTGTAAACAATGCCAGACGACGTTCGTGGCAAAAACATCGCTAGTTAATGAAGGGTGCTTCATCTCGAAAGATACGTGCCTTCAGGCGGGGATAAAGACAGCTGAAGCTCGTTCAATAAAAGATATTGCCCGTGATTGTGCTGTTTCTCCAACAACGGTTCAACGTGAAATTAATAAGACGAGTCAAGAGCTTCAAACGTATGATCGGACGTTACCTGAGAACCTTTCTTTTGATGAATTTAAGGTAGCCAAAGGACAGATGGCTTTTATCTATATCGATGTGGCTTCTGGTGATCTCTTAGATATACTCCCACAACGTGATGGGCGCACGATTCGCAACCACTTTACGACGTATTTTACTTTTAAACAGCGCAAGAAAGTGAAGACAGTAACGATTGATATGAATGCGAGTTATCAGGGCGTGATTAAGGACCTATTTCCGAACGCTAAGATCATTATTGATCGCTTCCACATCGTACAATTGATGACGCGAGCGATGAATAAAACACGCGTCAAGATTATGCAAGCATTCAACACATCAAACGGCGAAGACAAAAAGAAATACCGTCGGCTCAAGCGATACTGGCGACTAATGTTAAAACCTAGCGAAGACCTTTCAAGTACAGAGTATAAGCACTATACCATGTTCGGGCAACTACCATCTAAATCTGTTGTAGATACTATGTTAGAGTATTCTGATGAACTAAAAGCAAACCATGACTTACTCCAACGATTCTTTAAAGCTTTTGATGATAGGAATTATGACGATCTCGAAGAGATCGTCAAGGGAGAACTGGATGATAATATTTCTAGTTATATGAAAACGAGTATAAAGACGTTAAAAGAACATTTACCACACATTCAAAATAGCTTTGATTATACGTACAATAACGGTCGCATTGAAGGTATTAATAACAAAATCAAAGTCTTAAATCGTGTCGCATACGGCTATCGTAATTTCAAAAACTACAAGAACAGAATTCTTTTACATTTTGCGTACAAACCAGTTGAACCACAGAAGAAAAAAACACAAAATAAAACACATGTTTCAGCTGCATAAAAAGAGCCGAAACATGTGAAATATAAGCTTGAAATTATTGGTTAAAACTTCTCGCCAACACCATTTGACAAAGAACC
>NZ_FPAI01000057.1 GCF_900116255.1 Halolactibacillus miurensis
GGTTCTTTGTCAAATCGTGTTGGTGAGAAGTTTTAACCAATAATTTCAATCTTATATTTCACATGTTTCGGCTCTTTTTATGCAGCTGAAACATGTGTTTTATTTTGTGTTTTTTTCTTCTGTGGTTCAACTGGTTTGTACGCAAAATGTAAAAGAATTCTGTTCTTGTAGTTTTTGAAATTACGGTAGCCGTATGCGACGCGATTTAAGACTTTGATTTTGTTATTAATACCTTCAATGCGACCGTTATTGTACGTATAATCAAAGCTATTTTGAATGTGTGGTAAATGTTCTTTTAACGTCTTTATACTCGTTTTCATATAACTAGAAATATTATCATCCAGTTTTCCTTTCACGATCTCTTCGAGATCGTCATAATTCCTATCATCAAAAGCTTTAAAGAACCGTTGGAGAAAGTCATGGTTTGCTTTTAGTTCATCAGAATACTTTAACATAGTATCTACAACAGATTTAGATGGCAGTTGCCCGAACATGGTATAGTGCTTATACTCTGTACTTGAAAGGTCCTCGCTAGGTTTTAACATTAGTCGCCAGTATCGCTTGAGCCGACGGTATTTCTTTTTGTCTTCACCATTTGATGTATTGAATGCCTGCATGATCTTGACACGCGTTTTATTCATCGCTCGCGTCATCAATTGTACGATGTGGAAGCGATCAATAATAATCTTAGCGTTCGGAAACAGGTCCTTAATCACGCCTTGATAACTCGCATTCATATCAATCGTCACTGTCTTCACTTTCTTGCGCTGTTTAAAAGTAAAATACGTCGTAAAGTGGTTGCGAATCGTGCGCCCATCACGTTGCGGGAGTATATCTAAGAGATCACCAGAAACCACATCGATATAGATAAAAGCCATCTGTCCTTTAGCGACCTTAAATTCATCAAAAGAAAGGTTTTCAGGTAACGTCCGATCATACGTCTGAAGCTCTTGACTCGCCTTATTAATTTCTCGTTGAACCGTTGTTGGAGAAACAGCACAATCACGGGCAATATCCTTTACTGAACGAGCTTCAGCTGTTTTTATCCCCGCCTGAAGGCACGTATCTTTCGAGATGAAGCACCCTTCATTAACTAGCGATGTTTTCCCCACGAATGTTTTCTGGCATTGTTTACAATAGAAGCGTTGTTTTCTTAATTCGAGATACATCTTTTTCGTTCCCCCAGCGGGAATGACTATCGTTGACGTCTTCGTGCCATTTTTAATAATGGTGTAGTCTTCATTTCCGGCATGACAGCGGTCACAGTGCGTCGGAGTATACGTGAGTGTCCCCTCTAGGAATGTGCAAGCATGGCCATTCTTTGTGCCCGCGCGGGCACAATCCTCTTTAAAATTAATATTTTCATCTTGAATATCAAAGGCAATTCTTATAGTATGAGATATAGACAAGTGAGTTCCCTCCTAAGGATTAGTTTTGGTCGACTTCAATTCTACAGGGAAACTCACTTGTTTTCTACATTTAGGCAGAAAAAAGGTGCTAGTGAGTTATTTTAGTGAGCAATCTCTGTCTCACTTAAAATCCCTTTACCAACACCAAATATTATACAACCA
>NZ_FPAI01000054.1 GCF_900116255.1 Halolactibacillus miurensis
ACCTATTATTGATACTTCTATTTTATCGAAAAAAAGACCGGATGCCTATGATTAAATGAGGTATCCGATCTTTTTTGGACTTTTTCAGTGGCCTCCATCGGTGGGAGTATTTCTTTAAAACCCATTGCCCGACGGGCAATGACATAAGCGGCTGCCATGTGAATGGACACACCGAGCCGCTTCATATATTTCATCTTGCCAATTTGACTGGTATAAGCGGGGTTCACAACGTAGACAGCCACCCCCATTTTTTCAGCTCTTGATTGGATCGCTAGGATCATCTTTTGATAAGCAAACTGATTCATTCGACGATTGGCTTTCCTATGTCCATAAGGACGCGACACTTTGGACCGCGTCGTATCCAATCTTTCGATGGCAAGTGTTTTATGATGTTTAACGGCATAGTCAACGAGGGCAATAACCTCTGCTTCTATTATTTTCGCCTGCTGTCGACTGGTTTTACCCTCTAAGTTAAATGGGAGGGTAAAGGCATCCACACATTGACCAATGTCGTTGACATTGGCGACAGCGAGATGATTCACATTCAAATCAACCCCAATCATACCCGTTGATGTTGAGGTGTTCAGGTAGGGTGCAGGCGGCACATCGATTAAGCATTTAACAATGTAGTAGTCACCATGGTCCTCAAGTGACCATCCAATAGCCTTCCCGTACTTTTTCTTATCTTTCAGGTTCATTTGTGTCTGAATGGCATGGTTGACATGATCTTGGCCATAAGGAAAAACAACGTCAGAGAGACTAATCACACATTGATCGATCGCTTTGAAGGTAAGGGTATGCGTCTCTGGATGATAATGAAAGACAAAGTTACCTGATTTGGCGTCTTTCCGTCCTGAAATGGTCATCTTACCGTAACGTGCCGCTGCCCAATCTTTCTGCCAACGCTCAGGATGAGCGTGATAAGACTTTTGTGTTAACCGGCCGCGCGCGAGTTTCTTACTCCCGAAACACACACCCGTCACTTTGTTTGTCAATTGAATCAATTGTTTTTCATATCGATCTTTCTTAAAGTTCAACTGGCCCAAGCGAGACTTTAGGTGTTTGATTTCACCATCAAGGTATTGATGTTCAAAATCATAAGCACAGTAAAATAAGCGTGTGGAATGCTTATATGTCACAACAAAAAAGGCCCCTTTTTGTTGTTCACGTGACGTTTTATTAAACATCGGTGTTCCTTTGACAAAAGAGGCTTTTATCTTTTGAAGTGTCGTCAAGCGCGCCTTCGTCGCTTTTATTTTTCTTTTAACGGCGTTGATTTGTTCTTTTTTATTACGCATGTACATGTTCTTCAATTCTCTTTGCGCGGATAGAAGGGCGCGTCCTTCTTGAACAGCACTGTTCGCATAATAATCATTTAATCCGTAACGTTGCTTTAACCGTTGATGGATGGAGACGGAACTTTTCTCTTTCGAGCCCCTAAGCTCCCGGACCTTCGCTTGATAGCGAAAATGTTTGGCTTGATTAAACACCTGGAGGGTGTGGTCCATGGACGTAACAAAATCAGGGTCGATCGTATGCTTATATAAGCGATTTGAAAAAATGGCCTTCATACCCATGATGCCCACCCTCTCTTTGTTTTGTGTCAATCATTGTTAACGTTTTAATTATACCATTTTGAATATATGTTTGTCACTTCAAAAATATTCAAAATCATCGATTCATCACCCACCTAGTGCTAACGCACTTGAGGAAGGTGTCTTCTCGCCCTAAAACGATAAAAAAGACTTTAAAAACAACTAAAATGGACCCTAAAGAATGGACACTAAAAAAGTCCCCATCTTTAGGGTCTATTTTGTTATACTCAAATCACAGTCAGTGGGCTTGAAGTGGCTTCTTCATGATAAAACAGTGTGTATTGACTATCAAAAGTCGCTGTCGCTTCTTCTTTTGACAGTCAATACACACTGCGTGACGTTATTCGCCAACTTCATCAAGCCCGTTCCATACTTCATGTAGAAAGAGTGCTACTTATGGCGAAACGAACATTTACACATGAACAGATACAAACACTTGTATCTAATCCTTATGTCAAAAGAGTATCAGATATAATTTTCTCCCAATGACCTATGGAAAAAATTAACGAACCCTGTTAAACTAGACAGTTGGAGGAGGAATAATTTTGAGAATACTCACACTCATCATCATTAGCACCATGTTACTCATAGGATGCCAACCAAAAGAAACCGAAACGATCTCTCAAGAAGAGAGTAACCAATATCATTATCAGTACGATGTCGTTGAAGAAGCGATGAATGAAGCAAGTTTTGATGTCAGTGTGCCAGATACTCTTCCTATTCCAGTTGCTTTTGTGATCTATGATCACTTTGAAATTGACGGTCATGAATATCTTGATTTAAGTTTTTATACGAATGATAATGACTTACTGACAATTTCTGTATCGACCGATGTTTCACTCGGGTGTCCCATTGATACGCTCACAGAAAATGAAGATCAAACAATCTGTTTTCATGATTTATCGTATGTAAAACATGCCTCAAAAGACGAGGGTGGCTTACATTACCAAATAGAATATCGTCATCATGAGACGGATGAAACAGCGGGACCAACAAAAGAACAATTGATATCTTTACTAGAATATTTAACATTATCCTAGTGTTCTCGTTGCTTTTTGATCGTTATATCATTTGACATTCCACATATACTAATGATAAAGAGATGGACAATCCACATCACAACAAGTGATGATTGTCATGAATGAAAAAGAGGGAAGTAAATGAAAAAACAAACATCAAACAAACAAATCCTATTAACGGGCGGTGGAACAGCGGGACACGTGATGGTTAATTTAGCACTGATTCCGTTGTTAAAAGAAGAAGGTTATACTATTGATTATATCGGCTCGTATGACGGGATTGAAAAAGATTTAATCTCACCGATCGAAGGGGTCACGTACCATGCGATTTCAACTGGAAAATATCGTCGTTACCGTTCGATTGAAAACATCAAAGACCCATTCAAAGTATTAAACGGCATTCGGCAATCAGTCCAGCTAATCCATAAGCTGAAACCATCGATTATCTTCTCAAAAGGTGGCTTTGTTTCGGTACCGGTATTAATTGCGGCCAAATTGACACGAACACCTGCGGTGATTCATGAATCCGACTTAACGCCAGGTTTGGCCAATAAGATTGCCATGCCGTTTGCGAAAAAGATTTTAGTGACGTTTGAAAAAACACTACAGTATGTCGATGAGAAAAAAGCGACGTTTATCGGTGCGGTCGTTCGTCCAGAGTTATTTGAAGGATCGAAAGAACGTGCGTGTCAGCTACTTGATTTTAATCCGAATACACCGATTTTATTAGTTATGGGTGGAAGTACAGGAGCCAAACATTTAAATGAGTTTATTCGCAGTCAATTAGACAAGCTTACAGCGTCGTATCAAGTGATTCATTTAACCGGAAAAGGTTTAAAAGATGACACCCTCACCCACCCACGTTACCGTCAGTTTGAGTATGTGAAAGAAGAACTCAACGATTTATTGACGAGCGCGGATGTGATTGTTTCACGCGCGGGTGCCAATGCCATTTTTGAATTTCTCGCATTGAAAAAGCCGATGCTGTTAATTCCGTTACCTAAACGTGTGAGTCGCGGGGATCAAATTTTAAATGCGCAAGTATTTGAAGAAGCTGGTTATGCCAAAGTACTAGATGAAGATGATTTATCGGAGACAACATTTTTTGATAAGTTAGCACAAATTGAACAAGAAGTGCAAGAAATGACAGCGCGCATGGCAAAACGTGATGCGAAAGATGCGATTCATCATGTCCTTGACACGATTCATACGTATGAGAAGCACTCATAAGTGCAGACAAAACTAAAGGGTTGTATAATATTTGGTGTTGGTGAAGGGATTTTAAGTGAGATAGAGATTGCTCACTAAAATTACTCACTAGCACCTTTTTCTTTCTAAATATA
>NZ_FPAI01000052.1 GCF_900116255.1 Halolactibacillus miurensis
GATTCAATGGTAGCGTACTTGAATCAATAATCTTAAGGGGCATTGTCACTTTTCGTTGATGATTAAAATCCGATTTTTTTAGATATCGGCAACTAACTTAAGAAAAAGAGATCTAAAAAATTCCGTGGAATTTTATTTAATCGACGCCCTAATTGCGAAAAGCTAATTGATCCAAGATCCGTTTCTTTTTGAAGATTCTCAGAAAATAAAGGGTCACTTAAAGCACGCAAACTCTCTGTTTCGTTTAATTGCGCATAAAATAGTAATTTCAAAAAGCGTTTTGTATATAGCTTTTTGACATAATGGTCTAATTGATAGTTGTTTCGATAGTGTGCGATATTTTGTGTGAACGACCTTAGACTTGTTTTTGAGCATGGAAAAAGGAAGCCTCTTTTAGTAGAATAGAGTTACCAAACAACATTCACAGAAAAGAGGACTTCCTATGAACCATCTTACTACAGATTTAGCTCAAGCTCTAGTTGAAAATCGTGATATTAAAGAATTTTTTCGTGAACATTTAGAACACGCTGTTAATCAATTGCTTCGAAATGAACTAACATGTTTCCTCGATTATGAGCCTTATGATGCCAAAAGCATCAACTCAGGTAATTCTCGAAATGGCTATTACTCACGCAAATTTAATACGGAGTTTGGTGAATTGTCTATTCAAGTTCCTCGTGATAGTGATGGTTTCTTTGAACAACAGACCGTTGCTCCCTATAAACGTAATAGTGAATCGCTCGAAGAAGTTGTGATCCATCTGTATAAAAAAGGGGGGACAACATCAGAAATCGCTGATCTCATGGAGAAAATGTATGGACATCACTATTCTAAACAAACCATTTCTAACTTCACTAAGATCGTTGAAGCTGATATTGAAGCTTATAAATATAGCCCTCTAAACAAGCGATATGTCTGCGTTTATTTAGATGCAACGCACACGCCACTTCGTCGTAAAACCGTTGCCAAAGAAGCTGTTTATATCGCGATTGGCATTGATGAAGATGGGCACAAAGAAGTCCTAGACTTTACAATTGCGCCGACAGAGTCCGCTATGGTATGAGAAGAGTTGATTCAAGGTCTAAAAGCACGTGGTCTTGAAAACGTCTTATTATTCATTTCTGATGGTCTTTCAGGCATGACAGACGCGATTCATCGCGTCTATCCTTACGCCAAACATCAAACATGTCTTGTACACATTGTCCGCAATATTAATGGGAAAGCGCGTATCAGTGATCGCGAAGAGATTGCCGATGACTTCAAGAATATCCATCAAGCGACGGATCTTGAAAGTGCACAAGAGGCTCTCGAAGTCTTTGAAAAGAAATGGCGCCCATCATATAAAAAACTCATCGATAAGATTGTTCAAAACAAACAACTTATCGTCTTTTTGGATTTTCCAGAGTGCATTCAACGCAGTCTTTACTCAACCAATTTGATTGAGGGATTCAACGCTCAAATCAAGCGGTATACAAAGAGAAAAGAGCAATTTCCAAACGAGGAATCCTTAGAACGTTTTCTCGTCTCAATCTTCTTAGATTATAATCAAAAATTTCCGATGCGTTGTCATCGCGGCTTTAAAAAAGCTAAACCAGAAATTATAGAGATGTTCGAAGAACAGCTAGCGAAACAACAAAGTACGCCATCCTTGACTGTGTGACGTGTGACTTTATGAAGAATAATAGGCGGATGGTATAACGATACAAGTGTTTCTAAGCAAGGGGCGGGACCCCGAACCCATCCCCTGAATCACTAAGAAACAGTCACACAATCAAGGACAAGCAGCTGCGCTGTGGCTGAGCGTTCATATATATTTCTAAATTTATACAGTAACTCTGGAACTACAATATAGAGGTTTACACAAAATTCTTGACACTACCAATTAAAGAGTTATATTAAGGATATATTAGATCAAATTAGCACTGGTGTTTATGATGTTTCAATTCCATGAAGTAGATAGATGCATACAAAAAACCCCAGCAGAAGCATCCTACTGGGATTTTGTTTGGAATCTCAATCAAAAATAAAAGAATAACTTTAAAAGTGTCACTTCAGAAATTTATTGGATCTCCAAATAATCAATGAAAGCATCCCATGTTCCGTCATCGGCTGTTACAACAAGTTCGATCGTTTGATTTCCAGTTCCATGGCTAACATTGTCTATTGTATATACCGCAGGATAGCTTCCACCGAAATAAAAGGTTCCCTTATTTTGCCCACCGATTATTAAGTCGACTCTAGCCATCTCTGAATTATCTGAAGCACCACGTAGTGAAAAACTATGAGTGTTGTTCGCGAAATATTGTGTGTAGCTCACAGAATCATTATTAGCATATAAAGCAACTCCATTAAACGGCGAGCTAATATTCCCTGTGTACTGGCCGCCTTTGGTCATATCCTCAGTTTCCACTTTCGTAGTGCTGCCATCGGAGCCGCTGTCCCCGCCGGAGCTACCACCGATAGTAAATGTGTTACTATACACATCAGCACTTCCACTACTTTGATAGCCCTCTACAGTAAGTGCGACTTCATACATGTTACCCATTTGCATACCTAAATTTTCCCATGCTTTAAAGTGTTCGCTAACAGATATAGTTCCGCTCGTGCGCTTTGATGTTCGAACACTCCAATACTGTTTAAAAGTTGCAGTTCCTTTGATAGAAGGTTGGTTAGTTCGTGTTGTCTCATATATGTCATATGTGCCACCGTCAACATTAATGGTACCTTTGTGTGTTCCTGTCGGTCGATAGCTGCCCCAGCTATCAACTATATAAAATTCTACGAGTGGGTCAACTGCCCATCCATAGACAGTTAAATACGAATTGCCGTTTGGCTGGTAGTTCGCCCCGTAGTTTATTGACATATTACCAATTTGTTGGTGCGTCTGTGTCTCATCAAATTTTTTCCCTTTACGGAATAAAATGTTATTAACATTACTCCACTCAGCACTGAAGGTACCACCACTATTTAGAGTCATGATTCCGGAACCACCGCTATCCTTCCAATATTCATAGTCGTATCCGCCATGTGTACCAGTTTCATTACTAGTGACTGCCGCATGTACAATTACTGTAGGTAATATAAGTGCGAAACAAAATACAATTGCTAAAAAGAACATCTTTCTTTTTTGTATCAATTTCAATTTGCAATTCCTCCTTTTTTGGTATAACTAAATTAAAAATCTCCTGAGTTTCTGTATGGCCTTTGTTAGGTCATCTTTTTATTTTTATTCCAACCTAATTACACCTCCATTATAAAATTTATGCTCATTACAAATTATTTATCACCTTTTTCTTGTATGACTTTCACCCGTGAATTTTGAATTTAGTTCAACAAGAACATATCTTCTGCAGTTAGAAGGATTTAGTTTTGAGAGTGTTTATACTATAGCCAGATATATGATAAAAAATATAATGATTATTTAGAGAAGTAACCTTATTAGTTATTCTCTTTTCGTAATCATGCGCACTAACAGGGCAAGGACTTCAAGGGATGCGAGATACAAGTAATTACTGATGCTGAGGTTTGCCACAAGATAAAGCAGGTCTGGAGATTGCAATCGGAGTAGGAACAGATGCTACGACGGAAATAACAGATGTTTTTACTAGTAAAAAGTAATCCGAACGATGTGGGGTGAATACATGTCGGTTATCCGAAGTACAATAATAATTTGTTAAATAATTATATTCTTTAGATCGTTGTATATGCATTGCCATTTAAATAGAAGAGAAAAGTTTAAATATTTTACACGAATTTTACACAGTTAAAGTCATAAAACCTATTTAATAAGGCGTTCTGACTTCAACTCGACCCCGACCACCGGTATCAATTATAAGGCTATTATAGCGATGTCCTAGTAAGTTAATCCACATCGGAATTCCGCATTTTGCGCTATATGTAACGTATAATATTCGTGCATCCATGCGAACAGCCTAAGTGTCCCTATCTTTCCTAAACTAACGGAAGGGGAGGGGGTGTGAACTAGACGTTATAGATAAGCTGTTAAATATTGAAATATTACGTTAGATAATACTATGACGATATTTATTAGCGGGGCTCTTTTATATATGTTGGGTTACTAGTGTCGCATAAAAAATTTCAGACTGTTTTAACTATATTCGTAATATTCTGAAATTATATTTTTCTATTAAAAAATCCTTTATAATGGTTGGGGGGAGTAAACCAATCCAAATCCAAAATAAAGGACAAACACATGGATAAGTTTACTGGAAAAAAATCATTTGAACAATGGTTTTCGCAAATTTCTTCAGATTTTTTAGATCTCTTTTTCTTAAGTTAGTTGCCGATATCCAAAAAAATCGGATTTTAATCATCAACGAAAAGTGACAATGCCCCTTAAGATTATTGATTCAAGTACGCTACCATTGAATA
>NZ_FPAI01000055.1 GCF_900116255.1 Halolactibacillus miurensis
GAGGCCACTGAAAATCTTACGATTTTCTTAATGTAAGTTTAATTAGAATCAAAAAAGACGACACATTTATTCAAAAATATGAATAAGTGTCGTCTTTTTATTATTTTTAATTCACATACTCGCACATGTTACCCTCTAAGTTTTAATATTCTTTTCAAATTCACCGCGAATATCGCGACGGCTCCTTGCATTTGCATACCAACAAGACCCGAGGATTTTGATATATTATACCCGTGTCTGTGTTTTAATTCATTATTTTTAGCTTCTATTTTATACCGTTCTTTTGATTTCTCCTTAAAATATTCTGTTTCTTGAAACTTAGCTTGATCGCTATGATTGTCTGATTTAATACTGACGGAGTAACTTTTACTTTTAGCGCCAGGTTTATAACAGCCATCTCTAAGCGGACACACTTTACATTTTTCTACATCAAAATAATATGTATTGGTCTGATTTTTTCCGATATTCTTTTTCCCATGACGCGCTTTCTTAACGGCTAGATGACCGGCTTTACAGACATACATGCCCGCGTCTTTATTAAACTCAAATTCAGTTTTTCTACGGTTACCTTGAGTGACAGAAGGATTTAATTTAGCCACGAGTGCCATGTTTTTTCCCTTCGTAAAAGCAATATTGGCCTTCTCTGAATAGGCTGCATCTCCAATGACGGTTTCAACCTCTAACCCAGCTGCCATACTTTTTTCAATAAGACTTTGGAGTTGCTTGCCGTCTGTCTTTTCTCCCGTGGTAACAGTTGCCGCTGTAATGATACGTTCTTCACTCATAGCCAGGTGCGTTTTATAACCAAAAAAGGCTGTATCACGTGTTTTGTGTCCCACTCGAGCATCTTCATCTTCAGATATACGCAGCTGTTCGATATCATCTGTCACAGTTTCTTTTAACAGATTCATTTTTTCTTTTACCTGAGGGTATTCAGAAATCGTTTGATTCGCTTCAATCACATCTATTAGTTTCTGAGTGTAGTCGAGTTCATCTTTTAATTCATTGGATGTCGGTTTGGCTGGGAACTCATCTTTTAACGACGCATCAATCGTATAAACAGCTTTACGTAATTTCTTCGAACGGTCCATTAATATTTCTTTCGGTGATTTTTGATTATAACGCGCCTTTGTATGTGTGGCATCAACAATAATCGTATGACTTTTTAAAACGTCGGTTTCAATCGCAATTTCCACGGTTTTATTGATCAGTAAGTCGAGTAAATTGATATCTTTCAGTCGCAATTTACGAAACTTAGTTAGAGAACTTGGCTCGATAACTGGCTCCTCCGGAGCCATGCCAAGAAAATATTTAAAGGACATATCGTATTTGGAACGTTCAACAACATCAACATCTGAGACATCGAAGATGGTCTTTAAGAGTAAATACTTAAACATACGAATAGGATCAATGGCGTTTCGACCATTGGTGTGACAGTACTTATCCTTTAATTCATCATAAACAAACGAGAAATCAACCAGCTCGTTAAGTTGTCGTAAAAAATTATCTTTAGGCACAACAATATCATAAATCCCTGAATACGGACTTAACATCATTTCTGTTTGTTTAAGAATCATTTTAGCCACCACCTATTATTGATACTTCTATTTTATCGAAAAAAAGACCGGATGCCTATGATTAAATGAGGTATCCGATCTTTTTTGGACTTTTTCAGTGGCCTC
>NZ_FPAI01000051.1 GCF_900116255.1 Halolactibacillus miurensis
GGCTTTTATCTTTTGAAGTGTCGTCAAGCGCGCCTTCGTCGCTTTTATTTTTCTTTTAACGGCGTTGATTTGTTCTTTTTTATTACGCATGTACACGTTCTTTAACTCTTTTTGCGCGGATAGAAGGGCGCGTCCCTCTTGAACAGCACTGTTCGCATAATAATCATTTAATCCGTAACGTTGCTTTAACCGTTGATGGATGGAGACGGAACTTTTCTCTTTCGAGCCCCTAAGCTCTCGGACCTCCGCTTGATAGCGAAAATGTTTGGCTTGATTAAACACCTGGAGGGTGTGATCCATGGACGTAACAAAATCAGGGTCGATCTTATGCTTATATAAGCGATTTGAAAAAATAGCCTTCATGCCCATGATGCCCATCCTCTCTTTGTTTTGTGTCGATCATTGTTAACGTTTTAATTATACCATTTAGAATGTATGTTTGTCACTTCAAAAATATTCAAAATAAGCGATTCATCCCCCACCTAGTGCTAACGCACTTGAGGAGGGTGTCTTCTCGCCCTAAAGCGATAAATTGAGGTACGTCTGTCGTTAGAAACAACAACACTGCCCCATGCTCGGTAGTTCTAAAGTGGCCTTTTAAGTGTGAGTTAAACGATGAACCGTTGGTCCGTTTTTCTATGGTCGGTAAGTCATTGACTAACTGTACATCGTGAATATCTGTCCATGGAATGGTTTCGCCATACATTCCTTGAATCGTTAGACTTTCTTGATTAAATGTTACTTTAGTTGCTTGAGATGAGTAAACGAGTAAGACTATGACAAAGATTAAAGCGATGGTGATGATACTTATAATTAAAACAAGCTGTTTTCCTTGTCCTTTACGTAATTGTCCGTTTTCATCATACACATTCCCATCAAATGTTTGCGCTTAAATTAATACAAAGACAGTCGAAATGGCAAAAAATATGATAAGAGGTAAAGTTAATGACTCTACACCTAAACGAAGCAATATGACAAATAGAATAAGAACAGCACCGATCATATAAAGATATTTACCGATGAAAGCTCCTAGTTTGTCTACATCGACGCGAGCTTTTTTCTCTTCTGACATGGTGTTATAACCTGAGATGAGAAAATACCATTTTAATTGATGAATACCCACACCAAGAAAAATGAAGACAAGCCCAATGATCAACAATACCCACATAACGCCACTCCTCACACGATTTAATTTTAAGATAGTCGCTATTACCATTATACGTTGTAAACAAGAGAATTTATAGTCGCAACAAATGAACGTTGACGAAAGCTCGAAGGTCTCATATAATATAGTTAGTTTAACTAACTATATTGAAGGAGAACACGATGACAATCTATCAAAGTATGGATGTATTAGGACGATTTTGCCGATTGAAACTGGCTGTGAAACAAGATCTACCCCTGCGCTCAAGTGAAATGGGGGTACTTATTTACTTATCAAAACAAACGGGTGATGTCACACCGTTAATGGTGAGTGAGTTTTTACGGGTAAAAAAACCATCGGTGACACCACTGATTCAAACACTCATTAAAAAAGAATATGTGACAAAACAACGATCTCAGGTTGATAAACGAAGTTACACACTTCAAGTGACAGAGCGAGGATCTCGTCTACTTGAGGAAGTAGAGGCGGATTACTTATTGTCAGTTTCAGTGCTTAAAGAAAAGCTTGGAGACGATCAATTTAATGACTGGATTAGATTAACAGAACAAGCAAATACCATATTAGAGGAGTTGGCATTATGCGAGTCTTAGTTACTGGCGCAAGTGGAAATGTTGGTCGATTTGTGGTAAAAGAACTACAAAAGCTAGGAGAAGATGTTGTCGTTGCGGGAACGAATAAACAAAAACTTATCGGAAAATTCGGAAGTGATGTTGAAGCAGTTACCCTTGATTTTACGTCTCCAGATACATTTAAAGAGGCAACTAAAAATATTGACCGTGTATTTCTTATGCGCCCCCCTCACTTAGGTAAGGCAAAAGATATGTATCCGTTTATTGATCACTTATCGGAACAGTCGTTACAACTCGTTGTCTTCTTATCCTTAATGGGTGTCAGTCGTAACCCTTTCCCGCCGCATCACCGGATTGAAAAATATATTGAGAAGCAACACTTGCCATATACCCACGTGAGACCAGGCTTTTTCATGCAGAACATTTCTGGTGTTCATGCAGAAGAGATAAAAGAACAGAACAAAGTATTTGTCCCCGCAGGTACCAGCGAGACAAGCTTTATCGACGCACGTGATATTGGTTTAGCCATCGCTAAGATGCTTCATCAACCTGAAAAACATCATGATAAAGCTTACACACTAACCGGTAAAGAAGCGCTCACGTATCATCAAGTCGCTCATATCTTGAGTGAGGTGACGGGTAAAGAAATTCTATATGAGAAGCCAAGTATGTTAGCATACCGAAAATATTATATCGAAGAAAGACAATTAGACCCGACTTATGTGACCGTCACGATGATGTTGTATCTAATGACCCGACTAGGTACGGCGAAAGCTGTGACAGCTGATTTTTCAGAAATAACAGGAAAAGAACCAACGTCATTTAAACAATTTGCGCATGACTATGCAAGTGAATTTGTTTTAAAAAAAGATTTTCGGCACGGAATATTATCGTTTTAAAAGTAATATTTGCTATAATGATAAGGAGATATAATTAAAAGAAGGTGAGTTTATGACGACGATGAAAGATGTTGCCGCAAAAGCTGGTGTGGGTTTAGGAACGGTATCAAGGGTGATTAATAATTCGGGATCGGTAAAAGAAAGCACCCGTATAAAAGTAATGAATGCGGTAAAAGCATTAGACTATCAGCCAAATGAAGCAGCAAGAAATTTTAAAATGCAAAAATCATTATCTGTGGCATTAATTGTCCCTACGGTATGGCATCCGTTTTATTCAGCATTCTCTTATTATGTAGAACGAGAACTATTTAAAAATAAATTTAAAACGATTATTTGTAACTCTAGAAACGAAGTAGACAGAGAAATTGAATATATTGATATGTTAAAGAAGAATAAAATCGATGGTATTATTGCGATCACCTATAGTGAAGCCATTGACCAATATGTAACAAGTCATTTACCGATGGTGAGCATTGACCGACATTTTACAGAGGATGTGCTAACAATTACGAGTGATCACTTTCAAGGTGGCTGCCTTGCCGCATCAGAGTTGATAAGGCACGGCTGTAAAACGATTGGTTATATTGGAAGTGTATCAAAGATAAAAAATGAATCGATGCTGCGGAAAAAAGGCTTTATCGAGTATGTAGAAAAACAGGGAATCACATATAGCGTGAAGGAAATAAATGAACCTGTGTTAGATATCCAAAGAGAGATATTAAGCTTTATAGAAAATACCCCTCACTTAGATGGACTCTTTTGTATGAATGATAAATGGGCTGAAAAAGCTATTGTTGCGTGTGAACTGCTAGGTAAAAAAATACCAGAAGATATTCAAATCATAGGATTTGATGGAGCTAAGACGAATGAACAAGCGGAGATTAAACACTCAACCATTGTTCAACCGATTCAAACATTAGCACAGCTGGCAGTAAAGAAGCTTATTCAGATTATCGAAGGAGAGCCCGTTGAAGAGAAGGTGATCGTTCCGGTAACTTTTTTTGAAGGAGATACAACAAAAAAGGTTGACGAATGATTAACGGTGTATTAGAATGTAGACGTAGAAATTAAACGTTTACATTTCTTTTTGGAAACGTTTCAAAAAAAGAGAAGACTCGACGGGGTCTTTTTTATAAAGTGAAATTGGAAACGTTTCAACTTTATTTTATATACCTTTTTGGAAACGTTTCAATTGTTGAATCGTAAGATTAAATCAAACAACAGCTCAATATCATGAGGGAGGAATTATCGTGGCTAGAGATGCTAAGAAAGTTTCAACGTTGGTTTTAGAGGCATTAGGTGGAGAAAGTAATATTGTCTCAATGACACATTGTGCGACAAGATTAAGAGTAGTAACAGAATCAAATGAAAAGGTTGATAAAGAACAAATTGAAGCGATAGAAGGAGTAAATGGCTATTTCTATCAAAGTGGTCAACACCAGATCATTTTAGGAACGGGGTTTGTAAACAAAGTCTATGATGAATTAAAAACAATGGATGTAAAAGAAGGTGGTGACAATCATAAGGAAGCAGCACAACAGAAATTGTCTAAGCCACAACAACTCGTAAGAGCACTCGCGGATGTGTTTATACCGATTATTCCGGTTTTAATTGCGACAGGTTTATTAATGGGGCTAAGAGGATTACTCGTCAATGGTTTCGGTATGACGTTTTCTGATGAGTGGGTGGTGTTAACACAAGTTTTAACAGACACAGCCTTTATTTTCATTCCAGTATTAGTCACGTGGTCTGCGATGAAAAAATTTGGGGGCACTCCAGTTATAGGTATTGTGTTGGGGATGATGTTAGTTGCGCCGCAGTTACCTGATAAATGGGCGGTTGCTTTTGGGGATGTTGAACCATTAATCTTAACGATATTCGGTTTTGATTTTACAGTAACAGGTATGCAAAGTTCTATATTACCGGCTGTGTTTATGGGGTGGCTTGCCGCTAAACTTGAAAAGAAATTCAGACAATGGGTTCCAGAAGTCATTGATCTCATTTTAACGCCATTTTTAACTTTATTTACATGAATCAATTTCATAATTGCTCTTTTTAAAAAATCAAACACGACCAGAATTTCAATATTTGTCTTAAAAATTTTTTATGCTATTTGATATTGCTT
>NZ_FPAI01000050.1:1949-5021 GCF_900116255.1 Halolactibacillus miurensis
CATTGTACCTTGAAAACTAGATAAAGAAGTATGACAAGACATCAAACTTTGTAAGAAATAAAGACCAAACGTCTTTTTACTGTAGTAATAAAGAGTTTACTCATATTAGTTAAGTAAGAAAGGGCGCACGGTGGATGCCTTGGCACTAGGAGCCGATGAAGGACGGGACGAACACCGATATGTTTCGGGGAGCTGTACGTAAGCTTTGATCCGGAAATTTCCGAATGGGGGAACCCATCACGTGTAATGACGTGAGATCATTAACTGAATCCATAGGTTAATGAAGGCAGACCTGGGGAACTGAAACATCTAAGTACCCAGAGGAAGAGAAAGCAAATGCGATTTCCTGAGTAGCGGCGAGCGAAACGGAATCAGCCCAAACCAAGAAGCTTGCTTCTTGGGGTTGTAGGACACATCATATGGAGTTACAAAAGTAGTATTTACACGAAGCGACCTGGAAAGGTCCGCCATAGAAGGTAACAGCCCTGTAATGGAAAAATACTACCCTCCGATGTGGATCCTGAGTACGGCGGAACACGTGAAATTCCGTCGGAATCCGGGAGGACCATCTCCCAAGGCTAAATACTCCCTAGTGACCGATAGTGAACCAGTACCGTGAGGGAAAGGTGAAAAGCACCCCGGAAGGGGAGTGAAAGAGATCCTGAAACCGTGCGCTTACAATTAGTCGGAGCCCGTTAATGGGTGACGGCGTACCTTTTGTAGAATGGACCGGCGAGTTACGATCCCCTGCAAGGTTAAGCCAGAAAAGGCGGAGCCGCAGCGAAAGCGAGTCTGAATAGGGCGTATGTAGTAGGTGGTCGTAGACCCGAAACCGTGTGATCTACCCATGTCCAGGGTGAAGGTCAGGTAACACTGACTGGAGGCCCGAACCCACGTATGTTGAAAAATGCGGGGATGAGGTGTGGGTAGGGGTGAAATGCCAATCGAACACGGAGATAGCTGGTTCTCTCCGAAATAGTTTTAGGACTAGCCTCAAGGCATGTATCTTGGAGGTAGAGCACTGATTGGACTAGGGGCCCCTACCGGGTTACCGAATTCAGTCAAACTCCGAATGCCAATGATATTACCTTGGGAGTCAGACTGTGGGTGATAAGGTTCATAGTCGAGAGGGAAACAACCCAGACCGTCAGCTAAGGTCCCAAAGTATACGTTAAGTGGAAAAGGATGTGGCGTTGCACAGACAACCAGGATGTTGGCTTAGAAGCAGCCATCATTTAAAGAGTGCGTAATAGCTCACTGGTCGAGTGACGCTGCGCCGAAAATGTACCGGGGCTAAACGTATCACCGAAGCTACGGATTGATCTTTGATCAATGGTAGGAGAGCGTTCTAAGTGCTGTAAAGTCAGACCGTGAGGACTGGTGGAGCGCTTAGAAGTGAGAATGCCGGTATGAGTAGCGAAAAAGAAGTGAGAATCTTCTTCACCGAATGCCTAAGGTTTCCTGAGGAAGGCTCGTCCTCTCAGGGTTAGTCAGGACCTAAGTCGAGGCCGAAAGGCGTAGACGATGGACAACAGGTTGATATTCCTGTACCACCTCCTTTTTGTTTGAGCGATGGGGGAACGCAGTAGGATAGGGAAAGCGCACGGATGGAAGAGTGCGTCCAAGCAATGAGTGAGTCAGATAGGCAAATCCGTCTGGCAATCACAGGTTGTGATGGGGAGAGAAAATAGTATCGAAGTTCCCGACTTCACACTGCCAAGAAAAGCCTCTAGTGAGAAAAGTGGTGCCTGTACCGCAAACCGACACAGGTAGGCGAGATGAGAATTCTAAGGTGAGCGGGAGAACTCTCGTTAAGGAACTCGGCAAAATGACCCCGTAACTTCGGGAGAAGGGGTGCTTCTCATTCTGAGAAGCCGCAGTGAAAGGGCCCAAGCGACTGTTTAGCAAAAACACAGGTCTCTGCGAAGCCGCAAGGCGAAGTATAGGGGCTGACACCTGCCCGGTGCTGGAAGGTTAAGGGGACATGTTAGCTTTATAGCGAAGCATTGAACCGAAGCCCCAGTAAACGGCGGCCGTAACTATAACGGTCCTAAGGTAGCGAAATTCCTTGTCGGGTAAGTTCCGACCCGCACGAAAGGTGCAACGACTTGGGCACTGTCTCAACGAGAGACCCGGTGAAATTAAACTATGCGTGAAAATGCGCATTACCCGCGACAGGACGGAAAGACCCCGTGGAGCTTTACTGTAGCCTGATATTGAATATTGGCACAATTTGTACAGGATAGGTGGGAGCCTTAGAAGCGTGAGCGCTAGCTTACGTGGAGGCGCTGGTGGGATACCACCCTGATTGTGTTGATCTTCTAACCCAGGACCGTGATCCGGTTCGGAGACAGTGTCAGGCGGGCAGTTTGACTGGGGCGGTCGCCTCCCAAAGAGTAACGGAGGCGCCCAAAGGTTCCCTCAGAATGGTTGGAAATCATTCGTAGAGTGCAAAGGCAGAAGGGAGCTTGACTGCGAGACCTACAAGTCGAGCAGGGACGAAAGTCGGGCTTAGTGATCCGGCGGTACCGAATGGAAGGGCCGTCGCTCAACGGATAAAAGCTACCCCGGGGATAACAGGCTTATCTCCCCCAAGAGTCCACATCGACGGGGAGGTTTGGCACCTCGATGTCGGCTCATCGCATCCTGGGGCTGTAGTCGGTCCCAAGGGTTGGGCTGTTCGCCCATTAAAGCGGTACGCGAGCTGGGTTCAGAACGTCGTGAGACAGTTCGGTCCCTATCCGTCGTGGGCGTTGGAAGTTTGAGAGGAGCTGTCCTTAGTACGAGAGGACCGGGATGGACATACCGCTGGTGCACCAGTTGTTCCGCCAGGAGCATAGCTGGGTAGCTACGTGTGGAAGGGATAAGTGCTGAAAGCATCTAAGCATGAAGCCCCCCTCAAGATGAGACTTCCCATCTGTAAAGAGTAAGATCCCTCAGAGACGATGAGGTAGATAGGTTCGAGGTGGAAGCATGGTGACATGTGTAGCTGACGAATACTAATCGATCGAGGACTTAACTAAATTTTTGTTTGATGATTGTTTACTTCTTATCTAGTTTTCAGGGTATAAC
>NZ_FPAI01000049.1 GCF_900116255.1 Halolactibacillus miurensis
ACCTATTATTGATACTTCTATTTTATCGAAAAAAAGACCGGATGCCTATGATTAAATGAGGTATCCGATCTTTTTTGGACTTTTTCAGTGGCCTCCACCGATGTTGTATTCACTTGTTCCAGAGCAGAAACAAGGTCTACATCATTGGGCGCAATGGGCGTATATGACGCGCACCCTGTCTTTTGTCAGAACCCATGTGTTCTACCAGACAGAACAATTCGACCAAAGTAAGTTGTGTTCCTGGAACACACTATTTCCCCAACATGCTTTAACAGATGTTGAGAAAATAGGTTTGCGGCGGTTGGAAAGTAGAAAAACCTATGCTTAGTTGAACGAGCATGAGTCCCCTTTAGGGTGTCCTTACGGAATCCCCTTCCTCAAACATTCGTGAGAATGTTGGTGGGGGTAGTTCAATAACAATTTATAAAAAAATGTAGTAATAATAAAAAAAGCTTGTTATAATTGCCTCTACAGTAACCGCCATTGGGTTACTAACTCACGTTTACCCGCAGAAATTAGGCATTAAATCCTTGATATAACTAGGCTGAGAGTTCAATCCAAACATGACTCACTCAAAAATTAAGGCCGTTTTTTAGTGAGCATTGTTTTTCATTTATGTGAGAATGTCATCAGTTCAGCTAACGTAATCAAGTAAGTTGAAGCGCTAACATTACTGATTGGATGATAGGTACCATCCTCCAATCATGCCATATGTTTGAATGATTTCAGGTGTAATTCTAGTCTTTATTCGTAATTTTTCAAAAATTCATTAGTTATTAAAAGATTAAAACCGACTTTTACGGAGCGAAACATGGGTTATTTATGTAGCTTAACTAAAAAACATTTAAAAGGGGAATACAACCATGAGCAATTATAATACAGTATTAGCAAGAAATTTAGAAAGCGCTCCCAAAAGTATTGGACCATATTCACAAACCGTCGCTTACTCTCATTACAACAATCTTTCAGCACAATTACCTATTGATCCAACGTCTGGTGAATTAGTATCTGGCGGAGTAAAAGAGCAGGCGAAGCAGTGCTTTAACAACATTAAGACTATTGTAGAGGGCATCGACCATGTTATGAGCGATGTTGTTAGAATTAGTGTATTTCTTAAGGATATCAAAGATGTTGATGCAGTAGACGAAGTATTAAAAACATTCTTCCCAACTTACGTTCCTACACAAACAATCGTTGCAGTTGAAGCACTGCCAATGAATGCGTTGGTACAAATTGAAGTGCTTGTTTCAAATGGTGAAGGTACAATTCCAAACGCACCGCAAGCAGGCGACCTTATAAAGATGACAAACAATACGGTAAATGCACCAACAAGTGCTATTTCTACACAAACGGTAGCTTTCTCACACTACAATAATCTTTCAGCTCAATTGCCTATCGATCCTAAAACAGGTAGATTGGTTGTTGGCGGTATAAAAGAGCAAACTGGACAGTGCTTAAAAAATATTAAGGCAATTTTAGAGAGTATTGACGTTCCTTTTGATGATATTGTTAAAATAAATATTTTCTTAAAGAACCTTTCAGATATTGATGCGGTGAATGAAGTATATACAACATTCTTCCCGGATTCGGCGATTGCGAGAGCTGTGGCCTATATGCCGGCTCTAACAACTGTCGAAGCGTCAGCATTACCAATGGATGCATTAGTGCAAATTGAAGCAGTTGTGTCACACGGAGACGGTACGCCTCCACAACTTATAGAAGACAGACACGGAATCGTCATCAAGGCAAATAATACAGAAAATGCACCAATCAGTTCTTTGTCTACACAAACGGTAGCATTTTCTCACTACAATCACATCTCAGCACAATTACCTTTGGATACTAAAACGGGTGAAATCGTGGTTGGTGGTGTAAAAGAACAATCAGAGCAGTGCTTAAAAAATATTAAAGCAATTATAGAAAGTATCGATCACGCTATGGACGATGTAGTAAAGGTCAATATCTTCCTTAAAAATATTACAGATATTGATACGGTAGATGAAGTTTACACAACATTCTTCCCAGACGGTGTCCCTGCAAGAAGAACCGTTGGTGTATCTGCTTTACCTAAAGATGCTTTAATTCAAATCGATGCCGTTGTATCAAACGCTGAAGGTACACCTCCACAAGTATAACAAACATTAATTAGTCAATGCGCAAATACTTAAAGTGACTTGTTAATGAAGACGGTGAATGAAACTTTAAATCTAAAGCACTAAAAGCTGTTGTCTCAAATATAAAAAGTAACCGTTTTATTTAAACAGTTTAAACGAAAAAGCATCGAGATTTTAGCTGATTAAGGCGAAGATCTTGATGCTTTTTTAGTATTCAGCGATACTTTGCTATGATTAAAAGTCCAAAGTAAGAGTCCCTATTTCCGATTAAACAAATGACCCTCTCACGATGGTGGGCGCTGTGAGAAGGTCAAGCGTGAAACAAACATACTTATATGGCGTTTAATATAAGTATGTTTGTTCTATCATTCTAAAATAATGGAAAAATGAGTATTCCGATCAATAGTAATAGGAAAGTTATTAATGCTAAAATTCCCCCTAACAATCTAGAAACCTTTTTCAGGTTCAGAGAATCATGTGCTTTTGGTCGAAAATAAGACGCATATTTGTCCTAGATAAACTCATTTAAAAAGGCGATTTTTCAATTTAATACCGTCCGTTGACCGCTTCCATCTGAAAGTTTTTCTATATATATCCGCCTTTAGCAACTTACGTTCTTTTTCTCTCACTAAAAATATTATCAACTCTCCCATTTTACTACTTGGGATTATGATAATCGCAAGTAGTAAAACCTTATACATCTCCCGTAAATTATTTCTAATTTTACAATAACGTTTTGTTGTTTTTATAGTTGCTGGTTAAATGCCACATCAATATAAAAGCACTATAAAGCGGCATCACAATTAATAATATGAGATAAAAATCTCTTATTGCTGCATATGATGTGGATGTAAATCCTTTAATAAGTAGATGTGCTATTAAATAAGCTACGGGTAAAAAGAAAAGTTTCAGCGAGAATGTAAACACTGTTTTATTACGGCGATTGATTAGCATAACTAATCCACTCACTATAGCTAATCCCGCAGCAATTATAACGTAATAAGATAAATTTAATCTTGGTAATGTTATAACGCCTCCATCGGGCTCTATTTCTTGACCAAATATCAATACATCTTCACTTACACCGGCATTGTAGTAATAGACAGACGTCACATTTTCACCATTTGGATTTAAAAGCGTATTGTTAATATGAGATTTTTTTATATTCCTGTTCCAAATATTAGTCCATGTTGTAACGTGATAGACATATCCATCATCTGTTAAATATTTATCAATATCATAGCCATTTATTGAATCATCAAACTGAGCTAGGACTGAGCCATTTCCAATCTCATTTATAGTGACACTTCTTTCGTTGTATGGGATATACTCTGGTTCAGTCAAAAAAGCAAATGCGACAATAAAAAATATCATTGAAAACAAGACAGAGAGTATGACCGTCTGAATTTTCTTCTTACGTAACGTTGATTTGATTTTTAGTAAAGGAGAAACATCCCTATTTACTGGTACTTCATTAAACGTGCGCATGTCATTTAGGTCATTCTTGCAGTTCTGACATTGTTCAATATGTTCTTCAACCATTTTACATGAGTCTTCACTCAGCATATTTTCTGAATATAACGGCAACATATCTTTAATAACATGACAAGTGACTTTCATCAATTATCCCTCATTTCTTCTCTGATCTTATGTCTAGCCCGGTGAAAAGTGACACAGGCCCAATTATCGGTTTTCCCAAACAAACGACCAATCTGCTTAAAACTCAACTCTCCAAAAACTCTTAGCGAAAACACCTCTTTGTATGGCTCAGATAAATGATGAATAATATCATGAATCTCCATCGATGCTTCAGCTAAAAACACTGACTTCTCCAAGTTATCATCACTTTTCTTTTCCGGTACTGCCTCGAGCTCAATTAAGCGCTTATGTTTTCTTACATAAGAATAATATGAGTTTTTTGCGATTTGAAATAGCCACACCTTGATATCACAATTTCCCTTAAAGCTTTCAATTGACTTCATTGCTTTTACAAATGTTTCAGACGTCAAATCTTCCGCAATATGTTTATCTTTTGATAAACTGTATATGAAGAGGTATACGTCCTTAAAATACTCATTGTAAATCTCTTCAAGCTCCGTCACTTTTTCACCCCCTATATATAAGACGCACAAACGTTAATAATCTTACATAAAAATATTCAAATGGCCGATAGAATATCGTTCGCCTATCGACCACTTAATTAATCAAGCTTATTAAAAGAATAACGATCATTCAGCTAATCCAATACTTAAAATAAATGCTTTATTCAAAACTGTATGCTTTATTATGAAAGATTTATTAGCTCAAATGTTCTCAGATCTTCACAGCTACATATACGAGAGTAACGGAGATTCCGTTCATTTAATTCTTGATACCTCGTTTGATTAAATAGGGCTTTCACATCAGAAAAAAAGCTAGTAACCAAAATAATGAGATTTGCCACAATGACCAGCAACAACTTAGAATACTAATTCATGTATTCCCTCCGTCCGAGCAATTAATAATCCTAATATTACTTTTTATGTAAATACATTTTAATCATACTATAACCATTTATCTTATACCAGCGTCATTAAAAAAATCAAAATAAATAAGACGCACAAAGTCAAATAGCTTTGTACGTCTTACTTACTTACTCATCCTCGAGAACACGTTTCCCATTGGCTTTTTGCCACTGTTTATATTCAGTTACATCATCTTCTACCAGTGTCCAGACAAAGGCAATAACGGCCGCATCATCTAAATAACCCGCAACTGGGATGAAGTCAGGAATTAAATCAACAGGCGAGCCAAAATATAGTAGTGCACTCACAACCGCAATCATACTACCGATTGGTATCTCGCGGTATTCTTTTTTAATGTAAGCTCGAGCAAGCGAAATTAACATCGGAATACTCGACAGTTTATTACCTACCATCGGTACTTTCTGAAGCTTCCGCTCCATGCGCTCTAAGAACTTCTCCATCTTATCCTCGTCATTCAGTAGGCGTTCTGCTTCTTTCGAATGACCACTCAATTGACTTTTCAATTCTTTATCCGAAAATTCTTGTGTCATGTAAAACAACTCCTTTTCGATTTAATAGTTAAGAAATCTTCAATTGCATTTACAAAATAAGCTGGTCCTTTTATGTAAAAAGCGCAGATCCTAACTCTGGAAATGCATCTATTTGTTAAATAGGACAACATTAATCTGAAATTAAGGTAATCTTCTCCACTATGTTTTCTATTACTGAATTTATATCTGCATAGCCATAATACCTAACATGCATGACCGCTTTTCCTTTGAAAGCAAACACTTCTTTCATTTCCTTTTCCACATGAACAATCAAAAAATCCAGGTCTGGATGTTCTGTTTCAACAAAATCTTCTCTGCTATCTTCATATCTATATCTTTCTATTAAATCAGAAATCAGATTATCCGCCAGAGTTGGTATACTTAGCTGATAAACCTGTGTATGAATAGCTGGTGAATATTCACCGCTTTCGTCCTCCCACATTTCTCCGGGAACCACACCCTGTTCATCTGTTTCATATTGCACAGGTGCCCATGGACTCCAATCATACGAATACCGGTTGCCCCAGTCCACATTGCTATTCACATAGGAAGGTTCCGCTCGAACCAATGCTGGGTTCTCTTCTACATCAGCTAACCTGACAATCGGTAAGTCAAGATTTGCTTCAGGCAATGTTTTCGTATCCATCTTTACCAGCTGAACGAATGGAATGATAGCACTCAATCCAACTACTACTGTAAAGAGAAAAGCGATAGTAGAATGTAATCGGTGGTGCTTCTTCCACGGAGCATGATGAGTAATTGGTTTTCCTTCGATAAGTTTTCTTCGCAATGCACGAATGGAAATGGATGCTCGGAGCGAATTATAGACTGTGTATGCGAAGAAAATCGCTAAAATTAATGGCTGAACAGTACCACCTTCCACCATAACTAAGGTCGGTGTCCCATCAAGAAACCAGATAGCAAAATTCATTACGATAATTAAAATCGCCGAGACAACTACTATAACAGCATTTGAAGCTAATTTCTTGTCCAGTTCCTTTAATGTATAAGCCTGTTCAGGGGGATCTGTATGAAGTTCTGGTGCCTTGCGTTCTTCCGGTGATGAAAAGACATGAAAAGAATTATAGCTTGTTACATAATCCCAACCACTTTCGGCATACATTAGTATTTGTTCTGGTGAAATCTTCTTCTTTATGGATACATCTATTCTATATCTCATTTTCTTCTGTTCACCTTTAACGAATTTTGCGAAATGTATTCCCATCTTTTTTAGATGCAACCCTTTAGCCGCCATGTCTGCAAACCAACTTTCATGCTCACCAATTCGCCAATAATCACTGGGTCGAAGTTTATGGACTGTTTTATTCATACTCATCACCTTCCTCTAAAATTCTGCTATCTTTTATCAGAGCTTGTAATCGACCATACTCTATACGTAAAGCCTGTTCCCCTTCTGGTGTTATTTGATAGGTCTTCCTTCTGCCATCATCTTCTGCTAGAGATATAAGACCGTCTTTTTTCATGCGTGAGAGTACTCCGTAAAGTGTTCCAGGTCCCATTTTTAATCTGTCATTTGATACTTCTGTAATTGTATGTATAAGCTGATACCCATGGTTAGGCCGCATAAGTGCAAGTAGTACGTAATACATTGCTTCTGTCATCGGTCCCCCGTTATATGCCATTGCTTACACCCCCTCTTTGGTTCTTTAAAATGTTATGTATCGCGTTATTATGTTAAGCGATATATCGTGTAACATAATAATACATTAGCAAATTTCTATTGTAAATAAAAATAGAAGTAATTTTCATTTTTTTCTTCTTGCAACAATAAAAGATCACGTAAATAATTATCTACTTGTTCAACTTTTGTACACTTTTACTTGAATGTATATGGCATAATTGAAATGTAGTTTAAGGCAGTTAATTCATGTTGGTCAAATCCGGCCAAAAATATACAAAAAACCACTTGCCAACACTCAA
>NZ_FPAI01000047.1 GCF_900116255.1 Halolactibacillus miurensis
ATTCATCTTGAAACAAATAGTAAAGAGACTTATCTAAAGATTACACGCTTACTAAAAGCAAGTTTATGGGATTCTCCTGATATGTGGATAAGTGCGATTCAAGGGAAATCAGTGCCGTGAAGCATCTAACTAACTATCTGTCACTCTGAATTTTAAAATAGTTAAAAAACGGATGATCACTACCTTTATTCGGATGCTTCCTTTTTTGTCAAAAAAATAATTGAAACTCGTTCGGAATATTCTAATTATATTTATGCGACGCTAGTGAAATGGCGTGAATTTTAATGTTTCTATCGTCTCGGTACTCAAGATTACCACCCATTTCCGCATGAGTATATTCAAAGGCCATCAGACCCTTGGTGTATTAAAATTCGTCAAAAGAAAGTTGCTGAGGTAATAGCGCATGATAAGAGGTATACTTTTTCGATTCTTTCGTAATAACCGTTGCGGGAGACGAGGTCATATTCTGAGCATTATCTTTTAAAGACTGTGCTTATGCCGCCTTGGTTAATACACGTACTTTCGTATATTTTTCAACAAGAGCTGTTATCGTCGTAAACGTCTTTCCACAGACCTTACTCTTAAAGCATTATGTCTCATTTTTAATACCACAAAAAGCGCAAGTTGTTAGTGTATGGGGTAGCTTTCCCTCTACATAGCAACACGACTTTCCTTTTACTTTATCATCATAAAGACATCCTTCTTCAAAAGTTATATTTGGATCTTGAATATCAAGCAACATTCGATGGTCATTTCACATAGTGATGAGACGGATATTTTTGTTCGCCAACGTCATTCACCAAAAAAACGACAGTGCTTAGTCTGTCGTTTCTGTTTCAGTTTGTTCATCTGTTTGGTTTGTATCGATTGAAGTCAAGATTGTTATGAGTTGACTCGCTTCGGTTTGAACTTGATCTAATGTTGTTTGCGTCGTTATTTTCGTACCACCGATGCCAACTTGTAATTCATAGTCAGACTCTAATGGACGTAAGTAAATATAACCGAAGTAATCTTCACCTTCAAACGATTGTAAATAAGTTGTATCTTCTAATACCTCAAGTGACTCATAGTACGTGCGACTTTGTTTATCTTCGAATGGGTTATGAAAGAGTAAATACAGTTGATCCGTTTGTCTTATGACAACATTCGTCTCATCATTGCTGTCAATTTTATAACCTTCCGGTAAATAAAGTGAGAAATACGTTAAGGTTTGATTTGGCTCGTGTACTTGTTGGTCAAATTGTGTTGTCGCAACTTGTTCAAGTTCGGTGATCACTTCTGACTCTGAGGGTCCACAAGCTACAAGCACTAATGACAGTCCAATTAAAATAATATATAACATGCGTTTCATAAATAGGTCTCCCTTGTATAGTAAGTTTTGTAGTTTATAGCTTAGTTTACGTCTTCATAACGCTAACCATAGTCTACTATACCTTGATTCTCATTAACGTCAAGTAAGGACACGTGATTTACACACAATTGTTATCTATTTGTCATATTAACAGTAACATCTGTTAAATTTATTGTTGAATTAATTTTGCCAAGTATTGACCTTTTAACTGAAGTAATACATGTTCAAACATTTTATCCCGCGTGATGAGACCATCAGTAAAAATACCAATTGCCCCTTGGTGATGGCGGATGTGATGATCTTGAGTATATTTTTCCATGACATCACCTAATTCAATCCCTGGTTTTAAAGCATCAGCTATGGGTGAGGGAATCGGCACCCGCGCCCCACTTGCGACATAAATCTGATGTGTTTCATCAGTTAAAGCGCCCCAATTTGTTAAATAGAGTTGTCCTTTTATCTCCATTATTCCACCTTCTAAGCCAATGCCAATCCCATGTTCAAGCGTGTTACGAGAAAAAATAGACCGGTTAATGGCGCCTGTCAGCGTTTCCTGGTCTGAAAAAGGTTGAGCGCTCACATCAGAAGGCGCATCCGTTGTATGAATGACGGCGTCCTTAAATACTTCCATTACGGCTTGTTGCTTGGCTTTATTTTTTGAACCTAATACGATTTCCATACGATCATTCCTCATTTTCACATTTTTTATATCAAGCAAAAAGAGTAGGAGCCCCTACTCTTTTAAGATTAGTACGTTGTCAACGTATCAATCGTTGTTTGATCCGTGTTTTTCACTAATGTTGTAATCAGTTCTTTCGCTGCTGCATAATCATCTACATGAATAATCGATCCATGCGTATGAATATAACGTGAGCAAATACCCACAACAGCTGATGGAACACCTTTATTAGCTAAATGTACCCGTCCAGCATCCGTTCCACCTTGTGAAATAAAATATTGGTACGGAATATCATTGGATTCAGCTGTATCTAATACAAAGTCGCGCAATCCGTGATGCGTGATCATGCTCTTATCAAAGATACGTAGCAGCGCACCCTTACCTAATTGGCCAAATTCCTTATCATCACCAGACATATCATTCGCTGGAGATGCATCTAAGGCATAAAAAATATCTGGGTCAATCATATTGGCCGCTACTTGCGCTCCCCTTAACCCAACTTCTTCTTGAACAGTTGCACCAGAATAGAGTGTATTTGGTAACGTATCATTTTTTAATTCTTTTAATAAGTCAATCGCGAGGCCACAACCATAACGATTGTCCCAAGCCTTTGCTAAGATTTTTTTCTCATTTGCCATCGGGGTAAATGGCATGACTGGTAAGATTGATTGGCCTGGCTTAATTCCGATGTTTTTCGCATCAGCTTCATCATCCGCTCCAATATCAATCAGCATGTTTTTCATTTCCATTGGCTTCTGACGCTGTTCTGGCGTTAAATTATGTGGAGGAATCGAACCAATCACACCGATGACCGGACCGTTGTCTGTTATAACTTGAACGCGTTGGGCAAGCATAACTTGATTCCACCAACCACCTAATGGCTGAAAACGAATCATCCCGTTTTTCGTGATTTGAGTGACCATAAAACCTACTTCATCCATATGACCCGCCACCATCACTTTAGGTCCATTCCCGTGTTTTACACCAAAAACGCCACCTAATTTGTCATAAATAAGTTTATCACTATACTTACTTAACTCTTCTTTCATATACGCGCGTACACGCGATTCGTCACCAGGCGCACCAGGTAATTCTGTTAATGTTTTAAACATGTCTAATGTCTCTTTATTCAATCGTCTAGACCTCCCAATTTTCATTTCCTTTTCTATTGTACCGAATTTGAAGTGAATTTGCTAGGTCTAGAAGTAGAACCAACGTCTTAGGATTAACATCTCTAAGACAGAGACATTTGCATCCCTGTAAAACAATAACGAAAATATTAGATTCCATTTTTCAAACAGCTAAAAATAGGTTATACTGTCAATGAGACTAAAAAGTTGAGGTGATTGTTCATGAAGCAATGTAAAAAAATACTCTTTGCACTTGGCGTTGGTACACTGTTAGGTTACACAATTAAAAGTCAGTTAGATGCCATGCCGATTAAGCCTGAGCATGCGCTTAAACGTGCAAAAGAACGTTTTAAGGAAGCAGGACCTGTCAGCGGTTCATGGATTTATATGAAAACTGAAACATTAGCATTACACGGTTTAAACTATACCGTTTATCGCGGGGGTATTACCCGTACGGAAAATGATGTACATACACAGTATGAGTTCTATGTTGATGCTTATACAGGTGTGATTGTTGACACAAAAATTACTAATTAAACACTAAAGCCTACGGTCAATGACCGTAGGCTTTTTTCTTGAAAAAGAAAAAAAGCACATGCTGTTAGACATATACTTTTCTCTGTCGTTGTTATGATTTAAAAGATGCTTCTACTCGGTAGATAGGATGACCACGCTTTGAGAACTTCTCCTCATATTCTGTCATCACATTAAGCGGATCGTTGTCTTCATGTAAGTCTAAACTCACATCATCAATCAGCATATTAAAGTGTGAAAAACTCATTAAACTGTATTCAAATAAACCACGATTATCCGTTTTAAATACAAGTTTACTATCAGATTTTAATACCTGTTGGTACTGAGTTAAGAAGGTATGATAAGTGAGTCGTCTTTTTTCGTGGCGATTTTTCGGCCATGGATCAGAAAAATTTAAATAAATTTGATCGATTTCATGATCTTCAAACAAATCGCGTAAATCACTTGCATCAAAATTTAGCAATTTAACATTTTTCGGTTGTTCTTCCACTGCCTTTTCTACCGCACTGACAATAATACTTTTAGCAAGTTCAATCGCAATAAAGTTAATATCGGGGTGTTGTTTCGCCATACCCATCACAAAGCGACCTTTGCCTGCCCCAATTTCTAAATGAATGGGTTGGTCATTGCCAAACACGTCACGCCACTTGCCTTTTTTATCTAATGGGTTTAAGATGACGTACTCAGGATGTTCCTGTAAATAATCATCAGCCCATGGTTTATGTCTTGCTCGCATGAGTGAGTCTCACCTTTCTCTTACTAAACGCATTGCGCGTGTTAATATATCGTTAATTTCTTGTTCTTTTACCATTGCATCTTCAACGGTTTGTAATTGATGAAAATCGATAATAGCTTCATATAACATATACCAATGCATCCGAATAGCTAAATTCTGGTCTTCTGTCACACCATAGTGATGAAGCCACGTATCCCACTCTGGTTCAGGGATATAGCGTTGGAATAACATGCCTAAATCAATAGCTGGATCACCTATTTCAGCATTATCCCAATCAATCAAATATAATTCACCTTTATCAGTAAATAACCAATTATTATGATTTAAATCACAGTGACAGACAACTGGTTTCACACCAATGACTTGATTTAAATGAGCATCCATAAATTGAATCGCTCGCTTAATAACGAGATATTTGGTATGACCGGATGATTGCGACAGCATCATTTGCTTCAATTCTCGGAATAATTCCATCGGATTCATTGCTTTTTTGCCCATACGGGTCAACATATCAAGTAGTTCGGTTGAATGATGAATGCGACCTAATAATTCAGCCACCTTTGGATGTTGTAGCACCTCTGGATTTAACTCACTGCCATCTAACCATTCTTGGGCAGTGATGACGTCACCATTTTCTAAACGCTTTGTCCAAACAAGTTTAGGAACAATACCTTGCGCAGATAACACGGCTAAAAATGGTGAAGAATTTCTTTTCAAGAATAACCGTTTATTCTCTGACTGAGCAAAATAAGCTTCACCCGTTGCTCCACCTGCAGATTCAATTGTCCATTCATCGCCTAACATATACTGCACAATGCATACTCCTTTCACTTCATTTGACAAAAATAGCGTCAAATAGCCATTTTATTTAAGAAAACACTATACCTAGATTAACCTATTGAGGGGGTAAAAATCAAGCGTTATTTATTCCCAGTTGAACTGGTCTGTCTCTTCCCTTTGCCATTCCGGACGATTAAAACTAACCGTATCACTAAAAGATAAAAGGGCACCGATTGCTTTTAGTTGTTTATGCTTTAATGTTGTCTTTAGTTGGCGTTGCTTCAATAACCATGCCTCATGTTGCTCTTTATCAATATAGACCGTTTGAAACGGCTCTAAATGGTAGTCAATGGCATTACTTCTTGAGAGCACCATTTTCGTCACAGGCATATCGACTTCTTTATATTTTAAAATACTTTTCACAATCTTATCCGTTCGTTTTAATGATAATAATGGGCTTATAAAGTTGCTTCTAACAGACCGTTCTTCTTTTTGCCATTGGCGATCATCACCTGCGATAATTTTTGTCTCTGAAGAAAACTCTACTAATTTAATGATATAAATATCAAACGGCGTAACAACGATAATATCTGCTTCAACTTCCGCTTTTTTTAAACGAAAGATGGGATGATACATCACTAAATACGTATCTGGAAACCGCTGCAATAAATATTTCAGTACTAAATCATCTTCGTAGACACGATCAATAAACGACATTTGGGTAATGGTTGATGATGCCCATTTTAATTGAAATTGATAGAGCTGATTTAAGTAATAGACTTTTAATTGATCTTCTGTTTGTGGTAAAGCATGAAGCGGTTCATCCTCAATGTCCGTTTCATCCGTTTCCTTTTTTCTTTTACGCCACTGATTAAAAAATGACGTTGGCTCTTTTACTTCTTCAATCTGTTCAGGTACTTTAGGATTTTCAAATGCCTGTCGTAACTGTTGCCATTGCTCTTGTTTCAAGCGAATATATTGACTTGGATAATGAAAGGGATCTTGTTCATATCGTGATATATAATTTTCTAATTTGATTAATTGAGCCATTGTCACACTCCTCTCGCTAAAACGGCACTATCTAATCGGTATGTCATAAACAACCCTATAGGTCGGTATCTTGTTTGGTTCTATTTTATATAAGGCCACACTGATAGGTCTTACATCAATCGGGAAGGAAGTAGCCATTAACGTCCGATTGATACGTGACAAAACATTTTCTTTATTCCACGGTGTTTGACACTTTTTTGCTAAGGTGACGTGTGGACGAAATGGCCGTTGTGCTGTTGGAAATCCTTTTAAGCTTAATTCTTCTTGGATCGACTCATATAAATTGCGTAGGACATCCGTTTCTTTTGGCTCTAAGTAAAGAACTCTGTAACCGCCCGATTGACCAAAACCATTAATATGAGAAAAGGTTAATGATAGCGGTGGAATAGCTAATCGTTTCATTATGTTCATCACTGCTTCTTTGTCTTCTAGTGGACCAAAGAAATGTAACGTTAAATGATAATCAACATAATCCACCCATCTTTTATAACTGTCTTCTATGATTATTTCTTTCACATATTGACTTACTTGATGAATCCTGTCATGTGTTTTCTTATTAAATCGAAGGGCTAAGAAATAATGCGTCATATACCCACCTCTTCTTCTATTAAGAAATCATTAATTTTCATTGAAAGTGTAGAATTTTTATTAAAAACGGTGTAAAATATAGTTAAAAGAGATTAAGAACACCACAGGATTCATTAATTTGATATAGGGAGTGGTTTTTTGAGTCAATCTACAAACCGGATGCTAACTCGCGTAAAAGCCGTCTATCTTTTTATTAAAGAGAACGGACCCGTTTCAACGACAGAGATTGCCAATGAGTTTGAGATTACTGACCGGACAGCGCAACGTGATTTACACGTTTTAAGCTATAACGGTCTGGTCCAGAGTCCGCATAAGGGACAATGGGATGTGACGAAAAAGAAAGTGAAGATCTCTTAATCGCCACAACATTATACTGCGTAACACGCTGTCTAACTTGGCAGCTTATTTTTTTGTCTTATTTTAGACCTCTTAAATAAGATAGTTCTTCCTCTGTTAACTCACGATATTCCCCTAATTCAAGCGAAGGATCTAGTTCTAATTCGCCCATCTTTAATCGCTTTAAATAGGTCACTTGTTTACCAACAGCTTCGAACATGCGCTTCACTTGATGAAATTTCCCTTCTGAAATAACTAGTTCAATTTCTGATGTCTCGCTACTATTAAGAATGGTCAATTCAGCAGGCTTCGTCTGATAGCCATCATCTAATGTCACGCCATGTTTAAAGGCGACGATGTCGGATTCAGTAACGTAACCTGCGACGGTCGCATAGTATCGTTTACCAACATCTTTTTTCGGTGACAGTAATTGATGCGCAAGTTTACCATCATTCGTTAATAACAGTAAACCTTCGGTATCCTTATCTAGACGGCCGACAGGAAAGGGTGACCTTACTTGGTCCGCTAATTCCAATAAATCAATTACCGTCTCATCACGCGTATCTTCTGTTGCGCTAACGACACCAGGTGGTTTATTTAACATAAAATAGACAAATTCTTGGTATTGTAGTTTTTCACCTAACACTTCCACTGCATCAAGTGTCGGATCCACATGTTCTTTTGGTTGTTTAACCTCCAAACCATTCACCGTCACTTGTCCTTTTTTGAGTAATTGTTTTACTTCTTTTCGTGAACCATAGCCTGAGTTGGCTAATAACTTATCAATTCGCATGTGTGACTCCTTCGTTGATTCAATATTTATATATTTATATTTGTTATACATCCATCATATTAGAAAAAGCGTTCTAATCTCTTAATCCGCTCACCCATCACACGCTCTAACAATGTCGAGCGATAACTGAACCACAGATAAATATAGGCCCCTACTGTGACCGCTGGTATTAAAATCAAGATGCTGCTTAAACGCCCATCGGTATAGTTAACCCATTGTGACATAACGAATTGTACAGCTAGAACAGCCATCGACATAAACCCAGCAAAAATCAACATAAGACTGGAACGTTTCAGTAAAGCTTTTAATGGGAACGCAATCGCCCGTCGAATTCTGAATAAATTACTGATGACTGTACCTAAAGAAGCGATCCACGTAGAAATAACTGCCCCTACTGGTCCGAAAGCCATCATCAATGGAATGTTTAAGACAGCTTTTAACACTAGGCCAATCCCTAGGCTATAGAGCGCAAACCGTTGCTGATTGATACTCTGTAAAATCGATGATGTCACAGTAAATAGCGCGAAAAATAACGCGACCGGCGCATACCAACCAAGGATTTCACCATTAAATGTTATGAAATCGTTGATACCATAAAAGGCGCCCCAAATTTGATTCGATAATAAGCTCATCCCTACGACTGCTGGTAAAATAAGCAACATAATCACCTGAAGTGACTGATTAATTTGTTGATATAATCGCGGGCGATTGTTTTCAACAAATGATTTTGTCAGTGTTGGTAAGCTTGATAGGGACATGCCTGTTGCTAACGTAATCGGAATCATAATTAATTTATGTCCGTATAAATTAATGTTTGAAAAAGCATTGTCCACTTCTAATTGTGTTAGGCCTGCATCTAGTAACGTACGCGAGAACGTAATCGCATCAATTTGTTGATACAACGGAATGGCCAGCCCCACAAAAACAAACGGGCCTGCATATTGAAACAGTTCAATAAAGAGTTCTTTATTTGATAACTTCACTGGTCTTACCCGCTGTTGTTCAATGTAGTGGTTTAAGTGATGCTTTCTTTTGTTCCAGTACAGTATTAATACAAACAAGCTGGCAAGCGCACCAATAAAGGCGGAGAACGTTGCAAACCCAACTGCTGTCACCGTCGTTCCATCAAAAACATTGAGAACCATATAAACACTGATGAGTAAAAAAGCAATGCGAACGATTTGTTCAATCACTTGTGAGATAGCTGTTGGACCCATGGACTGGAAGCCTTGAAAAAAGCCTCGCGTAATACTCATCGATGGAATAATAAGGAGCGCAAAACTGACCATCTTAATCACCATGGCAACATCATCGACCGTAATGCCTTCAGCATTATCTGGAATATAAATCTTGGCTAACAGGTTAGCACCAAAAAAGAGGAGTAAAAAAGCCACAATACCTGTGACAAACATGAGTCGTAAGGCCATATTATACATGCGTCTGCTTGTTTTATAATCCCCCAATGAATTGTACTTCGCAACAAATTTTGACACGGCTAAAGGAATTCCTACCGTTGACAGACTTATAAAGATGGTATAAGGACCGTAAGCTAATCCATATAGTTTTCCCCCAGTTGCACCGACTAAGCTTTCAAACGGGATCGTATAAAGCATTCCTAATAGCTTTGAAATAAACGAGGCACCCGTTAACAATAAAGTTCCCCGTAACATCGTATTCTTCGACATATTTTCACCTATTCTTTAAAAAATTCATCAGTCATTTGACATACATACATATTTTATCACAAAACAGGTGATAACTATATCAAAAAAGTAAACCTATAATCAAACACTTAGTTACTAGTTTTTTTACGTAGGGTTTGATAGAATAAGACCATTGGTCATAAACAAACTTTTTGACGTGACGTCTCATAGGCGCACGTTTTTCATTGCACAAAAATAATCGTTTGAGGATCTGTGACTTGATTTAACTATAACGGAGGTTTAAATATGAAGACAAATGTAGTTGTTATAGGTGGTGGCCCGAGTGGATTGATGGCAGCCATTGCGGCTAGTGAGCAAGGGGTTGACACCATTTTAATTGAGAAAGGAAAGAAACTTGGTAAAAAGTTGGCGATTTCTGGTGGTGGGCGCTGCAATGTTACTAGCCGCCTACCTAAAGATGAAATTATCAAACATATTCCTGGAAATGGGCGGTTTTTATATAGTGCTTTTTCTGTCTTTGATAATGAAGATATTATTCAATTTTTCACTGATTTAGGAGTAGAACTTAAAGAAGAAGACCATGGCCGGATGTTTCCTGTCAGCAATCAGTCGAAAGATGTCGTGAACGCATTAATTAATCAACTGGCAAAGCAAGGAGTAAAAGTCATGACGGAAACAAAAGTTACCGCCATTGATTACGGTGAGGATACCCATACTATCATCTTAGAAGATGGTCGGAAAATTACCACGAAATCTGTCGTAGTCGCGGTTGGTGGAAAAGCGGTTCCACACACGGGCTCTACAGGAGATGGCTACCCGTGGGCTAAAAAAGCGGGACACACGATCACCGATCTTTATCCTACCGAAGTGCCTCTTTTATCCAATCAATCCTTTATTAAAAATAAAACGTTACAAGGTCTTGCTTTGCGCGATGTTGCTTTAACGGTGAAAGATGCTAGCGGAAAACATGTGGTGACCCACCAAATGGACATGTTGTTTACGCATTTTGGCTTTTCTGGCCCCGCTGTTCTTCGCTGTTCACAATATGTGGTGAAATTATTAAAGCAAGGACAAAAACACGTCTCATTATTCATTGATGCTTTACCTACTGAAACAGAAGAGCAACTTTTTGATGAACTGACCAAAAGGATTACGGACTCCCCTAAAAAAGCCATCAAAACTATTTTAAAAGGTTTGATGCCAGAACGGTACCTGCACTTTATTTTAGAAAAAAATGCGATTGATTTAGATTTAAAAGGAGCCAATATTTCCAATGAACAATTGCGTCTTTTCATCCATGACGTGAAACACTTTGAACTAAAAGCAATTGGTTCTTTACCACTTGAAAAGGCCTTTGTGACAGGTGGTGGCGTGTCTATTAAGGAAGTTAATCCAACGACACTTGAGTCAAAACTGATGCCACGGTTATTTTTCTCTGGTGAGATTCTCGATATCCATGGCTATACTGGTGGCTACAATATTACAGCAGCACTCGTGACTGGACATAATGCCGGTCAAAACGCGGCTTGGCTTAGTTTTTAATTCGATCTCTTTACGATTAACCACCGTGTTAATTGTAAAGAGTTTTTTAATAGAAAACACAAAAAAACTTCAAGAATTTAATCTTGAAGTTTCCATTTGCTTAGCGACGTCCTACTCTCGCGGGGCTTAAGCCCAACTACCATCGGCGCTGAAGAGCTTAACTACTGTGTTCGGCATGGGAACAGGTGTGA
>NZ_FPAI01000022.1 GCF_900116255.1 Halolactibacillus miurensis
GAGGGCATCGTAATGTTCAAGCCCTCTTGTGATATCAGGCATATCAGGTAAAGACATTTGAGGCGTGTATGTTGAATAATCTTCTTGATTATTAATGAGTGAATAGAATCGATGTTTAATTTGGTCAACACTTGGGTGTCCTTGTGCTGATACATCATTGAGTGCCTGATTCAGTAGCGTGAAATCATCATTTTTAAGTAACGTACCTAATAATCTTAATGCTTCTTTTTGCTCATCTTCTGTACAAGCTTTTAAATATCGCGTCCATTCTTCTGGGAAATGATCATAGATACTGGTGTACTTAATCGCTCGTGGTCGTCGAGATAATAAATCAAGATAGGGTTGCCAGACCATTGATTTTCGTCTAACACCATAGAGTCTCGAATGATGAACCACAGCTTCGTGTTGCTCATTTAAAACAATCACTGAATTATATGTGATTGCAACGGTTAACTTATCCCCGGCGAATCGAGGCGAACTTGAGTATTGCTTTTTATCCACAGTAATAAAACCATATTTATCAGCTTTAACTACTTCATAACGTACACAATCAAATGATTTCTCCGGAAGGAGAAGCCATTGTGCGCAATCCTCTTGATAGAGCGTATCTATTGGCGCATCTTTTTTGTAATGAGAACGATCACGATCATCCTCAGCTTTTTGCCATAACGTTTCATTAAATTGATCTAAATCTTCAATATGACATTCCGGTAATAAGAAATTATTCCTTACATACTTCACCATCGCTTCGACATGGCCTTTTTCGTTCCCCTTACCTGGATTACAAAACTCATAATGAAAGCCATAATGCCCCACAAAGCGTTCAAACACATCCGTGAGCTTTCGCTCTCCTTTGCCTAATATCTTTTTTACTGCCGGTCTAAAATTATCAAATCGAATGGTTCTTGGAACCCCACCCATATGATGAAACATACGTTGTAACCCTTCGAGTAAACACTCCGCATTTTCCGAAGGGAAAACCTGAAAATAAAAAGTATTACTGAAAGGAAACGACATTACCAAATAAGGTAACTCCATCGATTCTGATTGATAAACAAAAGGAGCCGTTCCGAAATCCACTTGGGCTGTCCCCGGGATAGATTCTAAAGGTAAAGCAGCTTGATCAACCATTGTTTTTAATTCTTTTTTTCGTTTAGAAACATACTGACGAACACTTCTTTCAGACCCTTTAAAATCATGATCTTCCACAAGCTGTTGAAATAAACGTTTCGCCGTGCGGCGATATTTCCGTTTCTTTTTAGAATCCTCATTCAACCATTCATCAAGAATCGGTTTTACTGGATCCATGACAGGTGCCTTTCGGCACTGGGGTTTTTTAACTTCAAAGTCTTCTTGATTGGCATATTTTTTTACTGTACGAGCATCAATACCTGTCTTCCGACTAACACTCGCATAACTTTCACCTTTTTGATTCACTTCATATCTGATATAATTTACTTCAGCCACTGCTAACATCTCCTAAATATCCTCCTGTCAAACGTTATTGGTCTAACGAGGAGTTTAAAGTTATTTTTGAGTGTTGGCAAGTGGTTTTTTGTATATTTTTGGGCCGAATTTGACCAACATGAATTAACTGCCGTAAACTACATTTCAATTATGCCATATCAAATCTATATTCATATTGTTTACTCCAATTATTAAAAACTTTAATTTTTTTATTATAATCTTCTTCTGACCTAGGAGTATCAAAGTTTATATCATTACTCACTGCAACAACACCAATATACCCATCCTTTGTAAATTTAAGCCATACAATATCACGTACATCATTTAGATTATTAGTGATTTTTATTGAATCATAATCAATACTTGTTGCACCTACCATAGGTGAACTCACTTTTTTCACACCTATATCATTTAAAAAATCATTTATATATTCAATAACCTTATCAATTGGGAATGGATTTAATTCGGCCTGTTTCTTTGCCTTTTTGAACCTAACATTACTATAATGAACAGAACTTTCTCTTGATCCGGGATTAGGTGTATTTACATCATTTTTAAAATATTCATTCATATTATAGTCTCCTGTTTCTAACTGTTTTTTACATCAACACTTTTTCTGTTCGAACTATACTTCCTACCCTTTCTTTTTAGGCCATCTTCAGTTTTCACAACATTACTTCTATTTTTCTTTTCTACCTGTACCGCTTCAAATTTTCCCTTTGAAATGATTGCTGGATGATTATTTTCGGATACATAATGTTCTTGATGTTCTCCCGTATTTAGTAACCTAACTACACCTATGTACTTTTCATTGCTCAGCATGACATCAATCGTTCTTTTACTCCACTTTTCTTTTCCAGTCGGTGTTTTTATTCCTAGTCTCTCTAATTCTCTTTTTATAGCAATAATGCTAAGGCCACGTAAATATAAATTAAAAATTAACCGAACATTTATAGCTTCTTCATCCTTTATAATCAATAAACCATCTTCATCATTTTCATAGCCATAGCATTTCCTATTATATAGTTTAGAAGTTCTTTGGGCGGCATGAGGTTTATATCCCCATTTAATGTTTTCACTTCGAGATTCATTTTCAGCTTGGGCAATGGATTCGATAATGGAAATCATCAAGGCACTATCCGTATCCGCTGTATCTAATCCTTCTTGTTCAAAAATAACACGAAATCCCAGTTCTCTTAATTTGTTCAACCCTTCAAGTACTTCAACCGTATCTCTACCAAATCGACTAATATTTTTCGTTATAATAATTTCTATATTTTTTTCCTCACAATCTTTTATCAGACGATTAAATGCTTTGCGGTTGGACTTTGCTTTTCCGGATGCAATATCTATGTATGTATCCACAAGTAACCAATTAGGGGGTGGTAGACGCTGTTAATCTAGTTAAGGCCGATACTTGTGTTGTTAAACTATTTAATTGTTCCATACTGTTTGAACTTACACGACAATAAATTCCCACTCGTTTTTCGCGTTTAATAGGTTTGGGCGGAATAAAATGTACCTTGCGCTGATTTGACATCTCCTTACCTCCTGGCACTTACATTTCATATTCATTTAGACTAATTATATTCTACGTGTTTTCCGACTATATGATTAGTCTAAATATAGCACATTTTACACCTTACATCTAACCTATCAACTCCCCTACCAAAAAGTCATTCTATCAACTCAACCTAGAATTTCAGTGCTTCTAAAGCCAATAACAAAAAGGGTTCCGCCCGTTTATTCACATAAAATAAACTTAAGCGAAACCCTACAAACCTTATTCCATCAATACTTCAATTCTTCTTATCCATCCACCCTAGACATCAACGCCACACACTCCACATGACTCGTTTGCGGAAACATGTCTACCGGTTGAATCTGTTTCACGTCATAATGATCGGCTAACATTTTGACATCACGCGCTAATGTAGCCGGGTTACATGAAACATAAACAATCCGTTTAGGTCCCATATCAATCATGGCTTTTAGTAAGGCTTCATCACAACCTTTACGCGGGGGATCAACGACAATCACGTCAGGTCTTAATCCTTGAGCCGTCCACCAAGGCATGACTTTTTCTGCTTCACCGACGACAAATTCGGCATTGGTAATATTATTAAGTTCAGCATTTTTCTTCGCATCATCAATGGCTTCTGGCACAATTTCTACACCGTAGACCTGTTTTGCTTGTTGGGCTAAAAAGAGTGAAATCGTCCCAATACCACAATACGCATCAATGACCGTTTCTTTACCAGTCAGTCCAGCAAAGGCGAGTGCTTGGTCATACAAGACTTTCGTTTGATCTGGATTCACTTGATAAAATGACTTAGCTGAAATGGCAAACTTCACATCACCAATCGTGTCATAAATATAATCTGACCCATACAACGTGATTGTTTCTTTACCTAAAATCACATTCGTCCGCTGACTATTCACATTTTGGATGATTGAATCAATTTTCGGGAAAGCTTTGATAATCTCGTCAAGCAACGCTTGTTTATGTGGCAATGTTTTCGTTCTTGTGACGAGTACTAACATTAATTGACCCGTTTGTTTTCCGCGTCTGACAACAATGTGACGCAAGGTGCCTTTATGAATCTTTTCGTCATATGCCCGGATACCGAGTGAACTTGCGATCGCTCTTACTTTTTCAACAACGGTATCATTCACTTCATCGGTAATGATACACGTCTCCATGCCGTCAATAATTTCATGGCTTTTCTTTCGGTAAAAACCAGTGATTAATTCGCCATTTTTCTCACCGACAGGAATTTGAACTTTATTACGATAACGCCAAGGGTCTTCCATCCCGAGTGTTGGTTTGACTTCAACATCGGTAATATGGGCAATCTTTTTAAAGACATTCTCGACTTGTTGGCGCTTCATCTCAAGCTGCATCTCGTAATCCATATGCTGCAGCTGACATCCCCCGCACTGATGATAGACCGCACATGGTGGTTCTACTCGGTGAGGGCTTTCTTTTTTTAGTTCAACTAATTTACCAATCGCGAAGTTTTTCTTCACGAATATGATCTTAACGTCAGCCTCTTCCCCAGGTAACGTATTCGGGACAAAGACGGGATAACCGTCTAATTTCCCTACCCCATTCCCTTCATGGGTCATATCTTCAAAACTTAACGTAATCGTTTGATTTTTCTTTACAGGTGCGTGCTTACTCATTATTTTCAACGTCCTTTATCTTCATTTGCTGTTGTAAGTGTAGCAGAATCTCACTATTTTTAAAAGTCCTACATTCGACAGTATTTCCCGGGAAATACAAAAAGACTCCTTAAAGAAGGAATCTTTTCTAACCTTACTCGGATGCATCCTCTGGAAACTCAATCGATTCGAGAATCTGTTTCTTTTCATCCGCTTCTTTTTGTTCATCTGTCGGTAAGATGCAGGTGATATGCTCTTTTAAATTAATAAAATGCCCTGGTAATAATCCCCCGAACTCACCATCCACATTGAGTTGCATTGTTTCGTCTGTCGTGACTTTAATTTCACTCGCCGTCGCATGAAAAACATTTTTATTAGAGACATGTTGGCCTCTAAGTGCATCAGAAATCACGCGAATAAATTCAGCCACATTCGATTTCTTTAAGACAAATAAATCAAAGACCCCATCATTCATTCGGGCATCGGGTGCTAACTTTTCAAAGCCCCCTACCGAATTCGAATTCGCAATTAAAAATAACATAATATCCTCTTCCATTACTTTACCGTCATATTCAATCCGCGTACGAATCGGACGGAGTCGCGGCAACATTTCAACACCTTTAATCACATAAGCAAGCTGACCGAGAACAGTTTTTAACTTACTTGGCACTTCATATGACACTTCGGTAATCTTTCCTCCACCGGCAATGTTAATGAAATAGTGATCGTTAACCTTACCAATATCCAGTGCTTCTTTTGTCCCATTTAAAATACTTTGGACGGCTTTATCAATTTGACGCGGAATTTTTAATGCCCGCGCAAAATCATTCGTAGTACCTGCAGGGATAATCCCAAGCGTTGGTCGATGCGGTTGTTCGGCCATGCCAGAGATGACTTCATTAATCGTGCCATCGCCACCAACCGCAATAATTAAATCATAACGTTCTTCACAGGCAAATCGCGCCGCCGTTGTCGCATCACCTTTTGCGGTTGTTTGATGGGCAGATGTAATAAATCCTGCTTGTTCAAAAGTCACTAAGACATCGGGAAGCTTTTGTTTAAACCCTTCTCTTCCTGATGTTGGATTATAAATAATTCGTGCACGCTTCATGATTATCCCCCTTACTCCTTCTATCTATATATATGTTTCATTTTTATAAGTATCACGTCAAAATCATATCACTTTTCACATCAAAAGGCTATCAATAAGTGATTGATAGCCTTTTGTCGATAAGTATTTCTTTATGTTTTCGTGTTTATCGTTTATTAATCTCTTGCATCAAGATTTTATTTACCATTGGTGGGTTTGCTTGACCTTTAGTCTGTTTCATTACTTGACCGACTAAGAAACCAATCGCTTTATCTTTACCATTTTTGAAATCGATAATCGATTGTTCATTCTGGTCTAAGATCGCGGTAATAATGTCTGTTAGTTGACCTTCATCTGAAATTTGAACTAAGCCTTTAGCTTTGACGATCTCATCTGGGTTACCACCATTTTGAACGAGTTCACTGAAGACTTTCTTCGCCATCTTAGATGAAATCGTGCCGTCTTCAATCAACGTAATCATGCGCGCAAGCGCTTCTGGTGTCATTGGTAGATCATGCAGTTCTTTTTGTTCCTTGTTAAGGTAAGCTGACACTTCACCCATTAACCAGTTCGACGCTTGTTTCACATCGGCCCCTGTTTTAATCGCTGCTTCAAAGAAATCAGACATTTCTTTCGTTTGTGTGAGAACCATCGCATCGTAGGCTGGTAAGTTTAAGTCTTCGACGTAACGCTTTTTACGTGCATCTGGTAACTCAGGAATTTCTGCACGAATCCGTTCTTTCCAAGCGTCATCAATGTAAAGCGGCACAAGATCTGGTTCTGGGAAGTAACGGTAATCATCTGATCCTTCTTTAACCCGCATCAGAATCGTCTCTTTTGTTTGTTCATCATAACGACGGGTCTCTTGAAGAATTTCGCCACCTGACATCAACACTTTTTGTTGGCGCTTCTCTTCAAATTCAAGCCCTTTTTGAACAAATGAGAAGGAGTTTAAGTTTTTAAGTTCTGCTTTTACGCCAAATTCATCCTGTCCGATTGGACGAAGGGAAATATTTGCATCACAACGAAGGGATCCCTCCTCCATCTTACAGTCAGAGACGCCAGTATATTGAATAATATTCTTTAACTTTTCTAAATACGCATACGCTTCTGCTGGTGAGCGTAGATCTGGTTCCGATACGATCTCAACGAGTGGCGTCCCTTGACGGTTAAAGTCAACAAGAGAATACCCTTCATCCGTGTGCGACAGTTTACCAGCATCTTCTTCTAAGTGCAGACGCGTAATACCAATCCGTTTAGTTTTACCGTCCACTTCGATATCAATGTAACCATTCTCCCCAATCGGTTGGTCAAATTGTGAAATTTGATACGCTTTTGGGTTATCAGGATAGAAATAGTTTTTACGGTCAAATTTTGTATCTGTTGCAATCTCACAATTTAAAGCCATCGCGGCTTTCATCGCAAAATTTACAGCTTCTTCGTTCAAGACAGGTAACACACCTGGATAGCCTAAATCAATCGGGCTAATATTTTCGTTCGGTTCAGCACCAAAGTGGTTAAAACTTGGGCTAAAGATTTTAGAATCTGTTTTTAATTCTACGTGGACTTCTAGTCCGATAATTGTTTCAAAGTTCATTTATTTTGCACCTCCCAAATTTGGGCGTTCTTTATGATGTTCCGTTGCTTGTTCATAGGCATAGGCTGCACGGTAAATCGTTTTCTCATCAAAGTGCTTCGCAATGATTTGTAACCCAATCGGTAAATGATTGTCTTTACTGAAACCACATGGAAGCGACATACCTGGTACACCCGCAAGGTTAACCGGAATCGTTAAGACATCATCAGCATACATAGTGAGTGGATCATCAATTTTTTCACCAATCTTATAGGCTGGTGTTGGTGATGTTGGTCCAATGATCACATCATAGTCTTCAAAGACTTTGTCAAAGTCTTGTTTGATTAATGTCCGCACTTGTTGAGCCTTTTTATAGTACGCATCATAGTAACCTGAACTTAGTGCGAATGTCCCAAGCATAATACGACGTTTCACTTCATCGCCAAAACCTTCGCTACGTGATTTTTTAAAGAGATCAATTAAGTTCTCCGCATTTTCTGCACGCTGACCATAACGAATCCCATCAAAGCGGGCAAGGTTGGCACTTGCTTCAGATGAAGCGAGTAAGTAATAAGCAGCAACAGCATATTTCGAGTGTGGCAATGATACTTCATCAACCGTTGCGCCTAATGATTTAAATACCTCAAGGGCTGCTTCAACTTTTTCTCGCACTTCTGGTTGAATGCCTTCTTGACTTGATAAATATTCTTTTGGCACAGCAATTTTAAGACCCTTCACACCGTCTTTAAGCGCGTCATGGTAGTTAGGAACGTCCACATTTGCTGACGTTGAATCCATGTTGTCATGGCCAGCAATCGCTTGTAAGACATACGCATTATCTTCTACTGTTCGTGTGAGTGGTCCGATTTGATCAAGGGATGAGGCAAACGCAACAAGACCAAAACGGGATACTAAGCCATACGTCGGCTTTAATCCAACAACCCCACAAAATGACGCCGGTTGACGAATCGAACCGCCGGTATCTGAACCAAGTGAATAAAACACTTCACCTGCAGCAACAGAGGCAGCTGAACCACCACTTGACCCGCCTGGGACATAATCCGTGTTCCATGGGTTACGTGTATCGTAATAACCTGAATTCTCCGTTGTTGAACCCATCGCAAATTCATCCATGTTTAACTTGCCAATGACAACTGCTTGTTCTTTATTTAACTTCTCCATAACAGTTGCATCATATAACGGATCATCAAAATTACTCAAAAATTGACTCGCGCACGTTGTTCTTAGGCCCTTTGTGACAATGTTATCTTTAATCCCAGCTGGGATACCATATAACGGATTTGTTTTTTCGGGCATATTTTCATCTAATTGCTTCGCTTTTTCTAACGCTTGTTCTTTATTTAATGTTAGAAATGATTTGACTTCATCTTCTACTTCATCGATGCGGTCAAAAGATGCTTGTACAAGGTCTGTTACCGTCACTTCCTTACTATGTAGCTTCGCTTGTAGCTGTTCTAACGTATAATCAAATACTGTCATGTGAATCCCCCCTACTCTAAAATTGTTGGTACTTTAAATTGACCATCTTTTTGATCTGGTGCATTTTTCAGTGCGTCTTCTCGTGTGATCCACTTACGTGGCTCATCTTTACGCATCACATTTTTCAAATCGAGTACGTGTGTGGTTGGCTCCACACCTGTTGTATCGAGTTCATTTAATAACTCTGCATAATGAATGATATCACCTAATTGTTTTGTCATCCTATCGACTTCTTCTTCACTTACCGCTAAACGTGCTAAGTGAGCGACATGTCTTACTTGATCTTTTGAAATGTCTGTCATTTCATTCACCTCCGGTTATGTTACGTCCCTTTATTTAAACATACTTATGATAATAGCAAACTTTTCATAGTTTAGGCAACTACTCTATCAAATTATCTGAAGATTTCAGAAGTTAGCGTTATTCATAAATATAGACGGTCGCTTTCTCTGCATCACGCTCTCGCATAATGAGACTCTCTTGCTGTTGATCTGACTTAATAACCACTTCTAAGTCATAATGGGTTTGAAAACTATCCATGACTAAGCCGTACACATATTGTGTAAAACCATTGATTTCTGCTTGACCTTGAAAAGTGAGTGGAATCTCTAATGTTAGTTTTCTTAATTGATCACCTTGATAAAAGCCTTCCCCTACTAAGCCAACATAATTCGGAAAAAACTCACGAATATCTTCTTGGAAGTCAGCCACAATCGCTGATAAATCCGGGTCTACTTCTCTTGCCCGCGCGGACGGAAATAGCACGTACTCTTCTTCAATTGATTCCCAACCGCTCACATTACCAGACCCGGCGTCAACCACTGTTTTAGCAACCATATGGCCGGGGACTAAACTGTTACGCGCTGCTTCTTGATAAATCGCAACCATTATTGGCACATCCATTAAACCATCCTTTTGACGCAGGCGTGTCACAACTTCTGATGCGACACGTTTTGCCTCTGTCAACATCTTTTCGTTTGAAATGGCTTCATAATAAAATGGACCACCAATTTCTGTTTGGAATTGATATTCTGATTTCATCGCAATCCCTAAAGAAATACCTGCGAGCTTTACGGTATCTTCTTCTGTTCGGACTAAAAAGTTTTGTTCTAAAATATGCGTTAAATATTTTGGATTGTCTCGTTCATCTGCCAGTTTCTCTTCCAATGAGCTGTCCTCTGTGTAAGAGACCGCTGGATTGAGTCCATATTGTGATGCTTCACTGTAGCGCTCAAGCCAACTATATAATTCACTGCGTCCAATTTGTTGACCTTCTTGAAAGAAGTAATCGTCAGGATCAAACACATCCGTTGAATGACGTCTTAAATCATTTTCAAACGCCCGGATATCAATCCGATTGGCGATTTGATTCGTCGTTACACCACGCGATTCACTTAGACGATATGGCAACAAGACTTGATAATCTGATTCATCGACTTGATAGTTTGGGATAATCGCTGTTTCTTGTTCCTCACCTGGCAACGTTTCATCAATTACTTCATCATTTTCATCATACTGCGGTGCACAGCCAACAACGATAGATAATATAATCATCGATATGAGTCGTTTCATGTAATGCCTCCTCTCTTTCATAATTGGTCAGTTAATGTCGTTTCATCCCAAATCGTAATGCCGAGTTTTTCAGCTTTATCTAACTTGGATCCTGCTTCTTCACCAGCAATTAACACATCTGTCTTTTTCGACACACTGCCAGTTACTTTAGCCCCTCGCGCCTCTAACAATGCTTTCAGTTCTTGACGTTTGTAATTTTCTAATGTACCAGTAATGACAAACGTCTTATCATTAAACGTTTCATCCACAACTTCCGGTGCTTTTGGGCCGGTATATGACATATTCACGCCTTGGTTCTTTAATCTATTCAGTAACACATCTACATGAGGTTCATTAAAATACTTAACGACGGCATCGGCCATTTTATCGCCAATCTCATCGACAGCCATCAGCGCTTCTTTGTCTTGTTGCTTTAAGTTATCCATAGTTTCAAAAGCGATGGCTAACGTTTTAGCTGCTTTTGAACCGATAAAACGAATCCCTAAACCAAACAATAATCGCTCCAATGAATTATTTTTTGACGCCTCAATGGCCGCTAATAGGTTATCAACGGATTTTTCACCCATGCGCTCGAGGTTTATTACATCGTCACGCTGTAAGTAATAAAGATCACTCACATCTTTCACAAGACCGGCATGATAGAGTTGTTCAACGACTTTCTCACCTAACCCATCAATATTCATCGCAAGACGCGAGACAAAGTGGGCGAGACCTTCAGTGAGCTGAGCTGGACACTGTGGATTCAAACAGCGCAGTGCCACTTCTCCTTCTAATTGAACCAGTTCTGAGTCACAACTTGGACATTGCGTTGGCATGTGAAACGGTACAGAATCGGCTGGTCGCGCATCTTCAATCACACGCACGACTTCTGGAATAATGTCGCCGGCTTTTTTAATAATCACGTGATCGTTTAAGCGAATATCTTTTTCCTCAATGTAATCACCATTGTGAAGTGACGCGCGACTAACGGTTGTTCCTGCGACCTTGACCGGTGTTAAAATGGCTGTCGGTGTGACAATCCCCGTCCGGCCCACACTAAACTCTACATCTTCAAGTGTGGTGACGACTTCTTCAGCCGGAAACTTATACGCAATGGCCCAGCGCGGACTTTTTGCGGTAAAGCCGAGTTGTTGTTGGGCCGCTATATCATCGACCTTCACAACAATCCCGTCAATTTCATAGGAAAGGTTCGCACGTTTAGTTGTCCACCGATGGATATAGTCGATCACGTCATCCATAGACTGACACACTTCTCGTTCTTTATTTGTTTTAAAGCCAAGTGTCTCTAAGTAGGTTAAGTAGGCACTGTGCGCCTCTTTTTCAACAGGCGCCTCACCGACCGCATAAAGAAAAATATCTAAGTTCCGCTTAGCCGCCACCTTACTGTCGAGCTGACGAAGTGACCCAGCAGCTGCGTTACGCGGATTCGCAAACGGTTCCTCGTCATTTTCAAGTCTTGCTTCGTTTAACTTCTCGAAAGAGGCTTTTGGCATAAACGCTTCCCCGCGTACTTCTAACCGACCGGTTGCGTCTACCTTTAGTGGGATCGTCCGAATCGTTTTTAAGTTTTCAGTAATGTTCTCACCCGTCGAACCGTCGCCGCGCGTCGCACCAAGCGTAAACTGACCATCTTCATACGTTAATGAGACAGCTAAACCATCAATTTTAAGTTCACATACATACGGCACAGCCGTTTTTCCAAGGGCCTCTTTTACTCGCGCATCAAAAGCACGCAAATCCGCTTCATTAAACGCGTTTCCAAGCGATAACATCGGTGTTTGGTGGTCAACTTTGATGAAGGCATCCAACACTTTTCCGCCGACACGCACCGTAGGTGAGTCCGCTGTTTTTAGTTCTGGGTGCTCTTCTTCAAGTTTAATCAGCCGCTGGATCAGTCGGTCGTACTCACTATCCGGCACCGATGGTTGATCCAACACGTAATATTCATGATTATATTTAACAAGCTTCTCTTTTAACGCTTGAATCTCTTCTTTTACTTCCATCACGTTGGTCCTCCCGTTATTTTTTCGTTATTGGGGCAAATTGCGCCATGAGTCGCTTGAGTCCGACGGGTGCTGGAAAGGCAATATCAAGCTCACGTTCATCTGGTTTACCGGATACTTTTACGACCGTACCCACGCCCCATTTTTTATGTTCTGCCTTATCACCAACATTCCACTCAGCATGAGCGCCGGGTGACGGTTGTTTGACTGGACGCCGCTTCGGTTTAGCAGGTGCCACGCCACGAGCAGGTAAACCAAACGGTGTGTCATCTAACTCAAGGGTATCGCCCTCAAAGCCTTCGATTAAATCTTTCGGTATTTCATCAATAAATCGGCTGCGACCATTAAAGTTCGTGCGGCCGTACAATGTCCGCATGTTGGCATGGGTCACGTGCAGCTCTTTTTCAGCTCGGGTAATACCGACATAACAAAGACGGCGTTCCTCATCCATTTCCTCTTCGTCCATCATGGACCGGCTATGGGGAAAGACCGTTTCTTCTAGACCGATTAAGAACACAACTGGAAACTCTAATCCTTTAGCCGCATGTAGTGTCATGAGTGTCACCTTATTATCGGCATCCTCACCGTCTTCTAACCGGTCAATATCACTAATCAGGGCTAAATCCGTTAAAAAGCTAACCAATGATTGATCTTCTGCTTGTGCTTCAAAATGTTTCGTGACCGATTTAAATTCATTAATATTTTCAAGTCGTGTTTGGGCTTCGATTGAAGGATCTCGTTGATACATGTCTTCATATTCGGTCTCTTCTAATACATCATTCACCATATCGGTGGCACTTAAAAATGCTTGTTTCTTATACCAATTCATCACCATCTCGCTAAATTGCAGTAACTGATTGGTGGCTCGTTTACTTAAGCCAATAAAATCAACTTCTTTAATGGCGGTCATTAGAGAAATATCATGTAAATCAGCATAGTGCTGCAGTTTTTCTAAGCTTGTTTTACCAATCCCACGTTTCGGTTCATTGACAACTCGGCTAAAGCTGACATCGTCATCTGGGTTTGAAATGAGTCTTAAGTAAGCTAAAATATCTTTAATTTCTTTTCGGTCATAGAACTTCGTCCCACCGACCATCTGATAAGGGATATTTGCTTTAACGAACGTTTCCTCAATTGCACGCGACTGGGCGTTTGTCCGGTAAAGGACCGCAAAATCACGGTAATTAAAACGGCCCGCTCTCACCGCATCACTGATTTTATCCGCCACATAAAACGCTTCATAGCGTTCTGTTTCTGCCTCATGATAGATGATTTTTTCACCCTCACGGTTGTCTGTCCACAGATTTTTCTTGATCCGGTTTTTATTATGCTCAATCACCGCGTTAGCCGCATCTAAAATAGGTTTGGTTGAGCGGTAGTTCTGTTCTAACAGAATCGTCTTCGCCTGTGGATAGTCTTGTTCAAAGGATAAAATATTTTTAATATCTGCCCCGCGCCAGCCATAAATCGATTGATCTTGGTCACCTACAACACAGACATTTTTAAAGCGCGCCGCTAAGAGCTTCACTAACATGTACTGCGCATGATTGGTATCTTGATACTCATCGACATGGATATATTGAAATTTGCGTTGATAATAATGTAACACGTCCGGTACTTGTTGAAAGAGGACGATGGTCTGCATAATCAAGTCATCAAAATCAAGGGCTTGGTTTTTGCGCAAGATTTTCTCATAAGCCTTATAGACATCGGCGACCACTTTCGTGTAATAGTCATACGCCTCTTTCGCATAATCTTTCGCCGACAACAGTTCATTTTTCGCCTGACTAATCATACCTAACATCGCACGAGGTTCAAACTTTTTCGTATCGAGGTTTTGATTTTTCAAAATGTTTTTAATCACTGTCAACTGATCGGCACTATCAAAAATCGTAAATTGCTTACTATAGCCAATCCGGTCAATATCCCGGCGTAAGATACGCACACACATCGAGTGAAAGGTCGAGACCCACATATTTTTCGCATCTGGGCCAACAAGTTTTTCGACTCGTTCTTTCATTTCGCGTGCCGCTTTATTGGTAAAGGTAATCGCTAAGACGCTAAAAGGTGAGACGTCTTTTTCATCGAGTAAATAGGCAATCCGATGCGTGAGTACGCGGGTTTTCCCACTACCCGCCCCGGCCATAATAAGCAAAGGACCATCGGTATGTTTAACTGCTTCTTGTTGTTTTGGATTTAATCCTTGTAATAACGGATGGTTCACAAAAACGCCTCCTTAATTGAGCTTCACTGTTTTAATTGCTTGGTTAAAATCGGTATATAAACTATTGCCGACAACAATCGTATCAGCATATTGTTTCATTTCTTTGGCATCCTCACGTGTTCTGATACCACCACCGTAGATGAGCTGTGTCTTTGATAGCTCACTTGCCACTTTCTTTAACACGTCTGTGTCTCCTTTTGTACCTGAGTACTCCAAGTAAAAGACAGGTAAGTGGAAGAGGTGTTCCGCCATTTTCGCATACCCGACCGCATCTTCTACTGTTGGTAGCTTACAGTCTGCGAGTTTGTAGGCTTTAGCATCAGGATTCATAATACAGTAACCTTCAGCTACAAGGTCGTTAAAGGGAATCATCGGCCCGAACGATTTTATCGCCTCATGTTGCGTGTCCATCATCCATTTCTTCTCCGTACTATTAAGTACCATTGGAATGAGATAATAGTCAAAACCTGGCGTAACGGCTTCTATGTTTGATACTTCAAGTGCCACCGTCACTTCATAGCGACGAATATGACTAAGTAGGTCAAGCACACCATCTAAGGTGACGTTATCTGTTCCACCAACGATGATGGCATCTGTTCCAGATTCACAGACCAGGTCAAGTTCATCATCGGTTAAAGATTTTGCGGGATCTAATTTAAAAACGTGTTGCCACGTATCGATTGTCTTCATCATTAATTCCTCCAAGACTTATTCATCATTTCATTATAACAAAATCTGCGCCAGCTATGTTGAAACACAATAAAAAACAAGAAAAAATACGCCTTGTGTCAGCGTATTTTTTCTGAAATAGTTCATTTTACTTTGAATAAGAAATACTTGTTCTAAACAAAATTATTTTTCATCTGCTGGATAAACAACCCCAATCTGACGGCGGGCTTCATCTAACACTTTCATCGTTTGTAATGACGTATCAAAGGTATTAATATCACTTTCTGTTTGACCTGTTTTAATAAGTTCAGCAAAATGACGCGCTTCATATCCCATAGAATTGGTTAATTGTTCAAGGGAGCGCTCCTCTTTATGACCTTCTTTATCAACCAAGTGAATGCCTGACATATCACTCCATTTATCAATCACAATCGATCCGTTTTCCCCTTGAATTTCTGACGGGAGGGCGCTGTTGGTGATTTTAGAAAAGATCATATTGGCTTCTAGTTCATCATAGCTGAGTAAAACAGTCCCACTGCCATCGACACCTGTGTCTAACATCATGGCTGAGGCTTGAATCTCTTTCGGTTGACCAAAGAGCTTGATGATAGGATAAATCGTATAAATACCGATATCCATTAACGATCCATTGGATAATTCAGGTTTAAAGGCATTGAGCACTTCACCTTCTTTGTAGCGATCATAACGAGAAGAATATTGACAAAAGTTTGCGATGACGCGACGAACAGGTTTAATTTCTTCGATTAAGTCTTTGACTAAGTCAAAGTTAGGTAAATGTGTCGTTTTCATTGCTTCCATTAAAACGACCCCTTCTTTTTCTGCGACCGCAAACATTTTTTCCGCTTCACGCACGTTAGACGCCATCGGCTTTTCAACTAAGACATGTTTTTTATGCTCCATTGCCTGAATCGCTTGAGTCGCATGAAGTGCGGTTGGACTGGCGATATACACAGCATCGAAAGCGTCACTTTTAAAAAAGTCAGAGAGTTGAGTAAAGGTTGTGTCTACCTCGTACTTCTTTGCGAATTGTTTCGCTTTTTCTTCTGTTCGTGAGTAGACAGCCGTTAGCTGTAACTCACCCGTTTGGTGGGCCGCATCTAAAAAGCGGTCCGTAATCCAGTTCGTTCCTATCACACCTAGTCTCAACATTTATTCGTCCCCCTTATCCGCTAGTCTTTTTAGTACGGTATCATATCCACCACTACCGTAAGTTAAACAACGTTTTACCCGTGAAATCGTCGTTGTAGACGCGTGTGATTCTTCTACAATCGCGTGATACGTTTGACCTTCTGATAACATTTTAGCGACCGTTAACCGCTGTGTCAGTGCTTGTATTTCATTCATTGTGGCGATGTCATCAAAAAATTGATAACATTCCTCACGCGATTCTAGTGACAAAATCGCATCAAATAATTGATCCAGTTGTTCTCCGCGTAATTTATCAATCTGCATCAAATTTCCCCCTTTTAAAATCTTCTACCATTTATACTCATCCTGTTAGTCTGTCATTGTAACAGTATCGATACCACGTGACGTTGGTAAGACATTGACCCATGTTTGTCCTGGGACAAAAGGAACAACCTCCCCATCTTCGACTGGCAACAAGCGCCCGTCACGGTTTTCCCATTTGACGCGTTTGACATAACCTTTTTGAAGCAGTAAAGCGTCACCGCCTGAAGCAAAGTCAATTTCACGACGCCCTGCACTATCAACCACTTCATGATAAGTCTCTAAAATGAAGATATTATCTAAGGTGATTGGCGTCTCATCACTCAACTCTTTCGTTTGTGCTTGATCATTAAATCTCGTATACGTTTCTGAGACCGCATCGTATACGTAGCGTGTTGTTTCATTTCCGTATGAAAAAGAAATGTCGCTGGCCGTTTCTGTCGTTTCAATATCTTCTCGAATAAACGTCAACGGCTCAGGTGATTGTTCGACTGAGTAGCCTTTATTCGTTGCCGTAGCTTCTATCCCATTAGTTAGTAAATAAGAGTTGTGCGGCGCTACTCTAAATGATTCCCGTTTAAAAAGCGTTTGATTATTGTCGTAATACGCACCGTTTAAATAATCAGCGGCCCCGTTTTTTAACATATCTTCAATGAATCCCGCTGCCCCGTGGTAAATATAGAGTGCACCGTAGTCGTCGGCTAAATTAAAGTAATAAGGACGCGCACTGCGCACCGGTCCAATCACATCAGGCACTTGACTATGAAACATCGCCATAAGTCGAGTAATATTACCTTCTGCCAATATTTCAAAGACAATATCCGCAACTGATAATCCAGATTGTGGTCGTGCTTTTGGATGGTTATTGACCATCACCGCAATGATGCGGTTATCTAACGGTTGATCAATCGCTTCACCTGTCAGTGGGGCCATAATATCTGGATCTTTACTTCCTACATCGATAGGTTCATGGACTTGTTCTGTCGGTTCTTTTTTCTGTTGGTCTTGGATTGGTTTGGCTTCTTCTTCATTACATCCTGCTAAAACAAGACCGATCAAGACTAATGTTACGACGACGATTTTTTTCACCTGACTCATCCTTTACTCTGTTAGTTCGTTACTCTACTGTCTAGTATAACAAATCTCACCCCTTACCGGGTAACGAAATTATTGCGTAACCAAAAAGAGCTTAAACGCAACCATTTGTAACACAGTGTGTCAAATACGAAACATGTCCCAATAGGTGTCTTTTGAAACCGAATACATAAAATGACTAGTCGCAAACTTTCCGTTGTATTAAGCTAAATCTAACAACACTTAAGGGGGCAATACAGATGACAAAGAAGTTAAAAGTCGCAACGATTGGTGGCGGTTCAAGTTACACGCCAGAATTAATTGAAGGGTTTATTAAACGATACGATGAATTTCCACTGACTGAATTATGGCTTGTGGATATTGAAGCAGGAAAGGAAAAGTTAGAGATCGTCGGTAACTTAGCCAAGCGCATGATCAAAAAAGCAGGCTTAGATATTCGGGTTGAACTCTCACTCGACCGTGAAGAAGCACTAAAAGAGGCCGATTTTGTAACCACGCAGTTTCGCGTCGGGTTACTTGAAGCCCGCAAAAAAGATGAACGGATTCCACTCAAATATGATGTGATTGGCCAAGAGACGAACGGACCGGGCGGCTTATTTAAGGGGTTACGAACGATTCCGGTGATTCTAGACATTACCCGTGATATGGAACGTCTCTGTCCTGACGCTTGGCTGATTAACTTCACGAATCCTGCCGGGATGGTCACTGAAGCTGTCTTACGTTACTCAAACATTGAAAAAGTTGTGGGACTTTGTAATGTACCGATTGGCATTGAGATGGGCGTCAGTAAATTACTCGATGTTGACCATAGCCGAATTCGGATTGATTTTGCCGGATTAAATCATATGGTGTACGGTTTAAATGTGTTCTTAGATGGGGAGAATGTGACCGAACACGTCGTTGAAAAACTCACCGACCCAAAACAAACAAGCTTTGTGAAAAACATTGAAGGGATTGGCTATGACCCGTCCTTTATCCGTGCCCTCGGCGTGCTCACTTGCCCGTATCACAACTATTATTACAAACACCGAGATATGTTAGAAAAACAACAAAAAGAAGCTGATGAACAAGGCACACGTGCAGAAGTTGTATCGAAACTAGAGAAAGAATTATTTGAACTATATAAAGATGACACACTCGATATTAAGCCACCGCAACTCGAAGAACGTGGTGGGGCCTATTATTCTGATGCGGCCGTGCGTCTGATTACCTCAATTTACAATGATAAACGTGACATTCAACCGGTAAACACTCGGAACAACGGTGCGATTGCCTCAATTCCAGATGATTCAGCGGTAGAAATTAGTTCAGTGATCACAAAAGATGGACCGAAACCGATTGCGATTGGTGATTTACCGGTTGCGGTACGTGGACTTGTTCAACAAATTAAGTCATTTGAACGCTTAAGCGCCGAAGCAGCTGTCACAGGGGATGTTGATTTAGCTGTCCTAGCGCTATCAATTAATCCACTCACACCATCTGATACCGTCGCAAGAGAGATAGTCGATGAAATGATGGAAGCTCATAAAGATCACTTACCCCAGTTTTTTAACAAGTAACATTTGTTTTGATTAACTTTAGCTACCACAAAAAAGCAGACCGCTTTGGTCTGCTTTTTTCTTTGCTATCTTTGAAATTTTAAAAGATGGCTCATAACCTATTGTTTACGTTAGGCTTTTTTACCGATATCTTTACGGTAGAAAAAATCATCCGTTTGATCAAAGTGGGTTAAATAGCGATATACCGCCTCGTGCGCTTCTTTGATTGTCGGCTTGACCGACCCAACAAGTAAGACCCGTCCACCGTTTGAGACGAAGGTATCACCGACTTGTTTTGTGCCGGCATGAATCACGTAACAATCCTCATCTTCTGGAAGTTTTGGTAATGCTATACCCTTTTCATACGTACCCGGATAACCTTTGGCCGCCACAACCGTCCCAATCGCAAAGGCATCCTTAAATGTTAGCTGCAGATCACGACCTTCACTTACTGCTTCAATGACATCGATGAGATCATTTTCCAATAACGGCAAGACAACTTGTGTTTCAGGGTCGCCAAAGCGCGCGTTAAATTCAATGACTTTAACCCCAGCCTCTGTTTCAATCAGACCCGCGTACAACAGCCCCGTATATGCTCGACCTTCTTTCACCATCGCTTTAGCAACAGGTTTAAGTACGTGTTCAATCGTAAAGTCAACCTGACTGTCCGCTAAATCAGCTAGTGGGCTATATGCCCCCATACCGCCTGTATTTGGCCCTTCATCATAATCAAACGCTCGCTTATGGTCACGTGCTGGAATCATTGGATAGACGTTTTCACCTTCAACAAACGCAAACAGTGAAAATTCTTCTCCGTCTAGGAATTCTTCAATCACCACACGGGCACCAGAATCGCCAAAGCTATGATTAAGAAGCATATCTTCAACCGCATCAATCGCCTCTTCTTCTGTCATCGCAACGACCACACCTTTACCAGCCGCTAACCCATCTGCTTTAATGACAATCGGTGCGCCATTTGCCTTAATATAATTAATCGCTTGTTTCGCATCCGTAAACGTCTGATAGTCTGCCGTTGGAACCTGATACTTTTTCATTAACGCTTTGGTGAAATCTTTACTACCTTCAATGATGGCGGCTTCTTTCGTTGGACCAAAAATCTTTAAGCCCGCTTCTCTAAAGGCATTAACAATCCCTTTGGTCAAGGGTACTTCTGGACCAACGATGGTCCAGTCAATCTGCTTTTCTTTCGCAACATCAATTAACTGATCAAAATCTGTTTCATTAATATCAACACACGTTGCCTCAAGTCCAATCCCCGCATTACCCGGTGCGACAAACACCTCAGATACACGAGATGACATATTCAGTGTTTTTACTAACATATGTTCACGACCACCGCTACCAATCACAAGTACCTTCATCTTCAGTTATCCCACTTTCTCTTAATGTTTAAAGTGACGCATCTTTGTCATAACCATGGCTAAACCATGCTTATTACACATATCAATAGAATCTTGGTCACGTTTCGAACCACCTGGTTGAATAATCGCGGTGATGCCACTTAAGGCCGCATTTTCAACTGTATCCGGCATTGGGAAGAACGCATCAGAAGCAAGGGTTGCACCTTTGGCTTTCTCACCTGCTTGTTCGATCGCAATTTTCGCCGCACCCACACGGTTCATTTGACCTGCACCGACACCAACCGTTTTATCTGCTGTCGCAAGGACAATCGCATTCGATTTCACATGTTTCACTACTTTCCAACCGAACAGTAACGCTTTTAGTTCTTCCTCTGTTGGCTTGCGGTCTGTCACGACTTCTAAGTCATCAACGGTCACATGACCGGCATCACGGTCTTGGACGAGTAAGCCACCTAAGACACTGACGACTTTCTTTTTATCGGTTGTATCTTTCGTGAAGTCTGTTTTTAATAGACGTAAATTTGGTTTTTCTTTTAAGATGGCCAGAGCCTCATCACTAAAGCTTGGTGCGATGACAATTTCTAAGAAAATTGTTTTTAACTGTTCAGCTGTTGCTTTATTGACTTCACGGTTTAACGCGACAATCCCACCAAAGATTGAAATTGGGTCCGCTTCATACGCTTTATTAAACGCTGCTTCAATGGTTTCACCAATCCCAACACCACAAGGATTCATATGTTTTAACGCCACCGCGACTGGCTTTTCATCAAACTCTAACGCAATTTCTAGCGCCGCATTGGCATCTTGAATATTATTGTAAGAGAGTTCCTTACCATTTAGCTGTGTGCAGTGGGCAATGGACGCCCCTTGATAGTTGGCTTTTTCATAAAACGCCGCTTCTTGATGCGGGTTTTCACCGTAACGTAACGATTGTTTTAATTCATAGCTTAGTGATAATGTTTCCGTATCTTTCTCATCCGTTAATGTCACAAAGTATTCTGCGATCAAACTATCATAATGTGCGGTATGGCGGAACACTTTCGCCGCGAGTTGTTTGCGCATCTCTTTGTCACTACCTGCTTGTAATGACGTAAGAACAGCATCATAATCCGCTGGGTCGACAACGACCGTGACATCACGGAAGTTTTTCGCTGCCGAACGCAGCATGGTCGGACCACCAATATCAATATTTTCAATCGCTTCGTCTTCTGTGACACCTGGCTTACTAATCGTTTCTTTAAACGGATAAAGATTCACAACCACGACATCAATTAAGCCAATTTCTCGCTCTTTTAGTTGAGCTATATGGTTCTCATCATCACGACGAGCAAGTAAACCTGCGTGGATCACCGGATGAAGTGACTTGACCCGACCATCTAAAATTTCATCTGAACCGGTAATTTCTGATACCTGTTTGGCTTCAAGGCCGCCGTCATGTAAAGCTTTAAGTGTTCCCCCTGTTGATACAAGCTCATACCCTAGTTCAATCAAACCTTTGGCAAATGGGACAAGTCCCGTTTTATCAGATACACTTAATAATGCACGTTTTTTCACTAAAAATTCCCCCTTAGTTATTGTTTAAGTAACGTTTGTATTGTCGTTGGATACAATCGATGTTCAACTGCTTGAATCGCGCGTTGTAAATCATCACGCCCGTATGTGTCTTCTACTTTTACTGCTTCTTGAGCAATAATACGACCTGTATCCATCCCCTCATCGACGTAATGAATCGTCACACCTGTTATTTTAACACCGGCGTCAAAGGCTTGACCAATCGCATCTAACCCTTTAAAACTCGGTAAGAGCGATGGGTGAATATTGACGATTTTCCCTTCATAGGCGTGAAGTAACGTTGCACCAATCAGGCGCATATAGCCAGCCAAAATAATATAATCAGCGTCAGCTCTTTGTAAAGCTTCGACGATTTCTATTTCAAACGCACGCTTATTTGGATATGACTGAGGGTTAAAAACAAATGTTTTTAACCCTTTTTGTTTCGCTTTGTCAATGACCGCACTTGTTGGAACGTCACTCACGACGAGCGTAATATCCGAATCAAGTGCGCCTTCTTCAATCGCTTGTTGAATCGCGTCAAAGTTTGACCCGGTACCTGAGGCGAATACAGCTAAGTGCTTAGTTTTCTTCAACAAGTCTCACTCCTTCATCTTCGGTGATGGTACCGATATGAAACGCTTCTGATGCTTGTTCATTTAAAATATCTAACGCCAGAAACTTCTCTTCTTCAGCCACAACAACCGCCATACCAATACCCATATTAAACACACCTAACATATCTTCAAATGAAAAGTCTGCTTGTTTTTGTAGGTAAGTAAAAATTGGTAACACGTCCCAGCTATTCTTTAGGACATCCACACCTAATCCTTCCGGTAACATACGTGGTAAATTCTCATAAAAACCGCCACCCGTCACATGACTAACTCCTTTAATTGTCACATGATTTTTCAACTGTTGAATCATTTTCACATAAATGCGGGTCGGTTCAAGTAGGGCTTCACCTAAGGTCATACCGAGTTCATCGACATAGTCAGTTAAACCAAGTTTTTGTTCATCAATCACTTTTCTCACAAGTGAAAAACCATTGGAGTGAACACCGCTTGATTTAATACCCAGGACGACGTCGCCTTGTTCAATCGTTTCACCCGTAATAAGGTCAGGCTTATTGCCAATACCAACCGTAAAGCCAGCTAAATCATACTCACCATCTTGATACATCCCTGGCATCTCAGCTGTCTCACCACCAATAAGGGCTGCGCCACTCATCACACAACCTTCCGCAATGCCTTTCACGATTTGTTCGATTTTTTTAGGTTCATTTTTGCCACAAGCAATATAGTCTAAGAAAAAGAGCGGGTCGGCGCCTTGACTAACAACATCATTGACACACATCGCCACTAGATCGATACCGACGGTATCATGCTTGTCTAGCTGAAACGCAAGTTTTAACTTCGTTCCTACCCCGTCCGTGCCTGAAACTAAGACTGGTTCCGCGTATGACATGGATGATAAATCAAATAATCCTGCAAAAGCACCGACACCGCCGATCACTTCTTTACGATTCGTACGCTTAATATGTTTTTTCATTAAATCTACTGCTTCATATCCGGCATGGACATCGACACCGGCCGATTTATAAATATCGCTCATTAAAAATCCCCCTCATTATTCTTTATACGCTGGATTAATTGATTCCGGATAGATTTCCGTTGGATATTTTCCAGTAAAACAAGCATGGCAAATCCCTTGTTCTAACGTATCTTCTGTCACGATAGAGGATTCTAATCCTTCTACAGATAAAAAGGCGAGTGAATCTGCCCCAATTTCTTCGCGCATCTCTTCAATTGAGAAATTCGCCGCAATCAATTCACCTTTTGTTGAGGTATCAATCCCGTAATAGCATGGATTCACAATTGGAGGCGAAGCGATTCGGACATGGACTTCTGTTGCGCCTGCTTCTTTTAGTAAATTAACAATGCGACGCGAGGTCGTGCCGCGGACAATGGAATCATCAATCATCACGACGCGTTTCCCTTCGACAATACCGCGGACAGGCGAGAGTTTCATCTTCACTCCTTGTTCACGTAGTTCTTGTGACGGCTGGATAAAGGTCCGGCCGACATAGCGGTTTTTGACTAAGCCGATTTCATAAGGAATCCCGCTTTTTTCTGAATAGCCGATGGCCGCACTAATACTTGAATCTGGTACACCAGTGACAATATCTGCTTCTACTGGTGCCTCTTTAGCCAGTTGTTTTCCCATCACTTTACGTGAGGCGTGGACATTTAAGCCGTTCACATTACTATCTGGACGTGAGAAGTAGACATACTCCATCGAACAAAGCGTCCGCTTCATTGGCGAACTAAACGTTGTAGAGCGTAAACCTGATTCATCAATCACTAACAGTTCCCCGGGTCTCACTTCACGTTCATACTTCGCCCCAATGAGATCAAAGGCACATGTTTCACTTGCGACAACGTAGCTATCACCAAGTCGACCAAGCGAAAGCGGACGAAGACCACGTGGGTCTAAAGCGACAAACATTTGATCTTCCGTTAGAATAGTAAACGCATAGGCGCCTTTAATCATACCAAGTGCTTGTTTAATCGCTTCTTCAAGCGGTAAGTGACCACTGCGCTTAATGAGGTGAGCGACAACTTCCGTATCAGACGTTGTTTGTAGGATACTACCTTGAGCTTCTAGATTTGACTTTAACGCAAAAGCATTCACTAAGTTCCCGTTATGACAAAGCGCGAGACTAGACGTTTGTGAGCGGAAAACGAGCGGCTGAACATTCTCATAACCGCCCCCACCTTGTGTCGTATAACGGACGTGTCCAATCGCACTACGTCCGGGTAAATTTTTAATTTGCCCTTCACTAAAGACCTCATTGATTAAACCGATGCCTTTATGAAGATGTAAGGCTTCCCCATTACTCGTCACAATACCAGCGCCTTCTTGCCCGCGGTGTTGGAGGGCATGGAGACCATAATACGTCATTTCAGCTGCCTTATCATGACCAAAGATACCAAAGACACCACATTCTTCATTTAAGCCTTTGATTTCAGCAAGCATGGGATAGCTCCTTTCCATAAATCTTGTAATGTTTTAACCTGTTCGTCAATGACCTTCTCACCGTTTACCTTAACGACAAGTTTTTGATCATTCGTCACTGTTCCGACAACTTTTGCATCTGATATAAGTGCTGTGACACGGTCCACATCTTCAGGTTTCACAGAAATGACGTAGCGTGACTGCGTTTCACTAAACAGTAGTGACGTCGTATCACCTTTAAGATCAACGTGTGCCCCGAGTGTTGGTTGGTTAAATAACGTTTCACTTAAGGCGACAGAGAAACCACCTTCAGATAGATCGTGAGCCGATTGAACGAGACCTTGTTCAATTGCTTCCAGTAAGGCGTCACCGCGCTTGCGTTCAACTTCCAAATCAACGGCAGGTGACTGACCGAAATATTTACCTTCTAAGACATTTTGAAGTTCACTGCCACCGAATTCTGGTTTTGTGTCACCAATGACCAAAATTACGTCACCCGCTTGTTTCATATGTTGGGTCGTAATATATTTTGTTGAGCGAATGAGACCAACCATACCAACGATTGGCGTTGGGAAAATCGCTTGATTATTTGACTCGTTATAAAGCGAGACATTCCCACTAATAACCGGGGTATCAAGCGCGAGACATGCGGCACTCATACCATCAACGGCTTGTTCCATTTGCCAGAAGTTTTCTGGTTTATCTGGATTACCAAAGTTCAAGCCATCTGTAATCGCAAGTGGTTTAGCGCCTGATGCGTAAATATTACGCGCCGCTTCACTGACTGCAATCTTGCCCCCAACAAATGGATCCAAATAAAGGTAACGTGAGTTACAATCCGTTGTCATCGCAATCGCCTTATCATAATCACGAATTCTAACAACCGCCGCGTCAGAACCAGGGCTGACCACCGTATTCGCTTGTACCATGGAATCATATTGATCATAAACATATTCTTTACTTGCGATCGTTGGTTGTTGCAACAGTTGTTTTAACATCGCACTGTAATCATCAACTACTGGCACGTAAGGCGCCATCTGTTGAAATTCTTCGTAATAGGCCGGTACTTTTGATGGTTTATAATAAACCGGCGCATCTTCTGCGAGTGAGTCAACCGGAATATCACAGACGACCTCTCCTTTATGAAGGAGACGGAACTGTTTATCATCCGTCACGTGACCAACATTTACTGCTTCTAAGCTATATTTTTTAAAGATATCAACGATTTCTTGTTCACGACCTTTTTCAACGACAAGTAACATGCGTTCTTGTGATTCTGACAGCATCATTTCATATGCTGACATATTTTGTTCCCGCTGAGGAATAAGATCTAAATTCATTTCCATACCCATACCAGCTTTACTTGCCATTTCAGATGCTGATGAGGTAAGACCTGCCGCTCCCATATCTTGCATCCCTACAAGCGCTTCACAATGAATCGCTTCAAGACACGCTTCGATGAGGAGTTTTTCCATGAACGGATCCCCTACTTGCACGTTAGAGCGTCTACTTTCAGAGTCTTCGGTCAAATCTTCTGATGCGAAAGTTGCCCCGTGAATCCCGTCACGTCCTGTTTTAGAACCAACATATAACACGGTATTACCTAAGCCTTTGGCGATCCCTTGTTGAATATCCTTCTTATCAATTAAACCAACGGCCATCGCATTGACGAGTGGGTTACCTTCATAAGAATCATCAAACTGCACTTCCCCGCCAACAGTCGGCACCCCAACACAGTTACCGTAACCACTAATACCATGGACGACTTCATCAAAGAGGTACTTGACACGTGGATTATTCAGTGAACCAAATCGTAATGAATTAAGTGAGGCGATGGGTCTTGCGCCCATTGAGAAAATGTCCCGAATAATCCCGCCAACACCTGTTGCTGCTCCTTGATAAGGTTCAACCGCTGATGGGTGATTATGACTTTCAATTTTAAAGGCAATGCCTTGATCGTCACCAATATCAACAATCCCGGCACCTTCACCAGGTCCTTGAATGACCTGTGGACCTTCCGTTGGGAATTTTTTTAAAAGTGGCTTAGATGTTTTATAACTACAGTGCTCGGACCACATAACAGAAAAAATACCGGTCTCAGTGAAGTTCGGACGACGTCCTAAAATCTGTTTAATTGACTGATATTCTTCATCCGTTAAGCCCATTTCACGATAATGTTGTTCTGTTTCAATCATTTCTGGACTTACTTCACGCGTTTGTTGCATATTGGTCCCTCCAATTTTTAAGCATTGATGTAAACATCTTTAAACCGTCATCACTACCGAGTAACATTTCTGCGGCTCTTTCTGGGTGTGGCATCATGCCAAGAACATTGCCTTCTTTATTGACAATCCCGGCGATATCACGGACAGAACCATTCGGGTTATTTTTATAAGTAAACACAATTTGGTTATGTTCGATTAATTCATTTAATGTCTCGTCATCACAGTAATAATTCCCTTCACCGTGAGCGACTGGAATAGAAATTACGTCATTTTTTTCGTAATCGGTTGTAAATAGCGTCTCATTATTATTAACAACTAATTCTTCAAAGTGACAGATGAATTTAAGATTTTCGTTTCGAATCAATGCACCTGGTAATAGGCCTGACTCAAGTAAAATTTGAAACCCATTACATACCCCTAAAATCGGGGTCCCTTTTTCTGCTTCACGGCGAAGTGACGTCACGATATCTGATGTTGAGGCAATCGCCCCGCAGCGTAAGTAATCACCATATGAGAAACCACCAGGGATTAAAATCGCATCATAGCCTTCTAAAGCGGCATCTTGATACCAGACAAGCTCAGCTTCAGCCCCGAGAGCATCTTTTGCCGCATGATACATATCACGGTCACAATTAGATCCTGGAAAAACAATCACCGCAAACTTCACTGGGCTACTCCCTCCTCAATCTCATAGGTAAAGTTTTCAATGACTGGGTTAGCGAGTAATTTATCGCACATAACTTTCACTTGGGCTTCAACATCATCGTGATCAATAAACATTTCAATCAATTTCCCTACCCGCACATCATGCACACCGTCATAGCCAAGTGTATTGAGTGAGTTTTCAATTGCTTTTCCTTGTGGGTCAAGTACCCCTTCTTTTAACGTTACGTGAATGCTTACTTTTGTCATTATAATTCCTCCAACCGTGATAATATAATTTGGTACACATCAAGTAAATTGCCTGTCCCTTGTCTAAATACATCTTTATCTAAATGGTGTTTTGTATGGATATCTTCTAGTCGGCACGTGTCAGGAGAAATTTCATCACTGAGGATGATCTCACCTCTACTATTTCGGCCGAACTCAATTTTAAAATCAATTAAGTCTAAATCAATTTGATGAAAGAAACGTTTTAAAGCGTCGTTAATCTGTAAGGTTTGGTTATACATCTGATTCAGTTCTTCTTTTGTCACATCAGTCAATAAAAAGACATGTTGGTCGTTAATGAGTGGATCATTGAGTGTATCGTTTTTATAAAACCATTCCACTAGTGGAGGCGAAAAAATCGTGTCTTCTTTAATCCCTAAACGATTATTCAAGCTGTATGATGAACGATTTCTCACCACGACTTCCATCGGAATGATTGTCGTTTTATACACGCGTTGGTCCGTATCATTTAATGTTTCAATAAAGTGATGGGGAATCCCTTCAGTCGTTAAGTAACGAAAGACGTGGGCGGTAATGAGATTATTAAAACGTCCTTTACCTACGAACTGGGCTTTTTTCTTACCATTAAAGGCCGTTGCATCATCTTTATAACTGAGAATAAGCTCATCTTCTTTTTCTGTTTGATAGACTTTCTTAGCCTTACCTTCATAAAGTAGTTCAAGCATATGATCATCCCTTCTCTCGTAAGATTAAGCGAGGCCGATACGTTCAAAAATACCGTCAACATTCTTTAAATGATACGTATAATCAAAACAATCATCAATTTCTTCTTGCGTGAGACGTGACGTAATGTCTTCAACCTCTTCAATTAATGATTTAAAATGAATTCCGTTCTCCCAAGCTTTCATCGCATTTGGCTGAACAATGTCATAGGCTGCTTCACGGCTCATCCCTTTATCAATCAGTGATAATAACACACGTTGTGAGAAGATAACACCATAGGTCCGGTCAATATTACGTTTCATGTTATCTTCAAATACCGTCAAGTTTTTCACGATATTGCTGAAGCGATTTAACATGTAATTGAGTGTAATCGTCGCATCAGGAATAATCACGCGTTCAGCTGATGAGTGTGAAATATCACGCTCGTGCCAAAGACTCACATTTTCATATGCTGTGACCATATAGCCGCGCATTAAGCGACTCATCCCCGTCATATTTTCAGAGCCAATTGGGTTCCGTTTATGTGGCATCGCTGATGATCCTTTTTGTCCTTTATTAAAGAACTCTTCGACTTCGCGTGTTTCTGTCTTTTGAAGACCGCGAATCTCGGTAGCGAACTTTTCAATCGATGTTGCAATAAGTGATAACGTCCCCATATACTGTGCATGACGATCACGTTGTAATGTTTGCGTTGAAACAGGTGCCGGCGCGAGCCCAAGTTTTTCGCAGACATATTGTTCTACATTCGGGTCAATGTTGGCATACGTACCAACAGCACCTGAAAGCTTCCCTGTTTCAATAACGGCACAAGCATCGTCAAACCGCTTTAAGTTACGTTTCATTTCTTCATACCATAACGCCATCTTTAAACCGAATGTGGTCGGTTCCGCGTGCACACCATGCGTGCGTCCCATCATCACGGTATGTTTATGTTCAATTGCTTTATTTTTTAGAATCTCGATAAAATTCACAATATCTTTGCGAATAATCACATTTGCTTGTTTCATTAAATAAGACAAAGCCGTGTCTACCACATCGGTTGAGGTTAAACCGTAGTGCACCCACTTTTTCTCTTCGCCGACTGTTTCTGATACGGCGCGCGTAAAGGCAACGACGTCATGACGTGTTTCTTGTTCAATCTCAAGAATACGGTCAATATCAAAGCTTGCGTTTTCGCGTAATTTTTCAACATCTTCTTTCGGAATGATTCCGAGCTCACTCCATGCTTCACAAGCTAATAATTCTACTTCCAACCATGCTTGGTAACGATTCTCATCTGTCCAAATCCGACCCATCTCTTCGCGTGTATAACGTTCTATCATTTGTTTTCCTCCTGGTATGCCTCTTATTTTTAGCTACTGTCTTTTTCTCTACCAAGATCTATTTTATCTTTTTCTCTCTATTTTTTATTGTTCTCTATAGTATAGCTTGTCCCCATTACGTTCAATTGAACGTCACTGATCTCTATTTATGTTATTTTTGTCTGTGTAAATCATTTATTTTTTGAATGAGCGCTTCGTTTGATTCAGCTACAATCGTTAAGTGACCGACTTTTCGCTTCGGTTTAATATCATCTTTCCCGTACATATGAATATGCACATCAGTAAGGCGCTCCGGATAGTTAAAGTATTGATCTAAGTTATCCCCTAGTAAATTAATCATCTGACTGGCCCCGTGGAAATAGACCGGTAAGAGCGGCAAACCAACAATGGCCCGAATATGTTGCTCAAATTGACTCACATTGCACGCTTCAATAGTGTAATGGCCAGAGTTATGCGGGCGAGGGGCAAGTTCGTTCACATAAATGTCCTCACCTTTAACGAAGAGCTCTAAAGTAAAGGTTCCGACAACACTGATCGTTTCAGCAATATCCTTGGCAGCTTGTTTGGCCTTGTTTAAGACGTTCTCTGACACATTTGCCGGAACGGTTGTCGTATGCAGGATGTGGTCACGATGCACATTCTCACCAACCGGGAAATAACGAATATCCCCGTCCATACTTCTAGTAAAGACGACAGAAATTTCACAATCAAAAGTAACAAACGCTTCATAAATTAACCTTTCGCCTCGTTCAAGCATCTCACTTACAGCAGGTAGATCTGCTTTTGTTTTTAGTTTGACCTGACCTTTACCGTCGTAACCTCCGCGACATGTTTTTACAACCGCAGGTAAGCCGATCGTCTGAATCGCTTCATCTAACTCTTTTTCTGATGTCACAATCTGAAACGGACTGACCGGTTGATGACTATCAAGCATCGCTTGTTTTTCTTTTTCACGGTCTTGGGTGATTTCTAGTGATTTCGCGCCTTGAGGTAGGACACCTTCCGCTTCTAGATAGCGTGCGGCTTCTAAATCAACATTTTCAAATTCATACGTCACGACATCACTTTTTTTTCTAAGCTGTTTCACGGCTTCTAAATCATCATACTGTGCCACAATCTGTTCATCAGCGAGCTGCGCTGCCGGACAGTCTGGTGTTGGATCAAGGACAATCAAACGATACCCCATATGTCTTAAGGCTGTAGCCATCATGCGTCCGAGTTGCCCCCCGCCAATGATGCCTATCGTCTTTCCGTACAGTAAACTATTGATCGGCAAGTTCATCCCTCATTTCTTCTACTTTCCCTTTCATCTCAAGGCGATAATTTTCTAATGTCTCTTCAATCGCCTCATCTGTCGTTGCGAGGATTTGCGCTGCTAACAGTCCCGCATTTTTACTTCCTGCTTTACCAATGGCTACCGTTGCGACTGGCACACCACCTGGCATTTGTACGATTGAGAGCAATGAATCAAGGCCATTTAATGCTTTTGACTCAACCGGTACACCAATGACTGGTAGTGTGGTTGAAGCTGCGACCATCCCTGGTAAGTGGGCTGCCCCACCAGCCCCCGCAATGATGACCTTTAAGCCTCTTTGACGCGCATCTTTCGCGTAACGCACCATATCTTCTGGTGTGCGATGAGCAGAAATCACTTCTTTTTCATAAGGAATCATAAATCCTTCTAACACGTCACAGGCGTGCTTCATTGTGTCCCAATCTGAAATACTTCCCATAATTACACCAACTTGCGCCATTGTCTCCCTCATTTCTAGAAATTATTCAATAAAAAAAGCACATACTCACCTTCACGTCATGGATTAGATGAGAGAAGATGAACATGCGCTTAATCACAATTTGATTAACACAGACAATCACAAACAACGTTTAACGGTTGTTAAACATGATTGATCATTGATTCACCTGCTCTCATAGTCCATTATTTACGGTAATGGGTAGAAACTTTTGAGCCATATTCTCAAATTATATGAGGCGAGTTTATATCGTTTTTACACTTTTTTTCTGCATCATTATCATAACAATTGCAGGGGGGTTAGTCAATAAAAATCGAACAATAAATTATAATACTAATTTATTGTTCGTCTTTAATCAAGATTGCATCAAATGAAATGTCACTCGAGACAACTTTATTCACTTTTGAGCCATTTTCTAACACTTCTTCAAATATCGGTTTTTCCACTCGACGCACCGGCATATACCCTGCTTGCTTGATGCGATCTAAACAGTCATCGAGTGATTCATTCGTCTGTTTTATGAAGCGTTCTTTCTTTCGTTTCGTCTGAGACGTGGATGCCTTCTGATTCGTTGATTGCTTTGATAATCGTTTCTTCTTGTTGGACACTGCGTTTAATCTTTCCTTTCTTTACTTTCTTCACCCAGAACCCTCCATTAATTTGTTTCGGTTCGTAGGAAATAATGAAAGCTTTTGGGTCAATTTCTTTAATCGTATGATACAAGTGCCCTTCGTATTTACGCGGGGTAAGGATCTGCATTGAGAGACGATCACCTTCCATACCATAAGCGTACCAACTGGTGACACCATAGCCATTTTCCCGTAAGCGTTCCGTAAAGTTAAGGTCGGGTTCACTCGAAATCACATTGACGGTTGTATAACCAAGCGCTAAGCGCTCTTCAATTTTCGAACCGATAATGACACCAATGCCGTAACCAAGCCCGTAGGCAATTAAATTTTCAATGCGGTCTAAGTTATCAAGTACTAAGCCTAAACCAACCGTATAGAGCATAATCTCTAACGTACCAATCGCTGCCGCGATATATTTTTGACCTTTTAACGTTAAGATAACTCGAATCGTTGATAAAGAAACGTACACGATATTAACTGCTAAAATGATAAGTATAATCCCAATCGCATTATCTAGCATAGTTTAAAACCTCCCAACACACATTGTATAATAGTCCAGATGTTTTTTCCAATGAACACCTTTAACGATCTGTCATACACTATGGGTGGAGGTGATATGGATGAAAACTTTATTAGATAAACTTCATTTGACAAAGCAATCGATTCCTTTTCCGCTTCTCAACATATATGAAGATAAGGACTATTTTTATATCCGTACCTTTTTACCTGAGAAATTATCTTCATCTTTAAAGTTATCGATTCACAATCGTACCCTTACCTTTACTGGTCATCTATCAACATCAAATGATGGCACCACCCTCTATCAAGAAGTACCTAGTACACACATTAACCGACAAGTCACCTTACCAGAAGCCATTGACCAAAAAATTATTGCTTGTATTCACACAGAAGATGGAACGGAATATGTATTAAAAAAGCGCCGGCTATAATGACTATAGGCGACGCTTTTGGCGATGATACATACTATTGATTAACCTAGATACTTGTTAACTTAGCTTAAAAACGCTAGGAATAACACAAAGATAACAGATAACACCCACATTAGGCCTGGAATCTCTTTACCACGACCACGTGCTAACATCGTAATTGGATAGAAAGTAAACCCAACCGCAATACCTGTCGCAATACTATAAGCCAGTGGCATCATAATAATCGTTAAGAAAGCTGGGACAGCTACTTCGATGTGATCCCATTCGATTTCTTTTAAGCTCGATACCATCATAACACCGACAATAATTAAAGCAGGCGCTGTTACCGCATTTGTGACAACACTTAATAGCGGTGAAAAGAATAGCGCTAAACCGAAGAAAAGTGCCGCAAAGACTGCCGTCAAACCAGAACGTCCACCCGCACCAACACCTGCAGCTGATTCTACGTAACTTGTTGTCGTAGATGTTCCTAAAACAGCACCTGTCACTGTTGCGACAGAGTCTGAAAGAAGAGCTTTACTTGCATTTGGTAATTCATTTCCCTTCATTAAACCAGCTTTTTCAGCAACCGCTACAAGCGTACCTGCGGTATCGAAAAAGTCAACGAAAAGGAAGGTTAAGATAACACCAAGCATTTGTAAAGTAAAGACATCACCAAAGTTGGTGAACGCTTGACCAAATGTTGGGGCAATGGATGGGATTGAACCAAAGATGGCATTTGGTAAGTCAATTAAACCAAAGATAATACCAGCAACTGCGGTAATAATCATACCGTAGAAGACACCGCCACCGACTTTAAGTGTAATAAGAACAACTGTTACAACAAGACCGAAAATCGCAAGCGCTGTGTTACCGTTTGAGAAATCACCTAATGCCACAAGTGTTGCTGGGTCACCAACGATAATACCTGCATTTTGGAACCCTAAAAAGGCGATGAATAATCCAATACCACTACCAACCGCTAGTTTTAAGTTTTTTGGAATCGCATTGATGATCGCTTCACGCACGCCTGTCAAAGTCAATGCGATAAAGATTAAACCAGATACTAATACCCCACTTAGTGCTGTTTGCCAAGGAATACCGTAATCACCGACAACGGTAAAAGCGAAGAATGCGTTTAGTCCCATACCAGGCGCAAGCGCGATTGGGTATTTCGCATAAAGCCCCATGACAAGCGTTCCAACGACCGCTGCAAGTGCTGTCGCAACGTAAACAGCGTCTTTATCCATACCTGATGCTGATAAAACATCTGGGTTAACGAATAAAATATACGCCATCGCTAGGAAGGTGGTTAAACCTGCCATAAATTCTGTTTTGACGTTCGTGCCTAACTCTTTTAGATTAAAATACTTTTCTAACATAATCCTCTTCCCTTCTTTGTTTCGTCGGCATAAAAAAACACACCAAAGATCACTTAATCTTGAGTGTGTAGTGTTTAGTCAGAAGTTTTTGTTTAAAACATATAAATAAAAAAAAGCATCAAACGATGGTTATTCACTTCTGCGTAGACAGACCATTTACGGTGGTCGGTAGAGACTCATGAGCCATATTCTCAAGATTATACGACGAAATATTTAGTTTTATTTTGATTACATCGTTTATCATACATGGTTCAGTTTTAATCGTCAATAGTAAAATACGAATATTATTAAAAATTTAAGGATTCATTATTCGGATATCTCTTTCATTTAACAGAATATTATAACTAAAAAAGACGAATGTTAGTGTTTACCAAAAACATTAACAGGTGTATGTCTTCATCCAAACGACTAGATTCGTTCTTTTCACTTATAAAAAAGATTGTGTTTCTACTTTTTTCCTTTACAAACAAACAGCCGTCATCCCTTCCTTCATGAGGGATGACGGCTGCTTCATTATCTTTATACTAAACGAATACTATCAATTATTGAAGATGTTCCATTTACAATTACCAGTCTTATTCATTCGATTTTAATGCTTCAATCATATCCACATGTTTTAATTTACGGTGCATCATCAACATGACCATCGTTGAGAAGACCATGGTAAGAATCGCCGCATAAAGGTAACTTGTCCAGTCAAGACTTGGATTAAACATCATATTATCCATTGAGGCTGTACCTAAAACAAAGACGTGTAAAAGACGCCCGAATAAGCCACCGACGACAATGCCCATCAATGTCAAAATAATATTTTCCCGATAAATATACATCGTCACTTCATTGTCATAAAACCCGAGTACTTTTATTGTGGATAACTCTCTGATCCTTTCTGACACATTAATATTGGTTAAATTGTACAGCACGATAAAGGCTAATCCAGCCGCTGCGACAATTAAGACAACGACAACAATATTTAAACTTTCCATCGAATCTTTAAATAAGTTAAGCATCGACTGATTATAGCTTGTCGTAATGACGTAATCTGACTCACTTAAGTCATCACTGAGTTCTGTTTCAAACGCTTCACTGTAAGGATACTTCAACAGCTCGGCATTATACTCTGGTTCTAAAGAGAAACTCTCTTCATATAGACTTGGACTGAGGTATAAGTAGTGACCCGCATAATTTTCGATGATACCTCCAACGGTCACTGTCAGCGTGTCATCATCAGCTGTTGTAAAGGTCATATCATCACCTTTTTCTACTTCAAATAATGTCGCTAACTTTTCAGTAATAATCGCCCCATCTTCTGATAAATCAAAAGCTTCTCCACTCGTTCTGTTTTTTAATTGCACAAATCGATTGAGTTCAGCTGGTGTTTCTGGTACAAACATCGTGACATCTTGAGGGGTAACCCCTGATTTATTCGCAGCTAATGTCTCTTGATAAACCATTAAAGATGCTTCAATCATATCATTCTCATCAATAATGGTGCGATACGCTTCTTTTTCATCTGATGATGCTTCACTATCAAGCGCCACAACGGCTTCATAGTTCATCACCCGACCAAATTGTAAGTCAACAATCCCTTCAACAGCCCCTTTCAGGCCAAATCCAGTAATGATAAGCGCTGCACAACCACTGATCCCAATCACCGTCATTAACATCCGCTGTTTATATCGGAATAGGTTTCTGGCGGTGACTTTTTGCATAAAGTTCATCCGGCGCCACAGCGGCGTGATACGTTCGACTAAAATGCGTTTCCCGCTCTTTGGTGCTTTTGGTCGCATCAAGATGGCTGGTGTTGTTTTTAAGTCTTTACGCAAGACATACCAAGCGGTCACTAAACTAGAGAATAAAGCCACCGCAAGTGAAATCAAGGTAAATGACCAATAAAAATCTAAGGCGAGTGGTGGTAAGTTATACAGAATTTGATACGCATTAAAAATCACTTTTGGTAATAACGTGTACCCTAGGACTAACCCGAGGATCGCCCCGACTAGGGTTGCGGATAAAGCATAAAGATAATATTTCTTCTGAATATCACGATCGGTATATCCGAGTGCTTTTAATGTGCCCATTTCAACCCGTTGTTCTTCGATCATCCGTGTCACTGTCGTTAGCGTCACAAGGGCAGCAATTAAGAAGAATACCACCGGGAAGATTGTCGCTAAATCACTCATCCGTTCCGCATTCTCTTCAAATTCGACGAGTTGACCGTTATCATGGCGGACGGTTAAGTAATACGTTGGTGCCTCAAGCTTATCAAGCTCATCACGTGCTTCAATAAGTGCTTGTTCTGCTTCTTTAATCTCACGTTCTGCGTCTTGTTTTTCTTCATTAAAGGTCACTAGACCTTCTTCGTAGTCCGCTTGACCTTCCGCAAGATCCCCTCTTGCTTCTTCTAGTTCACTCACACCTTTGTCATACTCAGCCCAACCTTCATCAAGCTGACTCCGGCCGGCCGCGAGCTCTTGTTCTGTTTCGGTGCGCTGATTATTTAACTCCGTACGCGCCTCTTCTAATGCTTGTTTTCCTGCGTTAATCTCTTCTAGACTTGCGCGTAGTTCTTGTTGCTGGGCTTCTAGTTCATCACGCTGATTATTGATTTCATTAATATTAGTACGCAACTCTGAAATGCCAGCTGTTAAACCGGCATCAGCCGAAGACATAAACGCCGTAATTTCTTCTTGTGTTACGGTGCCGTTAAAGTAACCTTGTAATAACGTAGATAAAGACGTGTCATTAAACGTCATCTCGGCTGTTTCGTCGATCCACGCTTGTTTCATCTCATCCGTTAATAATTCGACGGGCGTTTGGAAAAACTCACTTAATTGTTGGTTTAATTGACGAATATCGTCGCGTTGATCAAGCAGCGCTGTCTCTTGACCGACAAGGTCGGCATAAGGCTCATTTAATTGATTCAGTCCTGCTTCAATCTCACTTAGACCATTCTTTACTTGTTGTTCACTCTCCAGAAGTGTCTGTTCTTCATCTGCTAGTCGTTCTTCTGCCTGTTTCATTTCTTGTTCGAACGTGTCGACACCGTCACGGTAATTTTGTTCTTCCCGGTCAAGCTCTAAAAAAGCGTCTTCTAGTTCAGCTTCTGCTGAAGCCAGTTCTTCTTTTCCTGTTTCAAGTTCTTCTTTTGCCTCAGCTAATTCTTGTTCTGCATCGGCCAGTTCTTGTCTGGCCTCTTCAATCTCTGTTTGACCCTCTTCAATTTCTTCTCTAGCATCGGCCTTAATTTTGTCAAGGCGACCTGCCCCTACTTCTTCTAAGGCAGGTTCGTATGCGTCTTTATAGTCCTTCATTTGTTCGATATAAGTGTCGCTATACATCGATAGGTTTTCTGATGCCTTAAACGTAACGAAGATATCCGTATATACATCAAGGGTGAAGACATCTGCTTGAACGACACCAAAAGCATCAAGTTGACCACGTCCAATCGTCGTTTGACCTCTTGAATCATTCGTAATGTAACGAGGGGATGTGACAAAACCAACGACCGTAAACGTTGATTCTGATACGGTGTCAGAAAGATTTGCCTCCTGACTACCGCTATAAATCGTGACCTCGTCACCAATAGTATATTGACTCGTTAAGACATCATTGTAGTCAAGTGCTATTTCATTGGATTTCTCTGGCAGGCGTCCTTCGTCCACTCTAAGCTGATTAAGTTGATTGTCTTCATCATGACCCATCAACTTTATGACCAGTCTATCTTCTCCAAATAGCACATCATGACTATAATGCCCTTCAAGCGACTCAATCTCTTCTTTTTCTTCTAATCGTGTATATTCTTCTTCATCTAAACCATAATTGGATTGGATGTGTAAATCATACAAGTTTTGTTGATTAAAATAATCATCCGCTGTCTTCAACATATTTGGTCCGGTTGCTTGTAGACCAGAGAAGAAGCCAACGCCGAGTAAAATTAAAAACAAAATTGAGAAAAAGCGTGCTTTTGAAGAAGTAATCTCACGCCAAATCATTTTGTACAAGGCTGTTTTTTTCTGCATGAGAGCTCCTTTCTACCACTCGATTTCATCCACTGAACGTGGACGTGGATTTTCGACGATTTCTTTTACTTTTGCATCATGAATATAAATAACTCGATCAGCCATCGGCGCAATTTGAGCATTGTGTGTAATCACAATGACTGTCGTATTAAAATCACGCGCTGTGTTTTGTAAGAGACGTAAAATCTGTTTACCTGTTTGAACATCTAATGCCCCTGTCGGTTCATCACACAGTAATAATTTCGGATTTTTCGCCAGTGCCCTGGCGATGGCCACCCGTTGTTGTTCCCCGCCGGAAAGTTGTGCTGGAAAGTTGTCACGGCGATCTGTTAAGCCGACGCTCTCCATCACTTCATCAACATCAAGTGCATCAGGTGAAATTTGACTGGCCAGTTCAACATTTTCTCTCGCCGTTAGGTTCGGGACAAGATTATAAAATTGAAACACAAAACCAACATCATCACGACGATACGTTGTGAGTTGTTTTTTAGAATATTGACTAATATCTTTGTCATCGACATAAATATGACCGTCATCCGGTGAGTCCATGCCCCCTAATATATTTAACACCGTTGATTTTCCGGCCCCACTTGGACCTAAAATAACGGCAAATTGGCCTTGTTCTACATCAAACGTAATCCCATTATTTGCGACAATGGTATTCTCCCCCATTGTATAACGCTTAAATTCATCTACTACACGTACATAACTCACGTCAGACGCCCCCTTATCATGTTGTATCTTTTTCACCCTATTTTTTAGGGTGACTCTTTTCTCTTACATGCATCGCTTTTCACTTGTAATGAAACAAATGCTTGTTGCGATGACTATACATTTAAATTATAATAGACATAGTGTCTATTATCAATCTACAATGTCGGATTGATTGTCTGATACCCGACGTTTTTCAAAAAAATGTCGGTTTCCGTACGAAATTTTATAAATTACCATTCATTTCTTTCACAAAAAATATCCTTGGAAAGAGGTTATACTATGAGTAAAACGAATGATCGTCGTGTAAAAATGACTAAACTGTTATTACAAGAAGCGCTGGTTGAACTCCTACAAGTGAAACACATTTCAAAAATTTCCGTGACAAATTTATGCGAGACAGCTGATGTGCATCGTAGTACATTCTATACGCATTATGCTGATCAATATGATCTATTAAAACAAATTCAAGCAGATGTTGTGCTAAATATCCGTCACTACATGGAACAACAAACCGTTGATACGACTCATCCCGTTAATGAGCAAAAATTAATCCCTATCTTAGAGTATGGAAAGAAAAATGCCGCCTTAATCTCCGTGCTTTTGAGTGAGAACAGTGACGACACATTAGAAAATGAAATTATGCAGTTTGTTAATTTTATCTCCCTAACACATTTAGATCAGTTTGACGAACAGATGAAAGAATATGTTGTATTATTTGGGGTAAGTGGCAGCATGGCCATTTTGAAGAAATGGCTTAAAAATGGCATGAAAGAATCCACAGAATCCCTCGCCCAACTGATTATTCAACTGACCGAAAATGGCACTTACTATTATGATGACTGACACTTGACATGTCATCAGTAGTCAATACGCTCGTTTCGTGTTTAATTTAGCCTCTTACGGGAATACTAAACTAGCTACTAAAAACCGAGTAACGATTGAATAGTCAACACAACCGTTATTATTCATTTTTTTAGAAGGGCTATTCTTTGTTACTCACCTTTTTTGTAGACTATATTTTTTTGGGGGAGATAACTATGAAAGGTAAGGTAATGGACACCTTACAAACACTCGGACGAACGTTTATGCTACCGATCGCACTGCTGCCAGCTGCTGGTATTATGCTTGGGATTGGGGCATCCTTTACAGGTGATGCGTTCATCGAATTGTATGGTCTTGAAAATATTTTAGGTGAAGGAACCGTTCTAAATGGCTTCCTATCTATTCTAAGTGACTCTGGTGATGTTATTTTCGGTAACTTACCACTCTTCTTTGCGATTGCTGTTGGTCTCGGTGTGGCTAAACAAGCAAAAGAAGTTGCAGCACTTTCAGCGGCCGTTGCTTACTTTATGATGTATGCGTCTATGACGAGTACCATCGATAACTTCCGTGATATTGATGCATTAAATGAAACGGCAGGGTTAGTTGGGTCTGTCGTTGGATTTGATAATACATTAAATATGGGGGTGTTTGGTGGTATTATCATCGGTCTGATTGTCGCTTACTTACACAATCGTTTTTATAAAATTGAATTACCAGATGCGCTATCATTCTTCTCAGGTACACGCTTCGTACCGATTATTTCAGCCTTTACCGCTGTCTTTGTCGGTATCCTTATGGCCTTCTTATGGCCATTTGCCGGTGGTGGTATTGCTTGGTTAGGTGAAGCCGTTGCCGACTTAGGTTATGTTGGGACATTCTTATATGGTTTCATTTATCGCGCGCTGATCCCACTCGGTTTACACCACGTCTTTTATTTACCATTCTGGCAAACAGCTCTTGGTGGTGTAGCAGAGGTCGCGGGTCAAACAGTCGAAGGTGCTCAGAACATTCTCTTTGCTCAGCTCTCAGCTGGCGAGCCGATTGATCCTGAAGCCGCAAAATTCTTTAGTGGTATGTTCCCATTCATGATCTTTGGTTTCCCTGCCGCTGCTTTTGCGATGTATCAAGCAGCGCGTGAAGAGCGTAAAAAAGACGTTAAAGGTTTAATGGTTTCTGCTTCATTAACTTCAATCTTTACTGGTATTACTGAACCTATTGAGTTTTCATTCTTATTTGCTTCACCATTCTTATACTTTGGTGTACACGTTGTATTAGGTGCCTTATCATTCGTTATCATGCACGTTTTAGAAGTCGGGGTCGGTTTAACGTTCTCCGGTGGTTTACTCGACTTTATCTTCTACGGTATTTTACCAGGTCAAGCTATGACTAACTGGATTCCAGTCGTCATCGTCGGTGTTATTTATGGTTTTGTTTATTACTTCGCTTTCCGCTTCTTCATCCATAAATTTGACCTTAAAACACCTGGGCGTGAAGAAGGCGATACCGAATCTAAACTGTACACAAAACAAGATTATAAAGATAAAAAAGCCGGTGGAAAAACGGGTGATGTGACAGATGAAATGTCAAAAGATATTATTGAAGGTTTAGGTGGCGAAGATAACTTGAATGACGTGAGTAACTGTGCCACACGTTTACGTGTAAACGTTAAAGACGGTGAAAAAGTCGATCAACCGTTACTTAAATCAACGGGTGCTGCGGGTGTCATGGTAAAAGGAAATAACGTCCAAGTAATTTACGGACCTAAAGTGGCCAATATTAAATCAAATATTGATGAATATCGCCAAGCACAGAAAAAAGAGTAACTGCGTCATCAATAGAACATGACAAGCCCCGTTGATACATGGTGTATCAACGGGGCTTGTCTCATTTCATTAAATCAACATCACCGTGACAATCAGTATATAAGCATTATCAAGAGAGATGTCAAAAGGGTCCAAGCTGTACTATTAGCTATCTTTTCCCGCCAAGATTTAATACAATCAACTTGTGTAAACGAATTGGGCACACTTTCTACCGGTTCCTTTCTTGTCATGAAAAAATCCCAGGCGATATGCGCGATAAGGAAGGTTGCATTAGTCTGAAATGCGATTAGTCTTGTCGATGAATCTAGAAAAGGCGTATTGAAAAAGTAATGCCACGTAAATATCCCCCACAGTCCGACATAGCCAATTATCTGATAAACGACTGTTTTTTCGGAAGGTAAAAATGATCGATCAACTTTAGCGCGCTGTAATCTTTTCATTAATACAAGGTCGGCACCCACACGCATGATATATATTGAATTCATAACCTGTACCGTAACAGACACCATAAATAGTAACGTCTCTCTCATATTTACACGCCCTTCTGTTCCGAATCAGCCCTTGCTGCTTGAACAAGTGATTGCTCTATCTGACGTTTAAGTAAGAATGTCGGTATCAATAATAGAATTGTCACAAACCATAAACTAACATACAGCATAGACGTATCTTTTATTAAAAATACTTCGACAGTGTAAATCAAGATCACAGCCAAACCAAACGTTAAAACATTGAGAACCTGTTTAAACGGGATAAGATGAGTGACTTTATTCATCTGCCATTGATTCCTAATAGCTAAATACGTTATAAAAATAACCATGCTTATTGGAAGTAATACTAAGAAATCTAATTGCCTATATGTAACAGCACTTATAATCATAAGTAAAAATAATAGGATGACATAGGTTGTTTGTTTACTTAAATATCGAATAATACAAAGGTGTTTATTGGCTTTGATTGGTTCATTGTTATTTAAAGTGGCAATTTGATCTATCGCAGACTGAATCGTTCGTCTATTATACCAAGATACGCTCTTATAGTCTTTCTTCATCATGTACCGATTTATTTGATATTCCATCATGAGCGATAGTATGTACATCAAGATAATCCTCCATTGTAGTATCGATTGGTTTAATATAATCAATGCAAAATGAACAAAAAGAGCCGTCACTCGAATGAAACTATCTAGACTTGAAAAAATAATCAATGTTCGTTGTTTTTGTATCAGCGCATCCTCTAGAATGTTGAAAGTAAAGCCCAGACAGACATACAACAAAACATAAATCACCCAATCATCACCAAAACGATGAATGACCCAGTGATGAAAAAAGATTAGGACAAAAAATATACTATTCGATATCAGTAACGTCTTAGCTTTTTGGTGCACCTTATCAACTCCAGCTCGTTCATTTGCATTCAAAATCACACATGTTTTTGACCATAGGAAAATAACTCATACACTTTTTTCATATATGATTAATGTGCCTGTTATTCTGAACTTTAACGTGTTTTATTTATCACTTCTTCACTGTCATCCTCGATAAATTCAAATAAATCACCTGGTTGACAATGTAATATTTTACACAATTTGTTCATCGTTTCAAAGCGTACTCCCTTCATTTTGCCTGTCTTTAAGTTAGATAGATTGACATTTGTCATCTCAGCCTGTTTGGCTAAATCGTTCAAAGACATTTTTCTATCTGCCATCACTCGATCGAGTCTAATAATAATCGCCATATTTATCTCCATTCACAATATAATTTATGCAATTTGATCCATGTCCTTTTGAAGGACAGAGCCATAATTAAATACTTCAGCAATCATTCCGATCACAACACTTATAAAAATAATATAAAAGTTCAATGATGTAGCGTTAAAAATGGCAAAATTAAATATCACGAGCGAAAAGACGAAGTCAATTGTTGGTGGTAAGACAGCAAATAACATACTCACCAACGCTACCATTCGTAATCGTTTCACGTTTTTATGATAAAAGGGTGATTGTTTTGCTTTTAAGTCTTTAAATATTTTCGTTAGTGTAAAGAGAATAATCATCATTAAAAGGCTTCTTACCGTGTTTATTATATTTTCCGAAATAAGAAGTTTTCTAATTTCCATACTTCCTTCTTCATTTAGGCGTCCATAATAATTATAGTCGATAGGATACTGCTGTTCACCATTTATATAAAGATAATTTTGCATTCCTGTATCTGTGTTTACTTGCTGGATAGTAAACGCTGAATCTGTCATTGTACTGTACTGAAAAATATCAGTTACATAGAATCCTATGACAAAAACAAGAATAATGCCACTAACTAAAAGAAATGTCGTATCCCCTTTAATCTTCTTTTGCAATACAGTTAGATCTTGTTTCATTTAACTCCCTCCACTTCCTTTTTATATTCTACACTCCCTCCATATAATACCACACAACCAATCAATCAACTATAAAAATTTAAATTAACACTTTAAAAAATGCATTTAAATTTACAACAGACCTCAATCTAATTGCCATCTAAAAAATCTAAATAGTATACTAAAGTCGTGATGGCTCTTTCAGCCACAAATGCGATAAATGGCTCATAATCACCTTTCAAACCAGAAATATCTAATACTTCATAATAGTTAAATCGATCATCTTTTTCTATGGTGATTGGTGGGTACTTTGCTTTCATCAATTCAAAATTCATTAATAACCGGCTCGTTCTCCCGTTACCATCACTAAATGGATGAATGTTCATAAATTTCGCATGAAGCACACTTGCTCTTTCTACTGGGTGTAAGCATTCAGCATTTTCGTACCAAGCCATTAATTTGTCCATCTCATCCTGAATCTTTTCAGGAGACGGTGGTATATGATTTGCACCCGTAATTAAGACTTTATCGCTTTAGGGTGAGAAGACACCTTCCTCAAGTGCGTCAGCACTAGGTGGGTGATGAATCGCTTGTTTTCAATATTTTTGAAGTGACAAACATATATTCCTCGTGGTATAATTAAAGCATTAACAGTGATCGTCACAAAACAAAGAGAGGGTGGGTTTCATGGGCATGAAGGCTATTTTTTCAAATCGCTTATATAAGCATAAGATCGACGCAAACTTTGTTATGTCCATGGATCACACCCTTCGGGTGTTTAATCAAGCCAAACATTTTCGTTATCAAGCTGAGGTTCGTGAGCTTAGGGGCGTGAAAGAGAAAAGTTCCGTCTCCATCCATCAACGGTTAAAGCAACGTTACGGATTAAATGATTATTATGCGAACAGTGCTGTTCAACAAGGACGCGCCCGTCTATCCGCGCAAAAAGAATTGAAGAAGGTGTACATGCGTAATAAAAAAGAACAAATCAACGCCGTTAAAAGAAAAATAAAAGCGACGAAGGCGCGCTTGACGACACTTCAAAAGATAAAAGGCTCTTTTGTCAAAGGAACACCGATGTTCAATAAAACGTCACGTGAACAACAAAAAGGGGCCTTTTTTGTTGTGACATATAAGCATTCCACACGCTTATTTTACTGTGCTTATGATTTTGAACATCAATACCTTGATGTTGAAATCAAACACCTAAAGTCTCGCTTGGGCCAGTTGAACTTTAAGAAAGATCGATATGAAAAACAATTGATTCAATTGACAAACAAAGTGACGGGTGTGTGTTTCGGGAGTAAGAAACTCGCGCGCGGCCGGTTAACACAAAAGTCTTATCACGCTCATCCTGAGCGTTGGCAGAAAGATTGGGTAGCGGCGCGTTACGGTAAGATGACCATTTCGGGACGGAAAGACGCCAAATCAG
>NZ_FPAI01000015.1 GCF_900116255.1 Halolactibacillus miurensis
GATGAGTAATACTTTACTCTGGTTTCAAGCACTAGCTTGTCTTACTTTATTTCTTAACATTACTGTGTGTGTTATTCAGTTTTCAATGGTCAAATGTTAGTCGCTGTTCTTTCGGCGACAAGCTATATTATATAACGTTTAGCTTATCAATGTCAACAACTTTTTTAAAATTATTTTGTCGCGTTTGCGTTACTAATTTGGCGACTTGATTAATATAACATCTCAAGGCAAGATGGTCAAGGCTTTTCAATAAAAAAATCTCGTTTAAGTGAAATAACCTCACTTCACTTAAACGAGCGATCTATTTATTATTAGCTTTCCTTAACTTTATACCTTACATTTAGTCACGATGACGCATTTGCGGGAAGAGTAAGACGTCACGAATAGACGGGGCATTTGTTAGTAGCATGACCAAACGGTCAATTCCAATACCGAGTCCGCCTGTTGGCGGCATACCGTATTCTAATGCTTCTAAGAAGTCTTCGTCCATTTCATGCGCTTCATCATTACCTGCTTCTTTTTCTTTCACTTGTGCTTCAAAGCGTTCACGCTGATCAATCGGATCATTCAACTCAGAGAAAGCATTCGCATGTTCACGACGCACGATAAAGAGTTCAAAGCGATCGGTAAAACGCCCGTCTTCTTTATTCTTTTTCGCTAGTGGCGAAATTTCTACTGGATGACCGTATACGAAAGTCGGTTGTACTAAATACTCTTCAACCTTTTGTTCAAAGAATTCATTTAAAACATGCCCAAATGTCATACTATCTTTAATCTCTACACCATGTTCTTTCGCAAGCTCACGCGCTTTGTCATCTGTCATTTGTTCAAAGAAGTCCACACCAGTATACTCTTTAACGATTTGAGCCATGTGGACGCGTTTCCAGCCAGGCGCTAAATCAATCGCGTCTTCACCATATTGAACGGTCGTTGAACCGGTCACTTCTTTGGCAATATGCGCGACCATATTTTCAACGAGATTCATGATGTCATGATAATCCGCATATGCTTCATATAATTCAAGCATCGTAAATTCAGGATTGTGTCGGGTAGATACCCCTTCATTTCTAAAGACGCGACCGATTTCATATACTTTTTCTAATCCACCAACAATCAGGCGTTTTAAATGTAATTCAATCGCAATTCGCATATAGAGCGTCATATCAAGTGCATTGTGATGCGTAATAAATGGACGTGCAGCTGCCCCACCGGCAATGCTGTGCATCATTGGTGTTTCTACTTCTAAAAAACCCGTTTGGTTTAAGTAACCACGCATTGATTGAATAATTTTACTCCGCATAATAAACGTTTCTTTACTATCTGGATTAGTAATTAAGTCTAAGTAACGTTGACGGTAGCGTTGTTCAACGTCTTTTAACCCGTGGAATTTTTCTGGTAGCGGACGTAGTGACTTAGTTAATAGAAGAAACTCATCTACTTTAACTGAAAGTTCACCTACATTTGTTTTGAATACCGTCCCACTAACACCGACTATATCTCCAAGGTCACTCGTATTAAATAAGTGATAGTTCTCTTCGCCAATCGCATCTTTACGCACATAGAGTTGAATTTGGTCTGTTTGGTCCTGAATATGAGAAAAACCAGCCTTACCCTTTCCGCGCTTGGTCATAATACGACCCGCAATCGTCACGCGAATACCTTTTTCCTCTAAGGCTTCTTTTGTTTCTTCGCTATAAGCAGCTTTAATGTCACTTGCTGTATGCGTTCGTTCAAATTTATCACCAAAAGGATCAATGCCTTGGTCCATGAGTTGGTTAAGTTTATCTAAACGCACCCGCATATGTTCATTTAATTCTTCTGACATGTTGATCACTCCCATTATATATATTTTCTGATGTTTCACCTTGCCTACTATAGCACATTTTCTCACAATTATCTTAAAAAATCTTGGTTAAATATATTTTTGCCTATATTGAGCCTGCTGCTTTAGTTCTTTCGCAAAACCAAACAACAATGCTGCTAACTCCGCTCTTGTTTCTATTGCATTAATGGCTATTCTTATTCTACCACTAACCGGTAAATCTTTTAAGTATCTAGCGGTATGCTTTCACATCTCCATCATCGCCACACGTTCAGTCTTTAGTTCTGCTAATCTATCAGCATGCAACAGGCAGATTGTCACCATCTCAGCACAGACAAGGCCCTCACCAAACTCTTTCACTTTTAAACGAAAGGCCCAGTTACTGACACCTGCCATCGGCGCTAACACCACACGATTAGGAATCGTCACATCACCAATTTGAAACATATGTCCTCCACTTTCCTTATCAGACCAATCACTTACTAGCACACGCCTTCTTATTTAAATACGCAAATTTCTTAAACTTGTTTATCGTTCAACTGATACAAGCGCACGTCGTTTAGCTCAGCTCTACTTAGCTTCGCCATTGCCTGTTGTACCGTTAGATTTGTCCCAGGAATCTTTATTTCTGTTGCTATATCACTTAACGGCACAAGGACAAACGCTCGCTCAGCCATACGTGGGTGTGGTATGACTAAGTCTTCCGATACAATGTGATCATTGTGATAGAGTAGAATATCAAGATCAATCGTACGCGGCCCCCATCTGATCTCGCGCTTTCGACCAAGTTGTTGTTCAATAGCTTGAATCGCCTGTAGTAAGGCGTGTGCCGACAAAGTCGTTTCAACGGCCACCACCTGATTTAAAAAGGCATCTTGGTCGGTATAACCGACAGGTTCTGTCAGATATAGCCTTGAAGTGTCAACGACATCAATCTCGTCACTATCGTTCAACAACTGCCGTGCTTTCGTTAAGTAATCTACTGTCGGTTCTATATTAGACCCTAACGCAATATAAGCTTTAATCAGACTCACGCCCTCTCGTCATTTCTACTGCCACCGAGTCGTAATGACCTGGAATAGGTGGGTTCGGCTTAATCACTTTGACCGTTAATTGATGAATGAGAGGAAACGCCTGTAACACTTTTTTACTCACCCGTTCAGCAACTGATTCAATCAACTTTAACGGTTCACCTTCAACAACCGCCTTCACTGTTTCATAAACATGACCATAGTGCACCGTTGCCTCTAAGTCATCATTTGTCCCAGCTTCTTTTAAGTCTACCTCTAAGATGAGGTCCACTATAAACGTCTGACCTAATATGTTTTCTTCTTTCATTGCACCGTGATAACCGTAAAAATTTAAACCATTCAAATATACTTTATCCATCTCATCCCTCACCTTTTCCAACAAGTACATCCATCATCTCAATCACACGTTTATTCATCTCAACATTGTGGACCCGAACAATATTAGCCCCATGCATCACACCAAAACATGTGGTCGCGGCTGTTGCTTCATCACGTTCGTCAACCGGACGATGCGTCGCATAATAGATCACTGACTTTCGTGATGTCCCGAGTAATACCGGATAATTTAATGTTTGTAAAAATGCCATCTCTTTTAATACGGCTAAGTTTTCTGGCTTTGTTTTTTGAAAGCCAATGCCTGGATCTAAAATAATCAGCTCATCATCCAAACCACGGCTCTTTGCGATCTCAATACTTTCGATTAAATCACGTTTCACATCCGCAATCAACTCTTTATACTCCGCTTGTTTACGATTATGCATAATAACGACAGGGACGTCGTGTTTTTTACAGACGTCAGCGATACGCGGGTCATGCTTCAACCCCCAAATATCATTCACCATATCAGCTCCAGCTAAAATCGCTGCTTCTGCCGTTTCACTTTTAAACGTATCAATAGAAATATACGTATCTACTACTTGTCTAATCGCTTTAATGACGGGTACCACGCGAGCTATCTCTTCTTCAACCGAGACAGGCGTGCAGCCTGGTCTGGTTGATTCACCGCCAACGTCTATGATGTCGACGCCCTGATCTACCATTTTCTTTGCTTGTTCTACTGCCCGTTCCAGCGAATTGTACTTTCCACCATCAGAGAAAGAATCTGGTGTGACATTAAGAATACCCATGACCCACGTTTTCTTTGATAGATTGATACGCTCTTTACGCAAACGAATATACCGACTCATTATGCTCCCCCTTATATGAAGACACTTAATATCTCTTGATAAATATGTCTTTCATTTTATCATGAATCCAGCTATTTTACAGAGTCTATGCGTGAAAAGCACAAAAAAACACTTACCCCCAAAGAGGGTAAGTGTTAGTTTATTCTATTCTTCGTCGAATTGATAGAGCGGTGTTGAAAGATAACGTTCACCATTACTTGGAATAATCGCCAACACTTTCTTTCCTTTCCCTAACTTCTTCGCAATTTCTTTTGCGGCATAAAGAGCGGCACCAGATGATACACCACCGAGTAACCCTTCTAAGCGAGCGGCTTCACGCGCTGTTTCATACGCTTGATCATTCGTTACCGTAAAGATTTTATTGTACACTTCGGTATTGAGGGTGCCTGGGATAAAACCAGCACCAATTCCTTGAATTTTATGTGGGCCTGGTTCGCGTCCGGATAGGACCGCAGAACCTTCGGGTTCTACCGCATAAATATCAATATCAGGGTAGTGTTCTTTCAATACACTACCGGCACCCGAAATTGTACCACCCGTACCGATTCCACTCACAAATGCATCTAATTGGTCACCCATGGCTTCCACAATTTCCGGACCTGTTGTTAACTTGTGAACTGTTGGGTTGGCCATATTTTCAAATTGTTGTGGCATAAAATAACCATGCGCTGCTTTTAATTCCTCAGCTTTTTGAATAGCTCCCTTCATCCCTTTTGAGCCAGGGGTTAATACAAGCTGAGCGCCATACGCACGCAAAAGGTTGCGTCGCTCAAGACTCATCGTATCCGGCATCACTAAGACCGCCTTATAACCTTTAGCTGCAGCGACCATCGCAATACCAATACCTGTGTTACCACTAGTCGGTTCAACGATCGTATCACCTGGTTTAAGGGCACCATCTTTTTCAGCTTGTTCGATCATCGCATTGGCAATGCGATCTTTCACAGAGCTACCAGGGTTCATGTATTCTAACTTTGCATAAACCTCCGCATCTTCCGGTCCCGTTAAACGATTAAGCTTAACAATAGGGGTACGGCCAATTAAATCAGTCATCGATTGAGCAATTGTCATATGAAACGCCTCCTAATTCCGAGTATTCTTATTTGAATTAAATACATTATACACAATAACGTGATACGTTGTCAATAAATCCACTCAACATTTCGCTCTTCCCAAAGCGTTTGCTCATCAGGTAAGTAAGCGAGTTGTTCAATCGCAAGTTCTGTTCTAATATAGTCACGAACATCCGCTAGCGGTAAGGTGATTGCCGGTAGGTCACGTCCTAAATAAACGATTGAATATCCTGAACCATTTTGAAACGGCTCACTGTAGCTATATGCATCTAATGCATCGACACGCGATTTATAATCTTCGGTTAAAAAGGTTGAGTCATATGAGTAAAAACCTAAGTAACCGCCTGTTTCAAGCATCTCCTCTGTCGTCGCATACTCACGCGCTAACGCATGAAAGTCTGCTCCGTCTTCGAGCGCTTGATAAATCGCGTCCGCCGTCGCTTGACTGTCTACTTCTATTTCCGATAACTCAATCCAGCGACTAAACTCAAAATCCCCTTGATGTTGTTGATAATACGCGTCAATATCAGCATCTGACACTGACACATCACGCGTTAGCAAGCGCTCCATCAATAACCGAGAATGGATATTGTCTCGCCACAAAGCTTCTCTTTGTTCGACTTGACTTTCTGGTAGCTGTCCATAAAGGGTATGCATCCGCATCACTTCTAAGTCAATAATTTTCTCATTAATAGAGATATTTTCTTCCGCACTTATTTTTCCAGTCACTTCATCGGTAATAAGTGCTTCTAACGCTTCTTTGCCGAAATGTGTTTCTAAATACGTCATCCATTCTTCAAACTCAATCGGCTCACCATCAATTTCAGCTACCGGTTCATTACGATCAACCGTTTCACTTTCAGGGTACGCCGATTCAATTGCTGGTTCACGTGTTAACAAATATGTAGCGCCATTTGTCACAAGAACAATGGCTAAGAAGATGAGTAGTTTTTTCATCAGTTTGTTGTTTCGCTCCTTTATTATTCGAGTGAATCCGCTTGTTTGAGTTCAGCTAGTTCCGCTTTTGTCAGATGGTAGTGTTCATTACAGAAGTGACAAGTCGCTTCTGCGCCACCATCTTCTTCAATCATTTGATCGATTTCTTCATCGCCAAGACCACGGATCGCATCTTTAATACGTTCAAGTGAGCATGAACAATGGAAGCGTACCGATGAGGTTTCTAGCACCTGAACATGACCTTCACCAAAAATCTTTACAAGCATATCTTCAGGTGATAGACCTTGTTCAATCATCGCACTAATAGCCGGCATTTGACTTAAATTCTGTTCAATTTGATCAATCATCTCATCAGTGGCACCCGGCATAACTTGAATAATAAACCCGCCCGCCGCTAGGATGGTATGATCAGGGTTGACTAATACACCCGCACCAACAGCTGAAGGCACTTGTTCTGATGTCGCAAAGTAATAAGTGAAGTCCTCACTCACTTCACCTGAAACGATGGGAACTTGTCCTGTAAAGTGTTCTTTTAACCCTAAATCTTTCACAATACTTAACGAACCTTCTGTCCCAACAGCGCGTCTCACATCTAACTTTCCTTGATCATTAAGATCAAAATCGACGTGCGGGTTAGTAATGTAGCCTCTAACCTCACCCTTCGCATTTGCATCTGCAACTATCGGACCGACAGGGCCGTTGGCTTCCATTTTCGCGGTTAATTTATCTTCCCCTTTTAACATCGCACCCATCATCGCACTGATCGTCATCGTGCGGCCAAGGGCGGCTGAAGCTGTCGCCCATGTATCATGACGGCGACGCGCCTCCTCTACTAATTCTGTTGATTTAATCGCATAGGCACGCACGGCACCTTCATACGCTAACGCTTTGACTATATAATCTGACATCTTTTTTCTCCTTTACTGTTTAGAAAGACTATTTTTATTGTTGTTTCACCTTATCATAAATCGACTGAAGTCCTTTTAAGGTGAGCATAGGATCGACGACGTCAATCGTCCGTGATTCATCGGCAATAAGGTGGGATAAACCACCTGTCGCAATGACCTTCGCCTCGCTATGACCTTCTTCTTTAAATCGCGTGACCATCGCATCGACTTGACCGACGTAACCGAAGTAAAGACCTGATTGCATCGCTTCAACTGTCGACTGACCAATTGTATTTTTCGGATGATTGATTTCAACCTTTGGTAATTTGGCTGCTTTTTCATAAAGGGCTTCAAGCGATAACCTAATGCCAGGCAAAATGGCACCACCAACATAAGACGCCTCTTCATCAATATAACAAAAAGTTGTTGCTGTACCAAAATCAATGATAATGAGTGGCGCGCCGTAAGCCTCAATAGCACCTACCGCATTCACGATGCGGTCCGCTCCAATTTCTTTTGGGTTAGGATACCGCATATTCAAATACGATTCAATTGGATAGTCACCAACAACAATCGCTTCTTTTTTAAAGTATGTTGCCACCATTTTTTCTAATGCATACATAATCGGCGGCACAACAGATGAAATAATCACATCTTCGACAAGATGAAAGGTTAGACCATGATAACGGAATAAATGATCGATCATCATCCCAAATTCATCTTCCGTTTTATGGCGATCCGTTTTTATCCGCCACTGGTTTGTGATTTTTTCACCATCTAATAGACCAATTACCGTATTGGTATTGCCAACATCAATCACTAATAACATATGTGTCACCATCTCTTCTTTACAAGAATATCATCCGTCACTATTTTAATGGTTTTTAACGATGGAAACAATTAAAAACCTTTGTCGTGAACCGAATGAAGACAAAAGACCAGTCGGAAAGCACGAATCCGCTAACCACACTGGTCTATCAAACAATTATTTATCTGTTTCGTCTTCTCTTAATTCATCAATCGATGTTGGCTTATCCTCATCTGTTGTGTCAGATTCAGGTGCCGCATCTGTTTGTGTTACCTGAGCATCATCTGTTGTTTCTGCCACAACGTCTGCTTCTACATCAATTGGCTCATCATCAGATTCAGGTAATTCACCCGTCTCATAAAGCGCCTTAATTTGACGCGCATCTAGCGTTTCAACTTCTAATAAGGTTTGAGCGACAAGCTCTAACTTATCACGGTTCTCAGTCAGAATTTCTTTCGCTTTAGCGTAACAAGTGTTAATCACACTTTGCATTTCTTGGTCAATTAAATAAGCAATTTGGTCACTGTAGTTCGCTTCATTTTGCATGTCGCGACCTAAGAAGACTTGGCCACTGCCACCACTGAATTGAATAGGGCCAATTTTATCACTCATACCATATTCAGCCACCATCTTACGGGCAATACTTGTCGCACGTTGGAAGTCATTATGAGCGCCTGTTGACGCTTCACCAAAGATTACTTCTTCTGCGACACGTCCACCAAGAAGGCCTGTGATTTTATCCATTAATTCTGGTTTTGTCATAAAGTAGCGGTCTTCACGCGGTAACATCACCGCATAACCACCCGCTTGTCCACGTGGGACAATGGTCACTTTGTGTACCATGTCTGCCTCATCAAGAACCATACCAATAATCGTATGACCACTTTCGTGATACGCGACTATGTTACGTTCTTTCTCAGAAATAACCCGGCTCTTCTTCGCCGGCCCTGCGATGACACGGTCAATCGCTTCATCAACGTCGACCATTTCAATCTTCTTCTTATCTGTACGCGCGGCGACAAGCGCAGCTTCATTCAGTAAGTTTTCTAAATCAGCACCAGAGAAACCTGGGGTACGCATCGCAATCGTTTTTAAATCAACATTTTCATCTAAAGGCTTATTACGTGCGTGGACTTTAAGTACGGCTTCACGACCTTTTAAGTCTGGACGATCGACCGTGATTTGACGGTCAAAACGACCTGGACGAAGTAAGGCAGGGTCTAAAATATCCGGACGGTTTGTTGCCGCCATAATAATGATCCCTTCGTTGTCACCAAAACCATCCATCTCTACGAGTAACTGGTTTAATGTTTGTTCACGTTCATCATGACCGCCACCAACACCAGCACCACGTTGACGACCAACTGCATCGATCTCATCGATAAAGATGATACATGGGGCGTTTTTCTTAGCATTTTCAAATAAGTCACGAACACGCGATGCCCCGACACCAACGAACATTTCGACGAAGTCTGAACCACTGATAGAGAAGAACGGTACGCCCGCTTCCCCTGCAACCGCACGTGCAAGTAATGTCTTACCTGTACCTGGAGGTCCTACTAACAGGACACCTTTAGGAATTTTCGCCCCGATTGCCGTAAATTTACGCGGGTCTTTTAAGAAGTCAACGACTTCGATTAATTCTTGCTTTTCTTCATCCGCTCCAGCAACGTCTGTGAAGCGTACTTTTTTCTTTTCTTCTGAATACATCTTCGCTTTTGATTTACCGAAGTTCATCACACGGTTACCACCGCCTTGTGATTGGTTCATCAAGAAGAAGAAAATGACAATCACAATGATAAACGGTGCAAGGGCTGTTAAGAAGCTAAGAAGCGCACTTGGCTGTTCTTCTTCTTTCACCTCGAGAATCCCTTGGTTTGCTCCTTGAGCATAAACCGATGTCACAATCTCTGATTGTTCTGGAACATTTGTAATGAAGGCTTGTTCTTCTTCACCTTTTAATACCCCAGTAATACGCATGATTCCGTTAGACGGTCGCATATCCATTTCTTTTACTTCTTCATTATTGAGCACCTCGATAAACTCATCGGCGCGCATCTCTTTGGTTTCATTTGTATTTCCTGTAATCAATGACATCAGTGACATTAACACTAAGAAAATAACAGCATAAAACACTAAATTACGTGTTAATCGATTCATTTCTTTCCTCCTCCCAAACGAGAAAAACTATAGTACATCGTATCACACCAAATTCCACTCCTGCAACTGAAGTGAATCGCTTACTGTGATTTCCTCTACTGCGTTTTTCGTTTGTTTAATGTCTCGTATTATTCTGCTTGGTCTCCACCATAAATATGTGGTTTTAATACACCGATATATGGGAGGTTACGATATTTCTCTTGGTAATCAAGACCATACCCAACAACAAACTCATTAGGCACTTTAAAACCAACAACGTCAGCTGTAATGTTCGCGGTACGTCCTTCTGGTTTATCTAACAACGTCACAATTTTAATTGATTTTGCTTTACGATATTTGAAAAGGTCAACAAGGTAGCTCAGTGTAAGACCACTATCAATGATATCTTCAATAATTAAAATATCACGCCCTTCAACTTTCGTGTTTAAGTCTTTCTCAATCTTCACTTCACCTGATGACTTCATGCTCCCGCCATAACTTGAAACATCCATAAAGTCCATTTCTAAATAAGTATCCATGTGACGTAAAATATCTGACATAAACGGTAAGGCACCTTTTAATACGCCAACCGCTAATGGGAAACGATCGCGGTACTCCTCACTCAACGCCTTCCCTAATTCTTCGCACTTTTGGTCAATCTCTTCTTTCGTCACTAATATTTTCTCGATGTCGTTATGCATCATAATCCTCCTACATATTTTAAAATGATTTTTTTTGATACGTTAATTTCACATACTGTTTTGCTTCCACATGTGTTTGTATGAACGGTTTGGTCAATCCCAACACCCAGACCACGTGATCATGTTGATCAACTAACAAGGGCCAGTCCTCACGATGATCTTGAGGGATTTTGTGATCAATAAAGATACGACTCACCTTTTTGTGGCCGTCAAGCTCCGGCAAATAAATCTTGTCTCCAGCTTTACGGGTACGTATTTTATACATACCTTTATCGTATAATTCATACGGTAAGTAGAGACAATCTTTTGTCGCGTCTTTCTTCTCGCTAACGATTGCCTTCGTAAATGGCCCGTGTTGCTGATGAGAGATAGACGCTTTGTCATTGACCATTGTTTCACAAGCCTGCTGGTCTTTAAAGCGAAACATCAACCGGTGATAAACTTGTCTCATCACAAGTCCATCTGGTAAGTCAACCGAACGATGTCCGTCCGTATGTTGAAGTAAGCTAAAAAAAGCCGTTTCATGTTTATAGCTTAAACGAGATGGAAGTGTATCATACAGATAGTTTAATATTAGATGAAACAGGCGTCTTTGTAAAGCACGAGCCTCTTTTTTTACAACGGAAATATCAATTGAAATCTCCCGATTCACGCTCTGTTTTTCCGCATATTGGTCAAATCGCTTCTGTGCTTCTTTCGTTAAATAATCGTCATCCTCTTTTAGATGCGACATCAATACGCTCGTCGTCTTTAGTAGCTCAGGATTAAATTGTTTCAGTAGAGGAATAATGTGGTGCCTAATGGCATTACGCCGGTAGTGATCATCCGCATTAGACGGGTCTTCTCGATAAGGTACTTGTTGTTTGTCTAAGTATTGATAAATATCTTCTTTAGCTACGTGGAGGAATGGTCGGATTAATCGCTTATCACCGAAGGCTCTGACTTCTGGCATCCCTGTTAATTTACGCGGATCGGTTGATTTAATGAGTTGCATAACGAGGGATTCCACTTGATCATCTGCATGGTGAGCAAGTACGAGTGTTTCGCAGTCGTGTACCTTCATTACGTCTTGAAACACTTTGTAGCGCATTTCTCTGGCTGCCACTTGCGTCCCAACCTGATGTTGCTTTTTGTAACCTATCACATCGACTGTCTGACCAATCACGGGAATAGCTCTTGCCTCACAATACTGTTCAACAAACAACCGGTCAGCTTCAGATTCTTTTCCTCTAAGCCCGTGATCAACCGTCACGACCATAAACGAGAATGTAAACGTTGCTTTTAAACGACTAAACACGTCTAGCATCGCCATTGAATCAGCCCCACCGCTGACAGCAAGTAGTAGTTTCTCGCGTTCTTTAATGAGCTGGTTAGTTACAATATGTTCTTTTACCTTTGTATACATACACATGACCTTCTTTATATACATAATCGTTTCATTCACTCATGAAACGTGCTCGATTAAATCGAGATCTTTATTGTTCTTTCCATTATACAAAAAACACCACCGCTGTGCGCTTTTTGACGTCACTTAAAAGTTAACCACACAGAAGAGGCGTATCTTCTATATGATAACGAATAATAGGCAACTTAAGCAACTACCAACCGAAAAGAGTGTCATCACTTTAAAAGAGAATACCCCGTACATAACAAAGCGTTATGTACGGGGTGTTAACCGTAAGAGTATTGTTCGATGGCTTGATAAGGAATCGTTTGCCACTTGCTTTCAAAACGATCGAGACGTGCGACGATGACCGTCATATCATCTGCAATCGTCTGATCATGGTCAATAATCGCTCCATCCAGCAAGAGGTCCGCTATTGCTTGCGGGTCAGTCGTTCTTAGATTTTGAATAAGCGCATGTACATGGTCTTCGCGTTTTTCAATAATGCCGTCGCTCATCATTATCAAGAGATCACCCTCATTTAAACTGACATCAATCTTATCCACTTCAACATCTTGGATAATCCCAATTGGTAAGTTTGATGAGGTCAACGTATCAACTGACTGTTTTCGCTTCACAAAGCTTGTCGCTGCCCCAACTTTTACGCACTGTAATTTACCTGATTGTAAATCAATCATCGCTAAATCGAGCGTCGCATACATATCAAAATCTTGTCTTAACGACAACAATTGATTGATCGATTGGATCGCAATGACTTCATCCATACCAGATTGAAGTATTTTGTTCAGTAACTCTAATGTTCGCATACTTTCTTTTTGTGCTTTACGACCATTTCCCATCCCATCACTAATGGCGAGAACATACTTACCTTGAGACACGTCCATCATTTGATAACTGTCTCCCGAAATAAAACCTCCTCCTTTTGCAGCATGGCTCACTCCGAGAGTGAGCGTATAGTTTCTAGCCGATTTAAAGTTAAAAAATTGTTGATGGTGCGGCAAGGTATTAATCGTTTCATCGTGTACAATGACGACTTCAGCTAAAATATCAGATAGTAGTGGGGCAATTAATTTAGCCGCTTCATCAAAATAACGCTTTTGAATAATCGTGAGTTCGATATCAATATTACCGGTCTCAAGTGAGTAAATAGATAAGTTTTCTACTTTAATCCCGAGTTGCTTAATGGCTTTTAGTATATCCTGTTCTTGCTTTTCATAGTGACACCCTTCTTTCATCACTTCCTCGGCGAAGTTACCCATCACTTGAGAGACCCCCTTTAATTGATCTTTCACTAACAGATGTGCTTGACGTTGGTGCATGGTGACATCATGTTTTAATCGTTGATAGAGCTGTGCTTCTTTCATTTCCGAGATTACTTTTCGTTTTTTAATACATAACGGTAATGATGCCTCAATATGAGTAAGACTCATCCCATCATCTAGCGCTTCGGTCACAGTCATCAGTTCATCAATCGTTTGTGCTTTACGGTCACCGAAGCACCAGTCATACTTTAAACAGCTCTGACACGTGCTGTGCATCACTTTAAGACACACATCATCAAGTGGCGGAGATGTGGTTGCTTCAATTGATTCTGATAGACTGTTAAAAATATCAGCAAACTGTGACATTTGTGCGGACGTGACTTTTCTTAAATCTTTTAAATAGCGCTGTTGAAAATGAATTGCTTCGTCTGTTGTCGGTAATAATAACGCAAGGCTTTTCAGCTGTTTCTTCGGTATTAAGAGTAACAACACCCCACTCATCACTGTATGTACGACAGAAGAAAGAAGCGCCACTTCCATAAAATACAAACTATAAAGTAACGTCGTAAGAGTGCCCAACCCTACAGAATAGATTCTCGGTTTTCCTTTTAGTACCCCACTGATGATTCCAAGGGTCGCAAGTAAAATAATTTCCGATGAGTAAACCGGTGATAAAAAACTAAATAGCACCCCGGTCACCACACCGAAAGTCGCCCCAACTAACATACCTCCGCTGTAACCTAATACAAAGACGATGAATCGCCCGGATAACACGGCCGGATGAAACATCGACCAACTATACGCATCGAGACCTGAAAAGAGACCAAACATTAACACGAGTAAACTAAATATTTGTTCATGGGTAAGCTTCGTCTTCACCGTGAGGGTCATATGTTGCCACTCTCGAAATAGACGCCAAAAAGCACCTGTTAAAATCGCATCCATACTTGCAAGGGCTATGGTTAAAATCGATAGTGGCTGGATAAAGACTTCAATCATCAGATGACTGATGAGTTGAATACCACCTAAAACAAACGGGATCACGGCTCGTCGTTCAAACAATCCAAATCTTTCACAAAGGATGAATAAAACGAGACGCACCATCATAAGATAAAACATGGAGTCGCCTGCTGTATAGCTACTTAACAGACTCACAATCAGCAACACCCGACCATGCCTCTGATCGCGCGCGTAAACATATAAATAATACGGCAAGAAAAAGGGGCTTAAAACGTCAAAGATGAGGGCTCTGGACAGGATGATGACCAACAATAAATCAATGAGAGCCGTTTTTGTCAGTCGACTCGTCGACCGATGACGATGAATCTTTGTCTGTTTATGATTATAAGCTTCTAATAATGGCACATGATTCGCTCCTCTTATACTTAATCTCTTTCGATTAAACCATATAAAAGAAGCAGAACTTGTCAAAATGAGTAGGTGCGACGACTAAACTTTCCGAGTGATTCTTCGATACTTAAACAAAACAAGACAAACATTTTCACAAATAACCTTGACACTTATCTCAGTCTGTTGTATTATATCACTTGTGACTTTCTTATGGCGGTGTAGCTCAGCTGGCTAGAGCGTACGGTTCATACCCGTGAGGTCGTGGGTTCGACTCCCTCCGCCGCTACCATATGACCATTAACTTTTTTACATAATACACCCGCATGTCCTAGGACATGCGGGTGTTGTTTTATGTTGAATCATTTTTACCTTAGTCTGATCCGTTCATTTCGTCATCATGAATCTTTTAAGCGCTTGATGACTTCTGTTAAGTTGTTAAACGTCTCATCTAATACGTCATATTCGACTCCTTTTTCTTCTAACATACTGAGTTTAGCCAAAACTTCTTGTCGTCTCGTCTCAAGTGTCAGTAAGTCCGTATCGCGTTGTTCTGATTGTACATAACTTCGCTTTTTATCGATTTGTTGATCATGAAAGACCAGCTGTGTATCGGTCACTTTCCGAATGAAATACCGATCATGTGAGACGATGATGAGTGTACCCTGATAGTTCATTAACGTTTTTTCTAACTGTTCCCTTGAAGCAAGATCCAAGTGATTGGTCGGTTCATCAAGTATTAAGACATCTTTACCTTCTATTATAAACGCCATTAACTTTAACTTCACCCGTTCACCCATACTCATATCTTCTATTGGCTCTCGCCACTGTTCACGTGAAAAACCTAATTGAGCAAGTGCCTGTTGGACCCTTGCCCGCGCATCAAAGGTTTGCGGTGCAAACATTTCTTCCGGTGTCGCGTCAAGCGGAAGATCAAAGACCGTCTGCGTTAAGTAACCAACCTTTGCGGACCGAGATACCCACACATCGCCCGTTGCCACTTTCTTACCCATTAATACCTCTATTAACGTTGTTTTACCGCATCCATTCGGTCCAATTAAAGCGATTCTTTCCCCATGTTGGATAGTAACATGTACATCTTGGAATAATAGGCGCCCTTTAATCCTCACACTTAAATCTTTCACTTCTATATACCGACGCCCAACGGACTGATGCGTCGAAAGCTGGAAAAATACAGCTGGTTCTTTCTCAACCGGGACAATGGGTGAGGCTTCTAATGACCGCTGTAACCGCTTTTGTTTTGACTTTACCATCTGATCCATCCGCTTTGCCTTTTTACGATAATGTTCTTTATAACCCTCTTGTTTTGTCGACTGTCGATGGGCCTTGTCAGACCATGAAGTCAAGGCTTTCATTTGTCTTCTTACATCCTCGACTTGTTTTTGTTGCTTCTTCATCTGACGCTCTTCTGTGACTTGCTTTTGTTTTCGTTGTTCCACAAAGTCTGAGTAATTGCCTGGATACGCGTGAATCGTTCCGCTTTCTAATGACCATATTTTCGTTGCCACTTGGTCGAGTACATAGCGGTCATGCGAGACAATCACGACAGCGCCGGTTGTTTGATGAATGCTGTCAATCAATTGATGCATACCTGTTTCGTCCAAGTGATTAGTTGGTTCATCCAACAGTAGTACGTCCACTAACTGACTAAAAGCATCCACTAGACGATACTTCAATTGTTCTCCACCACTCAAATGTTCGTATAGCGCCTTAGGAACTTTCCACTCACTCAAGAGGCGGTGTCTTTCTCCGCTCTCATTGTCTGGTTGATAGGCTTTCATCTCTTGTATGAAGTGATGTGTCGCGAGTGATTGTCTTTGTTTTACTTGACCTTCTTCCGGCTCGATTTTTCCGTGCAATAGCTGAAGTAAGGTTGACTTTCCCGCACCATTTGGTCCGACAATACCAATCACATCGCCGTCATAAATGGTCACATTCACCTCTGACAATAGCGTTCTACCCGCTAAGTGATAGGTGACATTTGTTAATTGTATCAATGCTTCCATAATACTCATCCCTTTCATAGCTCGGGGGATGTTTCACTTATAAAAACGCAAAAAACCCTCCCAGTCGTCTGGAAGGATTAACCGTACCAAAAAGAAGCGTGGGACTCATTTATCGATTGATAAACGTCTCCTACACGTAAAAATGGGCAGACTAATCCTTCGTGTATCTTGCTTGAAATTTATGATTTCAGCTCAATAAACGTTAGATTAGTTCTTCATCGTCCACCCATCACTCCTTTTCCTTAATTGTCTCTAGTGTAGCATATGTCACCTCATAATATAAGGCTTATTATTTACGATCAATCACCCTTAAACACTTCATCTAGACTTCGACCATCAACGTCATTAAGTTCAACCCCTAAAATACGCGCAATCGTCGGCGCAACATCAACCATTTCAATCTCACCCAGTTGTGCATTTAGTTTTATGTTTTTACCAGCGATAATGAAGTTACAGCGATAGTTATCTTGTTCTGTTGAGTAACCATGTGTCGCATATGTTTCACCGCGAGCGGTTAAATCAACAACGTCTTCATCCGTTATGTCATCTTCAAAGCTATATCCTTTTTTTGCTTCAAGCATATAGCGAATCGACGGATCGACATGCAGTTCATCTAATTCCTCCCGTTTGTACAATTGTTTTACCCCATATTTAGGATTTGTCACAATGTCATTGACGATAGCTAACGCATGCGCTTCCGTTTCTTTGTCACCGTCTTTGATATGCAAGTAGGCGGACCCACCGGTACTTTGAAAGTAAGCATGCCACTCATAGCCGGATGCGGTTTCTTCGATTAAACCGTGCTCTTTTAATACATTATTAAGGTACACCTTAAATTTCACATCAAATTGACCGTGATCACCTAACACAATAAAAACTGTCTCATCCATTATACCGGCCTCTTCTACTGCCGTGATAATATCTCCGAGTCGCTTGTCCATCCGCTCAATGACCTCGTCCACTGCTTGACCTTTTGTGCCATAGGCATGCTTCGTGTCATCTAAATCGATTAAATGTAACAGCATCAAGTTCGGCTGTTTACGCTTAATCGTATCAACAGCACAAGCCGTTGAGAAATCATCCAAATACGGTTGATTGGTGCCTTCCCGTATCCGTCCGTACTTTAATTCTAGTCCTAAACAAAAGAGTGGACGACCATTTTTTAAGACTTTTATCGCTTGGTTCTCACCGTTAATGGCGACGACTTCAGGTAGGTTATACTTAATGCTTGAACGGGCGGTCACTGGCCAAAGAATGCCAGCGGTCGTTAAACCAGCGGCGTTTACGGCGTCATAAATCGTTGGAACTTTGACATTCTGACGATACCAATGCCACGCCTGATTATCCGTTTCAACAAAAGGTTGCAGCGGATTATTGTGAAACACCCCGTGTTTATCAGGGTAGACGCCGGTCACCATCGTTGAGTGGACGACATAAGTCATCGTTGGGTTCACACTTTTAAGTTTGGTTGTATGTACACCGCTTGTCACGAGTCTTTTAAGATTCGGTAACTGTTTTGCTTGTTCAAAATGATCTTCTGAAAAAGCATCATATGACACAACAACCACATGTTTAGCAAGTCTTCCGTTTAATGGTTCCACATATATTCCTCCTCTGGCATGTTAGGCTAAATTTTTCGGCAAGGTTATAAAGACGGTTAAACCAATGATAAATAAGGGAATAATCGCTAAAATACTATACTGAGCATTACCCGTTAATGATGTTGTTAGAGCCATCAAGGCAGGTCCCATAATCGCCGCGAACTTCCCAAAAATATTATAAAAGCCAAAGAATTCATTCGCATTAGCTTTCGGTATGATTTTCGCATAATAAGACCGGCTAAGCGCTTGAATCCCGCCTTGGGCTGAGCCAATTAAAGCGCCTAAAATAAAAATGTGCCAGACCGATGTAATGAAAAACGCCGCAAGACAAGAGACGATATACGTCAATATTCCGGTAATAATCATTGTTCTTGAAGAATATTTTTTAGCTAATGTACCGTATAAATACGCACACGGGAAAGCGATCAACTGAATCACCAACAAAATACCCAACAACGTGAACGTATCTAATGCTCCCGCATCTAACACTGACGTCGCATACGGGACTACCATCTTAATAATGGTATCGACACCATCAATGTAAAAGAAATAAGCAATTAAAAAAATAAAGACAACCTTGTATTGGCGAATGTTCTTAAACGTCTGGAACAGGCGTTTAAAACTATTTCTAACCGGCCTTGGCTCAGGTGCGACATAATGCTTCTGATGAACATCACGATACATCGGTATCGTAAGAAGTCCCCACCACAGCGCGGTCACGATAAATCCCGCTTGATAACCGATGACTTGGTCCATACCCATCCATAAAACGAGTAAGAGGCTGATCCCAAAAGGAATGACACTAGCAATATAGCCAAAAGCAAATCCCATCGTCGATACTTTGTCCATTCGCTCATCAGTCGTCACATCCACTAGAAAAGCATCATAGAAAATATTCGCGCCTGCGAAACCGATCGACGATAACACATAAAAGAGAATCAATAATTGCCACTGTCCACTTTCTGGTGGCACGGCAGCGAGAAATACGGTCGCGGCAATACCTAGTACCGCAAAGAAGATAAAAAAGCGTTTCTTCTTATCTTTATAGTCAGCAATCGTGCCGAGGATCGGACTTAACACCGCAATGATAATACTGGCGATCGAATTAAAGTATCCTAACGTCATACTGCTGTCGACATTATCAAACATACCGAAGACAATCGGCAACAGCGCCGTCGTAATAGCCATTGAATAAGCTGAATTACCACAGTCGTATAAAATCCATGAGCGCTCTTCTTTTGTTAACTTCATGACACGCCTCCTTTAAATCCTTCTTAAGAAGAGTGTAGCATATTTATGTAAATATAAGATGATTTCTTTGTAAACTATTATCAGTAAATAGACAGTGGTGACGAGAGATGATGGTTCTTGGTATGAAAGGTTCTTTAAGCCATATGATGTTATAACATGGTCAATCGAATAAGGCTATCGATAAAAATAAAAAGAACCCTCCGATCCATATAGGAGCGAAGGGTATTGTCATAGGCATTTAATTTTCTACTTGGTCATACTGTTTTAAGATGTCTCGTACTTCCTCTGTCGTATGCGTCGTCATCAACTGATTGCGTAAGTCACTTGCCCCTCTAAAACCACGGACATAAATCTTAAAAAAACGACGCAGTGGTTTGAAAGAGCGGTCTTCTATGCTTGAATAGTAATCAAATAAATCTAAATGACGATGTAATAAATGGAGGAACTCTTTGTAGTCGTGTTCTTTCTTTTCTACTTCAAACGCAAATGGATTTTTAAAAATACCTCGACCTATCATCACCCCATCAACGCCGTATTTCTCAACGAGTTCTAAGCCCATCTGTCGGTCAAGAATATCGCCATTAATGGTGATTAAGGTGTCCGGTGCTACTTCATCGCGCAGTTGCATAATGTCAGGAATCAGCTCCCAGTGCGCATCCACATCACTCATTTCCTTGCGCGTACGTAAGTGGATCGACAAATTAACAATGTCTTGTTTTAAAATATGGGTTAACCACCCGCGCAATTCTTCTACATCGGTATAACCGATGCGCGTCTTCACACTGACAGGTAAACCACCCGCTTTTGTTGCGTCAATAATGGCCGCTGCTTTCTCAGGATGATTGATGAGACCAGAGCCCTTTCCTTTTGTCGCAACATTTGCGACAGGGCAACCCATGTTAATATCAATCCCTTTAAAACCAGCTTCTGCTAGACCTAAGCTCATTTGTTTAAAATACTTCGGTTCATCGCCCCAAATGTGAGCCACCATCGGTTGTTCATCTTCCGTGAAGGTTAACCGACCTCTGACACTTTCTTTTCCTTCAGGATGACAATAACTCACAGTATTAGTGAATTCAGTGAAAAAGACATCTGGACGTGCCGCTTCACTGACGACATGTCGAAACACGACATCGGTGACGTCTTCCATTGGTGCTAATATAAAAAACGGTCGCGGTAAATCCCGCCAAAAGTTTTCTTTCATGTTAAAACCCTTTCTATTCAAGACACACGACATGTTATTTATCTGTCGAGCGTTCGTTTTTCTATCTAGTTATATCATGACTCCTGTGACATTATCAATTCAATCGCTTTAAAAATACCAAAAAAGAAAAAGCCAATGAATCTCTCATTCAGCTTTTCACTTCTTTCATCTTTTCATTGATCATCCGAAGACATTAATCGTCATTACGACGAATGTTAAAACTACTAACAAACCGACACCTAACGTATCTTTTACTTGCCACGTTAAGGCTCGGTAATGGGTACGTTTGGCCCCGCTTTTATAACCTTTCACCTCAAGCACATCTGCCATATCTTCTGCTCGTTTTAGTGAGTGGGCAAAGAGTGGCAAGACGAGCGGGGTGAGAGCTTTCATCTGTTCTAGTAGATTACCTTCACCAAACACCATGCCGCGTGCTTTTTGCGCATTCATGACCTTTTCTGTCTCGTCTAATAAATTCGGGATAAACCGAAGCGCAATCGACAGCATGAGGCTTAATTCTTCCACAGGGACATAAAGATACCGGAGCGGTTTTAACAAGAAGTAAATCGCATCCGTTAAATCGATCGGTTTGGTCGTTAATGTAAGAACGGTCGAAATAAAAATCATCTCAACAAAGCGTAAGAACGTATACGCTCCGCTCACAAGACCAAATTCCGATAGCGTGAGAAACCCCGCTTCATAATAGATGGCTCCTCCACGTGTTGTCACAATTCTTAGTATCGTCGCAAACAGAATCAGCCAGATGAGCGGTCTGACCCCGCGTACATACGTCTTAAGCGAAACGCCCGTTGACACCATAATCACGAGAGTGAGAATAAAAAAGATGGCTTGTAGAATCATACCGTCTAAAAAGAATAATAAGCCGATAAAATAGAGCACAAAGATGAGCTTAAACCGCGGATCAAGTTGATGAATCAGTGAATTTCCCGGGAAATAACGCCCAATAATAAGTCGATTCATACCCATCCCTCCTCAATTAAGTTATCAGCCAGCTCTGTTAATGTCAGTGACCGATTATTTAACCGCTCACCTTTCGCCTGTTCCAATTGTTGTTGAAGCGAGAGAGCCGTAGGGACGTCTAACTGATAGCGGTCCAGTAAATCTTGATCAGCAAACAATGACCGCACGTCTAAGTGGGCCTTAATTTGACCTTCCGCCATCACGATAACATCATCGGCATAATGAACAACGTCATCCATGTCATGAGTCACCATGAGTGTCGTTAACTTCTCTGTTCTGTGTAAGTTAGATAACATCTCTAGAATCTGTTTTTTTGCTGCTGGGTCTAGCCCAGCGGCTGGTTCATCTAACACAAGGATATCTGGCTTCGTCGCAAGAATCCCCGCAATCGCCACACGGCGTTGTTGTCCACCCGAAAGACTAAAAGGTGACCGCTCAAGGAGCGATTGATCAATCCCTGTTAACTGACACACATGCTTGACGGTTGCGTCAATCTCGCTGTCTGTCATATGAAAGTTACGTGGACCAAAAGCTAAGTCTTCATAAACCGTCTCGGCAAACAATTGATGTTCTGGGAATTGAAAAGCCATTCCAACGCGTTTTCGCACTTGTTTTAACGCTTGTTTTGACGCTTTAGAGGTAAACACAACCTCACCGACACTGACTTCGCCCACACTCGGTAACAACAAGCCATTAATGAGTTTGAGTAGACTGGACTTTCCGGCACCGGTTGGACCAATAACAGCCGTAAATGAACCCGGCTTAACTTCTGCCGATAAGTCTGTCAAAATATTTGCCCGTTTAATCGGACCTAGTTGATAATTGGCACTGACGCGATTAAAAGTTATGTGCATAAGTGCTTCACCATGTCCGCTTGTGACATAAATCCTTCTTTTAATGCATGATTTTTCTCAATCAACAACCGGTGTAGCGCCTCACTTGGCGGTGGCGCTAGACTGTGGTTACGTTGATAAATATCCGCCACTGTCCCGTCATCTTTCAGCTTGGCTTCTTCCATCACAATCACACGATCACTATGCTCAACTTCTTCTGGGTCATGGGTAATCGAGATAATCGTGAGTGGATACGTTTCTTTCAAATCACGTAGTAAGTGTAATAAGTCACGCCGACTATATGGGTCCAGCATGACAAACGCCTCATCAAAGATCATCACATCTGGTTGCATCGCTAATAGTCCTGCAATTTGTACCCGCTGTTTTTGACCACCGGAAAGACTGGTCGGGTCCTCGGTTTTTAAGTCCCACATGTCAACATCTCTTAGCGCCTTTTCTACCCGGCACTTCATTTCAGTCCTGGCAATCTGTTGGTTTTCTAAGCTAAACGCAACATCATCTTCGACCGACGTACCGATAAACTGATGATCTGGATTTTGAAACACGACACCCACTGTTTTTCTGAATAACGGTAACGTCTCTTCCGCGAGTAAGACACCGTTGAGAAATACCGTTCCTCGGTCTAAGTGATAAAGCCCTGATAACACTTTCGCAAGGGTGGATTTTCCCGAACCATTATCACCAATCAAACTGATCCATTCACCCTCAAAGAGTGATAAGTTGATATTTTCTAACTGATAGTCCTCATAACGTTTATCATAACGGTAATAACCGTTGGTCACTTTTAAAACTGTTTTTCTCAAGATGTCTCACCCCTTTCTTAGATTTATTTATAGCCGCTTGATAGACGTCAAGCCTGGAAAGTAATCTTTTCTTAAACAATATCGTAAAATATTATATGAATAACGCCAATAAAAAGCTCGCCACAAGTGCACCATTGACAATCACTAAGTTTTTCACCGATACGACAAACGTTTCTTGTTTAATCTGTTTTTTATTAAATAACTGGACATGTTTTAAGACAGGATAAAAACTAATCAGACTAATAAGCACAACAACCGGCACAATTTGTAACGCTACTGCTGCAATAATCGCCACAAAACTTAACAGATAAAGGACATTGAATAATTTCACCGCAGCGTCCTTACCGATATAGTAAGGGAGCGTGAAACGATAATTACTAATGTCTTCTTCTAAATCGCAAATGTTGTTAGCAAGCATCAGATTCGCGATTGTTAGTACGCTCGGTAAGCTAATCAACAGAATTTCTAATAAATAAATCAAGTTCGCTTCAAACTGTAACGTTGCGCCGTCAAAGCCTAAGTGAACAATACCTTGGTCATAAGCATTAATATAAACAGCTAAAAAGATAATCCCAAAGCCCATCGTAAAGCCTGAGAAAACTTCTCCGAGTGGCATACGTGACAAGGGGATGGGACCGAACGTATAAAAAATGCCAATCGCAAAACAAATAGCCCCAATGACTAAGACGAATAAATCCGTTCTCACCGTCAACCAAATACCTAATCCACTCGCTATCACGAGCATGGTAATAATCGTTTGAAAAACAAGCGTTGTCGGAATATTTTCTTGACCGATAACGTTGCGTTCTTTTCGGTATTCATCTGAGGTTGCTTTTAGATAATCCATAAAATTATTAATCGCCGTCGTTGTTAAATCAAACAGTAACATCGCGATAAAGAAAATCAAGGTATTCACCACATCAAAGCTATCAAAGCGTAGCCAGACGAATAAGATTCCAATTAAAAACGGAAACACACTCGCAATTTTCGTTTGGATTTCAACAAGTTTTAAAAATGTAGGTATCGTCATATTTCGCTCTCCTTTTTCTCTCACGACTCATTTGTTTCAAAATTTTCATTTAACACTTCAAATTGATTGGTTAATCCACTGGATAGCACAATTCGTTTATCTTTTGTGACAAACACCGCTTCAACATCTTCCAATGTTTCAATAAGTGCAAGTCCGTCATCTAAACCTAAACTAAAAACAGAAGTTGATAACGCATCACCTGCCACTGACGTTTCGCTCACGATTGTAACTCCCGCAATCTCATTATCATATGGGTAACCCGTCTTTGGATCAAGGATATGATGATACTGTTCGCCATCAACTTCTAGATAACGCTCATAGATACCTGACGTTACGACGGATAGATCACTTGCCCGAATACGACCAAGCAATTGTCCACGTCCTAAATAAGGATTTTGAACACCAACTGTCCACTCTTCACCTGATGGTCGGTTGCCTTTTACGTACACATTACCACCAAGGTCAATAATCGCTGTGGTCACATCTTCCGCGTCAAAATACTTCACAACTTCATCGGCAATAAAGCCTTTTGCGATACCTCCGAGGTCAAGTTCCATATTTTCTGATGGTAAATAGACCGTTTGATTGGTTTCATCCAGTTCAATCTTCGTATAGTCCACGATCGGTAACGTATCATCAATCTCTGCTTGAGACGGCTTTCTAGCATCGTCATAACCGATCCGCCACAAATTCGTTAATGGACCGGTTGTCACATCAAATCCACCGTTAGATAACTCACCATAGTGAATCGCCTCTTTCACTAAGTTAAAGACAGGCTCAGAGACTTTCACCGGCTCCTTACCAGCATTTTTGTTAATCGCACTGACTTCAGATGTCGCGACTTCATCGCTTAATACTGCTTCCCAGTCCGAAATCAAATCAAAGGCACCTGATACAGCCGCTTCTTTTCCTTCATCATACACCGATAGATTGACGACCGTCCCTAACACAAAACCTGTTTCTTTTATTGGGCTATCTAATAATCCATCATCATTACCGCAAGCCGATAACAATAAGACGGTTAACAGTAACAAACTCATTAACTTGTTGCGTCTCAATCGCATCATCTTCATCCCTCTTTCATGTAGCTGTTTTTCTGTGAATATTATCACAAGTCTATATCTTAACGAATGGACTGTATAAGTGCCAGTCATTTGCTTTACGTGAAACGTGCTAATAACCAAAATAATAGACAGTCCTACTCTATGTGATGGTTTTCCTTTACTATTCTAGCGGTTTTTCTTGTCAATGTGAATACTTTGACAACTATTTTGTATAATTAATTGCTTTAATCACCATCTCGCTATCTTCATAACCTTATCAGGGCGTATGAGTCGTTTAATTATGTTCTCTATATAAATTCAGTGAAAGAGCGCATCGTTGATATTATTTAAATAATGACATATTAATGAAGATTCTCACTTTTTAAGTCGACACAATTCAACATATGTATATAAGTATGTGAAAATCTATACTTTTTATATATTTTCTTATAAAATCTTTCAAAAGCCCTAGACATCCGACAAAAATGGCGTTAGAATAGGTAACGGTTGTTCAAGTATTCACAACAAATTTTTAATTTGAAACAAATATATATATTAGGAGAGTGAGCGTATGGCTAAAAAAGATATCGTCTTGATTGGCGCCGGGTATGCGGGTGTTCATGCGGCGAAGAAGTTAGCTAAGAAGTTTAAAAAAGACGACGATGTGACGATTACACTAATCGACCGTCACTCGTACCACACAATGATGACAGAATTACACGAGGTTGCTGCACACCGCGTGGAGCCTGATGCGATTCAATTCGACTTGCGTCGTTTATTTAACCGAACAAAAGTGAATCTTGTCACAGACAACGTCACACATGTTGATCATGACAAGAAAAAGGTGATCACTGAAACAGGCGAATTTAACTTTGACTACCTCATCTTAGGTATGGGCGGGGAACCAAATGACTTTGGTACACCTGGCGTGAAAGAACACGGCTTTACCCTTTGGTCATGGGAAGATGCTGTTAAAATGCGTGAACAGATTGAAACAATGGTGCACCGTGCAGCAAATGAACATGATGAAAAAACACGCCGCGCCATGTTAACATTCACTGTTTGTGGTTCTGGTTTTACTGGTATCGAACTTGCGGGTGAATTGCTTGAATGGAAAGGTCGTCTCGCAAAAGACCATAAACTTGATCCTGAAGAAATCACGATTTATGTCATTGAAGCAGCACCGACGATTCTTAACATGTTAGAGCGTCGTGATGCAGATAAAGCAGAACACTATTTGCAAAAACATGGCGTAAGAATCTTAAAAGACTCACCGATCGTTGAAGTACGCGAAACAGAAATCGTGCTTCAAAGCGGCGAAGTCATCCCAACATATACACTTGCGTGGACTGCTGGGGTTAAAGCTAATACAGATACAGAATCATTTGATTTAGAACAAGCGCGCGCAGGCCGCTTAAAAGTAAATAAATATATGCAATCAGAAGCTCATAAAAACGTCTATGTTGTTGGTGACTTAGCGTACTTCGAAGAAGAACCAGGTAAGCCAACACCACAAATCGTTGAAGCTGCAGAACAAACAGGGACAACCGCAGCGAAAAATATTATCGCTGAAATGACAGGTGGCGAAAAAGTAGGCTATGAAGGTAAATACCACGGTGTGATGGTATCAATTGGTGCACGTTACGGTGTGGCTGACTTAATGGGCTTACACTTAAGTGGTTGGTTTGCTAACTTTGTTAAACACTTAGTCAACCTTTACTACTTCTTCGGTATTGGTAGTGGTTACTATATGTTCAAGTATGTTGAACACGAATTCTTCCATACAAAAGATAAGCGTAATATTTTCCGTGACTTCTTAACACGCTATGGTAATGTTTTATGGAGCATACCACTCCGTATATTCGTCGGTGGTTTCTGGATTGTTGAAGCTGGTTCTAAACTTTGGGGTAAAACAAAGTGGGACGAAGCCACATCTAGCTTTTCTAAAGTCGGTGAATTATTCACTGGCCTTGGTGAAGATTCATGGTTAGTGTCTGATACACTTAACATCAACTTCGGTTGGTTACAAGATGCAACATCAGCGGCATCAGATGCTGGTGCGAGCGGTGAGTGGGCAGAGCCTATTCTTTCTGAAATGCCGTTCTGGTTTGAATGGATTATGAAGATTTTTGTACCGACACAAGAGTTAGCTCTTTTTGCTCAAAAAGCCATGGTCTTCGTTGAACTTGCAATTGGTTTAGCTTTAATTGCCGGTTTATTCGCCTGGTTAGCATCAGCTGCAAGTGCTGCTTTCCTTGTGATGTTTACTTTAACAGCTATGCTCGGTTGGGATAAAGTTTGGGCACTTCCAGCATCGATTGCCTTACTTAACGGCTCAGGTCGTACGTTTGGTTTAGACTACTGGGTGATTCCATTTATCCAAACAAAACTCAGCAAGTTCTGGTACGGGGAACCGAAAGCGATCTACTCCGATCATAAGAAGTAACACTCACTTAAATAGATAATGTAATTGCGATGGCTTTCTTCATAGAGGGCCATCGCACTCTACTTTTATCGCCTTTATGGTATGAAGTAGAAATGATTGAAACATCTGTGGTTCGGCTATACAATTAATATAGAGAAAACAATGAAAGGAAGGATAGAAATGACACGTTTTTTTAAACTCGCAACAGTTAGCGATGTTCTTATTATTCTTGTGCTTATCGTTATTTCTTTTCTTCCTTTTGCTGTTTTTTATGCTCAACAATCATCCGGTGGTGAACGCTTTGTTGTCATCACCAAAGACCAAACGGTGTTACACGAAATCGCCCTGTCAGATATAGATGACACCGAACAGATCACGATTGATTCTGATGACGGGCACTATAATACTATCAACATATCAAATGGTGAGGTGCATATGCACGACGCTAATTGTAACGATCAAGTCTGCGTCCGTTCAGGCGCGATTGACTCACCAGGTGAGACGATTGTCTGTCTCCCACATAAAGTCATCGTTGAAATAACCGCAAAAGATTCTACAGATGACCAAGAGATTGATATTATTAGCTCATTTATTTTCACGAAGGGGTTACACTATGAGTAACAATCAACGACTTGTCTATATAGCCCTTCTCGCTAGCCAAGCTGTTATTATCGGCTTAGTTGAGCGAATGATTCCTTCACCCTTTTTCTTTGCGCCAGGCGCAAAGCTTGGTCTAGCAAATATTATTACCTGTATGGCGTTATATACCTTACCGGTAAAAGACACGATGAAAGTGGTCGTGATACGCTTATTGCTTCAAACCCTTTTAGCAGGAACAGTCTCAACCTTCCTCTATAGCGGGATGGGAGCACTCGCAAGCTTTCTAGGGATGCTGTTTGTTAAACACTTACCAAAAGTCAGCATTATTGGTGTGAGCGCGACTGGCGCTGTTTTTCATAACATCGGTCAGTTAGTCGTCGCTAGTCTTGTCGCCAATACCTTTAGTGTGATGCTTTATTTACCCGTGTTATCGCTAATCGGTATTTTAACAGGCATTGCGACCGGTATTGCCGCTCACTATTTATTACATCGCGTCGAACGTCTGCACTATTATATGGACTTAAAAACACTTGAAATAGATGATATGAAAGAGGTTAGATTATGACTACCTATCAGATTTGGCAAAATAACGAGGCGCTCATCGATGATCTTCGGGCAGTAGAAGAGACAATCAGTCAACATATACGAATAAAAAACAAACAAATTGAAGCACAAATTAAAAAGGTGACGAATAATCACGGCAAAATGCTACGTCCGGTCTTTGCCTTACTCACAAGTCAAATGGGGAATCAATACGACCGTGATAAATCAATTGCTTTTGCGGCAGCATTAGAAACCCTCCATATGGCCACACTTATCCATGATGATGTGATTGACCAAGCCGATACAAGACGACAAATCCCTACCTTACACACAGTAAAAGATAATCGCTATGCGATTTATGCCGGGGACTATCTCTTTTCTATTTGCTTTAACATGTTGTCACAGTATACCGAAGAATTAAACTTACTCAATTACAATGCCCGTAGTATGGAAAAAGTCTTAATCGGTGAACTTGATCAGTTAGAGTCTCGCTTCACTCCACCGAAGAGTGTAAAGAGCTATCTATCACGTATTTCGGGTAAAACAGCGCAACTCTTTGCGGTAAGCTGTTATACCGGCGCTACTGAAAGTGGGGCCTCATTACGCGATAGACAGCGTGCGTATAATATGGGGAAATATATCGGGATGGCGTTTCAAATCATTGATGATATTTTAGATGTTAAAGGTGATGCAAAAGACGTCGGTAAACCCGTCATGGCTGATATTCGACAAGGTATTTATACGTTACCACTGATTTATAGTTACCAACAACAACCAGAAAAGGTGGGAGCCTTACTAAACAAAGAGACACCCTTTAGCGATGAGACCATTCATGAGCTAAAAGCTCTTATTGATCAAACAGGCGGTGTGATCGCTGCACAAAAACTGGCAGCACGCTACACTAAAAAAGCTTTAAACACTTTAAGCAAGTTACCAGAAGGTGACTATAAAGCAACCCTTAAACACATTATCACCGATATGTTAGAGCGCACTTTATAAGTTATATTCGATAAATAATTAACTCACTCTAACCAAAACAAGCGTCCACAATCTCTTTTGATTGTGGATGCTTGTTTTAATAATGAAGTTTTACAAAGACGATAAAATAATAATTAAAAAGAGCTTAGGAAGCCCCAAGCTCTTCATTTAATACTTTTATTGATTATTCTTCTACTGATACTTCGCCTTCAACCGTACCATCTAAAGCAGCTGATGCTTCGTAGTCGGCATTCGCAAAGACAACGTTACCTGTTACAGTTGCTGTTTCGTGTAATTGGAAACCGTTAGCTTCAACATACACATCACCTTCAAGGATACCACCTTGGAAGTTTAAGTTTTCACTTTGAACAACTAAACGATCGGTTGTAATTGTCCATTGGTCAATAATGTTACGCTCATCATCTTGCGTGTAAGCTGCGATTTTACGGTAGATGTCGCCATCTTCTTCGCCGCCATCACGGAATTCACCCGCAACCACAAGTTCACCCTCCACTGTCATGTCTTGTGTTGGGATAATGATCCATGTACCGTTTTCTGATGCTGTTTCTTTCAGTGCTTCACCGTCATCGGCAAATGACGCTGCTGTTGTTGTGTCTGCACCTTCGTCTGTCGTGTCATCAGAGCTTGTATCGTCTGAACCACAGGCAGCTAGAAGTGCGACAGATAAAATCATCGCTAAAAATAATTTGAATTTCATGTGAAATTCCCCCTAAGTTTGATAGTTTATGTACGTTCACACGTACATGTTTATTATATCACATATCTATACTTTTTAAACACAAAAGTATAGACGAGCGATTTTTTACACATTTTTCGGGACTTTCTTCTTAGTTCACATAAAAACAGCCACGCCGCTGTTTCTACTAGAGAAACAATGACTTGGCTGATATATTTTAAGCTCAAAGCTTACCGTAAGAGTTAGCCTCTTTTCGCTCCGCGACCACCGCGTTTAGATTCCGTATGTTTCTTTAATGATGCAAGACGATCTTCTGAATCCTTTAAGAAGCGATTCATTTTCGACTCGAAATTCTCTGGACGTTCCCGCGTTGGTTTTTGTTGGCTATGATTTGGCTTACGGCGAGTTGGTGCCGGGTTATCCTTTGCCTTTTTAATCGATAAACCAATTTTACCATCAGATTCAACGTTAAGGACTTTAACGGTCACTTCGTCTCCTACTGATAAATGTTCGTTAATATCCTTCACATAATTATCGGCAACTTCACTAATGTGGACCAGACCTGTTTTACCTTCTGGCAATTCCACGAACGCACCAAAATTTGTGATTCCCGTTACCTTACCCTGCAGCTTTTTGCCTACTTCGATTGACATAAAAAAAATGCTCCTCCTTAAGAATTAAAAAAAGATATAATACCTAGCTATATTATAGCCAGGCAATGAAAACAATGTCAATAAGATGGCGTCTCTTCTGTTAATTTAAATATGATTTCGCCCTCTTTTGTGAGAAAATAGTTGGTTTTTGCGATACGTAAGACATAATCTTCATCTTGTAAGAGATTAATCTCCTCCTGCAAGGACGTTTCTTCTTCCTGAAGAGTGGCTAATTCTTCTTGCAAGTGTTCATATTCTTGTTGTTTTTTCGCATAAAGTGATTGCTTTTCTAGGTAAGCATGCGCAAAAGCGGCAATTGTTATAAAGAAGATGATTCCAAAGACCATGAGACGTCGACGCAAGAGGCGTTGTCTTCTTCTGAAACGTTCTTGTTTGGCATCGTACTTATTCATATAATTTGATCGAATGCGTTTGACATTATCTCTTTCGCCCATCGCTGTCTCCTCCTTTAATCATTACCTACCTATTTCAACTTACATATATTGTACTATAGTTTGATTAAAAATGTATCCACCTTTTTACGGATTAATTCAGACAAATCCCTTGTCATTTCATGGTTCTACAGTGTCTTTAACCGCCATTTGTCGCATCTTTTGTTAGTTCTTCCCTCTTCACCTTCGATTGTTTGAGCTTGTTTACCGCATACCGTATGAGAATAAAGAACGGAAAAGTAAGGCATCTGAGCGTTACCATCAGCGTTATTTTAATAACAGCATACGGTAAGTGGCAGAGAAAAAAGATGATGCGTACACACCCAACAACGACCACTAATACATAATGCCCCCACGTCGATAACCACCGTTCATATATCATCACACCTATGATAATAAATCCAATAAAATAAGCGTGATGCTCACCATCGTTAATAAGATAGAGCAACCACATATAAAAAAGAGCATGGGATAGATACAGGCTAACAGAAAAACAAAAGGTGAGGAATATTTTCCCGCTTTCTTTCATTCTTAAACGTTGATCCATATGAAAACTCATCGCTAAGTAACAACCAAACAAGGTGACAACAACGATTGCCACAATCATTATTTAAAATATTGACTAAACCAAGATTTCTTTTCTTGGTGATCCATATATGACACGTCAACAATGGTACCTTCCACTTCAATCAGGCGTGCTTTTAAATCCAACGTCTTTAACTGCAAATTCTCCCCCTTAATTAAACAATGGCCTTTCACTGTGTTCAATAAGAATGTACTCGGATCAAAACTTTCGACATCGGTTACTCCAATCATTTTTAATAATGATCGATTTAAAATGGTCACACTGTGCTCTTTTTGTTCGTGCATGTCTACTGGATAGTTTTCCAACATATAAAAACACCCTCCTTATGCTTATACGATATGCACAAGGGGGTGTAAATAGACAATTAAAATGGATCTTTTTTTGCTACCGGTTCATCTTTTATCACCGTATATAGTGACTGAGCTTCATCTTTTTTAACATTTTCTCTTAAATCATCAATCTTGATGGTTAGAATCTTTTGGCCAAACGTAATCACAAGTTCATCTTCCACTTTTACTGCGGTTGATGCCTTTGCTTGATTACCATTGACGGTAATTCGGCCTTGGTCGGCTACTTCTTTTGCGAGTGTTCGGCGTTTGATTAAGCGTGAGATTTTCAAAAATTTATCTAAGCGCATCGTACATCCTCCTTTAATTTGTGCTTCGTTTATCACTCCATGAGTGAAAACGTTACTCTTTTAATTCCCATATTTTTTTAAAATGGCTTGATTGTAACTTTCTAGTGCCACATCACTCTTCACTTTATCATAGCGCGCTTCATCTATTAGCGCAAATAAAAGCGCGCCGAGCTTGTGTTCTTTTGTCGCAGCGTCGCTATCACGATAAGCGACCAGCGCCTGATCAACGGTAATAGGAGAAACATCTATTTCAGCTAAGATTTTACTAATGGCCTCTGCTTTTACGATGGAACTAGCTGACTTTGGCACGCGGTCAAATACTAACTGACGGTCTGTTTTTTCTTTTGCTTTAATGGCTTGCCAGTTCTCTATCACATCCGCTTCACTGGATACCATGACATCGCCAAACACATGGGGATGGCGACGGATCATTTTTTCTGAGAGCGTACGGATGACATCATCCACCGAGAAATAACCGTTGTCTTCACCAATTTGACTATGAAGTAATACTTGTAGTAACACATCCCCAAGCTCTTCAATGATGCCGTCATCATCAGCCTCATTAATCGCATCAATCAGCTCATAGGCTTCTTCAATCAAGTGATGGCGCAGGGATTCATGAGTTTGCTTCTGATCCCACGGACATCCACCCGGTGCTCTCAGTCGGTAAATCACGTCTCTTATATAATCAAACCGATGTGATAAGAGTGTGTCTTCTGGTCTCTTAACGTAAACACTCGTTAAGTTAGATAACGTAACCGCGCGGTCTAAATCATAGAGTGGCACTGTCTCAATGCGTTCTGACGCTGCACCAGCGGCTTCTACAATGGTAACAGGATAATCATCCGGTAAATCTTCCATTAAGGTAAGCTTTAACTCTGAAGCAATCATTTGGTCATATACTTGGCAAAAGACTAAGTGTTGGTGATAGTTGATATCTCTCCGCGTTAAATCTGTCGCATCAAGAAAGGTAAAACCTTCAATTGGATCGAGTTTCACAGCTCTAAACAAGTCATCTAAATAACTTTGTCCCCCGATAATCTCAACGTCGACGGTATCGTCCGCTAATAGTAATTGAACGGTTTTTTCTGCGAGCATTGGGTGCCCCGGCACCGCATATAAAATATCCCTCTTAGTAGCTAAGGTAACTAAGGTATCTTTAATCGATCTATACACATCTTGAAAATTGTCATGTGCGGTATACACATGATCAAATGATTCAAACTGAACGCCATCATTTTTTAGCGTCTCAATAACCGGGTGATCATCTGTTCGAGTATAAACCGTGGCTTGATAATTTGTTAGTGTGCGATAAAGACCAACAGACAATTGATCTAAATCACCGCCACCTAAGCCACATATCTGTATCTTTCCCATTAATATTCTCCTCTTTGTAAATTGCGACAACGTCACAATGTTATTTTTTTTTCGAAAACAACTCAGCACGTTCTTCTGTTGTCATCGCTCCTGTTTTTATTAATGATAAGCCATAGGCAAAGACACCCACCGCAATCAACCCTAGTAAATAAATAAACTGGGCAAAACGTGATGACATAAATAAGTATGGACTCAACACATAGTCTAAACCTAAAACACTCACCATAAGCACCATAAGCGAACCCATAAAAGCCATTAACGGCAAACGAAGTGGCGCTTTTAAATGTTGTTTAAGTAAGTAATAGTTAACGATAAAAATCGTTAAGGATGAAAGAACGGTACTCACAGCTGCACCCGGCAAGAAAAAAATGGGCACAAGCCACTGATTGGCGAGATATTTTACAACCATGCCACCTACAAGTGCCGTAATAACCTGGCGTCCTTTGCCTATTGCTTGTAGGATACTTGAGATAATAATGGCAAGGGACGTAAACACAATCGCCACAACAAAGAGCTGTAAGCTCAGCGTTCCAGCTGTATCTTTAAATAAGACGAGGTTAACTTTAGGCATGAGGATAATCAATCCCACCGTCGCGGCACCTGATAAGTATAACCCATAGCGATAAGCCAGCTCAGCTAAATGGATAAATCGTTTCGTATTCTTCGCTTTCGTTGCTCGTGACAAGCCTGGAACAAGGGCTAATGTAATGGAGCTAGAAGCGACAATCCCTAATTGACTCAGTGGCTGCGCACGATCTAGAATACCTTTTAACTGCTTCGCCTCTAATAAATCAACCCCTTGTTGTTGAAGAAGTTCGACTAACGTAAAGGCATCGACCCACTGTAACAGTAGTAAAATCATATGATTCATGGCGATAATGACACTGTAGATGAAGAGCGGCTTCATAAGCTCACGATAGACGTGATCTCCCTCACTCTCCGTAACAGGTAAGACCACCTCGTGTTTTTTTTGGACATAAAAATAAATGAGCGCGACCAAACCTCCCGTGATTGCTCCTAAACTCGCCACAACACCGATATCATACAGTGACAGATTAAGGCGAACGACAAGGATGGCGCCGGTAATAATGATACTGACTCGAAACAATTGTTCTAGCACTTGCGAGATAGCTGTCCGTTTACTAAAACCATTCGCTTGGTCTAATCCACGCTGTAAGGAAAGCTCTGGTAAAACAAACAACAATAAGAAGGCAACTCGTAAGCTGCTTACAAGAGAGGCATCCCCCATCCACTCACTCATCATTGGCGCCATCATAAATAGCACGATAAACAAGCTAAAACAGACACTGTATAAAAAGATTCGCATCTGTCGTTTATATTGTCTCATCTTAGGTTTCTCAATAACTAACGCCGCAATACTTTGCGGTAAACCATACAACATCATCATCGTCATCATCCCGATAAACGGGTAGATTTGTTGATAAATATAAAACCCGACATCTCCCGTAATATTTTGTAGCGGGATCCGGTAAAAAGCACTTAACACTTTGCTTAATAAACCTGCATACGTTAAGATGATGGCTCCTCGGACCATCTCTTTATCTGTTTGACTCATTCTGACATTCCTCTCAACTTCACTTCACGGTCCATTATATCATAAACATGTAAAAAAAAGCCCTGTCCATGGCAAGGACAGAGCGTTCAATAAGGTATACTGAAAAAATATATCTTAAAGCACAACGTGCTCTAAAGATCTTAACTTAATTGAGCGAAGCCTGATTGACCTTTGTCAATCTTACTTTCTGAAACGTGGACAGCTTGTCCTTCTTTAAGGTTAGTGAAAATGATTGGTGTCACCGTTGATGTCGCGTGTTCACGGATATAGTCAAGATCCATCTTCATGATCACATCACCTTTTTTCACTGTTTGACCTTCTTCAAGTATTTGCGTAAAGCCTTTACCTTCTAACTTCACTGTATCAATACCGATATGGATCAGGATTTCTAAACCATTATCCGCTTCAATACCAATCGCGTGTTTTGTCGGGAAGATATTTAAGATTTTACCATCGACAGGACTCGCTACTTCACCAACGGTTGGGTTGATCGCAAAACCGTCACCCATCATTTTTTGTGAAAAGACTTGGTCAGGTACTTCAGTAATTGGCAATAAGTCACCTGTCATTGGACTTTGGATGTCAAGTGTGTCCATGTCAACATCCGCACTTGTTACTTCTTCTGTTGCTTTAACTGGACGCGGTGTTTTACCATCGATAATATCTTGCATTTGACCACGAATGGTATCAGATACTGGTCCGTAAATAGCTTGGATATTATTACCGACTTCCATCACACCACTGGCACCTAATTCTTTTAGACGGTTTTTATCAACATTTTTGATATCTTTGACACTCACACGCAAACGTGTAATACATGCATCTAAGTTTGAAATGTTTTCCTCGCCACCCATGGCTTCTAAAATCGCAAAGGGACGCTCATCTTTACTGCTTGCTTGTGTTTCTTTTTGATCTTCATCTTCACGACCTGGCGTTTGTAAGTTAAACTTCGTAATCGCAAAACGGAAACCGAAGTAGTAGATGACACTGAAGACTAAACCAACAACAATCACCCAGAACCATTCGGTACGGTTAGGCATCACACCAAAGAGAATAAAGTCAATTAAACCACCCGAGAATGTCATACCGATTTTCACATCAAGTAAGTACATCGTCATAAATGATAGACCAGCAAATACTGCGTGAATACCGAATAAAGCTGGTGCCACGAATAAGAATGAGAATTCTAATGGTTCAGTAATACCTGTTAAGAATGACGTTAACGCCGCTGATAACATTAAACCACCGACAACTTTTTTCTTTTCAGGACGTGCGGTATGATAAATCGCGAGTGCTGCAGCTGGTAAACCAAACATCATGAATGGGAATTTACCTGTCATGAAGTTACCTGCAGTAAAGTTAACACCGTCAGCTAACTGGGCGAAGAAGATTGTTTGATCCCCGCGGACAACTTCACCAGCTTGTGATATATATTCACCAAATTCATACCAGAATGGTGAGTAGAAAATGTGGTGTAAACCAAAAGGAATCAGTGACCGCTCAATCACACCAAAGACAAATGTTGATACCGCACGGTTTGTATCAAGCATTAAGTGAGAAAGTGCGTTTAAACCATCTTGAGCGATTGGCCAAACAAACACCATCACTAAACCGAGAATCAGTGACGTAAACGCTGTGATAATCGGTACGAAACGTTTACCGGCAAAGAAACCTAAGAAAGGTGGTAATTCAATATTAAAGAACTTATTATACATATACGAAGCAAGGACACCGACGATAATACCACCAAACACACCTGTTTGAAGCGTATTAATACCAAGCATTTGTGTATAGGCTGGTAGTTCCGTCATATCCGGTGTCACACCTGCGAAAACACCCATGGTGACGTTCATAATTAAGTAACCAATAATAGCCGCAAGACCAGCAACACCGTCACCTTTAGAGAGTCCGATTGCCACACCGACCGCAAAGAGCAGTGGCAAGTTATCAAAAACGACCCCTCCGGCTTTGTTCATAACTTCTAAAATAAGTAAGACAGAGTCATTTCCAAACCAAGGGAAACGTTCAATCCAAGTGTCTTGTGAAAAGCTTGCACCAAAGGCAAGTAAAATACCAGCAGCAGGTAGTAACGCAACTGGCAACATAAGGGCTTTACCAATCTTTTGTAAAGTACCAAATAAATTTGACATAAAAATTTCCTCCTTTTTATTTCGCATTTGCAATTAACATGTAGGCGCTTTATTTTGACTCAATCGTTTTTCGGCCTAGGATGAAAAACAAAAAGGCATGAGTAAAAAGGCACTAAAGGGTAGACGTCTTGCTACTCTTTAAAATGCTTTTTCACTCATGCCTGATCGAATCAGTAACACGTTTACATTTTATTTGTAAGCCGTTGCAGATGAATCGTTAAATAAAGCACTTCTGACTCATCAACGGGTTTATTTAATTGCTTCTGCATAACCTTAACTAACTTCCAGGCTAGATTATAGCATGTGGGATACGTCATTTTCAAGACATTTTTTAAATTTTGTTCTTTTCCAAGGATATTCGCTTGATGCACGCGGTCAATCGCTCGGTGTAAATGTTGCAGTAACCGGTTATAGTTCACATCACCTTTATTGATGGTGACACTTAAGTTATCTTCAATCAGTTCCACCATTAAGGCAATCAATTCATGGTGCTTATTTAAGTCCCGTATCTGGCGATCGGTAATAGCACTATGAATGTGCAGGGCAATAAAACCGATTTCACCTTCCGGAAACTTAATGCCTAACTTCTCATCAATTTTATCTACGATATCGTGAGCAACTTGAAACTCTTTCGCATAAAGCGATTCAATTTCAAATAAGAACGGGTTACTAAACTGAATGTTTCCCCCTGCACGTTTAATCGCAAAGCTTAAGTGATCCGTTAACGCCACGTGAATATGTTCATTCAGTGGCTGGTCCATCCGTGATTCTATATAAAAGATAATATCATTTAAAAATTCCATAAGTTCTGGGTCTTGATGTCTAATTAACGTTTGATACTGTTCAATCTCTTTTTTGTCAGATAGGACAAAGGTCTTTTCGGCATCATTCAGGCCGATTGGATCGCCCTTTTTACGATTGAAGCCAATGCCCTTCCCGATTAAAACGACCTCATCTAACACATGATCTTTAGCAATGACCACATTGTTATTAAGCGCTTTCTCTACTGTTAAAACTTTTTCCATACTATTTCCCCCACTTATGAGACATCATGCTATTACTATCCTAGCGGGTTTGATCTGACTTGACAAGTAAAACCTTTACATGAGGAATATACCGTAAACTTTCACTTACTTTTTCATCCTCATTCTTACACGTATGCCTTTTAAATATCTTTTATTCAAAATACTTTTACTTTTTTAGTTAATTTGAAAGAAACAGAGTAACAGCATCCCCAAAAAATATAGGACATAAATGACAAAAGAAAAACCAAAAATAAGAAACGCGTGAGTATAGTCACGCGTTCCCATTAAATCTCTAGCTGCATTTTTAAAAAATGCACAAAAATATTTAAGACATTGGCGGTTGCTTTTGGCCATTCTTCCCCTTCGGTAAATGCTAAAATGCCACCAATTTGATTACTCTCACTAATGATGGGCACGAAATAGTACCGCACGTCAGCCTCTGCACCTTCCCTTAACACCAACGTTTCTTTCGTCTCTTTTAACACTGGTTGGCGTTTATCAAGCAAGTCATCTAACTGTTTAGAAATCGGTTGGTGTAGATGTGGTTTCGTTTCTGAACCAATACCTAAAATAAACTGTTCCCGGTCCATTAACAATAACGGACAACCAAGCTCATGGTGAATGCTCCTTAAATACGGTAAGGCGATCTCTTCAAGTGCCTGAACAGGAGAATATTTTTTTAACACAATTTCATTTTGGTGTTGCACAAAAATTTCTAACGGTTCACTTTCTCTAATACGTAAATGACGTCTGATTTCTTTTGGTATCACGACACGACCTAAGTCATCAATACGTCTAATAATCCCTGTCGCTTTCATCTTCTTTCCCCTCTTCCTCGTCTTCTCTTAGACTAGTGTGGGTTGAAAAAATGAAATTTATACATCTTTATCCTTTAAAATCATGCAGCGCCTGTAATAAACCTTTTACATAACTGTAGCGATCATTTTGTGACCGCTTGTCAAACATAAAGGTGAAAATCACTTGATCATTTTCAAATTTAAATTTCAACATTCGTCCAAAATCATTGACGTAGTTGGTCAGCTTATCAAACAATAGCTGCTTTGTTGCGGTTTGCGATAACGTAAGTGAAATCGTGTTCTTTTGTTCTTTAATAAGTTCTACTTTTTCACGTCTAGCATACATGCGTAATTCTGTTACTTGAATGAGCGCTTCAACTTCTGCAGGATAATCGCCGTACCTATCGACGAGTTCATCCTTTAAGTCAACTAAATCTTCCGCATGTTCAACCACACGGAAACGTTTATACATGTTGATTTTTTGTTTGCCATCAGAGATATACATATCAGGAATGTAGGCATCTATTTTCAGTTGTAATTCAGGATTAACCTCTTCTACTGTCTCACCGGTCAAGCCGTGTTTACGACGTTCAACCGCTTCTTTTAACATCTCTGAATAGAGATCAAACCCAACTGAATCAATAAAGCCGTGTTGCTGGGCGCCGAGGATATTTCCTGCACCACGAATTGATAAGTCTCGCATCGCAATTTTAAAACCAGAACCGAGTTCAGTAAACTCTTTAATCGCTTGAAGACGTTTCGTTGCGACTTCTGTTAACACTTGATCGGGTAAATACGTAAAGTAGGCATACGCAATCCGGTTACTTCGTCCGACACGTCCGCGTAATTGATACAACTGACTTAAGCCCATACGGTCAGCCCTATCAACAATTAATGTATTGACATTAGGGATATCCACACCCGTTTCAATAATCGTCGTACTCACTAACACGTCGTATTCACGGTTTAAGAACGCATGCATCACATTTTCAAGTTCGGTCTCGTTCATTTGGCCGTGAGCCACACCGACGCGCACACCTTCAACTAAACTTTCAATCTCACGGGCTTTTTGTTCTATCGTCTCGACACGGTTATAAAGGAAGAAGACCTGTCCTCCCCGGCCTGTTTCACGCTCAATTGCTTCGCGTAATAATAGCGGATTATACTCCACTACATACGTTTGAATTGGGAACCGGTCGGCTGGTGGTGTTTCAATGACGGATAAATCACGTACCCCAAGCATCGACATATGAAGAGTCCGCGGAATTGGGGTAGCTGTTAATGTTAAGACATCAACATTGGCTTTTAATGTTTTAATTTTTTCTTTATGTTTCACACCAAAGCGCTGTTCTTCATCGACAATTAAGAGACCTAAGTCTTTATATTGAACATCTTTTGACAATAAGCGGTGCGTACCGATAATTAAATCAACCGAGCCGTCTTTCAGACCTTTTAGTGCTTCTGTTTGTTGTTTGCGCGTTCTAAAACGGCTGAGTATCTGAATATCAACCGGGAAATCTTGAAAACGTTCGAGTGCCGTCTCAAAGTGTTGTTGGGCTAAGATTGTTGTTGGAACTAAGAACGCCACTTGTTTACCTTCGACAATCGCTTTAAATGCCGCCCGAAGGGCTACTTCAGTTTTCCCATAACCAACATCCCCGCACAACAACCGATCCATCGGTCGTGCTTTTTGCATGTCTTGTTTAATCTCTTCAATACTACGTAATTGATCATCTGTTTCCTGATACGGAAAAGCATCTTCAAACTCGCGCTGCATTAAGTGATCGTCACTGAATTGATACCCGACAGAGGCTTCTCTTTCTGCATACAATTTGATTAAATCATCGGCAATATCTTCTACTTTCGTTTGGACTTTACTTTTAACCTTCTTCCACTCAGAACCGCCAAGTTTATAAAGTTTTGGCTCTTTTCCTTCTGATCCGACATATTTTTGTACCATATCGATTTGATCAATTGGGACAAACAACTTATCGTCACCGGTATACTGAATTAGCATAAAGTCTTTATGCATCCCTTGGATTTCTAACGTTTCTACCCCGATAAAACGACCGATACCATGGTTCACATGAACGACATAGTCACCCACTTTTAATTCTTGGTAACTCTTAATCCGCTCAGCGTTATTCATTTTCTTCGGTCGTTTCTTTCGTGTTGTTGCCCGGGACTTAAATAGTTCACGGTCAGTAATGACCGCGAGTTTATGCAGCGGTAACTCAAAGCCATGATCGAGTTGACCAATCATGACAACCGGTTGTTTTGTCGGCAATGAGGTGGTCTCATCCGCCAGTCCTGCTTCTATTTGATAATCCTTTAAAATACTTTGGACTTTTTCTGCGCGTTCAGGTGTTCTCACCATAAATACAACGGAGTAATCACTCTTTTTATAACGCGTGACTTCCTTTTTTAATAGCGGCATCTGGCCATGAAACTCCTGCATATCACGCGCTTGGACGTTTACGATATTCCCAGGCTTTGTATGCGGGAATTGACGCATGAAAATGGACAGATAGATTTTTTGCTGGGTCGCTTGTGCGTCTATATCTTCCTTGCTGAATGATAGATTGACATGTGAGAAAAAGCGCCGGTGGGTGAGTAGTGACTCAATCCACTCCTGTTCTTCATGATCAAGTTGTTCGAGCGTTTCATTGATCCGTCCGATCTCATCCAGGAAGATTAAGCCATCAGACGGTAAATAGTTAAGTAAGCTACCAGGCTCTTGGTAAAACCATTGGTTATATTTATATAAATCATCAAAGCTTTGTTGATCATTAAGCGCATCAATTTCGCGTTCTATCATTGCTTCAAATTGTGTTTGACCTTCTGAGTCACTGATCCGGGTTAATTGATCCGCTGTTTTTGTTTGTAACGTGTCAACAAGTCTTGACCGGTCATCATCCGTTAGTAAGCGCTCGGTGTTTGGATAGATAAAAATATCCGTGACTTTATGCAGCGAACGCTGGGAATCGGCTTGGAAGTAACGAATCGAATCGACCTCTTCATCAAAGAATTCAATTCTAACCGGATTATCTTCTGTCAGCGGATACAAATCTAAAATGCCCCCACGCATACTAAATTCACCCGGTGTTTCTACCATATCTGTTCGTTCATACCCCATTAAGACAAGCTGCTGTATCGTAGATGCTAACGGCACATCTTCTCCAACCTTAAACGCGAGTGTAAACTGTTCCCAATAAGACTTTGGCGGCAGGACCCGCTTTAAAGCAGCCACAGGCGCAACGAGGACACCGTTATCCCGCTTCGTCCAATCAACAAGCGCTTTAATCCGCTGAGCTTTTAATTCAGGTGAAGCGACACTCATCTCGGTCCCAATTAATTCATTTACCGGATATAAAAAGACCTGATCCGTACCAATAAGATCGGATAAATCATCTACTAGTGCTTGCGCTTGTGATAAGTGATGTGTGACGACGACGGTTTGTTTTTCCACGGCTTGTTGAATACTTGCCATCCATAAACTTCTCGCCGATCCTGGAAGACCGGATACTTGCTGTTCACCTATACCTTTTTTGACTCCGTCAACCATTGAATTGACGTCATCGTAAGTTAATAAATATCGGTTCATTTCTCGCAAAGGAAATCCCCACCTTTCTGTATCTATACATAGTAAAAGGCTTTGGTTATTCGACCAAAGCTACACCTATTCTTCTTTTGCTGTCATTAAACGACCCGCTTTCACGAATCTTTACCGATTATGTCGAATAGACATCACCAATACAACTAGCCCTCATTAGTCAATGACTAAGAGGGTTCTTTCTAATATGGTATATAATTAGCGCGTCGCTTAATTAAACTTATTCATCACAGACTGAAAGTCTTCTGTTATAAACGCATCACAAGCCGTTGCGGCATGTTCCACACTTTCATCAATAAGCGCGCGTTCTGATTTACTAAAACGACCTAACACGTGATCGGTGACGGTTAAACCTTCTTTTGGACGATCAATCCCGATTCGTACCCGGTTAAAGTTTTTCGTCCCTAACTGGTCAATCATTGATCGAATCCCGTTATGACCACCATGGCCCCCATTTTGTCGTAAGCGTACTTTACCCGTTGGTAAATCTAAATCATCATACACGACAACGATATCTTCAGATTTAATCCCATAAAAGTCCGCGAGCGGCTTAACACTTTCGCCCGACAAATTCATATACGTTTGTGGTTCTAATAAAATCACTTTATCTGTGCCGACAACTTCATAAGCATAATGACCTTGGAACTTCTTTTTATTAAGGCCCCAACCTTTTCGCTTGGCGAGTTCATCGATGACCATAAAGCCAACATTATGCCGTGTATCTTTATACTTGCGACCAGGGTTTCCTAGTCCAACAATCAATTTCATTTGTCTAACATCCTCCAGTTGGTTATATCTGACTACCATTCTACTTGTTTTCAAATGAAAATGAAAGAGAAATCACTCTTTACCCATCGTTTTTTAAGTCACTGCTTTAAAAACGATGGGTAGGCTATTAGATCACGGTTATAAATGGCGATGAGAACTATAGGGACACAAACTGATACCGTTTTCTTTATAATAAGGATCGGTATATTTGAGTAATGGTTGTTTCTTCGGCACGTAATAAGGCTTGTTTTTCTTTAAACTCGTGTAATAATCAAGTTAATTAAACTCTTTAATTAAATTCGAGACAAAGAAACCCTGCATCGTCGTAACAAAACTAGATGTCATGTCATCTGTAGGCTGAGACCTCCTGAACTTTTTCTGGAGAGACGATACCGTATAGGTTCGTAAGAGCAATAATATAATCCTCTAGTAATGACATACAACATTCCCAGCTTTCATTTTTTAAGTGCTTCTTATTTTGAAAAAATCTGATGATTATACAATCAAAAAGCTTGGAAGACCGCAGTCATCCAAGCTTTTAATAAGCATGCTATCTGTAAGACGTTTATTCTTCGTCTCCTTCACCGCTACCTTTTTGGCCAACGAGTTCAGGCTCTAAGTCTTCCTCTTCTTCCGTCTCTTCTAAGTCTTCTACTTTATCTGGTGCTGTGACCGCAACAATGGTTGTGTTCTCATCATCTAAGATTTCATAGTTCTTGCCATCTTTTAAGTCAGAGACCATAATCGAATCCCCTACTTCTAAGTCAGAGATATCAAGTAAGATTTCTTCTGGAATATCCGCAGGTTTTGCACGTACTTCCAGTTCGTATTCAGGCTGTTGTAACACGCCGCCTTCTTTTTGACCTTTTGATTCGCCTTCTAAGTGAACCGGAACCATAACGTCCATTTCTTGCTTCATATCAACGATATAAAAGTCAGCGTGAACAAGCTGATCTTTAAGTGGTTCTACTTGGTATTCATGTAGCATGACATCAACTGATGTGCCGTCTACATCTAAACTAATAATCGCATTACGTCCTTCGTCACGCACGGTTTTTAATAACTCAATGCTGTCGACTTGAACGGTCATTGTTTCTTTTCCTTTACCATACACAACCGCAGGAATAAATCCTTTATCGCGAATAGCTTTCGTATTCGATTTCTTTAAATCATCTCTTCGTTCTGCTTTTAACTTGACTGCCATAAGTGTCAACCTCCAATAAATTTCGTTCTTTTTCTATCTAACAACTGTTAGAATCGATAAGCTTAAAGTTTATCTAAGCACGTTAAAGAAGCGATTCTACTAGAGTATATTCCCACAAGCAGCACACATTAAACATAAAATTTTAATTAATCAAATAAAACACTGACAGATAGCTCTTCGTGTACACGAATAATCGCTTCTGAAATAAGTGGTGCGACAGATAATGTCACAACTTTATCAATTTGCTTTTCTTTCGGTAAGACGATGGAGTTCGTCACGACAAGCTCTTTAATCGCTGAGTCATTAATCCGCTCAATCGCTGGCCCAGACAGAACAGGGTGTGTACAACAAGCATAGACTTCTTTTGCGCCATTTTCAATTAACGCATTAGCTGCTAGGCTAATGGTACCGGCCGTATCAATCATATCATCAATCAAGATCGCTGTTTTTCCGTCGACTTTACCAACAATGTTCATCACTTCTGACACGTTCGGGCGTGGGCGACGTTTATCAATAATCGCAATCGGTGCTTTTAAGCGCTCAGCAAGTTGTCTGGCGCGACTCACTCCACCGTGGTCAGGTGATACAATCACAACATCTTCTAGATTTTTCTCGCTCCAGTAATCACCTAAGATGGGAACCCCTACAAGTTGATCAACAGGAATGTTGAAGAAACCTTGAATTTGTGGTGCGTGTAAGTCAAGCGTAATCACGCGGTCAGCACCCGCTTCTTGAATAATATCCGCCACAAGTTTGGCAGTAATCGGCTCACGAGCACGTGCTTTACGGTCTTGACGTGCATAACCGTAATAAGGAATAACGACGTTAATCGTCGCAGCTGAAGCACGTTTTAGTGCATCGACCATAATTAAAAGCTCCATTAAGTGCTGGTTAACTGGGGCTGATGTCGATTGGATAATGTACACGTCACAACCACGAATACTTTCTTCAATATTAATTTGAATTTCACCATCACTAAATGATGTCACTGAACTTTTACCGAGCGGTACACCAATATGTTCCGCTACCTCTTTAGCTAATTCAGGGTTTGAACTCAGTGAAAACACCTTTAATTTACGATCTTGATAATCAACAGACATTCTGTCAGACCTCCATTTAATTTGATTGTTTTAGTTTTATGAACGGCTATTATTTTAATAGCTTGTTTAACTTTTTAGCGTAACCATCTTTATTGACTTGCTTTGCTCTGGCAATTGAAAGTGCGACTTCTGGTACATCTTTTGTGATCGTTGAACCAGCCGCAACAAGAGCCCCGCGTCCGACAGTCACCGGTGCGATTAAGTTCGTGTTACATCCAACAAACACATCATCTTCAATAATCGTTTTAAATTTATTTAATCCATCATAGTTCACTGTAATCGAACCACAACCGACATTCACATTCTTACCGATTTCAGCATCACCAATGTAACTTAAGTGAGATACTTTACTACCATCATCAATAACAGATTTCTTCACTTCCACAAAGTTGCCGACTTTCACATCATCACGAATATCTGAGGCTGGACGTACGTGCGCAAATGGACCGATATTAACGCGATTTCCTACCTTGCTGTCATGTACGACACTATGAAGGACTTTAGACTGTTCTCCGATATGACTGTCAATAACTTCACTATTAGGGCCAATCACACAATCTGTCCCAATCATAGAATGACCTAAAATCTTTGTCCCTGGCTCAATGACGACGTCTGAAGCAATTTGAACCGTTGGGGCGATGTATGTCGTTAATGGATCCATGATCGTCACACCATTTTTCATATGCTCTCTGTTGATGCGCTGTTTCATCAAACGTTCTGCTTCACTAAGCGCTAGACGATCATTCACACCAAGCGTTTCATCAGCATCTTTTGTTTGATAAGCTGCGACGGTTTCTTGTTGTTTTTTCGCAATTTCAATCACATCTGGTAAATAATATTCCCCTTGCGCATTGTCATTAGACACATTTTTCAATGCGTCAAATAAAAAGGCATTGTCAAAACAATACGTACCAGCATTTACTTCTTGGATCGCTAGCTCTTCTTTTGAGGCATCTTTTTGTTCGACAATTTTCGAAACATCACCATCACTATTTCTCACAATTCTTCCGTAACCTGTTGGGTCAGGAATCGTTGTTGTTAACACGGTCACTTTTGCTTGTTTTTCTTGATGGTAATGAAACATTTGTTCCAAAGTGGCTTTAGTTAACAGTGGGGTGTCCCCACAAACAACGAGCGTCACACCTTCTTTGTCTCTAAGCAAGTCTTCCGATTGCATGACAGCATGTCCGGTCCCTAATTGTTCTCTTTGTAAGACAAACTGACTTACTTCACCTAGCTCTTCTTTTACTTTTTCAGCACCATGACCGACAATGGTAATAATCTCACTTAAATCAAGCGATTGTAGCTGGTCTAAGACATGTTGAACCATTGGTCGTCCCATCACGGGGTGTAAGACTTTATATAACTTGGATTTCATGCGTGTACCTTGCCCTGCTGCTAAAATAACAGCAAATCGTTTACTCATAGTGAAACCTCCGATTAATCTATTGATATGTTTTGAATTATGTACTTGATAAAATTATACCATGTTAAAATATATCTTAAAAGGTGCGTGAAATCAATCCAATTCCTTAGAATTTCATTGAAATAACAAAGGTTGAACCATTGAAAGCGTCATCACTGCGTTGCTTTTTTAAATGACGAGTAAAAAAAACAAAAAAACTTCAAGACGCACTATCATGATTGATCAAACAAACACGATAGCCGCATGAAGCTTTTATGCGGTAATAAGAATAACAATTAAGAGACCCCGACTTCTTCTTGCGCCACTTCTTTCAATGTTTCTTCATACTTTGCTAGAATGGCAATTTCAATTAGATTGCGCATTTTCGCATTGATTGGATGGGCAATATCTCTAAATTCCCCGTCCGGTGTCCGCTTTGACGGCATGGCTACAAATAAGCCGTTATTTCCATCAATAACACGAATGTCATGAACGACAAATGCCTCATCTAGCGTAATAGAAGCGTTGGCTTTCATTCGACTATCACTTTCCACACAACGCAACCTTACATCAGTAACTTCCATTATGCTCACCACCTTATAAGTTTTAACACACAATAGATAGATTCAACATGTTAAGTATAAATTCCTGCTAAAATTCAACTTTTTTGCATTTTTTCTCATCTGTTTTGTTCTGATCAAGGAAAGCGCGCGTATCGTTACTGAATATGATCGAAATAATTACCGATAGTCGTCTCGATTTTTTGGTTTTTCACATCAACGTGAGAGATTTGAATAAGCGAGACATAATCTGTCACAACCCGTTCATCTTCTTCATCTTCAGCCTCTGCTAATACACCAATAGCTTTCACTTCTGCTTCAAACTCTTTCAACAAACTTCTCATGCCATCGATCGTGCCGCCTGCTTTCATAAAATCATCAATGATACAGACTTTCGCTCCTTGTTTTAAGCTACGCTTCGTTAGCACCATCGTTTGGATTTTCTTTGAAGAGCCTGAGACATAATTAATGCTGACGGTTGATCCTTCCGTAATTTTCGGATCGCGTCTCACGATGACAACTGGTACATTTAAAAAGCTCGCCACCGCATAGGCAAGCGGAATACCTTTTGTTGCGACTGTCACAACCGCATCGAGTTCAAGATCGGTAAAAGCACTCGCAAATAACCGACCAATCTCACGGACCGTTTGCGGCTCACCGAGTATATCACTCATAAATAAATAGCCCCCAGGTAAAATGCGGGCCGGGTCTTCTAGACGCTCAGCTAATACAGACAAAAACTGATGGCTCTTATCTGCTGCGACATTTGGAATATAGCGTACGCCACCTGCCGCGCCTGAAATTGATTCTAGATGGCCGATGCCTTCATGTTGTAACATTTGATTCATAATCGTTAAATCTTCACTGATCGATGATTTAGCTGCTTGATATCGCTCAGAGAAGAAAGGTAACGAGATTAATTCCATCGGATGTTCAAGGACGTATTCTGTCATTCCGATTAACCGATCACTTCGTTTCATTCCTTCACCTCAAAACCGAATATTTTGAAGTAAATATAACATTTTATACGGTTTTAAGCAAGAGAAAACCAAAAAATCTTCATAATTCTTCGGGTTTTTATCCAACAAAAAAAGCAGTAACGAATTACTGCTCTAATGCTACCATATGGCCTTCATTGATGAAGTTTAACTCAACTGTTTCTGTTAAAATATCCGCATAACTGTATGAAACGCGTTCGAACGCATTTTCATCTTGGTCTAATGCTACTACAAAGACTGACGGATACGTTTCCTCAAGCGTTCCAAACCGTTCGACTGTCTTCTTTCTTCCGCCATTCGCAATCAGCTTCAAGCGTTTTCCAATCTGACTATCTAAACTACGTTTAATCTCAACCAGCGTTTTCGCCACTACACTTCACCTCACTTTGTTCATTATAGCACGAACTAAAAACGAAGTCAATAAAATTATTTATTATAACAGTTATTAATTTTACTTGTCAATATATTTTTTTCTTTTCATGCGACCAAAGTCATTATTTAAACTTTCAGACAATTAAAAACCCCCTCGATAGTCGTGCTTCCCATCGCCTATTATACAATTATGGCTAAGTTGTGAACGTTCAGTCGTCATCCTCTTCAATCAGCGGCATCCCCGTCCGAAAGAACCCCCTTGTTTCAATCCCACCGATACCGTCTTGCTTTGTTAACGTATGACGAATAAGATCTTCTGGGGTTACTCGGTCCATAAACGATGTGTAACAGACTTTAGCCGCAATATAGACGGGATCTAGCGCATGAATGTTCACCCGTTCAGGCGATGATGCAAAATTTGCACCCGCTCGAATGAGTGATTGAAAGTGCGATTGACAGGCACCAGCAAAAATGACGAGCTGATCTAAGTGACGTTCGATTTTCCTAATCGCTCGCACCGTTTCCACAAAATCTTTCGTATGACGATAGGCCTTTAATTCATTTGGTTTTCCTTTTTTTTCCGAATAACTATCGTGTCCGGTAATGACGACAATATCCGGACTGATTTTTTCAATTAAGTCTCCAACCACACTGGCCATCTCTTCTTCTTTGACATACAAACCATGGACATGAATCCCTAACTTTTGATAAGCCTTTATACATTTTTTTAAATAAGTCTGATCGCCATCTAAGTGCAGTACTTTTGCCGGCAATAAAAAGGCGCGCTCTTCATTGATTCGCATCGATGTATGTTTTAACTTCATCAATTGATAGTCTTGTTTGAACAATCGAAAGGCGTAGGCTTTTTGTTCATCGGCTTGTTCTATTATCGTTTCTCTCAACGTCTCATCGATTTTCACAACATCGTGTAAAGGCGCATCAGCAATTAATCGCACGTCTTCTCCCGCCAACAAGACACCGCGCTCAGTGACATCAATCACCCGAAAGACCGTATCGTGCTCATAACTTTTACGCGTAATCAAATCCCCTACTGAAATATCCATTCGGTCACCTCCATCATCATGCTAGTGTATGCACCTAGCATAAAGAAGGTGAAAAACCCCTAACGATAAAAAACGTATCGTTAGGGGCCCATCATTATCTTTTATGCGTTATTTTGAGCTTCATATAATACATTCGCAAGACTAGCGAACTCTTCCATTGTAAGTGATTCGGCTCGGCGGGTTAAATCAAGTCCAATCGATTGTGCTAACGTTTCAATTGTGCCTTTATCGAGCAATTCTTTAAAATGTCTTGATAAGTTGTTTCTAAGCGTCTTTCTACGCTGTTGGAACGACGCTTGAATCAACTCGAAGAAGTAGTCTTCATCTTTAACATCTACCGGTGGCGTCTCTCTAAACGCCAAATGCAGAATAGCGGAATCGACATTAGGTTGTGGCATGAAAACCGTTTTTGGCACAATAAATAACACAGACGCTTCCGTGTAATACTGGACAGCAAGCGACAAGGAACCGTAACTTTTAGTATTGGGTTTTGCGCTCATCCGGTCCGCAACCTCTTTTTGAATCATCACAGTCATACTCTCAAAAGGTAGACGATTCATTAAGACTTTCATAATAATTGGGGTCGTCACGTAGTAAGGTAAATTGGCGACTAATTTAAGCGGTTGGGTATCGTTAAAGTAGTCTGTTAACGTTGGGGCAATATCAGCCGACAGAATATCTTCAAAAACTACTTTCACATTGTCATAGTCAGCGAGTGTTTCTTGTAAGATCGGCTTCAGACGTTGATCAATTTCAAAGGCCAATACCTTATCTGCATCAATAGCCAGTTGTTCAGTTAAGGCGCCCATCCCCGGTCCAATCTCAACAACACCTGTGTCCTTTGTGACACCTGCTTTTTTTGAAATGTTTTCTAACACATTAACATCAATGAGAAAGTTTTGTCCGAGACTTTTCTTAAAGTGAAAACCAAACTGATTTAAATAGTGTTTCGTCATAGATGGTGTTGCTATCCGCTTTTCTTTAGACATCGCCATTCTCCTTTTCAATTTCTTTCATCGCTGTTTTTAAATCACTTTTTGTGATATGAAACATTGTTAACCGCTTCATTAATTGTTTCCCGTTCGCATAACCAATATTCAAATGCGTTGTGAGCGCCTCACGCTTCTCTCTTGCATAAGTTCCTCCGATTAAACCGTATCGCATGAGATCTTCCTTTTCTATATCAGATCTATACGTGTCACCGACTTCATATACAGCTTCCAAGGCTTTTTGTATCGCTTCTTTTGAAGCATGTTCAATCCCAATCCCACGATCATGTTTATCGCGCGCATCATCTTTTGTTAAGAAGGCGTGCTTACAGCCTGGTACTTGTTCATTAATTATACTACGGATCCGTTGTCCTGGGTAATCAGGATCGGTAAAGACAATCACACCACGGACGTCTTTTGCGTGTTTGATTTGTGTTAATATTTTATGATTAATGGCAGAGCCATTTGTTTCAATGGTATCCGCATCAACGGCTTGTTTTATTTTTGCTGTATCATCTTTTCCCTCTACAACAATGACTTCTTTTATCCGCATCTTTATAGCTCCTTCAATTAATTCTTTCCCTAGTATAGCTTAATCCATCCACACTTGCATCCAAAAAGAAAAAACAAAAACCCTAGAGAAGTTTCTAGGGGAAATAAAAATACGAGAAGACATCAATCGCCTTCTCGTTAAAATTAGACAAATGCTTGTTCTAGCATTCATACTTTACTCAATAATAGTAACTTTAACAGTTCTGCGACCAAATTGTTGGGCCGCACTAACCGAACGCATATGCACATCAATACGGTTACCTTTAATGGCACCACCTGTATCGCGGGCCACGGCATAACCATAACCTTCCACATATACTTTTGTTCCAAGTGGAATCACGCTCGGATCAACAGCAATGACACCGTCAGGATTCGCTTTAACATTATATCCTGTCGCCGTTAATCCACGACCATCACATGTCGCACAATTCCAGTTATAAGCAGTGGCATGCATCGTGATTGTTTTACCAGCGACCGCAGAGCTTGTCCCACGTGAAGGTGCTTGTTGAATCGCTTTTGTACCAACGGCAACGACGCGTTGTGACGCTTCTTTTTTCACATCTTCACTGACTAATTCACGTGATACTTCTTCTCCATTTTCTAATACAACGGTGTAACGTTTCTCAACAAGGCCATTAGAACCTGACTCCACAACTTGTTCTTTGCCCTTTGTTAATGAACTATCATTTTTTCGGACGGTTGAAAAAGCGACTTCTTCTTCAATAACATCTGTCACTTCTTCCACACGAATCACATCCACAGCCATATCCGCTGTGACTGCTTCCTCGATGCCTGGTTCGACTCGATCCAGGTCAGATAGTTCAAGTTGTTGTTCTTTCAACAGATCTTCAACAGTATCCGCTGTTGTATAAACATCAGCTGTTTCATTTGTTCCATCCGTTACCGCCACTTTGACCGCACGGTCAATGTCTAACGTTAATGCGTCAGTAATAGCTTCATCTGAAGCTACACTCAAGTCATCGTGTGAAGCAACCTGAATATTTTCTGCTTCTAAAAATTCACCAACGGTACTTGCTGTTGTCATATATGTGGTTGTATTCGCCTGATCATTGACCACGACTTCAACCGCTTCTTTATATTCTACTTCCATATCTGACGAAATATTGGTTGTTAACTCATGTGAGAGATAATCATCTTCTGATGGATTGATCTCTAACTCTTCTAGTAAGGCTTCAACTGTTTCGGCGCGTGTCACAACTGTTTCTGTCTCTCCATTATGGGTAAACACAACATCTTTTTTCGTGACTTCTAGCCCAACAAAACCAACGACAACAAGTAATAATAGTACTGTGACGACTGGCATAAACACTTTATGTTTAAAAACAGCTGGTAGCTTAGACTTTAGATTCATTAAAAAATGCCTCCTTTTAATGTGCGTCTAGATTATAGCTGGATTAAAAGGAAGTGTCAAACGACCAAATCGCCATTTGTGACAAAAAAAACGTTGATATATCAACGTTTTCATTCATAAAAGCGGTATCATGACAAGTAAATTAAGAAAAGGTTACAAAATAGGCCTTTCGTTACACAATCGTAACATTCCCTCATTTTTGTCTTTTCACCCACTTAAATACCAAACAGTCTAAGCGCGTTCGCTGTCGTTTGTTGTTCAATTGCTTCAATCGATGTGTCGCGAAGATTGGCAATTTGTTCTGCGACTAAACGAACATAAGCTGGTTCATTTCGCTTTCCTCGATGAGGATGTGGGGCTAAAAACGGACAATCCGTTTCAACGAGTAACCGGTCAGCCGGAACAACTTTTGCGACTTCTTTAGGGGCTTTAGCATTTTTAAATGTGACCGGACCTCCGAGTGAAATATAGAAATTCATATCAAGACATGGCTTGACATGTTCGACTTCACCCGCAAAACAGTGCATAATCCCACCAACTTCTTCGGCATGTTCTTCTTGTAGTAATTGAATCACATCGTCCGTTGCCTCGCGGTTATGAATAATAATCGGTAACTTTACTTTCTTTGCGAGGGCGATTTGTTTTCTAAAGACATCTTTTTGTACGTCTTTCGGTGACTTATCCCAGTAATAGTCAAGACCCATCTCACCTAAAGCGACGACCTTTTCGTGATGCGCGAGTTCTTCTAACCATAAAAGGTCTTCATCGGTAAAATCAATCGCATCAACAGGATGCCAACCAACCGCCGCATAAATAAAGTCATGTTGTTCTGCTAAAGCCATCGCCTTATGAATCGTCTCATAATCAAATCCCACGACGACCATTTTTTCTACACCCGCTGCTTTCGCACGTTGAATGACCTCATCACGGTCTTCATCAAATTGTTCAATATTTAAATGGACATGTGTATCAAATAACATCGTTTACTCGCTCCTTTAATTCTTTGTATCGTTTACGTGTTGTCGTGATTGTCTCTTATTCATGATGAAAAAGAGCCAATCACCGGATAGTGATCTGACTCTTTTCTTCGTTAAATTATTTTACTACTGAACCGTTTGGTAAGTTTGGATCTTGTACACTCGCAAGCGATAAGTTTCCGTCAGAATCTTCACCTGTTAGAATCATACCTTGAGATAGTTCTCCGCGTAATTTTACCGGTTTTAAGTTAGCAACAACGAGGACCTTCTTGCCAACTAAATCTTCTGGCTGATAGAATTTCGCAATCCCTGAAATGATTTGACGCTTTTCGTTGCCTAAATCAACGTAAATTTTGAGTAATCTATCGGCTTTTTTCATTTTTTCTGCTTGAATCACTTCCGCCACCCGCACGTCGAGTTTTAAGAAGTCATCAAAGGCAATGTCTTCTTTGATTGGCTCGATTTCTGTTTGTTTCTCTTCCGCTGGTTTTGTCATCATCGCTTTAATAGCGGCCACTTCTTCTTCTGTATCCAGACGCGGGAAAATTGGGCCTTGTTTATCCACACGCGTGCCCGCTTTAACGACACCGAAATCTCTGATAGAGTCAAATGATTGAAGTGCCTCATCTGTTACACCAAGTTGGCTGAAGATTTTCCCTGGTGTTTCGGTTAAGAATGGACGCAATAACACGGCTGTCCGGCGTAAACTATCAACTAAGTGAGCCATCACATTGCCAAGACGTTCTTTTTTCGCTTCATCTTTCGCAAGCACCCATGGTTCATTTTCATCGATATATTTATTTGTCCGGCTAACGTATTGCCAGATGGTACTTAAGGCAACACTAAACTGCATATGATCCATCGCTTCCTCATAACCCGTAACTGTCTCCATCGCCATTGTCTCAAGTGATGTGTCAATATCCGTTTCACCTTTAGTGAAAGCTGGAATTTCTCCGCCGAAGTATTTATCAATCATCGCGACGGTACGGTTAAGTAAGTTACCTAAATCATTGGCTAAATCAAAATTCACACGATCAACAAAACCTTCTGGTGTAAATACCCCGTCCGCGCCAAAGGGCACTTCACGTAATAAGTAATAACGCAAGGCATCTAGTCCGTAGCGGTCTGTCAGTGAGATCGGATCAACGACATTCCCTTTAGATTTTGACATCTTACCGTCTTTCATTAGAATCCAGCCATGCGCAAAGACTTGTTTTGGTAAAGGTAAATCTAATGCCATCAACATAATTGGCCAATAAATCGTATGGAAACGGACGATTTCTTTACTCATTAAGTGTACATCCGCTGGCCAATATTTATTAAATAAGCTGTCATCATCCGTATTGTAGCCAAGTGCTGTAATATAGTTTGATAACGCATCAATCCATACGTAAATCACGTGTTTCGCATCGCCAGGTACTTTAATACCCCAATCAAATGTCGTACGTGACACAGCTAAATCTTCCAGTCCCGGTTTAATGAAGTTATTGATCATTTCATTTTTACGACTTTCTGGTTGGATAAAGTCAGGGTTTTGTTCATAATATTCAAGCAAGCGATCGACATACTTACTCATTTTAAAGAAATATGATTCTTCTTTGACGACTTCTACTGGTCCACCGCAATCAGGACAATTGCCTGATTCAAGTTGACGTTCTGTAAAGAATGATTCACATGATGTACAGTACCATCCTTCATATTCGTCTAAATAAATATCGCCTTGGTCAAGTAGTTGCTTAAAGATTTTCTCAACCACTTCTTTATGACGTGGTTGTGTTGTCCGAATAAAGTCAGTATGGGAAATATCAAGCTTATCCCATAGCACTTGAATGCCACTGACAATCTCATCAACGTAGGCTTGCGGGGTTATCCTTTTTTCATCGGCTTTCTTTTGAATTTTTTGGCCATGTTCATCCGTTCCGGTTAAATACATGACATCAAAACCTTTTAAACGTTTGTAGCGGGCAATCGCATCACCAGCGACCGTTGTATATGCATGTCCAATGTGTAAGTTACCACTTGGATAATAAATCGGTGTCGTAATATAAAATGTTTTTTTCTCTGACATCGGTTGTTCCTCCCTTAAAGTTGTATAAATGTTCGTGAAAATAATGGACGTATATCTTTATATTGTAGCCTTTTTACGGTGAATTTTCCATCGTTATTACCTGTTTTTTTGCTGAGACAGTAAATTCATTCACTGATTCTAAAACGTCAGGCCTTATAGCCACACCTTTTAAACCTATTTATCGCTCCCTCATTCTTCAACTACTTCCAGTAAGAAGAGAGGTCCAACATTTGAAGTAATCTCTTCACATGAGACAATTTTTTCGGTTTATTAGACAGATAAGGGAAAATTGACGGTTTTTTATTCGATTATTTCAAAAAACGTCAGTTACTTTCCTTTTTTTCGAAAAAAACGAGTTTTTTCAATTGACACATATAGAAATTAATGGTATCTTAAACTATAGGTATTGTCGAAATATACCAAACTATTAATAAAGGGGAGTTTTTCTTATGAAATCAACAGGTATTGTTCGTAAAGTAGACGAACTAGGACGTGTCGTAATTCCAATCGAATTACGTCGTACATTAGGTATTGCAGAAAAGGACGCATTAGAAATTTATGTAGATGATGAGCGCATCATTCTTCAAAAATACAAGCCAAGCATGACTTGCCAAGTAACAGGTGAGATTTCTGATGATAACTTGACACTTGCAGATGGTAAATTGATTCTTTCTCCAGAAGGTGCAAAAGCACTTGTAGAAGAAATCAACAAATCATTAACAAAGTAATCGAAACATCCTAACAAAAAGAACTGTTTCCAATTAGGGGGAAACAGTTCTTTTTTTGTTTCCCTTTTGATTGATCATACAGTTTATAGAAAAAATGACAGTCTTATGTTAAAGTATGACTAACACTAGCACTATTTTAGAAAGCGAGGAAGCATATGAAATACAGTTTAACCGAACGCACCTTTATCAATACGGAAATCTTACGACACGGCAAACAGTTAAGTGTGAGCTATCTTTTACTGATCTTTTTAGGTTTTTTCGGTCTGCATCATATCTACTTAGAAGAAAAAATGCTTGGCATTATCAAACTATTGTTGACGTTAACGGGTATCATCACCTTACCATTCTTTATCGGATCTATTCTGTTAATGCTTGTCGCGCTTTGGTTAATTATTGATGCTTTTTTCATATTCAAGAAAGTAGAGCGTATGAACAGTCAACTCGAACAATCACTCAAGCGATACGTTGATCAGCTCAAGACTAAATAAGATCAGCAATAGCCCATCATTTACCCAAAACACCCCCTTGTTGATGATACAATCAACAAAGGGGGTGTTTGTTATTCCGATTCTTCTATATGATAGACGTGATAAATATCACGTTTTGGTTGTTTTCTGTCTGTAGCCACTTGCTTAATCGCTTCTTTACTTTTTTGACCCTCGTTTATATAGTGGTCGACATGATCTTTAATCGATAAGTCTTCCCACCAGTAATCATCTAGAAGAGCTTCTGTTCGTCCTTCGATGACAATACAGCATTCACCTTTAATCTCTTTACTACTTGACCAGTTAATCACATCATCAATCATCCCACGGCTAAACTCTTCAAAACGTTTCGTTAACTCACGACCTACAGCAACTTGTCGGTCCCCGAGATGTGTTTTAATGGCCATTAACGTATCCGTTAAACGATACGGTGATTCGTAAAGAAGAATCGTCGCCGTTTGTTTATTGATTTCTTCAAACGCTTGTTTGATCTCTTTATTTTTTCGTGGTAAAAAACCGTAAAAATAAAACTGTTTCGTCGGTAAGCCTGAACCAACAAGCGCAACGAGGGCTGCATTGGCCCCGGGTAACACAATACAATCAATCTCGCGTTCAATCGCTTGCTTGATTAATACTTCACCTGGGTCAGAAATACCTGGCATACCGGCGTCACTCACTAACGCAAACGTTGTGCCACTTTCAAGTGCGGCGAGGATCTGATCAATTTTCTTTTGATCACTATGTTCGTGATAACTAAGAAGTGGGGTTGTTATCTCAAAATGATTCAGTAATTTTTTTGTGTTGCGCGTATCTTCAGCAAGAATTTTATCAGCTATTTTTAACGTCTCTAACCCGCGTAAGGTGATATCCTGTAAGTTACCGATCGGTGTTGGCACAATGAATAACTTACCTTGTTCACTTTCTTCATAACTGTTCTGTGTCCACATCGATATTGCCTCCTGTTTTAATGAGTGCTTGTTTTTGTCGTTTCGATAATTGCTTAATGCGATATTCTTCTTTTAAGGCGAGCGTTTTAGTCTCAAAGCTATTGGCATAGCGTAACAAAAGTGGCCCTCTTCCCTTTGTATACTTTGCCCCTTTTCCCTGCCTATGTTGCTTTAAACGATAACTTAAGCGATTCGTATAACCGGTATACAGCGTCTGGTCGTCACATTCTAAAATATAGACCACATGTTTAGTACACAAGACGCAAATACTCCTCTGTATACGTCCCTTCATCATTAAACACATAGAAAGGTGGTAACGTTTTTAACGCTTTTTTGCCATCGCGCATCGCTTCAATTAAGACAATATTAGCTTCTTTATCGCGCTTTGGATAGACAAGTTGCATGCGTTTAGGCTCAAGCTTATATTGACGCATCAACAAAAAGATATCGACCAGTCGATCAGGTCGGTGGACCATCGTCATTTTCCCACCGGATTTCGTCAGTTTACTTGCCGTCTCAATAACTGTTTCAAGTGACGTTGTCACTTCATGACGGGCAATCGTGAGATGCTCATTTAAGTTATGATGGGCATCACTCGCTGTATCAAAGTAAGGAGGATTTACGGTCACCAAATCAAATTTATCATTCTTATAATGGTCCGGTAAGTCTTTTAAATCGCCAAGGTGCATCATAATTTGATCTTGTTTATCGTTTAAACGAATACTGCGCATCGCCATATCATGTAACTTGGTTTGAATCTCTATCCCGTCAATGGGACGTGTCGTATAACGACTCATAAGTAAAGGGACAACCCCATTACCGCTACATAAATCTAAAATTTTCCCGCGTTTTTTCGGCAGTGAACTGAAGTGAGCGAGTAACACGGCATCAATTGAATAAGAAAAAACTGACGGGCTTTGAATAATCTGCATCGATTCATCGGTAAATAAATAATCTAAACGTTCATCTTCATACAGTTCCACGCTTGCACCACACTTCCTTAAAAAAAGACTGGCATCTATAAGAAGATCCCCAGCCTTTTTTGCTATATTCTATTTAATCTTTTGTCTTATTTAAGAACGATAAACAGAATAAACAATCTTCGTTCTGTCTTGGACTACCAAAGTGCACATTACATATATGAAAACCTTCTTCATATAGACGCGCTAAATTGTCATAACCTTCACCGATATTATCGACCGTCCGTCGTTCTGTTGTTTCTCTTTGTTGATCGCGTTCAGCTGTTTCTTCAATCGATTGATCGAGGCGTTGACGTAGGTGATGATTCTCATGCGCCAATCGATGATTTTCTTCTAGTAATTCACTTAAATGTGTTTTTAAATCACCCAGCTGTTGATACAGTTGACCAATCTGTTCTTCCATATCTGACACTTGTTCAAACACTTCTTTTCTATTCATGTTCATCACACCCACCACCTTTTCTCATTATGACGTTGTTAGAACCCCTGCTTCAATCAGTTCATCTAACGTATATTCAACGACACGTTCAAGTTCTTTAATCTCAACTTGAATGATACGTTCTAGTATATTTAATCCAACAACACGTCCACGGCCGAGTGGTGTTGTTAGTTTTTGACCGACGTCTGGCAGTTCGCGTTTTGCTTGTTCATACTCATCATTTTCATATTTTAAGCAGCACATTAAGCGGCCGCATAATCCTGAAATTTTTGTCGGGTTGAGTGAAAGGTTTTGATCTTTAGCCATTTTAATCGACACCGGTTCAAAGTCTCCTAAAAAAGTTGAACAACAAAGCATCCGCCCACACGGACCAATACCGCCAAGTAACTTAGCCTCATCTCTCACACCAATCTGACGTAATTCAATGCGGGTTTTAAATACCGATGCCAAGTCTTTAACGAGTTCACGGAAATCGACGCGGCCATCTGCTGTAAAATAAAAAATCACTTTATTACGGTCAAACGTATACTCGACATCAACTAAGTTCATATCAAGCTGATGTGCCTTAATCTTCTTTTCACACGTAAGATACGCTTCTTTTGCATTGTCTTTATTTTCTAATACGATATGTTTATCTTTTTCTGTTGCTAGCCGGATGACTTTTTTCAGCGGCATCACGACGTCTGTTTCTTCTACTTGTTTCTTTTCTAGCACGACTTTACCAAACTCAACGCCACGTGCGGTTTCGACGATGACATAGTCGTCTTTATCTATCTGAAGGTTAGCCGGGTCAAAATAATATATTTTCCCTACTTTCTTAAATCTGACACCAATAACTTCTATCATTTATATTCACCTCTGCATCTGCAGTGTTAGTTGTTCCATCACAAGGGTTGGATGGGTATGTTGATTGAGCTTTTGTTTGGCGGATGTAATGGCTGATAATATAGTCACGAGATCTTTTCTTGTATAGCGTAAGCTCACGCGTTCTAACTCAGCTTGATAGCTTAGTAACACGATGTGCTCTGTGTCTCCAATGTGCAAATACATAAGATCTTTAAACCATAATAATAATAAATCTAAACCGAGCAACAATTTATCCCGATCGTTAAAATGTTGCATCCAATGTTTTTCAATAAATAACAACGTTTCCTGCGGTTTATCTATCAGCATACCTACTAATTGTACCATTAATTTTCGTGCTTCTGCAAACCACTCATCTTGATTTAAAGCTTTTGCTTCCTCTAATTGCGGGGCAATCGCTTGAAAAATTCGCGCATTTTCTTTCGTGATGCCGTCTTCGATTAGCGCTGTTTCAATAGCTTTCCCTGATAAAGGACGTAACGCAATCATTTGACAGCGTGATCGAATCGTATCTAAGAGTTGTTGTTGATTCTTCGTCAAAAGAATCGCGGTTGTCTCTTGACTCGGTTCTTCTAAAAACTTTAACAAACGGTTACTCGCATTCACCGTCATTAAATCAGCATCTTCAATCACATAAACTTTTCGATTAGATTCAACACCCGAATAAATAAACTCACGTTGGAGTGCTTCAATCTGTTCTTTTTTGATGGATAATCCATCAGGTTTAATCCAGTGTAAATCTGGATGGTTCCCAGAAATCACGCGTTTACAATCCCGGCACTGTAGGCACGGTTCAGCGGTCTCTGTTTCCCGGCAGAATAATCGAAGCGCAAGCGTTTCGGCAATGGCCCGTTTTTTCGTGCCTGGGTCACCATGAATTAAATACGCATGTGCGATACGGTTATGGTTAATCATTTTTTTTAACATCTTAACAGCCACTGGCTGGATCTGTTCGAGTTCTTCAAAACGTTGCATAAAAAGCCACCTAACTTCCACGTGTTGAAAAAGAGTGAGATCAGTGATCGTCACTCTCACGTTCTTCCGTTATTTTAGCATATTTCTTCTCTTAATTGTTTTAGGAATACAAATTAATCAATAATCCTTTAATCTCACCAATTAATCCAAGCAAGTCAATCGAACGTGCACCATCGGTCGTAATTTGTTCAGTCATTTCCATCAGCTTCTCATCAATCGTTTTAACGATATGCAGTTGCCTGTTCGTGCCTTCAAAGTTAAAACTGTGATGATGGCTTAAATCAAGCCCTTTTGACGTCGCATCTTTAATAAAACTCTTCACCATTCGTTTATATTTCGCCACCTCTCTCAGTGTCCGGTAACGAACGAGCTTATCGCCTTGCTTTTTAATTTCTTCAAGCTGTTGTTCAAGAGGGAATGACCGCAGTTTATCGGCTTGGGTTTGGACGAGCTTTTGAAAATCAACCGACTTCGATGGGGAAAGCGGTTGTTGCCGTTGGCTTTTTTCAATTTGATTTAAAAGATCTTTATTTATTTTCATGCACGCGTCTCCCTTTACTTATTAGAACTGGAAGAAACTATCGACAGGTAAGACAAAGACCGTCGCGCCTCCTACTTCAATGTTAATTGGACGGGGAATATACGAATCCGCATTACCTCCCATAGGCGAGATTGGTGCCACCATTTGTTCGCGGTGACTGGATTTATGTTTAATAATATCTAACGCTTGATCGACTTCTTCGTCTTCACAACCAATCATTAACGTTGTATTACCTTCTTTTAAGAATCCGCCGGTCGTTGATAGTTTTGTCGTTTTATATTCTTTATCTGATAAAGCATCAATTAACCGGTGACTATCTTTATCTTGAATAACCGCAATAATTAATTTCATCTTCCATTCCTCCAATGTTTTATCATTTACTGATTGATATGACTGAGCACCTTATTTAATGCGAGCTCTGTAACTTCTTCTACAGTAACGTCTGCGCGTATCGGTTGAATCCGGTCACTAAATCGTTCAGCTAGTACTGCATAGCCTTGATAGACTTTTTCATGAAAGGTGAGCGTTTCTAAATCAAGACGGTTCTGTTCTCGCTCATTATTTTTCTCTATGCGCTTTAAGCCAATGGATGGATCTAATTTAAACCACAGTGTCAGTGATGGCATACAAGCATCAATCGCAAATTGATTAATCGTGTAAATTTGATCAATACCTAACCCTCTCGCATAACCTTGATAAGCAAGACTAGAATCAATAAACCGGTCACACAGGACAATCTTGCCCCTTTCAAGTGCTGGAATGACTTTTTCAACTAAATGCTGACGGCGAGCCGCCGCATAGAGTAGAGCTTCTGTTTTGGCATCCATTGTTGTGTGCGTCGTATCTAAAATCACTTCGCGAATCGCTTCTGCGATGTGAATGCCACCTGGTTCACGTGTTGTTAATACATCGTAATTTAGGTCACGCAGTTTCATTGCAACTCGTTCGAGTACGGTTGATTTACCTGCACCTTCACCGCCTTCAAATGTAATAAATATGCCTTTCATCACTATTCTATCTCCTTTACGACAAACACACCTTCACTAATAGCTTGATTTTGAAAATTCACTTGAGCCACTATTAGCTGCTTGATCGCCCGGATCGCTTCCTGATTTATCCGTTCACCTTTTAATACGAGCGGAATGCCGGGTGGATATGGAACAATTGATTCAGCAGCAATACAATTCATCGCCTCTTCTAATGAGACAAAAACTGATTGGCACTCTCTGAGCGTTTGATAATCAAGTGCCAGTTCTGTAAGTGGTTGTCGGACCTTTTTTCTTACTACTTTCATTGTATCATGAATTGCTGCTTTTTTTAATGTGTGATTCAAGTCATTCACAGCTTCTTGTAACTTTTCTAGCTTAGTGAACGGGGCTAGTCCATGAACAAACAGTAAATATTGATCCGTTATAAATTCTAAATAAATTCCGTGCGACCGAAAGGCTGTTTCTATTGCTTTTGTCGTGTAACCTGGACGCGCCTTTAAGGTGATTTTTAATGGATCCGTTTGCTTATTAGATTCGATTAAGGTGGCACTATTCAGTGCGCTTAACACCTCTTTAACAGCCTTAACAGATTCCATGACCCGGTCTAAATCGTGACGAGTTTGTGATGCTAAATACGCTCGGCTAGCATCTAAACTTGCCATAAGTAAATATGACGGGCTGCTGGACTGCAACATGTCTAAGTAGTGTTTGATGCGTGTTGTCTCACCCTCATAACCCTTCCCTACGTGTAAGTAAGCTGTTTGTGTTAAAGACGGCGCCATTTTATGAGCTGACTGAACGACAAAATCGGCGCCAAGCGATAAGGCCGATGGTGGCAAGTCTTTATGACTCAGTGATAAATGTACTCCGTGTGCTTCATCCACGAGCATGAGGGCCTCATGTTCATGTACACAAGTAATTAGTGATTCCAAGTCACCTGTGGTTCCGAAGTAATCAGGGTAGGTGATAATCATCGCTTTAATAGGATACGTGTTAAAAGCTTGTCTCACATCAGCCAGGCGTGGAAATATCGCACGATTTAATGTTTCATCATAGTCTGGTTCAATAAAGATCGGGTGAGCCCCACTTAGTTCTAATCCATGAATAACGGACTTATGGACGTTTTTCGGCACTAAAATATAATCACCAACAGAGACCGACTGAAGGATCATCGCTAAATTGCCAACGGTTGAACCGTTAACTAAAAAGAAGGTCTCCCGACTATCAAAAAAGTCACGTGCTAAACTCATCGCCTCTTTAATAACACCATCAGGTTGATACAAATCATCTAATCCAGGTAACTCCGTTAAATCGTAACGCATCAGGTCACGAAATACTTCCCATGATTCATGCGGTAATACTTGGCCGTTTTTATGTCCGGGTACGTGAAAGGACATCGGATGTTCACTAGCAACCGATTGAAGTTTCTCCCATAAAGGTATGCGTATTTGTTTTGACATCAAATGCTCCTCTCTAACATCATCTTTTTTCTTTATCATATTAAATATATAAGGGAAGATCTCTTGGTTCTTTCTTGTTATATCATTTAATGGATGGTGAAACAAGTAAAAAAAGAACCCTGATGTGACTTATAATACGAAAAGTCACGTCAAGGTCATGCGTTAAGAGATGGATGCTTTTTGTTGTCGTTTCCGACATTCAGTTAACTTATAGATAAGATAATGATACTCACTTGTTTCTGGTTTTAGCTTTAATAACTTCTCCTCACAAACTGGGCAAATAGATAAGTAGTACAAGTGTAAATAGTCAGATGATGTTTCATGACAAAGGGAACATGTCATATGTAACGCCTCCTTTTGCCATTCAGTCTCACCATGTTTCACATATTTTAATCAGCTATTACAAAAAAATACAGGCTAAACATTACAAAATAATGGGAGAACTGTTACAATGAAGTTATCAGATCACGAGCGATGTAGTTTTATAAAAAATGGAGGCGATAATATAATGACACGTTCACTATTACACGCGCTATTCTTTGGCGTTATTTTTACTTTCGGGAGCTTTATCGGACAAATTTTGTTAGAGCTCTTCAAAGAAACACCTACTAATTATTCACGTGTCCTATTTATCAGTATCTTTACTGGGATAGGGATGATGATGTTTGAACTTATTTATTCTTCAAAAAAGAGAACAAAACGCGCATTGCTTTCTGGTGTGATTTTTACTTCTGGTAGCTTCATCGGACAAATAATCATAGCTTTACTTAAAGAGACGCCTGTCGATTATTCACGTGCCGTCTTTGTCAGTATCTTTACTGGGATAGGAATGGCGATGTTTGAATTGATTCGCTTTTCGAAAAAGAAAGCAAAGTTAATAGGGATAAGATAAGTGCAGTCACGATCTAAACTCGTTTCAATAAGTAGTTTATGGTTACTTATTTATGTTCTTTTCCTATTACCCTCACCAAGTGACGTTACAGGCACAAAAGCCTTTCTCATTGTCTTTCTTATTTGGCCTGGTTTTCTCTTGTTTCAACTGCTTTGTTACGGGCTATTTAAACAAGGGCAGAAAATTCGTCTGTATACGCTACTTTTTTTAGTTAAGAGCGGCCTATTTCTCATCCAACCGATCATTATTACGCATCAATTACTACCTTTAACCTTTTTATCCGCTATAACTGTTCTATTCATTGATCTACTACTATTTAAACAAGAGCATATGGCAAACGTGCGTCTACATGAGTTATCTTTAACAAAAGAAGAATGGACTCAGAATAGCGAAAGATGGAAACGTGCTTGGTTAACAATGGGACCAGTTGTGCTATTGTTTAGCTTATATTTCGAGTTAAGTAACGGTCATTATCAGATGATTATTTACTTAGCTGTTATTTATAGCTGGCTATTTTTAAAGCCGCTACAACCGAAATGGATGTTTGCGAGTGTTCAGTTTATCGGTTTCATACTCGTTTACTTTGTCACCCTTATACCTACTTTCGAAGTAATTAGAGGAGGTTATATAAATGAGTGAGTCTTCAATACGAAGCGCCGTAAAATTACTTATTCTCTTCATACTTAGTGCTTTTTTTGGTGTGTTTCTTATCGCATTATTTACAGGTGAACCGATGGATTTTCAGCACGCTTGGATAAGTAGTATTGGTGGAATAATTGGTATCATCATTGTTGAATTTTTTAGAGACGTAAAAAGGAAAGTAGAAAGAAAAGAGAATAATGAAAATCGATAAAAACGGCATACTTCAGTATATTATTTATTCTCTTACTGCTTTTTTAGCAGCTTTTGTGACATCGCTATTTGTCGATATAGATAATAGCATCAATCCATGGCCTATCGCAATCGGTACTTTTGTCTTAATAACACTAATTAGACTGTCATGGATTTTAGTGGGTAAAAACACAAAGAATAAATAATCACTCGACTCAACCATAAAAAAGATACACAAAAACCCCCTTTTAAGGAACACCTTAAAAGGGGGTTTAGTTGCTTAGCGACGTCCTACTCTCGCGGGGCTTAAGCCCAACTACCATCGGCGCTGAAGAGCTTAACTACTGTGTTCGGCATGGGAACAGGTGTGACCTCTTCGCTATTGTCACTAAACCATAGGGTTATACCCTGAAAACTAGATAAGAAGTAAACAATCATCAAACAAAAATTTAGTTAAGTCCTCGATCGATTAGTATTCGTCAGCTACACATGTCA
>NZ_FPAI01000019.1 GCF_900116255.1 Halolactibacillus miurensis
CTTTCACGCCCCTAAGCTCCCGGACCTCCGCTTGATAACGAAAATGTTTGGCTTGATTAAACACCCGAAGGGTGTGATCCATGGACATAACAAAGTCAGGGTCGATCTTATACCTATATAAGCGATTTGAAAAAATGGCCTTCATGCCCATGATACCCATCCTCTCTTTGTTTTGTGACGGTCACTGTTAATGTTTTAATTATACCACGCGGAATATATGTTTGTCACTTCAAAAATATTCAAAAAATCGATTCATCACCCGCCTAGTGCTGACGCACTTGAGGAAGGTGTCTTCTCGCCCTAAAGCGATAAACTACCATGAAAATCAACCAGAAGGCCGATTGACTTTACCACTTATTCCCCTTACTATTATGAGAAGAAAAACTACAAGTAATCATAGAGAAATGAGGCTTTAGAAAATGAAAAAATCAGTCTATATCATCCTTGCTTTTGGCTTGATTTTGACGGCTTGTCGTAACGAAGATACAGAACCTGTTGATGATTCGGATATAAACCAACAAGATGAGGATAATGGCACAGACACAACAGAAAATAACCAAGAAAATGATGACGCAACAGAGGCGGACGATGAAACAGATGAAGATCCTGAGGCATCGGATGAGTCGGCAAATAATGGCGACCAAACAGCAGAGGACACACATCCGGACGACACGACAGATGACACCGAGTCATCACACGAGACTGACAATAGTGAATCGGGTGGACGTTATAGTTCAGATGATGCTATTCGCTTAGTAAAAGACTACCTAAAAGCAGAAGGTCTTTATATGGACATGACTTACCTATATGATGGTAAAGATGATAATGGCCATTACCGCATCCAAGTTTTTGAAGTGGTTGATCATGGTAATGGTGAAACGCATACCTCCACTTTTGATTGGTATTTTGTTGACCCTGAAACAGGAGACATTACCGCTTTATTTAATTCATAGATATTTAGGCGCGAGAAAGAGAGCACTCTTTTTTCGCGCGTTTTTGTCGTCGTCCTGTTATTCAGACGTATTGTGCTCTTCTTGTTTTGCTTTTCTATAATTATATACTAATTCAACAACTGTTATAATACTGGCAGCGACTAGAAAACCGTGCTTAAACCATGGCGGTAAAAAGTCTACTATATAAACAACTACGATGCTGAGAATAATGACTGGCATTGTCCAGAGGTTACGCTTAAAACGTCGGCGATAGCTTAGGTGATAGTAAGCGAACACAAAGCCTTTATCCTTCTTATGCCGTTTTCGATAAAACAACCAGAAGCCGAGATTAACAATAAGTACGATACTAATCGAAACGATCATAGGTATGTAATCAACCATATAAAAACTCCTTTCTAAATAACTCCACCTCCACTGTAACATATCTTTTTTGTAAAAAATAGCCACAAATCAGACTAGTACATAGTATCTTACTTGTGGCTATAATTGTGTTAGTACAAGGTGACTTTTGTTCGTGTCATCATTGATTCGTTGACCACGGTGAGTGTATCAAAATCAAATGCGGTCGCCATAATAGCTAAAGCATGCACCAGAGCGGTATCCTCTTCTATTTCACCAGTCACGGTCAACGTTATCTGAGCACCGGTTTCTTTTACATCAACGATCGTTACACCCTCAAAAACGCGTTTATACCCTTCTGGTGCGACAAAGGTTGCTGTCTTATTAAGCGTTTCTTCAAATGAGTCTAATTGTAGTGGTACCATGTCACGAATCGAGCGATATACAGGTGCCTGATAACCTTCTAACAAGGTCTCATTCGTGACCTCGACAACACCTGTCACAGCCATATCCTCTACTGGTAATGCTTCAATGAAACCTACCTGACCGTAATCGACACCCGCTTCACCATCTACCGTAAAGATAAAGGTATCGATATTATAAAATGCACCGAGTTGATAAAACATCTGATCGAGCATCATATGTTCAGCAGAGGCCAGAGACACAAACGGTTGTCCACCTTCAAAGTTCAGTGTCGCCTCTTTATCAGCTATCTCCACAGACACGAGTCCCGTAAATGCCTCATTCGTTGTTTGATCACTCAATTGTAAACTCATCATCAACGCCTCATCTTGGTTTAACGGATCGGCTGATGTCTCCATATGAATCAACATCATTTCCTCATTTTCATCAAACACATGCGTGACTACCGGGACTACTGCCTCATAGTCTACCTCTGTGTAACCATCGTCTTCTTCATCAGATGGTTCATCATCAGACTCCGTTTCTGTATCACCCTCTGTGTCTTCATCTGTTGGTTGTTCTGTCTCTGTCTCAGATGGTGTTTCAGCCCCTTGGTCCTCTGGTTCTTCTGACGTATTACACGCAACAACGGTGAGTAGAATCACTAACAATAAAGCCAATAGTTTTTTCATTGTTTTCCCCCTTTTTCTTCTCGCACCTCTCTACTTGTACTGTTCCCGTTTATGTCGGGTCATACACTGGTCTATTGATGCATTTTTTGTTTAAAACCCACCGCTTAAAGGGAATAGATGTAAAGACAAAAAAATAGCAGAAAGGAATGTGAGACTGTTGACACAGACGAAGGTTTTTCGTTTTCTTGTATATACGTTACTTATTCTAGCGATCTTGTATTTTCTATCATTAATTGATTTTATTCTTCAACCGATTGGGACTGTCATAACGTCCATCGCGCTACCGATTATTGGGGCGGGATTTTTGTTCTATGTGACCGAGCCATTGATTCGGTTGTTTGAACGCTTTAATATAAAGCGAATTTTCGCGGTTATACTTGTGTTTGTGGTGATTATGCTTGTCGTTGCCTTTAGCGTTTATTTCCTCATCCCAATGGTTCAAGAACAATTAAACAGACTATCAGATAACGCACCTGCTTTTCGTTCGTGGCTCGAGGAAGCCCTCCGTTGGGTTGAAACAAATCAACAATATATCCCTGATGAATTTAACACCTCGGTTGATGATATCATTGATCAACTAAGTGGTTATGCGCAAGAAGCCGTTGGCTCGATTTTTAATGCGATTGGGGCGATTTTTAACTTTGTTGTATCGTTTGTCCTCATCCCTTTTTTCTTATTCTTTATGTTAAAGGACTCAAAGAAATTCATCCCGTTTGTCACACAATTCTTTAGTCCAAAGAAAAAAGATAGTTTAGAACGTTTGTTTGCCTCCATTAATAATTCATTAGGCTCGTTCATTCAAGGGCAAATGATCATCAGCTTTAGCGTCGGAACAATGTTACTGATTGGTTACTTAATCGTTGGGCTTGAATATGCACTTATCCTGGCGATTTTTGCTTTGTTTATGAATGTGATTCCCTACCTTGGTCCTTGGCTTTCTGCCATTCCTGCTGTTCTGATTGGCTTTTTTCAAGACCCGATGACAGGCGTTTGGACGGCTGTTGTGATGATTGTCGTCCAGCAAATTGAAGGCAACCTGATTGAACCAAACGTGATGGGTAAAGTGTTAAATGTTCATCCTCTCACTGTTGTTGTCATTATGATTGCCGCTGGAGCGACGATTGGTTTTATCGGGTTTATCTTAGCCGTACCTATGTATGCCGTCACTAAAGCGACCGTCACGCATTTCTATCATGAATACTTGAATCATAAAAAGACATCGGAACAATATTTAATTTAAAGCGCATAGACAACCCGCCCAGAAACAGCTGTTTCTGGGCGGGTTAATTATCGTTATGGTTTAACTTTCATTAGACGCATACTATTAAGCGACACAAGTAAAGTCGCTCCGATATCTGACACAATCGCGATCCAAAGCGTTAACCAGCCAGGGATGACTAATAATAGCGCGACTAACTTAATGAGGAGTGAGAAAGTGACGTTTGCTTTTATAATCCGTAGGGATTGTCTACTTAAACGAACAGCAAAAGATAATAGCGTTAAATCATCGGTCATTAAAGCCATATCCGCTGTCTCAAGGGCTGTGTCTGTGCCTTTAGCTCCCATCGCAATACCCACACTTGCTTTAGCCATCGCAGGCGCATCATTGACACCATCACCGACCATGGCCACGTATTGATACTCAGTTGTCAGTTGTTCAATGACAGCTAACTTATCTTCAGGTAAGAGTTCCGACATGACATCATCTATTCCCAGTCTGTTGGCGATATCTGTTGCGGCACGGTGATTATCTCCCGTTAACATAACAGTTTTCTTTACACCTAAGTCATGAAGCTGACGTAATGTCTCGCGTGCATTCTCGTGTACCTCATCAGCAATGGCCATGTAGGCAAGGATTTGTGTGTCTTTTGTTACGACAACAACAGTTTGACCCTTTGTTTCTAACGCTTGAATGGCCTCACTGACTGATGGTGAGAGACTATCCATAAATCTTTTCGGACTTTCAACGGTATAGATGACCCCTTGGTCTTCACCTTTTATACCACGACCAGGTAAAGAAGTGATGGCTTTTAGCGGAAAAGCCATCGTTGGATCAATCAACGCTTCTGCCTTTGAAGTTAATGCCTTTGCGAGTGGATGCGTCGTATCCTTTTCTAAGCTGTAGACAATACGAAAGACATCTATTTCATTCACTCCATCCATCATGACAGTGTCCGTGACAAAGGGTTCGCCTTTGGTTAGCGTACCTGTTTTATCAAAAGCGATCGCACGTATGCGACCCAGTGTCTCTAAGTGAACACCACCTTTAATCAAGACACCGCGCTTAGCCGCGTTCCCAATCGCTGACACAATCGAAATAGGGGTAGAGACAACAAGGGCACATGGGCAACCGACAATTAAGATCGCCAACCCTTGATAGAACCACGTTGAGAAGTCCTGATTGAAAACAAGCGGAGGGACACTCATGACGACTACACTGATCAGCATAATCATCGGCGTGTACACTTTCGCAAACGCATCGATAAAACGCTCGGCTGGGGCTTTTTCTCCTTGCGCTTCTTCAACTAAATGAATGATTTTTTGTAACGTTGTATCTTCAACACGTTTGGTTACTTGAACGAGTAATAGGGCATCGGTATTGAGCGTTCCAGCATAGACATCGTCACCAGGGACTTTTTCTTCTGGCATACTCTCTCCGGTAATAGCCGCTTGGTTAATCAGTGAGGTTCCTTCTATAATTACGCCGTCCATCGCCAATTTTTCACCTGGCTTCACGACCATAACGTCCCCAATCTGAATCTCGTCAACATCCACCATCTCATCACCCGATGGGCGTCTGATTTGCGCTTGTGTTGGTGCCATATTCACGAGTGACGCTATCGACTGTCGCGCGCGGTCCATCGAATAAGCCTCAAGTAACTCACTTACTCTAAATAACATGACGACAATCCCTACTTCTAACCATTCACCAATGAGGACACCACCTATGACAGCTACCGTCATTAATGTTCGCATATCAAAGGTGAAACGGGTCAGATTCTTCATCCCGCTTTTAAAGAGTTGTAAACCTAATGTCGCACTTGAGACAAGAATAAGCATCGCTGTCATTGGATGACTATGACCACTCATGACACTTGAGACAATGCCTAACACCAAAAATAACACACCAAATAATTCTGTTTCATATTGTTGGTACCACGGCAATACTTCTGGTGTTTCAGTAGTTTGACTTGCTTTTTTTATACCATCTACCGATAGTTTTAATCCCTCAAACGCGCCTGCTTTTTCGAGCGCATCAATCGATACTTCACCACTGACAGTAATTTTTGATGCACCGAAATTAACTTTGGCATCATAAACACCAGGTAAGTCTTTCACGTTATTTTCAAAGGTCTTGGCACAGTTCGCACAAGAAAATCCTTTGACCCGATAGGTTTGTGCGTCAAAATCAGATGAGGTTGTCACGTCGTTCCACCTCTTTCTGGTGTACCAATCCAATCGTGATCAACGTCTTCACATGATCATCATCTAATTGATAATACACTTGTTTTCCTTCTTTGTAGCTTTTCGCTAGACCTAACTTCTTTAAGTGACGTAAATGGTGAGACGCTGTTGCTGTCGAGGAACCAATGATATGCGCAACATCACAGACACAGAGTTTATTTTCTTGCGTTAAGGCATAAGCAATCTTTAACCTTGTTTCATCACATAACGCTTTAAACATCTCGCTCACGGCTAAAATGTTTTCACTCTCAACCATTTCCTTGACGCGATAGACTTTATCTTCATTAAAAACCGCCACATCACATGTTTCTTTTGCTTGGTTTGTCATCTTAACACCCTTTCATTCAAACGTTCATTTGATTAACTTCATTTTAATCATCGTTTGAATGTTTGTCAATGATCGTTAATATGTTCATTCTCCCCCCTTATCTCAAACTTGGCTTGTAAACACGTAACAGGCGTATGCCTAAGACATACGCCTGTTACTCTATACATATTAAGGAGGGATAAATTAATTTCTTACGCGTCGTTCTTTAAAGATGAGTGTGGTCCCACCCATTAGTAACAACATCATCCCTACAAGCATCAATAAGTAAAGGTTAGTTGCTGTTTTAGGTAAACGGTCCCCACTTTCATCTGTCTCAGCTGTTTCACTCTCTGAGCCCACTACTTCATCAGTATTCGTTGTATCTTCGGTAACATTTTCTTCATCCGTAGGTGTCTCATTTGTTGTTTCATCTGTTGACTCATCAGTTGGTGGTGTGTTTACTACCTCTTCAGAGTCCTCATTCGCATCAGTTACCACAAAGGTATCTGTACTAAATACAGCATACGTACTAAAGTGATCAACATCTACAACAACTTCACCGTCAACAACTTCACCGTCAACAAATTCTCCGCCAACGAGTTCCCAAGTCTTTGTTTCTGGATTAAAGTAGTACACTTTTAAAGTTGATGTATCAGCATCTGTGTCTTTAACTTTAAAACTCAAAGTAACGGGTGTTTCAAATATTTTTTTAACGACGCCGTTTTCACTAACGTTGAAGCTATAAACGTCACTTAAAGCATCGCTTTGATGTGTCAGACCTTCTTCATTACTCGGTGCGACATCAAAGGTAATATCGCCATTTAAGTTGCTTGCTGGCATAATCATTTGAACGCCTGCTTTTTCAATCTGGATTATCGCACCTTTATCTTTCAACATATCTAGTTGTTTTTTCGAAATTATTACCTTTGTGACTTTCCCATCTGTTATTTCAATCTTAAAGGGTTGATTTTTCTGAATGGCTTCAATTGCCTTATCATTCACGATAATCGTATCGCCATTAACATCTTGATCTTGGTCTTCATCTTCGTCTTGGTCCTCAACTTGATCTTGGTCCTCGTCTGGTGTACTGATTTCAGTGCCATATAGGTAATCACGTACACCAGCTAATTCAAATCTTACATTATCAATGAATATATCATGAGAATCAGCTGGTGCGCCTTCTAAAGCACCTAGAAGGAATTTAAGACCGACAATATCATCTTGTGGCATCGTTACTTCGTAGCTGTAGTTTTGTACTTCCTCTGTTAATGATACTGTTTCATTTAAAGAGCGTACATAACCGCCTGCTTCGCCATTATCAATCACCGCTTCAATATCACGAGCAGTAGTTGCATAAGCATCAAATGAGACGATGTAGGTTTGATCAGCTGTGACTGATTTCCCTTCTTGAGAAAGGGAAATATCCCATGGATTTGTGCCAACATGATCAATAGAAATTTTCGCCATCTCATCTTCTACAGTAAAATCAGCTTGTGATGGACCATCGTATTGACCTTGGTAATGCGTAATCCACCCTTCAAAACCTTGACTGAAATCGGCATTGTCTAATAAGAAGGCAGCTTCACTTGAACCCTCAACCTCTAAAACGATATTATCAATTGTCACTTCATGCGCGGGTAAGTCAGCAACACTTTCAATAGCACCAAGTAAGAATTTAAAATCAACGGTATCGTCTTCTGTCATCTCAAATGTGTACTCAAATGTTTGTGTATCTTCCGTTAGTGTCACAATATCTGAGAAGTAACGATGATAACCAGCATTTTCTACAACGACATCTACTTGACGCTCAACTGTTGACGATGCATCAAATGAAACGGTATAGGTTTCTCCTGCTTTTAAAGTCATCGCATTCTGCATTAACATTAAGTGGCATGGTTCCCAACCAGTGTTTTCAATATTTGCGACAAAAGTACCCTCTTCTACACCAAGCGTTGCGACAGACGTCGGTTCATGTTCGCCCTGATTATGGACACCAAAGTATTCTAAACCTTGATTGAATCGTCCATTACGTAATGGGAAACGCTCTCCTAATGTCAGACTTGTATTGTTGTTTGTTAGACGAATTAATTCGACATCATCTAACATCACATCCGCATCGCTTCCGCCTAAGAAGAAGACGAATTGACCATTTAAGTCTTCTACATCCGTCATCGTTAGTGTGATTGTTTTTGTTTCAAACACTTCCGTTAAAGCGACCGTTTCTTTTGCGTAAACGGTACTACCATCAGCGCTCACAAAACCAATCTCAATATCACGCGCTGCGTCTGTTTTTGCGTTAAATGTCAACTGATAGTCATCGGTTGGTGTGAATTGAAGGCCTGTTTGCGCTAATCTTAACGCCTCCGCACTATCTCCACCATCCGTGATTATGGCAGTAAATACGCGTGTATATTCAGGTACATACGCATTTGCCTCTGCAGATGGTGCCGCAATATCCCAGTAAGTTAACCGGTCCATCGCCCCTTGATCGAATGTTCCGTTATAAATATAGTTACCATTCGGTAATGGCTTCTTTGGATTACTCTCATTGTATGGGTCTACTGGATCTATTTCTTCCAATACAACGTGACCAATTGAGACACCTTGTGTATTGTTACCAACATTAAACTCAAGTCGAGCTAATGGGTCTGTATCATGCTGCATTTGGAAGACCATCTCATACGTTTGAACGTCCGTCGTTAAATCATAATCTTCACTTGGTGAATAAGCCGTCCAACCACGATTAGCACCGCCACCAATTTTGACATTGATTGGACGATTGGCATCCGCTTTCGCATCAAAACTTAACTTGTAATAGCGACCTTTACCTACGGTCACATTTTGAATAAGTTGCAATGAATACGTTTGACTGCCGCCATTCGTCACATCGATTTTTGCGAAGGTATCATCATTTATTGTCTCTGTACTAACAGAACCATCGCCACCGAACTCATCAAGCTTTAAGAAGTTCCAGTAAGTGGCGTCCCAGTTATTTGCGACGTCATCATTTGTCTGAAGCGTCGTAAAGCCTTCATTGTAATCTGTGTCATAGACATAGTTACCATCAACAGCTACTTTGGCATCTGCCGGTAGCTCTTCGGCCTCAAAAGAAGGTTCCATTGGCGCGTCATAACTGGCTTTTTCATATGCGCGTACATAGTCTACTTTTACTTGGTTAGGGAAAGCCGTCTCCTCATTAGGACCGCCGCCGTACCAACCACCGATAGCTAAGTTTAAAATCATATAAAAGTCTTGATCAAATGGCGCTGGGTAGCTAAACTTTGTTGCATTCGTACTATCTTTAGCACTCCAGTTGTTTAAAGTTTGATACAAGACATCGTTGACGTACCAGCGAATTTCGCCTGGTTCCCATTCCACCGCATAGGTGTTCATGTCTGTCGTGTCAAAACCATCTTCAAAATGATAGTCACTGGCTGTATACGTATTATTTGGCCACTGCGAGCCGTAGTGAATCGCCCCACCAACTTTATTAGGTGTCGCACCGGCATTCTCCATAATATCAATCTCACCTGATGCCGCCCAAGCACCATACACATCATCTTCTGGCATCATCCAAAAAGCTGGCCAAAATCCTTGACCTTCTGGTAAGGACATTCTCGCCTCAAAGCGACCGTAGGTTTGACTAAAGTTGCCTTTCGTGTGGATTTTGCCTGATGTGTAGTTGTATGTACCTTCACCATCTTCAACGACTTGTTTTTTCGCTTCAATGATTAATTGACCATTTTCCACACGTACATTATCTTCTTGATACGATTGTAATTCTTGGTTTCCCCAGCCAGGCACAAAGGTACCGTCAGGTTCGTAAAAACCGTTACCAATATCATATGACCAGATGTCAGTATCTAATATGTCACCTTCAAAGTTATCTTCAAACGTTAATTCCCAATCAGAGGTGTTTCCTTCCGCCATCAAATTTGGCGGCCCAATAAATAATAATGTGATAAATGCTAAAACAATCAGGCTACTTAAAGGTTTTTTCATCTACGTTCCTCCTTGATTTGTGTTTAAAACAGTGTACCCTTCCGGCATGTATGCTATTTTCGTATCACCTCCTTTAATTTTACGAAAATTCCGTCTTTTTTCAACGAAAGTTACGAAAGCGCTTTCTTTTTGTGTCATAAGAAAAGAGACCTTTCGATCTCTTTTCCCTATCACTAAGATAACTCACAACGAATTCTCGTCGCTTCTCCTTGACGTACCCAGTAAGCGATATCACCTTTAACTATCGCACTGTCTACTGTTTCTGTTGAACCATCGGTAAATGTAACAACGTAACGCTCAGGCTTAACTGCCGCTTCACCAAACGTATCTTGACGCGTTGGATTCACATAAGTAATCTCCGTCTGTCCTAAGAACGTAGCGGTTAGCTCGCCATTTTCTTTAAACATCCAACCTGCTAGCTGCGGGTTAAGTCTAAGGGCAAGTGTGTCGTCTTCTACTTCAAACGGCTTTCCACCTGTCATCATCACAAACCACATATTCATAAATTCAATCGTTGACCCACTCAGTCTAGCGACAAATCCCCGTCCATGAAGACTTGGATCTGGATTGGCTGAACTGGCGATAAATGAACTGTTCTCGAGAGTCGAGCGTCCATACTTCGCTGGGTCTAAGAACGGAATTAACGCTTGTTTCATATCAGTAAAGAATTCTTTCGTTAGACCAGATTTTAAAGTCGCAAGTAAATACTTGTACTCCATATGAAGGAAAACAGATTCATTCTCTAACCAACCCGGCGTAAAGGCGCCAGCCCGACCGAGCTCATCTGGTTCGTTCTTAATTGACATCGATGTTTTATACATACCTAATTTGTCATCGTAAACCGCTGATTGTTTCACTTGATCATATAAAGCTTTTGCTTCTTCTTGATTATCTTTTAACTTCAGTGCTTTAACTAAGCCTTCTAAGAAAGGCGTCACAGCTTTCGCCTCAAATTCAAGTGCACTCACATCAATTTTATCCGCTTCGGTATAGCTGACTTTTCCATCTTTCGCTTCAAAATAGAAGTATGTTGGAATCAGTTCAGCGTCAAATGCTTCTACTGCCATAATCGCTTGTTTAATACGATTATTAAGTAACGCCATGTTTTCACGTAAGCTTGCGGTTGTATAAGTGACTTCTTCACCTGAAAGTCCTTCGTAAATACGCTCGCGATAGTTCTCACGATGCGTCGATACTTCATGCCAATACGCTTGTTCAGTTAATTCACCGTTATTAAATGCTTGGATGGATTGAAGCACTTGTCTTAATAAATCACTCACTTCTATCGGTAACGAAATGTCTTCTGCCTCATCAATTGCAAGCATCAGATCAAATAGGCGTTTCACTTCATATAACTCTGACGTTGAAGCCCCAATCATCCCTGGTAGGCCATTTAATGAGTCATTCCAACCTGGCTTATCCGCTTCCATTTCAATGCCTAGTCCAAATGGCGCAAGTGTCGCCGTCTTTACAAGACCAAGCGTTAACAATTTACTATATAACGTTGTCTGATAGATACTACTTGGGTCTTTCATTACTTTAACCCAATCCGCTTCTGGCTTATCTTTATTCATGTGAAGCGCATGGTATTGTCTTAATTGTCCGTTCACTAACACATATTTATCTTCACGTTTTTTCACTTCAGCTGGGCTATTGAAGAAAATATAATCCTTAGTAAAGTATAGTTCTTCCGTTTTATCTGGATAAATCGCTAGATAACTTTCAATCAGATCTAGGTTATAAGTCCAGTGGTCAACCCAGAACCCTTCATGGAAGGCCGCTTCAAAGTTCTCTTTTGATTCACTTAGCACGTGTGCTAAGAACACGTCAAAATCTGTCTTTAACGAGATACGCTCGTCTTCAATAAAGTGTTTTAACTCACCTGGCGTGTAGCTTGACTTAAAGTACGTATTTAGCACCTGTTTATCTTCTTCATCAACATAAGCACTAAGGTCAAACGCTTGGGTATCTAACGTGAATCTAACCCCTTTAACACCGAGTGGGTTATACCCATCCAACTGAATCAAATTCATAAACATTTTCAAGTTATAATCTTTTACACGTGGTTCGAAAAACACATCACATCGTCTATTTTGGTTAATATCTCGGTAATTACCGTTCCCTTGAGAATAATACGTCGGGCTTAGCGAGAAGAAGTTATAGTCTCTTTCAAGGTCGCCGTGTTTACGTGAATAAAGATAATATATCGTTTCTTTATTATCGTGTGTCAACACATGAGGGAAACCACCACGCAAGCCATTATCTAAATAGCTCTGACGACTGTATGCATCAAATAACGGTTCATTTGTTGAACTCGTAATTGGGGCCGTAATATCATCCGTAATCGTAAGGGCTTCTGCTTTTTTCTCTTGAAGCATAGCAAAGTTTAGTTCTTCTTTTACGTACTGATTGACATGGTCTAAACCCGTCGCATAACCCACAACCGTCGACCACTGAATGCTTCCTTTAGACGTTAAACTTGTCTCAATTGGCGTAAACCCACCAGAGACACGATTCGTTGTTTGTTCTGTTTCTTTTGTGAGCGTTTGAAGTGGTTTTGTGTTAAATGGTACGGTCGTTTGTAATGTTGTATCCATACCAAATACGAGGTTTTTATCAATGATTGGTTTTGCGATTGTTTCCTTACCATCTTGATAAACGGTACTGTAATAGAAGTTTCCTTGGGTAATACTTTTTACTTCAGCAGAGTCTTCTGTACTGCCACGTAAGAAATAAAAGGGCATATGATTCTCTAAGTTTTTAACATCAAACCAACTTTTTAGTGTATTACCTAATTCTTTATAAGCCGCATTTTCAACACCGCTTGGGAAGATACTTGGTAAACCATCTAAGATTTCGAATTGACGAGTATTTTCTGCGAGGTTAGTAAATGCCACATCACGCACGAGACCGGCCACCGGTGTATTCGGTAATGCAAAGTAGTTAATGGTTAGTTTAAACTGATGAATGGGGTGGTGGTAATGCAGAGTTAACATGTTCTCAGCAATCTCCATCCGTGTATGCCCGGTTGTGTCATGCGCGGCGAATGGTTCAATGACAATAGTGTCGTCATCATTTAAAATTTTGATAAATGTTCTGAAACCTTGCGTTTGAACAAGTTGGTATGATTTATCTGCCGGTAAAAACTCCATAATGGCGTGATCTTTATCTTGGACACCAAAACTCGCAATCCCTTGACCGCGGTTAACGTAAAAGGCCCAGATCGGTAAGCCACTTTTGCCTGCCACTCCCGGCAAAAAACTGGAGAAGGTTGGCTGATGTGAATAATTTTCTATATTAAAATGGTGGTGTTGATCGAGTTGATACAAATAGATCCCTCACTTTCTTTATGCTATTATGCATTCAGAAGCATAGCTTTTGCTTCATTTTTTCGTTTAATTCGCTCAAAGCGAGATAGATGAATCGACATAATTAAATAACTAAACATACTAACACCAATAAATATTGTTACTTTAGGTAAGAAAATAAGAATAAGTGCATAAGCAACGATCCAAAATAACTGCATCAGCATTAATCCTGGTTCAGCGAACACGAGACTAAAGGCATTTTTCACGTATTGAAATCCTTTTAAATCATAATGAGCCATCACTGAAAATAAGTTAATAAATGTTAGTGTCAAAACAACAGCTCCTGCGATAAAGATACCCATCAAGTATACTTGAATGTTTTCAGGATAAAAGAATGGAATAAATTTAAAGTTGACATAGCCGATATAGCCGAGTAAAGCAAACAAGACTCCAAAACCATTTGATAATAGGAACATCTTTTTATAATAGCGGAAGAAATAAACTGGGATTGACACACCTTCTTTGCGATTAATTAAGTCACGCGAGACACTAAATACCGCAACAGTCGCAGGCATGAACCCTAAAACTCCAAGGCCAAGGACAGTAAAAATAAACCATAAAACATTTAAAATAATAAATTGTGATAACCATCCAGCAACCATTTGAATTTTATTTGACATGTTTATTTCCTCCCATAAATTTTAAAAGTTAGCTCTTTACAGCACCTTCAGAAAGACTTTGAATAAAGAGTTTGTTGAACATTAAGAAGATGACAATCAGTGGTACTGTCGCCCAGAATGTCCCAGACATAATCATACCGTAGTCCATCTGACGCGCATCATTTAATGTACGTAACGCGACTTGTAGTGTATGCATGGAAGGCTCTCTTAAAACAGTTAATGGCCATAAGAAGTCGTTCCATGCTTGCATAAAGACGATAATACCAAGTGTCGCAAAAGCTGGTAAGACCGTTGGCGCAACAATATTCCAATAGATTCTAAATGTTGAACAACCGTCCATCTTAGCTGCTTCAATTAATTCATCAGGTACAGCGTCTTGAATGTATTGGCGCATCCAGAAAATACCGAACGCATTGATAAGCCCTGGTACAATGACCGCTTGGAATGTGTTGATCCATTCTAACTGCGTCATGATATAGTATTGCGGGATTAATCCTAATTGCGGTGGAATCATCATCGTAATTAAGATTACTGAGAATAATAGTTTCTTACCTTTAAATTCTAATTTTGCAAAAGCATAACCTGCGAGTGAGCATAAGAATAACACACCAACAGTAATACTTGTTGAGACAAATAACGAGTTAGCCATTGAGCCGAAAAAGTCCATATTAGCTAAAACATTTTGAAAGTTATTAACTAAGTCGGCACCTGGTGTAAATGGCGGTGGGAACGAATTTATTTCCCTGTTGGTACGCGTTGCCATCGTAAACATCCAGTAAAACGGAAACAGTGACAAGAGCGAGCCGAATGTTAAAAAGAGATACACAAATGCTTTTTGAATGTTTCTTTTTTTTGTATGATTTTCTGTATTGTTCATTCTTTTCCCCTCCTATCGTGCTTTCTTTGTCCGACCGATACGGTTGGTTAACAGTAAGTTGACGCCTGTGAAAATGATAATGATAAAGAACAAGACAATCGCCGCAGCTGACGCTGTACCAAAGGCATTATAGACAAAGGCATCTTTCCAAAGGTAGGCTACCATCGTAATACCTTCTTGTCTCAAGTTGCGACCTAAGAAGACAAGTGGTTCAGTGAAGAGTTGTAGTGCCCCGATGGTTGCAGTGAAGACCACGAACGTGATTGTTGGTTTTAGCATCGGAATCGTAATCAGACGGATTTGTTGCCAAACTGTGGCCCCATCAATTTTAGCTGCTTCATATAAAGCATTTGGAATACTTTGCATTCCAGCTAAGAAGATGATGGTATTATAACCAACCCAACGCCAGAATACCATGATGGAAATCGTGATTTTAACTGGCCAGTTCTGAATATTCCAGTTGATTGGTTCAATATCAAAGAAACTTAAAATATAGTTAATGAAACCAGCTTCTTGGTTACTAAAGATAACACCAAAGATAATAGCGACGGCTACAATAGAGGTTACATACGGTAGGAAAATCATCGTACGGAACGTATTTCTAAACTTAATCAAGGTTGAGTTTAAGGCAAAAGCTAGTAAAATACCGACAATAATCTGTGGTGCTGTCCCTAATAACCCAATAATAAAGGTGTTCTTAATCGCTTCATAAAAGATTGGATCAGTAAAAATAAAATTAAAGTTTTCCATTCCGACAAAGGTCATCTCACTTAAACCGTTCCATTTGAAGAAGGCTAAGTAGAAACTAAATAGCATCGGGAATAACCCGAATACAGCATAAAGTAAAAAAAACGGGGAGATAAATAAGTAGGCCGTCCGTGCAGTCTTCTTTTTTTCTTCGAGGCTTTTTTTCATGAGTGTCCCTCCTTAATATGGGTTAAAGAATATGGCCCAAACCATATTCTTTAACCAGTTTTGTTTTTATTGACGTGCTAATGCACTTTTCGCTTGTTCGATTGCTGCGTTCCATTCTTCATCAGGATCAGCACCCGCGTTTACGTTAGAAACGGCTTCTTGTAATACATCGTTTACAGTATAGTAACCTTTACCTTTGTATACAGGCACAACGGCTTCGGCTGCTTCAGAGAATACTTGCGCTGTTTTAATGCCACCAAAGAACTCATCTGAGTAATCTAAGAATTCAGGATCTTCATATACAGATGGCGCTGATGGGAAAAGACCGTAATCTAAGAATGATTTTAATTGTTGTTCTGGTGCTGTCATCCACTCAACAAAAGCATATGCTTCTTCTGGATGTTCAGATTCTGCAGGTACTGTTAAGTAAGAACCACCCCAGTTACCGGCACCTTCAGGAAGTGTTGTAATTGACCATACACCTGGTTCAGCGTTGTCTTTAATAACCCCTTGCATCCAAGCTGGGCCTAATAGTGTTGCATAAGTACCTTCACCCATACCTGCGAACCATTCTGGCGTCCATAGCTGAATATCACCAATAAGATCTTGTTCAATTAAGCTAACAGTGTAATCATAAGCGTTGCGGATATAGTCATGCTCTTCAACAATTAATTCATCTTCTGTGTTAAAGAAATGTTCCGGCGCTTGGTCACGGCGTGCGTTAAAGACAAGTTCCGCACCATCGGTCATTTGCTTACCTGTTTTTTCATAGATTTCTTGTGCGACACTTTCAAAATCTTCCCACGTTTGAATCATTTCACCAACAGCTTCTGGTGATGATTCTAAACCAGCTTCTTCAAATACGTCGGTACGGTAGTACATAACCGTTGGACCGATATCTGTTGGTAAACCAAACATGAATGAACCGTCGGCATTTTCACCTGTTTGCCATACCCAATCTAAGAAGTTTCCTTCAACGTCAGCTGCACCGTAATCTTTTAAATTATGGAATCTGTCTTCTGCATCACGGTAACGCTCTAATTGGTTTACCTCAACCATCGCAACGTCAGGCGCACCTGAACCAGCTGATAATGATGTAAATAAGTTATCGTGTAAATCGTTTTGGTCCATGTTTTGAAGTTCAATCGTCACATGTGGATTTGCTTCCATGTATTCTTCAATCAATACATCGTAACCTGTGTTACCAAACTCCCAAAAAGATAATGTGACATCCTCTTTTTCATCACCAGTATCACCTGATGTATCTTCTGTTGTATCGTCATTTGATGTATCGTCACTTGACGTATCATCGTCTCCTCCACACGCTGTCATCAATAACACACTCAGTAACCCTACTAAAAATACTTTTAATAATTTTGACATATTCATTTCCCCCTACTCTTATTAGCAATTCAAAGTTTTAAGCATTTTCAATCATTAACATGTTGTGATTATTGACTCACCCCCTTAAGTTCCCTCTTTCCTTTACAGTCAAACGACATTGTCATCCCTTTAGGAAACATTGATCACGCCAATTATCCGAAAGCGCTTTATAACTAATCCAAAAGATAATGCCTTCTCAACGATCCTGATTTCAGTATCTTTATTGGCAGCAGATACGTTGCGGAAAGCTTGATTAACATTGTCTCTTCAATCAATAAACGCACGATCGATGACTCAACGCCACGTTTATGATTTAGTATAATAATACATTTGAAAGCGCTTGCGAAACCGCTTTAGTAATTACTATAATAAAGACATAATGAACATTTGTCAACCGTTATTTGATGTTTTTTCGTTTTTTTCTTTGAGCGTCTCTATTAACTCATTTAACTGCATTGATTCCGCTTTCAAAGCCTCTGATTGCGAGGCAATTGCTGCCACACCATGTCGCTGTTCTTTAATCGCTTGATCAGATAAATTCAGTTGTTCGAAAGTTTGTTTAGATGAGACTTGCATCTCTCGAATGGCTTGTGAAAGTTGTTGATTTTCGTTAATCATAATCTGTAAACTATCGTAGTTTGTGTCCACATGATCGGTTAATTCATCAATGAACTGTTGCATTTTTTCTAAGACACTGATGTTCTTATCCATATTTTCTTTTTCAGTGGCAATTCCCTCACTTGACTGAATAAGACCCTCACTGACTTCTTCAGCACCGGTTTGAATGGTCGATAAAATATTGTTCATATCTGTGATTGATGCATTCACATCTTGGGATAGTTGACGAATTTCACTGGCAACAACCGCAAATCCTTTGCCTTTTTCACCGGCACGCGCCGCTTCTATTGAAGCATTTAATGATAATAGATTCGTTCGCTTGGCGATATCATTTACGAGCGCTGATAAATCCGATACTTGTCCAATATTTTCTTTTAGTTTCATAATTTCTTTAGTTGATTGATCAATTAATTCGTACATCGTGTTGATTTGATTCACCGATGCATTCATCACTTTAATACCTTGTTCGGTTTGAACAGAAACACCTTTAGATTTGTAGCGCATCTCGTTACTTTCTTCTTCGATGACACCGATTCGTTCATTAAATGTTTCTGAATAACTCACGATATCTTGTGTTAAATCTGACTGATGACGGACCGCCATCTTGAGCTCACCTACGTGCGACTTTACATCTTTATTTTTCGCTTGTAATGTGCGGGCACCTTCTTCCAGTTGGGTACTTTCTTCATTTAAATGGTTACTTACAGAAGATAAACGCTCAATCATACCTTTGAAGGTTGTTTGAACATTATTTAAAATTGAACCGAGTTTTGAGAATTCATCTGTCCCGTTGATTTCAATAGGTTCTGAAGTTAAATCCCCTTGCATTAATGCGTCACCAAACGTCGTGATGCTGTTCATTTTTTTCGTTACATCACGGTTTACGATTACGAGAATCACTGTCCCTATAACAAGCGAGATAGCAATCGCAATTAAAAAGATCAGCCGCGTATCCGTAAACCTTGTGAAAATGATACGTGTATCTTGCGCTAAATCTTCATCTACGATATTTTTTAATTCAGTCAAAGCAAAACTTGCTTGTGAATAATTACGTCCTGCATCTCTTAAAGTAAGAAAATCAAGCTGTTCGGTTTTATCACGATCTCTAATTTGAATATAATCTTGATACAACGTTCTAATCTGTTGATCTTGGGCGATCACGACATCAAACAACTGTCTTTCTTCTTGTTTTGTGATGTGTTGATTTACTTCTTCTGCTAATTGATCAAACGTTTTTACTGTATCATTAAATTGATTGACCTGAGTGGTATCCGGAGCAACCATATAACGGCTCAGTAAGACAAATCGCTCTTGAATAAGGATGTCCATTTCGTTTAATTTATCCATTTGATGGACTTCTTCATTCATCTCATTCACTTTTGTTTCAACATCAATTAAATAATACGTTATAAGACCAGCAGAAGCTAAAAACAAGGCAATCGTAATGACGTAGACGAGCGAGTATTTCCACCCAATACTTCTATTTTTCCATAACATACATTCACCACCTAAAGCGCTTTCTGTATTTGTTAAAAAATATGTAGCGAGTTATAATTCGCTACATGAATCTCGTTTAATTAATGAGACAGGTACAACTTCTTTAATATATGAAGCATTTTTGCCATTAATACTATTTAACAATATTTTTGCCGCATCCGCACCAATCTTATCGACATTTTGTTTTACTGTCGTTAATTTCGGGGTAATGTAATCTGACCATTCGACATTGTCATATCCGATAATGGATATATCTTCAGGTACCCGAAGGCCTGCTTCTTTAATTGCTTCCATCGCACCAAGCGCCATCGTATCTGAGCTTGCAAAGACTGCTGTTGGCCGCTCACTTAAAACAAGCAACTGTTGCATCGCTTCCTTTCCACCTTCAACGGAGAAGAAACCTCCATTGACGATATAGGATGGCGGAATTTGGATACCTAACTGTTTTGTAGCTTTTAAGAAGCCTTTCATACGTTCAATCCCCGAAAAGGTATTTTGATGTCCCGCAATATGTGCAATTTTCTTGTGGCCTAATGCCATTAAATATTTCAGTGCCATTTCTGTCCCTTGATAATTATCACTATAAATAACATTAGTATTCGCGCTGTCTAAGTCGACAATAACCGATGGTAAATCAGATTCTATCACTTTTTCAAGTTCATCATCATCATTTTCAGAACTAAAGACAACGACACCATCAACCCCGCGGTATTTGAAGTGATCAAGATAACTCTTCTTCTCATCACCAATTTTATTGGCAATAAATAATAAATCATACCCTTCTAATTCAACCACTTGTTTAAACGATTGAATAATGGCACTGAAGAAAGAGTGTTTAAGTCCTATGCCTAATGACTCCATATAAATAACACCTAGTGTATAAGATTTTTTCGTTGTCAATGTTCTTGCATAAGAACTCGGATAATATCCCATTTCATCAACGGTTTTAAGTATTTTTTCCCTTGTTTTTTTACCTACATCAGGATAATTATTCAATACTTTTGACACAGTCGTAATAGAGAATCCTGTTGCTTTGGCGATATCATAAATTGTGACAGCCATTGTTTACACCTCCCTTAGAAAACGAAAGCGTTTTCGTCTCTATTATAAATACCATTTATAACTAAAGTCAAGCCTTCTTTATGCTTTTACGAAAACTTTCGCTGTTAATTTTCGATGCACCAACATGACTCGACAGTGCGATAGCATACAAATCACTGTTTTTATGATAAAATAAACCTAAAGACCTAATGTGAAAAAAGGCGGGGTGAGGATATGCAAAATTACTTAAGAAATCGGCGGATTGTTTTAAGCTTTAGTTTAGCCTTTTTATTAATATTTATTATGTTTTCATATATTCACCGCTCAGATACACTAAAGCTTTTACCTGATCGCTTCACGACACTAAATGATAACTGGGATATCTACTTTGGGGAGATGTATGTTCAGACTGTTGATTTACCCGCAGAGATTAACGTAGGAGAAAACACGACCTACTTTGCGACAACTACTCTACCTGATACACCTAATAGTTATGATCATCTTCTGATACGGGCATCACTTCAGGACCTTGTTGTTTATTTAGATGGCGAGAAGATCCATGAAAAAATTAATAACCGCAACGGTTTGTTTCGAACACCTTTGACCAGTTCTTGGGAGCTCGTCTATTTACCTCATAATTATCAAGGTAAATCGCTCGCGTTGGAAATTCGCTCTGAAACAAAGGCGTTTGCCGGAACCATTAATCCCATTCATATTGGTTCAGCGGATGCCATGTTGTTTGATATGATTAAAAATCAAAGCTTAAACTTTACCGTTGGATTAGTTTTATTTATTCTCGCTCTTACTTGTTTAATGATTGCTTTATCCCAACGAAAATTTGGCGATAACCGGCTATTATACCTAGGTTTACTTAGTTTAACAACGAGTCTATGGATTATTGGGGAATCAAAACTTCTTCAATTTATGACGGGCAATCCATTTATTATTGGTAGCATCAGTTACTTAATGGTTCCGCTCATTGTCAGTTTTATTGCCTTATACATTAAAGAAGTTATTACGAAACGCTTTATCCATTTATTTCGTGGAGTAGCGGTTACTTTTTGGATGATTGCCTTATTAATGTTAGTACTCCAACAATTCAATCTGTTAAATTTCATTGAATTAATGGCGATCTTATTAAGTGTCATTTTAATAGCTGCCATTATTCAAGTAACCGCTCTACTATACGAATATCACTACGATAAAAACGAAGAAATTAAAAAAGTCGCGCGTTACGTGGCACTTTTAATCATCTCATTTATACTTGAAGCCGTTTTATTTTACACTAAAACTTTTCAATCGATCTCTAGCATGTTACTGATAGGAGTTTTGATATTTTTTATTCTCTTATTTATCGACACATATAAGTATATCAAACAAAGTGCTGAACAAACGCGTAAAAATCAATTGCTTGAAACACTCGCCTATCAAGACTTACTCACAGACGGATTAAATCGAACCGCTTATGAACGTGATCTAAAGAAAAGACTTGAGGAAGAGAAGTTTTTCCGGTTAGTGCTGATCGATTTAAATCACCTCAAATATATTAACGATAACTTCGGACATACAAGCGGTGACCATGCGATTAAGACCGTCTATCAAGCTTTACTTGATTCTTTCGAAGACGAACATTGTTATCGCATCGGTGGGGATGAATTTGTTGTGTTAAGCGATCGATTGGACAAACACCTTCATCAGCGCCAACTGATTACTTTACGAAAACAGCTAAACGAACACTCACATAGTCTGCCTTATACTATTGATGTTGCCGTTGGAAGTGACGTTTTCAACAAAGATGAGTGGCCAAGTTATACCCCATTCTATCATCATGTTGACCAGTTAATGTACCAGAATAAAATTGAACGCAAAACACGAAGCTAACTTTATCTTTAGCTTCGTGTTTTATATGTGATTACTATTTCCTTCGCATTGGTTCAGCTAATCGCAATTGAGCTGGTAAGACGGTGTAATCAATCGGAAAATGCCCATTCATATAATATGATTCACCATCACTATGACAGACGATTCGGTCGGCTAAGGCGACAGAAACAGCTGGCGCTCGTTCCTGACTAACGTAGGGTAAATCAAGATGCTTTCCGCGGTAAACGAGCCAAAACATTTTAAAGAAAGTATTCGCATCTAAACCGTGCACAATCGTGACATCAAGCCATTGATCATCAGCCTTAGCTAACGGGGCGATTTGCATGCCTCCTCCAAAATAAGGTTGATTACTCACCGTTAAAAACCATACGCGCTCATACAAGGTGTCCTCACCATTCATAGACACCATCATAGAAAATGGCTTGAACGTCCTTAAAGCTTTGATGACGTAATAAGGATAGACGAGATGACCAAGCTTGAACCTATTCAATACCTTTTTTAGTCGTGATTGATTGACGTACTCACAGACTAACGCATCAAAACCGATGCCACTGTTATTCACAATCAATCGACTAAAATTTCCGTGTTTTACCTTTATAACATCTACGTGTGATTTCTTCGGATGACGGATGAATCGCTCGATTTCTTTTGGGTCTTCAAATGTTTTGAAATACCTACCAAAATCATTACCTGATCCGTTTTTAATCACACCTAGCGTGATTGGGTGAAGGCCAATGCCATTTAACACCTCATGTATGGTCCCGTCCCCACCGACAACAATAATTAACGATATTTTCTCTTCTTTTATTAAATGCTTGACAATTTTTGTCGCATGACCAGGGTAGGCGGTCATATATGTACGGTACGGAATCGTTAATTTTTGTTTGAATGTCTTAAAGGCCTTCACACCTTTACCTGATGTCGGATTTACTATAAAAGCTAGTCTCATGTTGTCACCTCATTTAACGCTTATCGGCTATTTTTTAAGCGTTTCTGGCTTTAATATCGGCTCAAACCAATATTTATTAAAGACAGAGACTAACGGTCCTAACGAGACAGCCACGACAAGTGTCCCTACACCAACAACCGCACCGAAGAAAAACCCAATTAATACAGCCGTTGCATCGACAATTAAGCGCGCTATCCCAAAAGGAATACGGTTATTCGTCATTTCTTGCATCATAAGTGGCAAAGCATCATAAGGTGAAACACCTAAGTTCGCTGTGACATATAATGATAGACCTGTTGATGAGATGAATACACCAACAAACAGCAAAATAAAGCGAATCCCTAACCCGATTTCCCCTACATCCATCGTCTGAAAGAAATAAACGATAAAGTCAGCCGTGTAACCTAGAAGAAACATATTAATAAAGGTCCCGAACCCAATAAGCTCCCGGCTATTTATAAATAGAAAGACAAACAATAATAAGTTAAACAAAACAGAATAAAATCCGAAAGATAATCCAAGTGTTGCACTGACACCTAAATTCATTGTCGCAAAAGGATCTGTTCCTAATTCGGCGATTCGTAACACACCAATCGCCATTCCTAATAATAGATTCCCAAATAACATCCCCATGATACGTTTTTGACTGAGTGACATCGTTTTGCCTCATTTCTTTTTTATGTCGTTAGTTATCTTACCACTATACCATATTTTAACTCATTGATACTAGCTATACTGACAGATCTATACCTTTTTAAAAAAAAAATAAACACGCGCAGCAACTATGCTACACGTGTCATCTACTAAGCTAAAACAGCTTGAATATCCTTCTCAAAATCCATCGGTTCGTCTGTTGGTTCAAAACGCTTTAGTATCTCACCATCACGACCTACAAGGAATTTAGTAAAGTTCCATTTAATATCGTTCCCAACAACCCACTCTGGATACTTATCTTCAATAATTTTTTTAATGAGTTTCCCATTCATCGTTGTCTCATCAAACCCAAGGAAGGGTTGGGTTTGTTTTAAGAATTGAAACAATGGATGAGCCTTCGCGCCATTGACATCAATCTTACTGAAAATAGGGAATTCTACCCCGTAGTTCATTTGACAAAATTCAGCCGCTTCTTCATTTGTGCCTGGTTCTTGTGCGTTAAATTGGTTACATGGAAAACCTAAAATAGTCAGGCCTTGATCTTTATATTTACTATATAGCTTCTGCAGATCTTCAAACTGCGGGGTAAACCCACACTTACTGGCAGTATTTACCACCAGTAATACGTCACCCTTATATCGTTCTAAAGATACAAGATCACCTTCAATTGTTAGTGCTTCATAATCATATATTGTTGTCATCATATTCTCTCCTCTGTAATAAATAGTATCATTGTCATTATACATTAGTTATACAAAGGGAGAGGCATGATATGCTCAAAGTAGATAATTAATCACGCACAGTGAGTTGACATTTCCCGTGCTGTTTCGATTCATACATTGCTTCATCGGTTCGTTTAATAGCTGCTTGATAGTCACGATCTTTTGGCGAAAAAGCTGACAATCCAATCGATAGTGATATCGTGATCTGATTGGATTCTAATGCAAAGGGATGCGTGTCAAAATAATACAGGATGTGATCTAATCGCATAACCGTCTCTTCTTTTGTTAACTGATCGAGCACGATAACAAACTCATCCCCACCCCAGCGAATCAAGTGACCGTCTTCTCCTACAATCTCTTGAACAATAGCTGTCACGTGTTTTAATACGTTATCTCCTGCTTCATGGCCGTATTGGTCATTGATTTGTTTGAAATCATCGATATCAAACATCGCTAAGTATGCTTGTTTTTTCTTCAGATGATACATCTCAAATTGATGCGCAAGAATGCGCTCGCCATAACGTCGACTCTCAGCCCCTGTCAGTGGATCTGTACTTGCTTCTTCTCTTAATCTTTTCGTTGACTTACGTAAGTTTCTTTCCATAACGAAATAGACTAAAAAGAAACCTACCACAAGCACCAGTATTAAATACAGTAAAATATTCAGCACAGTTTGCGTTAATAATTTTTCGCTTTCTTCACGCACTTCACTCACATAACCGTCTAAATCATCTAAATGAACCCCCATGGCTACAATCCAATCGTAAGGCTCATAGAGTTTGGCATAAGTTACTTTCTTCGAGGATTTGTCTGAATGTAATTTATTAAAATAGTACGTAAAAAATAATTCTCCGTCATTATTTATCCCATTCAGTTCTGTTAAATAAGGTGTGTTGCCGACTGTATCTGTCGTATCTGTTGAGAGGAATTCATCTTCTGATTCAATCAAGTTCGGATGAATACGACGTATCGCATAATCCTCTCCACCTTCATAGTTAATGACTTCGTTCACCCAAATATACGCATCATTTTCAAATCTTTGATGATATATAATATCTCTAATATCTGACTGAACGATTGCGTCAATATACTGATGATTCACACCAAAAACACCGGTTAATGACCCCTTTTCAAGCGTCACTTCTGTTGCTAGGGCTGATTCAATCTCTTCTTTAGACATTACTTGCCCACCACTTTCGGTTGAAAAAACGAGTGTGTCTGTCTTATGGTCAAATAAGTAGGCGGTCCATAAATGATCTTCACTTACCTGAAACTCCTGTTGATAAAGTTCAACAAAGTCGGTTTCTGACATATTTTCAGCTAAAGTCGATAGTCGTTCTAATCGTTTATTTGTATTCAATTGATAAACGGTTTGTTTCGATGCGCGTAAGCGCTCAATTTGACTAATCATGTTATTGACAGTATCTTTTAAAAAATCTTTTTTAAGTTCAAGTGCGACGTCTTCAATTTGACTGACATATACTTTTTCTGTTTCATTGTGCGATACGATTTGGAATATCAATACAATGGCACTAATAATGATCGCAATCATTAATGTTAAAAATCGATAATTGTTTTTCATGCGCCATCCCCCCTATATAATCTATACGTCTTATGGCTTTTCTATCTATATTAGATTCTATGTTTACTTCATGTAAACGCTACACGGATTAGTTATATTTAACCGTTAATGAATGATGACTTACGAACTAGTAAGCGCTTTTCAATTATAGCACATCCGCATGTATTAGACACTGCCGATGACCTCCCATCACTCAAATTTAATTGACACTCTTCCATCTCTACCAAAATGCAGTCGCTCACTATATTTTTTCAGAAAATTATGTTAAATGAATAATAGATATGTTAAAATTATCTATATAGATAAAAAGAAGAGCAGATAAAAAAACATAGAAAGGCGGAAAAATATGCGACACACCATTCCACCTAAAGACCATGATAAACATAAAGACACTTTTGATCGGACGTTTTTCGGTAATCCTACTGTTATGTTTTTTGTTATTTTAGTTATTATTCTAGGTAGCCTTCTTTATAACTGGTTGTTTTGATTAATAGGTACAATATAAATACCTTTAAAATAAAAATGAGAAGTCCACTTTATAAGTGCGGACTTCTCATTTTTATAGCAACTCTTTGTTTAAAAATTATAACTGCGCACCATTTGATTTGATGACGTTCTTATACCAATCAAATGATTTTTTCTTCTTCCGTTCTAACGTACCAGACCCGTCATCATGCTTATCCACATAGATGAAGCCGTAACGTTTAGAATATTCCCCTGTTGACGCACTGACAAGGTCAATACAACCCCAAGACGTGTAACCGATTAAGTCAACACCGTCTTTCACTGCTTCACCCATTTGTTTAATATGTTCACGTAAATAGTCAATCCGGTAATCATCATTAATAGAGCCATCAGCTTCGACTTCATCATACGCACCTAAACCATTCTCTACGACCATCAGTGGTTTACGGTAACGACCATACAGTTCATTTAAGCTGATACGTAAGCCAACCGGATCAATTTCCCAGCCCCAGTCACTTGCTTTTAGGAATGGATTCTTCACCCCGCCAATAAGATTCCCTTGACCAAGTTCTTCTGGTGTCTTTTCTTTTTTATCAGTCCGTGACATATAGTAACTGAATGAAATAAAGTCAACGGTCCCGTTTTTAATGGTATCGAGATCGCCTTCTTCCATTTCAACCTTAATATCATTTTCTTCAAAGTAGCGATCGATAAAGTACGGGTATTCTCCGCGCACTTGCACATCACCACAGAAGAAGTTAAAGAGATCCGTTTCACGTCTCGTATGCATGACGTTGTCAGGATTTGAGTCATAGCTATAGACAGGCGCATAAATTAACATACAACCAATTTGTGAGCCAGGAATAATTTCATGCCCTTTTTGTACCGCACGTGCACTCGCGACAAACTGGTGATGCAAGCCTTGGAAGCTCTCCTGCAATCTTGCTTCTTCACTTGACGGTGAGAAACCTAGACCAAAGAGCGGCATATGGGTCGCCCCGTTAATCTCATTAAAGGTCAGCCAGTATGTCACTTTATCTTTATAGCGCGTAAAGATTGTCTCGACATAACGATCAAAGAAGTCAATTAACTGGCGGTTCTTCCAACCGCCGTATGCTTTAATTAAGTGCAGGGGCGTTTCATAATGGGCGATCGTCACGAGTGGCTCAATATCATATTTTGCTAACTCATCAAAGACGCGGTCATAAAAGGCAAGCCCTTCTTCGCTTGGCTCTAACTCATCACCATTCGGAAAAATCCGACTCCACGCAATACTCATGCGGAACACTTTAAAGCCCATCTCAGCAAATAACGCAATATCTTCTTTATAACGGTGATAAAAATCAATACCTTCATGGTTTGGATAAGAATAGTTTGCTTCATCAATTTCAAAATCAAATCCAGGACTTGCGAGTAATTTTAAACGCGCTTTCCCACCTGGTAACACATCAGCTAAGTTTAAGCCCTTGCCACCTTCGTTAAAACCACCTTCAAATTGATTGGCGGCAGTTGCCCCGCCCCATAAAAAATCTTCTTTAAATGGATAACTCATAATTATTGTCCTCCTTTTTATTGCTTACACATACTTTTAATCCCTCTGTTTTCACGTTTTTTCACTTGCTCTTTGACCTGAAGTTTTTCCCTATAAATAAAACGTGACTTACTTTAGCCTTTACTAATAAGTTCTAAAATTAAATCATCTGTCGATACTGTTGCTGGTACGGTTACTTCGACGTGGTAGTTTGATGCATTTGTTACGACCACTGGTGTTGTCAGCGGGTAACCAGCTGCTTTAATTTTTTCAATATCAAACGAAAGGAGTTTTTGACCACGTTCAATGCGATCGCCTTGCTTAATGTGTGCGGTAAAATGCTCACCTTCTAACCTAACCGTATCCATTCCAACGTGAATTAAAATTTCTGCGCCTTCATCTGATGTGATCCCAATCGCATGATGCGTTGGGAAAAGCGATGTGACACTACCTGAAACAGGTGCAACAACTAATCCTTCAGTCGGTTCAATCGCAATACCTAAACCGAGTGCGCCTGAATTAAACGCTTGGTCATCAATATCTTCTAATTTTACAAACTGACCTTTGATTGGACTTGTTACAACGGTTGTTTCAACCAAACCTGCTTCAGGCGTCGTTACTTTTTTCCTGTGTTAACACCTGTCACAGGTGATTCAGCTTCTTTTTTATTAATATCACCGAATACCCATGTTAGGGCGAAAGCCAAAATAAAACCTAACACAGCAGCAATCACAGCGGCATAGAATCCCATATCAAAACCTTCTGGTGAAATAAAGCTTGGGAACTGGAAGGCACCAAGTCCACCCATGACATAACCTGTTGTTCTAAAGAAACCTAAGATGGCTCCACCAATCGCGGATGCAATCAACGTAATAATAAATGGTCTCTTTAAAGGTAAGGCAATACCGTACATACCAGGTTCTGTTACACCAAAGATCGACGAAATAAACGCTGGTGCACTTAATGTTTTAATCTTCTTATCTCTAGATTTTAACCACACAGCTAATATCGCACCCGCAAGTGCCCAAGAGTGTGAAAAAACTAGCGCTAAAATCGCATCATACCCTTGTGTTGCGAAGTTATTAATCGCAATTGGCACAAGTCCCCAGTGGAGACCAAACATAACAAACACTAACCAGAAACCACCTAAGATGGCTCCGGCAATCACTGGACTTAAATCATACGCCCAAACCGTAAATTGACCGAGTAACTGACTTGCCCATGTGGCAATTGGACCAATGACAATAAAGGTGATGGGTACAATAATGAGTAAAGTTAACATCGGCACTAAGAACATTTTAACAACAGATGGTACAACTTTTGCGAAGAATTTTTCAAGTTTAGCCGCAAAGAACGTTGAAATAATAATCGGAATAACCGACATAGAATACGTCATTAAAATAACCGGAATACCTAAAAATTCAATATAGACGGGTGACTCAAACATCGTGCCACTAAACAACGTATAAAGTGGCTCTGTCGCACCTGGAATACCTTCAAGTGCTGGATAGACAAGCGCCATCGCAATGGTCATACCAAGAAACGGTGTGCCACCAAATTTCTTCATGGCTGTATATCCAAGTAAAATTGGTAAGAAGTAGAAGAGTCCGTCACCTGTTGCATTTAAAATTTGATAAGTCCCACTTGTGTCTGTTAAAAATTCTAGTGCTACAAACAGGGCATTGAGACCTTTGATCATACCAGATGCCGCTAACACGCCAAGAATTGGTGTGAAGATCCCAGCAATTAAATCAATAAACCGATCAAATAAACTACCACTCGGCTCATCGGTTGCCTCGTCATCCGTTGCACTTCCATCTTTAAATCCACCGACACTAACAACCGCTTTGTATACGTCAGACACGTGATTACCAATAACGACTTGATACTGGCCCCCGCTCTGCATGACGGTCACAACGCCGTCCATATTTTTTAGCGCCTCTGTATCCGCTTTCTTCTCATCTTTTAATTTAAAACGTAACCGCGTAATACAGTGGACCACACTTTTTACATTGCTTTTACCGCCGACACGTTCAATAATGTCTTTTGCTAATTGTTCATGTTTCATGTTTAACACCCTTTCGTTTTGGTTGTTTGTATTTGGGTAATAAAAAAACCTGAATCAATCACAGAGACACACACGTGTCGTGTCCGTAAGATTGATCCAGGTTATGCCCAAAAAGGTAACATTCCTAAATGTTTAATATTCAGTTTGTCGTGTTAATTAATTAACAACTTCAATTTATCATGAGGAAAAACATCTGTCAACAAATATTTAAAGCGTTTTCATAATTTATTTACTTTTAATCATTAAGAACTATTTAAATTGAATATATTTACAATTAAATGATGATTACTGTTGCTTTTGTTGATTTTCTTTATATTCACGGTACGTTACTCGGTGAATATGAACGGTTAAATAGACACGTTCATCTTGTGAGAGTGGCCAATCAACATTCTTTTCTAAATACAGATTAATCCGCTCAGTACATTGATACGCTTGACTATATTTTCGCATCACTTGTTCATGCATAAAGTCATCCACGGTGTCTTCTGGTACTTCTTTGCGAATAAAGCGCACGGCGAAATAACGTAAATGTGTGACAAAGCGCTCATAGTTGATCGTTGTTTCATCGAGTTCCATTTGGTAAAAGTACTTGACGATATTTAAAATATTATCAACCATCTCGGTTACTTGAACCGCCGCCTGCATGTTTTCACCCGTCAACTGACTGTTGACTAAGTGCAGGGCAATCGAGCCTGCCTCATCTTCATTAAGACGAATACCGGTTCTATTTTCGATAATATCTAAACAACGTTTAGCGATTTGATATTCACGCTTATAATACTTTCTCACTTCATACAACAAATTGTTCTTTAACTCAATGCCTTGTTTGAACCGCGCAATCGCAAAACTCAAGTGATCAGTTAAGGCGACATATAAATATTCATTCAGTTCATACGGCACGTGCTTTTGTGCATAAATGAGAATTTCTGATGCTAAATCTAAATACTCTTCTGATGTGTACTTTAACAGTTGGTCAAGTTTTCCTGATGTCTCTTTATCTTTTAAGATAAATTGTTTTTCAATAGCTGATGGATCAATCGTCTGACCAGGTTTCTTTTGAAACGCAAGACCTCTCCCCATCACAACCATTTCCTGACCATTCTCATTCAAAGTGGTGACGACATTGTTGTTCAATACTTTCAAAATCTCCACTTTCTCACCCCTGTTGGATTTTTTCTACATCCCTATCGCTCATGTCACAGTCTGTCATTTTAAAACTTAAGGTCAATTATTTTCTATCATAGTTTATTCATTCTGACAAGTAAATATTAATTTTATCCTAACACAGAATCATAAAGTGAAGACAATTTTTCATCACCATTTCATTATCAACAGCAATAAAATCTGTTATACAACAAAAAGCCCAACCAATAAGATTGAGCTTTTAATTCTTATATTCCGCACATCAAATCGTTAATTCTAAATGATTCCCTTCTGGATCTAAAACGACACTTTCATAATAACCATCCCCGGTCGTTCTTGGACCGTCCATATGGCAGTAACCTTTCCGACATAGTTCATCGGTTAATTGATCAACTTTTTCTTTTGAACCTAAACTAATCGCTATATGCGCCCAACCTAACACCTGTTCATCATCTTTTTCGGTCACATCTGTCCGCGACATTAGTTCCAAGCGTGCTCCGGATTCAAACGTTAGAAAATATGACTGGAAACCTTTCTCTTTATTCGTATAGCGATTACCCGCCGTTGCACCAAAATGTTTTGTGTAGAAAAACACCATTTTTTCTAGGTCTTTGACCCATAAAGCAACATGATCAATTCTCATTTTCCTCACTCCTATCTAAAGATGTTATCACTCAACTAATGTAGTATATACAATTGTTTCATCATTAGACTATCTGTATACTGTACATTACCCGAAAAATGCAGTAGATAAAAGCGATATTAGATTATGACAAATAATTATAGTGTAAAAGAAGCTTTCTTGTTTCTACTCCGTTCTGTCACCTTGTAGAATGATTTGTGTGTGCTATAACAAGTCAAACGGTTTGCCGTTCAATCAGAGTAATATCAAATGGCCTATTCTCTCGATGTGGTGATAACACTTGGTCTAACAAAGCTTCTCCCATCGCTTTTAGCGGGATATGGATGGTTGTTAACTTTAATGCTTTTGCGATAGGCTCATCATTCAGTCCGATAACTGCACACTCCTCTGGTATAGTTAGACCAAATGCTTTAGCATGAATTAAAAATCCCGCTGCGACTTGATCACTTGTGATAAGTAATGCAGTTGGTGAGGGCTCTAGCTTCATCAGCTTTGTTAACACATCGATACTATCTTCCAAATACAAGGCACCATCAAAACAATAGTCTTTGTTAAAGGGGAGATCATGGCGGGCTAAAAATGCACGATAAGTTTCTTCTCGTACTTTTGAATGCGTGCCGTTTCGGCGGTAGATTGTATAGCCAATGTTACGATGACCTTTTTGATATAAATATTCTAAAGCTTGGTTAAAAACATCTTGGTGGTCCACAAAGACAGACGAAAACTGATCGGACTTTCGTTGTTCTAACAAGACAATCGGACCGTACTGAACGTAATCTTCTAACACATGAAGCGGCGTCACTCTCGAACAAACAATCACCCCGTCCAATTGTTTTTGCCGCAACATGAGTAGCGCTTCTTGTTCTTTTTCTGCATCATAGTTTGTCGGAAATAGCATGAGTGTTTGTCCTTTTGCTTGTGCCTTTTCACTTATCCCAATCAGCACTTGAGCAAAATACGGGTGATCAAGAAAAGGTAAAATAACACCAATGACGTTCGTCTTCCCCTTACTCAAATGAACCGCATTCATATTTTGTAAGTACCCTGTTTCATCAATAGCCCGCTCAACCTTTATTCGCTTCGCTTCACTGACATAGGGGTGATGGTTTAATACCCGTGAGACCGTTGTAACTGATACACCTGCTCGTTTAGCTAAATCTTTTATATTCGTCATTATGCATAGTTCACCCCTTTCATTGTCTTTGATTTCCCTCTCAATATCACTTTTATTGTTATGACGTTTCTGATATCCGTAAATAATTACTAATAATCCCTTGATATGAAACGGGTTTCATCAGCTATACTAAGATATAGAAAGCATGCGTCGGCGTTAGAGAGACTTCTCGCGTAACGAGGATGCTTTTTTATTAATTAATTATTGCTTAAATACATCTAATCCTGGTAGAGCATCACCTTTAAAATCAAATAAACCCTGATTAGCCCAGTGATTGCCTTCTTCCGCATTTTCATTAATATAGGCCATGCCGGCTTTTGTTGCCCATGTCGCCCCTTTAACAGGTAACCAACTAGGCTCCCAGTAAACGAAGCCTAAACCTTTATAACCCTCACCTTTCACCTCATCAATCGTGGCAATTAAGTCTGTTAAAAAAGCCGTTTGACCTTCGGTACTGGCGGGATATCCAGCGATTTTTGCCAGTGTATCTGAAAAAATATTCACTTCTCCATTAGGTGACTGATCAGTAAAACCAAAGGACGTTTCAACGATCATGAGATCCTTTTCAAACAGCTTACCCGCTAGTGTCATTGTTTTTGTTAGATCCGCTAATGTCCCATGCCAAAACGGGTAATACGATAGGCCAATAATATCAAAATCAACCCCACGGGCGATGATTTCTTTAAACCAGCGTTCATATAAATAACTAGCCCCACCAAAATCCAAGTGAAGGAGTACCTTCATATTTGGATATTCACGCACCGCTTTAACGCCTGCTTTCAACAATATACTTAAACGATCAAATGCTTGCTGCCCCTTTTGTAACGCACCGGTTTGTTCATCTTCAAACTGGTTAGCTTCTGGTGAAAAAATTGGCGTCTTTCCATCAGGCCACAACATCCCGTTCGTCACTTCATTGCCCACTTGAACATACTCTGGCAAAACGTTTTCTTCTTCTAATTGACGAAGAACATGTTTTGTATAACTATAGACTTGCTTTTGTAAGTCATCAAAGCTTAATTTTTCCCAAGCCTTCGGTTTCATTTGTTTTCCAGGGTCTGCCCAAAAGTCTGAATAATGAAGATCTAACATAAAGGCGAGACGCTCTGCTTTTAAACGCTTTGCTAAGGCAATCGTTGTCTGTAAATCATTCGTGCCCCCGCCATACGGTTGACCAGTCTCATTGTAAGGATCCACCCATAATCTTAAGCGAATCAAATTAACACCAGAGGACTTCAGAATAGTAAATATATCCGTTGCTTGACCCTTTTTGCAAAAATTCCCACCTCCATTTTCAACTGCTGCTAACATTGACACATCTACTCCACGAATATCTAAGCTCACACCAAAAACCTCATAACTATTTTTCATGTAATATATCTATCGTCTGATGATCAAAAAAAGGACCTTCTAACTCACTAAACATATACCACTTCAGTGATGTATCACCCGTTTGATCCCATAATGGATAACCTGGTAAGGCTTTGATTGCTTCGTGATCATCTTTTAAAGTTCCACTAAAAAAGCTCGTATTAAACTTAGTGAAAACCGTCGCCATTTGTCTTGTCTCATCCAGTGGTAAATCATACAATAAGACACGGCTCATTGCTTTATCATAACTAATAGATTCAAACGTAGCCTGGCTATACATATGAAAATTAACTGTTTCATCCGTATCTTGATGATCCTCATTTGCTAATGAAAATTCACCCGGCACCTCTAACGAGACCGCTTCGTACCGTAATGTTTGATCTTCATCAATCGTTACTAAACCATACAAATGCGGATAAACACTTAAGGCACCGGTGGCAATATCATACAAATCATCTTCCACCGCTGTATGTTGTACATGGATATGCCCACTAAAATGTGTTTTTACCCCAAACGTTTGAAATAGTTCTTTTATGCGGTGGTTATGTTCAATCGTAAAGTTGCGATTCATGTGAGGGTGATGTTCAAGTAAATTATGATGCGAGGCAACAATCGGCTGGACACCTTGTATGCTTGCTTCTTCTAGTACATTTTCTAACCACAGCTCTGTTTCTTGTCTTACCCTACCTGACGGTTGTGACGGGGTTTGTTTACTGTTATCTTCGTATTTTACGGTATCAAGCATCACAAGCCATAGATCGTCACGTAATGCTGCGACATAACTAAGTGAGGACTCATCTTTTGAAACAACCTGCGTGATATCTTGTTGATAAATTTGGTCAAAATCGTCAGGCGATGTTTTTTCTACCCGGAACACCTTATCTTTTGTAAAGCGTGAAGCATGATAATTATTAATGTCATGGTTACCTGGAATAACAAGCACCGCGATACCTTTCTCTCTTAATACTTCAAGTTTATTTGATAAATGTTCATGACTTAACTTTTCACCGTTAAGCGTTAAATCACCGCTGATTACGACGGCATCAGGTTTTACTTTAAGAACTTCTCTAACAAAGCTATCGACAATGAGCTCTAAATCATATAACATTTTCCCATCACCAGCTTGAAATAAATCATCATACACGGGTCCTTGTTCAATTAACGCATCCGTTAAATAATGCAAATCCGTTGCCAGCATGATAGCAATCTCTTCATCTGATTCGACAACCGATGTGACATGCTTATTAATATCAACAGCCACCATTGGTTCTCTGATCAATGACTGGAAACCTAACACGACTAAGCTTAAGCTAGTAAGTATCAAAAATATAATTAATGGACGTTTCATTATCGTTAACCTCTTTTACTTATCTGTCATGATTACTATAAGCGTACCGAATGCATCACCATTTGACAACTTAAACGTATCCGTCACATTTAAAGAAATTACCAATAGCCTTTATCACGATTTAAACATAAAAGAAGAGCAAATAGCTAAGCTATCGGCTCTTCTTTTATTATTGATATAAGACCGTCGTTTCATTACTTTTATGCTTTTTGTTTTTTTACTTTTTAGTTCTCTCTTATCTCTTTCACTTTTGATGTAGGAAAATGATTTCTTTTGCTAGGTCCGTAAATGTCATACTAGTCATAAGATGATCTTGTGCGTGTACCATAAGTAATGACACCTCTGTTTTCTGCCCTTGCGCTTCTTTTGTCAGTAAGGCGGTTTGGCTATGGTGGGCCTCTACAAACGCTCTTTCTGCTTGCTTAATTGAATCATCTGCCTTTTCAAAATCACCCTCACGTGCCGCTTTAATCGCTTCCATCGCATGACTCTTTGCATCCCCACTATGTGTAATGATCCCCATAATGACTGCCATAATTTTTTTGTTATCCATATTTTACACCCTTACTTCATTAATTTTTCTGCTAACAATAACACATTTTCCCCGTGCATCATACCGTAGTCTGACATCGGAATAACATCAACCGGTATATCTAAACCTGCGACTTTTTTCTTAAAGTCATCTAACATAAAACGCACTTGTGGTCCCAGTAAAATCACATCAACCGCAGACTCTTTAATATAACTATCGGCTTCTGAAGAAGATAGCGCAAAGATATTATGATGACGTGCCGTTTCTTTAGAAAAAGTTTGCATTTTTCCGACCAACAAGCTTGTACTCATTCCTGCTGCACACACTAACATGATCTGTTTATTTTCCACATTTAACACCCCTTATCTATTGATTGATCTTGCTACACGAGAGACCGTATGACGCATACCTCTAATGGCTTTACTCATAGCAAAGATATTTTCAACGGGCGCGAGACCGCCATAACCCGCATCACCGATATGTTGAATATCAACCCCACAAATTTTATTCTGAATCGCTATCTGTTTAATCGTATCTTCATCAGAACTTTCCTGACTGGTGCCTATTGCCGTCATCACTAAACCATCATGCGCATGAACATGTTGAACAATTTCTGTTAATGTTGCCGCATCAAAACCGGGTACCGTCCCAACGGCTGGGACTAAAATAATGTCTGCACCTTTATCGATAAAGCTTTTAACTTGTGCTGTTGAAACAACCGGCTCATTCACACCAGCACCATGCATTTTTCCAGCAATAATTAATCCTGAAAAATGTTCTTTGGCTAATTCAATCGCTTTTTCAATTTCTTTGTTACTGACACCTGTTCCCGGATTCCCTGTTAGACAGACAAAATCCATCCCTAATGTTTCAATTTGTTCAAAAGATGCTTTTGAAGCCTGTCGACCTTTAGAAATCACTAGCGTGTCTTCGTTCATTTCTGCCTCTGTATCAACGGGCTCTAAGTTCACACCGATTGGTGCTCCTGTTAAGTGATGAAGCTTTTCAACAAAGTCACATGCACTATGCTCTAAACCAAAAATAACAGGTTCAAATACATCGACACCATTTAATAATATAAGATCTGCCCCGAAAGCACGCGCCATTTCTGCATTTGTTATATCACCAATGAACGATTCCCTTGGGGCGACATTTTCTGAACAAATAACCCGACCCTCACTTGCTTTTATACTTAACTTTAGTTCTTCTTTCGATAATGCTAAAATGTCAGAAGCATTTGCACTTATGAGACGCTTAACCATGTTGTTCTCTCCTTAAAATATACTTTTAGTTACTAGATAATTCATCCGCTTTAAACCTTTTTTCAACCGCTAACACAAACGGTAAATATAGTAAAATATCGATAACAATTAACACCAATTGTAAGATGGATGCACTCACACTACCCGTTGCTAAAACACCACTGATAATTGGCGGCATCGTCCATGATGGTGCGGTATACGTAAGTGGTACCAACCCTGATAACATCGTTATATAAGCGATCACTAAGTTAAAGATAGGCGCTAAAATAAACGGCACAATCAATAGCACATTGAGGACAACCGGTACACCAAACATTGTTGGCTCATTAATATTAAACAAGCCCGGGACAACTGTTAACGGGGTTAAGACACGAGATTGACGGCTGGCATTCTTTTTCTTTGCTAAATAGGCTAAAGCTAAAACTAAACCAATCGTTGCTCCTCCACCACCAATGTAAACAAAATTGTCCATGAAAACCGTTGTGAAAATATGTTGGAGTTCTTCTCCCGCTTGGTATGCCGCACGGTTTTGATCAAGGTTGGACAACCAAAGGGGTTGCATAACCGAGTTCACAATATTTCCACCGTGAATACCTACAAACCAAAACAAACTATTTAAACCGACTAAAATGGAGACGCCAAATACATTATTACCGAGTAGACCTAACGGTTTACCTAACACGACTTGGGCTAGCTCGTGTATATGTGGCCAGTTAAAGGTATCAATTAGACCGTAGACAAATAACCAAAAAACTATAATGACGGCGCCTGGAATAATGGCACTAAAGCTTTTTGCGACAGCTGGTGGCACACTGTCCGGTAATTTAATTCGTATGTTTTTATTTATAAACCATTGATAGACATAACCATTGGTAAGACCTAAAATAATAGCAACAAACAACCCACGCGCAGCCATAAACGTCGTTGGCATCCCTGCGCCCATATCTGATGTAACAAAGGGGGTAACCGTTATAAAGGCTGCCAGTGAGATAATACCTGAGGCGACACCATCAACTTTATACTGTTTAGTAAGACTATAAGCAATACCAAAACTAGCAATTAAACCAATCAACCCAAAACTACTGTCTACACCTTTCCATAAGTAACCAGACACGCCGATCGTACCTAAGAAATCTTCCCAACCGGGAACAGGAAAACTGGCAATGACCATTAATAGCGAACCAATGATGATGAGTGGCATAGCCATGGTAATCCCATCGCGGATCGCAATTAAAAATTTGTTGTTTCCTAACTTACCCGCAAACGGCATTAATTTTTCTTGTAACACCTGATTAATATTTTTCATCAAAATCCTCCTCTTCTTGTCATTTATTTATTTTTTATAATCAAATAAATGACTTTATTAATATTAAAGATATAATTAATTACTTTTTATAATTAATTACCTTGTTATTATAGAACTAGACTGAAACCGTTGTCAATAGTTTTTGGTCAATTAATTATTATTTATAATTAATTTATGCTATAATCTAGAAATAGCACGATTAAAGGGGCGGACACGATGTCTTTAACAAAAAAACAACAACTCATACGCGCAACGATATTAGAAAAGATTTATGCTGAGCGACCGATATCTCGAATAGATATCGCTAAAGATACTGGCATCACTCCAGCAACAGTCAGTACAATAACAGCTGATCTATTAGAAGAAGAAAGCATTGTAGAAACAGGACAAATGAATAATCAACCAACAGCTGGAAGAAAAAAGATTCTATTAGATATTCCTAAAGAACGTTTTTATTTTGTTGGATCAGAAATATCAGAATCTCGATTTAGTTTTGTGCTAACGGATAATACAGGTGACGTTATAACAAGAGAAAAACACTATCCTTCTGATCAGTTATCTATGCACTCCGTGACTGATTACATTCAGACATTAAAGGCGTTCTTATCTCCATTTAATCAACAAGTCAGAGCCATAGGTGTTAGTTTACCTGGACATTATAATCAACAAAAGCCGGATGAGATCCTCACGAATAATAAGCGCTGGGAACACTTTAATTTAAAGACGTTACAGGCGGCTTTTTCACAACCGATGTATTTTGATAATAATGTAAACGCGATGACTATAGCTAAGAGATTATTTACAACAGACATACAATCAGAAAACTTTATTTATTTCCATGTTGGACATGGCATGCATTATTCTTATATGTTTGAAAATAAGTTATATCGAAAAGATAATTTTTTAATTGGAGAGATGGGACACACGATCGTAAATCCAGAAGGTGAATTATGTGAATGCGGTAAATACGGTTGTCTCCAAACTTACGCGAGTGAAACGTGGTTAATGAGAAAAGCGCGACTCGTTTATGACGCTAACCAAACAACCTTTCTTAGAGAGTTAAGTAATAATAAAGAAGCTTTAACAATGGATGATTTGCTTACGGCGGCTAAGCTCGGTGACCGAACAATGACGACTTTACTGCATCAAGCGATTAAATACTTAGCTGTATCGTTAACAAATTTAAATATGATGATTGATGCAGAAAAAGTATATGTTCATGGGAAATTGTTTAAATATGCACCTTTAATTGACCTACTGCATGAACAATTATCTTTTAAACCTTTACTAAAAGGATTTGAACAACGACAAGACGTTCTGGTAGAACCCTATAACTCTTTTAACGGCGCTGTTGGCGGGGCGGCTATTGCGATAACGTATGATTTAATTGCTTTTCCACATAACTAATCTTCTGAAGAACACTCGAAATAGAGGCGCAAACATAATAGCGTCACATCAAAACTTTCCCTTTGATGTGACGCTATTCATATTGTCTAAGATTTTTTTGATAGACCCAATCTTTTTAATTCCATCTGTTTGCTTTAAATGAACGGGTCACATTTAAAATTCAGCATATGTTTATTGACGCGATTGTCGAAACTCTCCAAATCCAATGAATATGATCCATACATAGGCGAGCGTCTTTGGAATCATCAGCATACCAATGAGCATATGAACGTGCGCCCAAAGGACAACAGGTATGTAAAAACCAAAAGATAAAACGACAGCAAGCGCTATTTTTTTAACGTTTTTATCGTTGTGTCGGACCCCACTTTTATAAAAAAGAACGATGATGATAAGACCCATAATCGCAAAAGGGATATTGCGGTGAATCGCCCATGTGACAGCTGGTTCATGAATAAACCATTGATTTTGCGGAAAGAAGCAAAGAGCAATGCGGATTGTGGCAAGAAGCCACATTGCACTATCCAGTTTTGGAACGTTTGAAATAGCGTAACGTTTTTTCCAAAGCGTATAGAGGATTAAATAAAAAATGGTCATGGTTATTGACGTAACAAACTTGCCAAAACCAAGCGAGACAGCATGATCTTCAAAACCTGTCGTTACTAAGGCAATGATTCTAGGAATCAGATGAAAAGCATCACCTAAACCCAATGTGACAGACATAATGCCAAACCATTTAAAATAGTTGTTGCCATTAGATGTTCTTATCATTGTGAGTCCGATAAGGACGACAGTGGTAAGATACGGGACATGAAAAATTGGTTCCATAATTGCTTGCATAAAAACGCTCCTTTTTGAGGTAAGTGTAGTGATAATCTTAGTATAGAGAAGCCGATTAAAACCTGCTTTAAGCGCATCTTAATTTCATCTTAAATCGGTTAAGGTTCACCATTTAAAATGACTGGCTATGGTATAATGAAAAAAATTGGAGGTCGATGTCATGAATGAAAAAACGTATCGTTCGACCATTCTCATCATAGATGACGAACAAGACATTGCCGATTTGCTTAAAACAGTGCTAACGCGTGAGGGGTTTAGTCATATTCATACTGCTCATACCGCAAAAGATGGACTAGAAAGTTTTAAGAGCATCATGCCTGACTTGGTGCTACTAGATATCATGTTGCCTGATGGCAACGGCTATGATTTGTTTTCAAAACTGCAAGCAATCAAACCCGTATCTATTTTATTTATTTCCGCAAAAGACGAGGAAATGGATCGTCTACTTGGATTTGCTATGGGGGCAGACGATTACATCACCAAACCTTTCAGCGCAAAAGAAGTCGCCTTTCGGGTGAAAGCTCGGTTGAGGGTCACACCTAATGAAAAAAAAGAAGACCCGCATTCAAACATCACCTTTGGCAACATAACCGTCGATTCTAAAGCGCGAATAGTGTATAAGAATGGCGAAATATTAGATTTTACGGCAAAAGAGCTCACGTTACTCCTTTATCTCGTACAGAATCCCAATCGAATTCTAAGCAAAGAAATGATCTGTGATGCCGTATGGGGCGAAGACTTCATTGGATTTGATAACACCATCTCTGTGCATATGAGAAAATTGCGACTCAAAATAGAAGAGGAACCTTCTCGTCCTAAATGGATTCAAACGGTGATAGGGCTTGGCTACAAGTTTGTCTTAAGAGGTGGGGATGCATGAGGGTTAGAATTATGATGCATTATGCCGGTTCTTTTTTTATCGCTTGCTTGTTTATCGTCATCATCAATATTTTTTACATGCGGAGCTATGTCTATAAAGAAGCTGATTTATACCACTTTACCCCATCGACAACGCTGACTCAGATTGATCAAGGTATTTTGCATGAAGAAGGACACACGTTTAGCCTCACTCCCGAACTGGCTGAGCATTTAGATCAAACAACTGTAGGTTTACAATTGCTAAATCCTCAGTTTAAAGAAGTGCTTCGTTATAATGTTCCTACAGACACCGCAACTGTGTACAGTCCTAATACCATTATTGAACTTTATGAGAATGATGCTGTTACAACGTTTGTTGAAACGATTTCAATCGTAGAAACGCCCTACACGGCGCTGCTATTTTACCATCCTGATCAAGTTAAGCGAACACTGTACACCTCAGATACAAAAAAAGTTAGCGCAGCTTACAATATGTATTGGCTGTTAGGGATGAATGTCATGGTCTTGTTGATGATCAGTTATATTTATACGTATAGCATAAGCCGACCTATTCATAGAATCACCAACCGAATTGTCCTGCTTTCAGAAGGCGATTATCAAACCAAAGAGCCAGGACGTGGCATTTATGCCGTTGTTGAGAAGGCAATGAATCAGCTGAGCATACAACTCGCTGCGTCTAGAAAAGCAAGTGAAGAAGCTGATGCCATGCGTGAGGAATGGATTTCAAACCTGTCTCATGATATCAAGACGCCGTTAACATCTATGATGGGGTACGGAGAACTGTTAGGTGAAGCTTGTGATGACATGAGCGAAGAAGAACGGCAACATTATAAAGAAGTGATAGTAAAAAAAGGCACGTATATTGAAACATTGCTTGCAGACTTAAATTTAACGACGCGCTTGAAACACTCTGATCATTTTTTGCAGTGCGAACCCGTTAATCTTATACAGGAGATTAAGCGTGATTTAATTGACGTACTCAACAGTCCGCGTCTTTTAAACCAAGACCATACAGTGGCCTTTACACACACGCATGATGTCGTCTCAGTTAAACTAGATAAGTCACTATTTAAACGCGCGTTGCTCAATTTAGTTTACAATAGTTTTGTACACAATGAAGCGCCTGTTTCGGTGAATGTCCATGTGGACAGTCGTGATGAGCATTGGGTAACCATTCATATTGATGACAATGGCGTAGGGGTAAGTGATCAGGAACTAGACCATATATTCACACGCTATTACAGAGGAACACATACACAGGCCAAAAGTGAGGGCAGTGGACTGGGAATGGCCATTGCAAAAGACATTGTGGAGGCTCATGAAGGGCGTATAAAAGCAGAAAAAAGTCCGCTTGGCGGACTAAAAATAACCATTCATTTAAGGAGGATACCATCCAATGAAACATTATCTTAATGCCGCTATCGTTTATACTATTTTAGGACTCACATCAGGTGTTTTTTATCGTGAGTTTACTAAGTTATCGGGCTATACAGAAAGTACTCGCCTATCTTTAATCCATGGGCATTATATCAGCTTAGGTCTATTTTTCTTCTTGTTTCTATTGATTCTAGAAAAGCAATTCGCTTGGTCACGTTTTCCAAAGACCAAAGGCCTTGTGATTGGTTATCACATAGGACTGAACATTAGTATTATCGGATTTTTGATCCGTGGTGTAACCGAGGTACTGGGCACGACTATGTCAAGTGCACTAAACGCGTCGATTTCTGGCATATCAGGCATCGGGCACATCGTGTTAGCAGTGACGCTCATCATGATCCTATTCCGAGTGAAAAAAGCGCTATAACCTTTAACTTTCGCTAACATGACTAAATCACGTCCCAAGTAACTATCGCTTACTTGGGACTTTTTCTTGTCTTCATGATTAAGTCTTTGAAACTCCGAAAAGTGAATCGTCATAACGTGCTGTGCACTTAGAGGCTTCGGGTCTTCTCTTTACTCACTAGCGGTACTTTCGACATTTTCAAAGCGACAAGTGAGGCAATGATAACTTTTAAGATATCACCTGGTAAATAAACCACGCTTAATACAAGCGCCTCAAATAGTGATATCTCCATCATAAAGGCTTGTACCGGGATACCGAAAAGGTACACGCCCAATACGCCACCAATAAAGTTAGCCATAAAAAACTTGAAAAACGAAGGGCCTTTAAACCGTTCAACGATCAGGCCGATAAAGTAACTACCAAACAGATAGCCAATGAGATAACCCGAAGATGGAACAACAAACACCCCTAATCCACCACGCCCTCCCGCAAGAAGTGGCAGCCCAATAGCGACGAGAAGTAAGAATACAACGAGACTCATACCTGCATATTTACTCCCAAGGTGATACCCTAAAATACTACCAGACAGCATAACTCCAAGTGTTTGCAGTGTCATCGGAACAGGTGAAAAAGCAAGAGGAATCGGCGGAAGTAAACCGAGCACGCCCATCACAGCAACAAAGATCGATATGTACATCAATTTTTTTAAATTCATTGTTAACCTCCGTTATTAATTAGTTAACGATAGTATAGCGGACATCCATTGATTTGTAAACCTAAAAAATAACACCAGCTCCTTATACGTAAGAATAACTGGTGTTAATATATGTTTGTTACCATTATTTAAATTGTAAAAGTAAAGATTCAATGGCTTGTCTTTTGTTTTCAAAGCCGATAAAAGTCTTTTCGACTTTTTGCTTACCCAAAAGATTCCGCTTTAAGAAGATAAACGCTGGGACAATCTTTGAGCCGGTCAGGCTAACCAATTCAGCTTCAACCGTTGGATTGTCTTCAACATTTTTATGCTCATAAACGATGCGTTGATCATTGAGATAAGCTTTCGCTTGTTGACAGTCCCCGCACAGAGGACGGGTGTAGAGAACGAGTTTATCTGCTTTACTCATCGTTACACCGCCTTTGTGCGGGTTGGTTTAAACCGTTTCAGTCTTAACGCATTGACTAAAACAGAGACTGAACTAAAACTCATCGCGGCCCCTGCGAGCATCGGGTTAAGCAAAGGGCCACCAAAGATGTGAAGGAGTCCCATCGCTATCGGAATACCAATCACGTTATAGGCAAAAGCCCAGAAAAGATTTTGTTTAATATTTCTAATCGTCGCATGACTCAGTTCAAGTGCCGTCGGCACGTCCATTAAGTCACTACGCATCAAGACAATATCCGCTGACTCCATCGCGACATCCGTACCAGAACCAATCGCAAGACCAATATCAGACTGGGCAAGTGCCGGCGCATCATTAATGCCATCACCAACCATCCCGACCTTCTTGCCTTCGGCTTGCAGTTTTTTTACTTCATTAGCTTTGTCCTCAGGTAAGACTTCACTTAGCACCCGGTCAATGCCAACACTTTTAGCAATTGCTTCGGCGGTGCGTAAATTATCCCCGGTGATCATCACGACTTCAATACCCATCTGGTGGAGTTTTTCAATCGCTTGTTTACTATGTTGCTTCACCGTATCTGCCACCGCAATAATACCGGCCATTTCACCATCAATCGCAATATACATCGGTGTCTTACCTTCACCTGCTAGGCGATCGGAAGCTTCTTCGACAGCTGTTAATGATATGCCGCGCTCTGTCATGAGCTTTTTGTTCCCTGCTAGTAATGTACGCTGATTAATCGAGACGTCAATACCACGACCTGGTATCGCTTCAAATTGATCCACTGTTAAAAACGTCAGCTGTCTATCTTCTGCGGCACGCACAATAGCTTCACCAAGTGGGTGTTCTGAGCCCTTCTCACTTGACGCTGTTAGTTGTAACAGTTCTTCTTCTGCCGTACTATTTACCGTTAAAATATCGGTGACGACAGGCTTACCTTCTGTGATGGTACCTGTTTTATCAAAGACGAGTGTGTCGAGTTTATGCGTTGTTTCAAGTGCGACACCACTCTTAATGAGCACACCATTTTCTGCGCCTTTACCCGTACCTACCATAATCGCCGTTGGTGTTGCGAGGCCTAGCGCACATGGACAAGCGATGACTAAGACAGAAATCGCAATCGTTAAACTAAATAGTCCTGTCTCACCGGCAATAAACCAACTTAGGCCTGAGAGAATACTAATCACAATCACAATTGGCACAAAGTATCCTGAAATAATGTCAGCCAGCTTTGCAATCGGTGCTTTTGACCCTTGCGCATCTTCCACAAGCTTAATGATTTGTGATAAGGCGGTATCTTCACCGACTTTTGTTGCCTCATATTGTATCGTGCCGTTTTTGTTCATACTCGCACCAATCACAGGATCTCCCGCTGTTTTTTCAACCGGAATACTTTCACCTGTTAGCATCGCTTCATCAATCGATGTTTTTCCTTCAGTGACAATCCCGTCAACCGGTAACTTTTCACCTGGTTTAACAATAATCGTATCTCCTACTCGAACGGATTCAATCGGAATTTTCATTTCTTCGCCATCACGTGTCACTCTAGCCGTTTTCGGCTGGAGACCCATCAACTTTTCAATGGCTTCAGATGTCTTTCCTTTGGAACGTGCTTCAAGATATTTACCTAACGTAATGAGCGTTAAAATGACCGCTGCTGATTCATAGTAAAGGTCCATCGCATAGTGACTCTCACCTAATGCGACCGCAACAGTTGCTCCTAAACTATAAAGAAAGGCTGCACTTGTCCCAAGTGCCACTAAAGAATCCATATTGGGATGGCGTTTCACGAGCGTTTTAAACCCAACATGGAAGAATGGCCAGCCGAGTACCATAACAGGTATGGTTAAGATAAGTTGCAGAAATGAAAAGATAACCGGATGCATCATTGGGTCAATAATGGATGGTAACGGTAAACCGACCATATGGCCCATCGATACATATAACAGTGGCACGGTAAAAATAGTTGAATAAAAGAACCGCTGCCACATCCGTGTCATTTCGGCTTGTTTTTTTACTTTTGTATCTTCTCGCTCTAAAGCGCCTGAAGCTACTTTGGCATCATAACCCGCTTCTTGGACTGTCTTGATAATATCTGCTTCTGTCAGTACTTGTTGATTAAATGCGACGTTAAGCTTTTCGGTCGGAAGATTAACCTGTGCTTTTTCGACACCAGCTAGCTGATTCACCGCTTTTTCAACCGTCTGTGAACAGGACGCACACGTCATCCCACTGACAATAAACGTCGTCTCATCACGTGGTAATTTCAGTTCATAACCAGCATCCTTTACTGTATCAGCTAAATCTTCTAGCGTGACTTTAGCTTCATTATAATGAACGGTTAATTTTTCTGTCGCTAAGTTAACCGACGCCTCACTTACACCATCTAATTGACTGATGACTTTTTCTACTGTTTGCGAACAAGATGCACACGTCATGCCTTCCACTGGTAATGTTTTTTCCATCCTTCTCACCCCTATGTTAAGTGTTAAACAGCATCAGGCAATCTATTCATCTTAGGAACAAGAATAGCCTATACCTCTGACTGTTTACAGTTGTAATCTTTTTTCAATACCTTTAGTTTACAACTGTAATCTTAAACTGTCAAGCGATTGCCTTGTTCTTTCTTGTCCTTCTTTCACTTAAATCGCTTTAGATACTGAACATGCTTAATCGCAAGAATGCCTTGCCAGTATCTTTTAGCGATTAAAAAAGCTTCTTGATCCCTTCCCCACTCCCATGTGATAGGCCATATCCCTTCTTCTGTGATGCTCTCGCTTAAGTAGTCACAATGGGCTTGAATGAGGCTTTCATATTTCGGATAAAGCTCATCTTTTTGGTCTTCAATCACATCCATTGGTAGGCCTTGATAGGTTTTACCAAAAGTCGATGGATCTTTGCTGAAGGCTGATTCTTTCAAATGCGTTACCTTCTCATGTAGCTGTTGTTCTTTAGGTAACTGTCCTTTTAATAACATAAGCAGCTGTTGGTAATTGTTTAACTCGTGAAAATTCATTGTTTCAATAGTCAATAAGTGCTCAATAGCACCTGTGAGGATTTGGTCAACAATTATGTCACTGCGCTCATCAGCGGACCATAGCTTTAGATAAGCTGCCAATTCAACGGTCGGATTATACCCCCAGTTCGCCTGAACACCGTCTTCATAATGCCAATGCATCGCATGTGGATACTGATTCATATCAGGTACCACTGTTTGATACAGACCTGTTTTTTCATCAAATGTATTGATCAAATATTGAACGACCGCTTCAACAACCGGATCTTCTTTTGGTAAGTTTAATTCGTTGATAATACGACACGCCGACCATGTTTGAATCGCCGAAGAGTACGGCATCGTATAATCAGGCTCTAAGCCATGTCCAAATCCACCATCATCATTTTGATAAGCTTGTAAACAGTCTCTCACCGATTCTCTTTCCCCACCTTCAAAGAGATACTTCCACCGTGCATACTCTAAGGGTCTGGCGTGTCGTTTCATCCACTGGCTTGTTTTTAATACATCCATTCTATCATCTCCTTATTATTTCACCATTCATCACGGTTATTCTTTTCTTACTGTTTAATTTTAGGTGAAAAAAAACCGAACAACGCAACATGCTTCATGTCACACCGTTCTGTTTTAAATCAATGTAAATCACGTCCAAAAGTTTGTGAAACGTGTCGCTAGTTGATACTTATCATTAAAAAGATGCCCCACGATAACGGCTAAGAAAAACGACTCCGCTTGAGGTTCTCCTCCGAAAATAGAAGAGATGACGATAAAGAAAATAAACCCTAAAACAACTGTTATGACCATATCTACTACTGGATTCATATTAAGCCTCCTCTGTTGATGACTTTTTTAGTATAGCATAAAGAAAATAATAAAAAGAACCGCCTAACCATAACAAGCATTAGACGGTTCACACCGGGCAGGGTGTTTATACTCAACATTAGAGATTACTGTAAGTGATAGAGCGTTACTAACTTTTATTTTTTTAAAGCGTCCACTTGACTTAATACGCTTTTGGTCAGTGAATCAGAATCATGTAAGTGACTGACCACTTCAAGTGTCTTTTCATAACCGTCTGCTTCAATCATTGCTTGAAGTTTAACCGCCTCTTCATCTTCCTTGTAATCATACAACAAAGCCGCTGCGATAGCTTTCGCTAAATGTGTTGGCTCTTCATGAACTAACTCATAATAAAGACGAGCCGGACGAACGAGACGATCATGTTGCCCTAATTTACGAAGCGGTCCTCGCGCTACACGCGTCACTTCATCTGATAGATACGGATTTAAGAAACGCCCTAAAATTTTATCAATATATTTCTCATGTTCTGCTTCAGAGAAATCAAATTTAGAAGTAATCACTTGACCTGATTCTTTGAGTGCACCTTTTACTAAAGCTAATACAGCTTCATCTTCTAATGTTTCTTTAATAGTGTGATAACCGAAGTGATAGCCAAAATAAGCGGTGACGGCATGACCGGTATTAACCGTAAATAGTTTGCGTTCAATAAAGGGATCAAGTGATGGGACACGTGTCATCCCATTAATGTCAGGCAAGTCTCCCACCATCATCGATTGATCGACAACCCATTCAGAGTACGGTTCTACTGAGACGGTTAAGATATCTTCGTGTGATTGATTAGGCACAATTCTGTCAACGGCTGCATTAGGGAAACCTACATGCGTCAGTAATACATTCGCGGCCTCAGTTGTCACTTTTTTCATCACTTCGTCTTTTAATAATGCACTACCACCAATCATGTTCTCACAAGCAATGACATTTAAAGGAGCATTAGCTGTTTCTAATCGCTTCGTTAAACCTTTTGCGAGAAGATCCGCAATGATTGGTAAAATAGATGCCCCCACTGCTGTTGTAATAATATCGGCTTCTACGATGACTTCTATAACAGCTTCCGGTTCTTTCATACTGTTGATTCCCGAGATATTTGACACAGGAATTTTTTCTTGTGATTCATCAGCTAGTAAGACGTTGTACTGTTGTTTATCGTTAATTGCATCAATCACTTGTTCATTTACATCAACAAAACTGACATGATAACCCGCTTGTGATAGAAGTAAGCCAATAAATCCGCGACCAATGTTACCAGCACCAAAATGGACAGCTTTCATTTAATTCACCTCTCCGAAAATATCAATAATTTCCTGTTTACTCTGCGCATGAATGATTCTTTCAATGTTTTCATCTTCTGAACACACAATCGCGATCTTAGATAAAATTTCTAAGTGTTCATTTCCCTTGGCCGCAATACCAATTAAGATATTTACATCATTACCATCGAACGAGACACTATCTTTTGTGATCACAATAGATAAGCCTGTGTCTTCTACTGATTCTTTCGCATCTTCTGTTCCGTGAGGAATGGCAACTTTGTTGCCGATATAAGTTGTTGATACTTTATCGCGTTCAATCATCTTGTCAATATACGCTGCCTCAATATAGCCATTATCTAATAAGACTTTCCCCGCATAACGAATCGCTTCTTCTTTTGTGTTTAAACTTACACCAATTTCAATGTTGGCTGTTGTTAAAATTTCTTTTTCCATGTGAATCACTCCATTTTCTTATTTTTTGTATTTATGATAGTTTGTCATTAATAAAACTGTTTAGTTCTTGCGATAAATAGCGTTTGAGCCCCTGCTCATCTAGTATTTCGAATGCTCGACTACTCGCTTCATCTCGAATAATCAATGTACTTAAGAAGCTCAACACTTCTAAGACATGATCACTGACCTCAATGGGTGAGAGCATCATCACTAGACGCGTGACGGTCATCTCTTCTTGATTCATTGATGTGAGTGTTAACGGGTGTCTCAAGTCATATAGTTGAAACAATGGTTTTTGAATACTCGCTAACCGGGTATGATAAAGGGCAAGTGACGTGCCTGGTATGCCAAGTCCTCCATGCTTTTCCCTTTCCAGTAACGCGTGCGTCAGCGCCGCGTCATCATGAATCAGTTGCTCCATCTTTAGTCGCTGACTAATCCTACTTAGTATCGCTTTTTTATCCGTGACTTCAATCTTTCCAATATAAAACGTACCTAATATGTTCAAGATAATATTTGAATACAGCTGCATTTTCTCTAGACGATCAAGACTAAACGCGTCATCTTTTTTCGGTTCAATATAATTCCGCTTCAACAAATCTTGCCTTAACTGTTTCCCTTTGATTAAGACATTGATTTTTTCAATATCCTCTTCAGTTAAAATCGTCGAAATCAACGTATACTTTTCTACATAATCTTTTAACGGGATGGTTGATAAAATCAAGTCATAGTCTGCTAAATCTCTTGATTCTAATTCAAATAACGACGCTTGATCAATGCGACTAATGCCACTTATTTTATTTGTCAATTGGGATGACACCATTTTCGATGTCCCAAGGCCACTCGAACAAATCACGAGAACACTTAAGTGCTGCGGTGAAGCTCGTTCAATTGTTGCGGCGGCGAAATGTAAAACAAGATAGGCGATCTCTTCGTCCGGGAAATCCGCATCGAAAATCGCAGCACAGCTGTCTTTAATCGCTTCAAATATATCTGGATAATCCCGTTTAATATCATCCTTTAATGGATTTCCGATATACATCCCTTTTTGAATCCGGTACAATGTTGGTTTCAAGTGCGTTAAAAGATCTTTTAATAAACGGTCTTCGCTGACAAATGTCGCATTTATTTTTTCTCCTACCGCTACGATTAGTTGTTTTGTTAAATACAACACATTGACAGCGGACTCTTCAATAATAATGCCTTTATCAGAACGAAGTTTCGCCCCTAATAAATGCATCGTGATATAGCCGATTTCATCTTTTGGTATCTCTAGTTCAAAAGCTTCACTTAAGCTCAAGATGATTTTTTCTGCAACAGCGTATTCTTTAGACCGTTTAAGTTCTTCTAAATAAGCATGATCAAAATAAATTTGTTCACCCTTTTGAAGGCGTTCAATCGCCAGGGCTAAGTGAACCACTAAGCCAATATAAGAACTATCCGCGAATTCATAAGGTAAATCACTTTTAATATAATTGATACTTTTTTCAATCGTGATCAGTTTCGATTGATCCACAAGACCTAACAAGCGTTCAGATACCGTATCAATCGTTGACGATTGTGTTTTCATCTTGCTTTTAATATGGGTGAGAAAATCAAGTTCATCAACATATTTAAAGATAAGATAACTCAATGTGGCACGTTTATCTGACTCTTTTCCAATCAATTCAACCCCGTAGCCTCTTTTTCTTACGAGTTCCAGATTATGTTCCGTTAACACGTCTTCGACTTTGTCTAAATCATTACTAACGGTTGCGACGGTTACATTCAATTCGTTCGCCAGAACGATTAATTTTGTCGATCCATTCGTTTCGAGTAACGTCGTTAAAATAATTGCTTGTCGCTCCTCTGGTGTATAATCCGTAAAGGCGACTTGAGTAAGGGCTAAATCCAACTTAGCTTTCGCTTCTTTTGCTCCAGTAATATGAATGCCTACGCCTGATTTTTTATCTAGCGCTAAGTCATAACTCGTCAAAATGTCTTCGACAATTTTTAAATCTCGGTGAATCGTACGTGTACTAACATCTAACGTTTGCGCCATCGATTCAACCGTTAAACCGTCTGGATGTGCTAATAACTCTTCTAGTATTCTTCTTTCTCTGCCTGATATATACACCGTGTACCTCCTCACCTCAAGTCATTGTTTGCTTTTAGTCTTACCTTACTTTTATGATAAGACAGAAATAAAGCGATTACAATGTATTGAAGTTTCAATTTTGTCGCGCGACAAGATGACAAGATTTAATAAGTTTTGTCACAAACGTGATGAAGACTTACCTTTATAAACATATTTTGTGACAAAGTTTAAATGTTTCTACCGACCGCCTACATATATACGCTACTTCCTTATTCCCCTCAAACGTCAAAAGAAACCTTACCTTCTGGCGCTATCAGTATCTTGATACTTTAGCTTTATCACCAGAAGGTAAGGTTGAACGTGTTATCTATTTAGAAAGCTGATCAATTAATTCTTGATATTTCGGACTGTTTAGGAAGTTTTCAACCGATACATGAATCGCATCTGGTCGTTTATTCTTCGCACGATCCGTTAGATCTTTATGTGTAATGATTAAATCAGCATCTTCCGGTAATTGGTTGATGGCTGTATTCGTTACTTCGACATCGACATTCGCTTTTTTGAATTTATCTCTTAATAGAGACGCTCCCATAGCGCTTGATCCCATCCCAGCATCACACGCAAAGACAATCTTTTGTACATTGTTTTGGTTAATTTCTTTTGAAGCAGATGGTGTAAATGAGTCAGATACACTACTCTTTTTACCTTTCATTGCTTGCATTTGTTCTGCCGCACCTGAAAGATCACCGTCATCTTCACTCTTATCACGCTTCAAGATAACTGACGCAACTAAGAACGATACCGCTGTAGCAACAAGCACACCGGCAAGAACGCCAATATAGTTACCACGTGGTGTCATTGTAAGTAAGGCAATGATACTACCTGGTGATGGAGAAGCAACCAGACCTGCATCAAGTAATGAGAAGGTGAATACACCACTCATACCACCGGCGATCGCTGCAATAATTAAGCTTGGCTTCATTAACACATACGGGAAGTAAATTTCATGAATACCACCGACAAAGTGAATCAACATCGCACCATATGAAGAAGATTTAGATGCCCCTTTACCAAATACCGCAAAGGCTAACAGAATACCTAAACCTGGTCCAGGGTTTGTTTCAATTAAGAAGAGAATAGACTTACCTGCTTCAAGTGCTGCTTCTGTACCAAGTGGCGTAAACACCCCGTGGTTAATAACGTTATTTAAGAATAAAATCTTAGCTGGTTCTACGAGTAAACTTGCAAGTGGTAATAACCCAGCATCAACAATCGCCTCTACACCTGAACCTAACGCTTCGTTTAAAGCACTGACGATTGGTCCCATACCGACAACACCAACACCAGCTAGAATAGCGGCTAAAATACCCGCTGAGAAATTGTTGTAAAGCATTTCAAATCCGGAACGGATTTTTGGTAAAAATGGTTTGTCAATTGTTTTCAGTAGGAATGCCGCAAGTGGTCCCATAAGCATCGCACCTAAGAACATTGGCGTGCCTCCCGCACCGACAACCACCCCCATTGTAGCAATGGCACCAACGACACCACCACGGGCACCGTACACCATCTTACCACCTGTATAACCAATGAGTAATGGTAACAGATACGTGATCATTGGACTAACGAGTTCGGCCATTGTTTCATTTGGCCACCAGCCATCTGGAATGAAAAAGGCCGTGATTAGCCCCCATGCGATAAATGCTGCAATATTCGGCATAATCATGCCGCTTAAATAACTACCGAACTGTTGAATCTTTGCTCTTGCTCCCTTTTTAGCCATAATAAAATTCCCCTTTCAAATTATAAAAGTAATAGTAAGTACACCTTAATAATAAAGCGTTTACATAGGGATATACAAGACATTGTAAACGCATATTTGTCACTCTAATTGTTGACAAGATTAAAATAACCGATATGACAACTGCGAATAATGTCTTGTAACACATGAAGTATAAGGGTTTTGACGCTGACATGTTTTCAAGTACCTCCCCTGACTTATGTCGTTTTGTCACTTGTTCTGATCCAAACGTAGCGTCCTTTTCACTCACGTCATGGGGGGCTATCATGGATTATCACAGACAATTGCGCAGTAAAAAAGTTGATGGGAGGTTTTATCCTTCCATCAACTTTTTTCTTTGAATATATTCATTAACACAAAGTTTTACTCATCCAACAGCATAATCGCTTCCGCATAATCATCTTGACTCGGCTGATATTCTTTCTCTTTTTGAGGGAAACGTTGATCAAATTGATCCACTTCCTCTGATGTAACTTCTAACGCATCAGAAAACACAACATGTCCCTCTATTCCATTTAACGCCTTTTCATATAGTGGCAGAACTAATAAGCCTTGATAATACAGACCATCTGGCATTGACAGGTGATAATGTTCTCCACCTTTAAAGCCATAAGGTTGATAATGATGCGGATAGCCGAGCGTAATAATCGCCCGGTAGCCTAAGGATTGTGCTTCTTTGATTGTTGTTGTGATGAGGACTTTTCCTAACCCTTGGCGTTGATACTTTGGCGAGATAAATACTGGACCAAAACTAATGGTCTCGATCACATGATTGGCTGGTGTGACAATTTGTGACGGTGTATAAAATATCGCCCCTTCAATCTCACCATCAACTTCTATGACAGAGGTCAAGTCACGAATGCTATCTTTATGATGATGAAGTTTATGCACCACCGCATGTTCTTCTGCTCCTGGTATATAAAGATTCCAAAATGCGTCGCGACAGACGGTCTCCACTCGGTCGAAATCTTCAGGTTGTTCTTGTCTAACAGTTACCTTCAAGCGTATCCCCCTCATCATTGTTTTCGTTTTTGTTTTGCGAATTTGCGCGCCTGCTTCATGCCACCGACGTCTTTAAACATGCGTTCCGTTTTCTTTTGTTCAATCGCTTTACTTGTTAAACCGGCATAGTCTGCTTCGTGTTTAAGCTTGACATAACTGTCTAGCCGTCTTTCATCAAGCTCACCTGATTGTATCGCTTGTTGGACGGCACAACCAGGCTCATTTGTATGGGAACAATCCTTAAATTTACACATCTTACTTAACATATCAATATCTTGAAAGGACGTTGCTAGGTCTGCTTGATCAATACCAAGCTCCCGCATACCAGGAGTATCTATCACCACACCACCAAAGATAGTCGGGTAGCTATCACGACTAGTTGTTGTATGACGTCCCTTCGCTTCTTTACCGACCGCTTTCGTTTCTAATCGACGGTCACGAAGCAACATATTGATCAATGTTGTTTTCCCAACACCAGAAGAACCAATGAAAGCAGCGGTTTTACCCGTTGTTAAATACGGGTGAAACTTTTCTCTATTATCTTCCTTACTCGACGTCACAATAACATCGGAATAGAATGACATAGCTTCTACCTCACCGAGAGCCTCTTCGACACGGTTCGATAAATCTGCTTTTGTGAGTACAATCACCGGAGTTGCGCCACTATCCCATCCAACCGTTAAATAGCGTTCAAGCCGGTTTAAATTATAATTTTCATTTAAAGACATCGCGATAAATAAGTAATCAAGGTTACTTGCGATGACTTGTGCTTGATGACTGACACCGACGGCTCGGCGCAGCAACAGACTTTTCCGTGTTAAAATATGATGAATCCTCACAATATCTGATGCCTGACTCTCATGATCGACCATGACAAAGTCACCAACAGCTGGGTATTCGGCGCGGTCAGTCACGGCATAACGAAACTTGCCTGATACTTCTGCCATTCTCTCTCCCATCGCTGTAGCAACTTTATACATACCTTGATACTGGGAAATCACGCGTGCTAAAGCCAAATCTTCATATAAACGTGCTTCCTGCGTAAATTGTTCGGTTAAACCATACATCGTTAATTTATTCATGTTAAGTGATAGCCTCCTCTTATTCACTTCGAGGGAAGGAGGGTGTAAGGATTAGTTTGTTACATCCTCCTTTTCCATCACAATCTCCAAATATACGCTTGTTTGTGTCATATAACATACTCCTTGCTTTATTTTTTTGGAATCAAATATCGTTTGGAATCAGTGTACATGAAAAAAGATTTCAAAGACACTATTGATTATTTTTTAACGCTTATATTTTATTCGAATCAACACAATATTTAACCAGATGCTGATGGGTATAAGTCCAAGCATCACCGGCACAGACGTATCTGTATAGCCAAAGACACGCACTTCCTTATTAATTATAGGTAAAATACCTAGATAAAGGCCAATAATGACGATGTAGACAAGAACAACAGCTAGAAACGTCAGTCGTGAACTTTTCTTTTTACAAATAAATCCAACAACCAACGCCAAGACAAACGATATCAATAGAATGTATTAGGCAATAGACAATTGCGTTAAACGGCAATTAATTTTGTATGCCACTTGCCATCACTATCTACTCATGAATTAATGACTCTTTATAACGAAAACTATCGCCTCTAAACATTAATAAATGTGAATGATGAATGAGTCGATCTATGACAGCTTCCGTTAATACCGGATCACCAAAGACGTGATTCCACTGTCCGAATTGAAGGTTCGTTGTGATGATTAGGCTCTTGTTCTCGTAACACATGGAAATGACTTGAAAGAGTAATTCTGCTCCCTCTTTGTTGAGAGGGATATAGCCTAATTCATCTAAAATAATCGCGTGTTGCTTGTCTAGCTGTTTCATCAACTTCGGTAGCTGCCCTTGTTGGTTTGCTTCTATAAGCTTATTAACTAAGCCTGCCACAGTGAAAAACTTCACCTGGCTGCCATATCTATGTATGGCATTCATGGCAATGAGGGTAGATAAATAAGTTTTACCTGTCCCAACACCTCCATAGAGAATGAGATTCTCTTGTCTCTTAATGAAATCACCCTGAATAATTGAGTCACGATCGATTCCGTGCGGAATCTGAATGTGCTCCCACTGAAAAGGCTGATGGCCAGTTTTAGGCAGTTGCGCTTGCTTCAACAGTAAGTTGATTTTACGCTCTTCACGATGCTCTATTTCCTTTTCAAATAACTTAATTAAGTAATCTTCATTTGACTCGGCTGTCACTTCATGGTGATGTTCCCGAATCCAACTGAGTTTTAAACGTTTCGCGTAGTCTATAATCTGATTATTCAT
>NZ_FPAI01000024.1 GCF_900116255.1 Halolactibacillus miurensis
TATACCAGTCAAATTGGCAAGATGAAATATATGAAACGGCTCGGTGTGTCCATTCACATGGCAGCCGCTTATGTCATTGCCCGTCGGGCAATGGGTTTTAAAGAAAAACTCCCACCGATGTTGTATTCACTTGTTCCAGAGCAGAAACAAGGTCTACACCATTGGGCGCAATGGGCGTATATGACGCGTACCCTGTCTTTTGTTAGAACCCATGCGTTCTATCAGACAGAACGATTCGACCAAAGCAAGTTGTGTTCCTGGGACACACTATTTCCCCAACATGCTTTAACAGATGTTGAGAAAATAGGTTTGCGGCGGTTGGAAAGTAGAAAAACCTATGCTTAGTTGAACGAGCATGGGTCGCCTTTAGGGTGTCCTTATGGAATCCCCTTCCTCAAACATTCGTGAGAATGTTAGGTGGGGGTAGTTCAATCATAAAAATAGCGCGTAAAGTTAATGTGAGATATCCTAACGCTTTTACAGGAGGCGAATATCAATCATATCGCTTAACGGAATATGATCAAACCCTTTTGATGTAGCAATTTCTAGTGTATTCGAATTGATTAAGCGTGTGTTTTCTCCTGATATTGTGAGATGCTGTTTGTTTTTATAATAAGTCAAAGTGACAAGCCCTTTTGTTTTAATAGCGATTGAAAGAGACTGGTTAATCTGAGTTAATTGATCTTCCGATAAGAGTGGACGCTCTTTCGGCGGTGGGGTTAAGTCGTGTTCTCTAATGCGGGCTTTATGTTCCGGTAATATCATCCGGCTTGATTCCCAAATTAAATTACTGCCTTCTGATAACTTATTGATCATCTTGGTCATCTCCTTTGAATAAGTAATAGCATAAATAACGTTCAGTTAATGCTTTTAATTCTGCTGGTGTAAAGTGAAGCATCTTTTTCTCTGTTGTTGAATCAATTTGATACGTCACCTTCTCTGGTGTTTGCTGGATCTTTTTAACTGTCATTTTCTCTTCTTGATACATTACTCTTTTCGTTGCTAATAGATCGGTTTGAATAGTAGATGACAAATTAGTTAGCCCTTCTTCGTATAAATAGTCAAATTTAAAGTGAGATAAAAATGGTGCATTCTTCTTACAAACAATGAGAAGTAAAGGTAAAATAATGGCATCTAAAATGAGTTGGTCTCGCATAGTAAGGGCCCCTTATAGTGAAAAATACAAACAAGAACTTTTGTTCTTATTTTAGCGTAAATGATTAAAAAAGACAAGAATAAATGTTCGTAAAGTGTATATAGTTAGATGCTTATATAAGAATAAATCGGATATTATAATACATTTGACCCGTATAGGAAAGAGAAAACATCAAAAAAAAATAAATTTTTGTTCAACAATTCACATTTTATTCACAGACTTTTTCTATATTTATGTTAATATAGTATGTGAAGCAAGTCACAATACATAGATTATGAGGAGGAGAAAGAATTATGAAAAAATTGATGACTTTATTAATGATGTTAATGATGGCAACACTACTTGTTGCTTGTGGTGGCGATGACGCTGCAGAGGACAATGGGGATGACAACGGCGCAGAGGACAATGGCTCTGACGCTACAAGTGCACCAACAAAATCTGATATTACAGATGAAGCTTCTTTATTAGAAGCAGTTGAAAATGGTGGATGGATCGTGATCTTCACAGAAGACATGGAAACATCTGAAGAGTTAGTTCTTGCACCAGGTGAACAAGACGGAGAACCTGCACGTAAGTTAGCGCTTTACACACAAGATGAAGACCGTAATATTACAGCTCAATTCACTTTAACAACACCAAAATTAACTGTTCAAGGTGAGAACACACGTATTCAAGGTGGTACTTTAAAAGGTGATGTTTACGTAGAGGCAAACGGCTTCTCAATTCCTGATGGTACAATCGATGGTAACCTTTACTTTGCTTCAGAAGAGTATGAAGCATCTGCTGATCTTTCAGGTGGTACAGTAACTGGTTCAGTAGAAGTTGAAGGTGCAGACGTAACAACAGCACCAACACAATCAAACATTACAGACGAAGCTTCTTTACTTGATGCTGTTGAAAATGGTGGATGGATCGTGATCTTCACAGAAGATATGGAAACATCTGAAGAGTTAGTACTTGCACCAGGCGAGCAAGAAGGCGAAGCTAAGCGTAAATTAGCTCTTTATACTCAAGATGAAGACCGCGTGATTACTGAGCGTTATACTTTAACAGCACCAAAATTAACTGTTCAAGGTGAAAACTCACGTATTCAAGGTGGTACATTCAAAGGTGATGTTTACGTAGAAGCAAATGGCTTCACATTACCAGAAGGTACAATTGACGGTAACCTTTACTTTGCGTCAGAAGAATACCAAGAATCAGCTGATCTTTCAGAAGGTACAGTTACTGGTTCAGTAGAAGTTCAATAATTTAAGACTTACTTCAAAAAAGGTTCATAAGCGAACGTTACCAAAAAACGCACAGAATAAAATCTGTGCGTTTTTTTGGTATAAAGAATGATATTAAATGTTAAAAAAGCTATGATGATTTCTCGTTAAATATGGAGAGGAAGAAAATAAAAATGCGACACGGACGTTAAAATCCATACATAAAAACATAAAAATAGCGATAGGCACAGTTATGATATACCGAACGTTTTTATACGTTTTGGTTTGTAATATTAATATTTAGAAAATTTGCACTTGATTATTGGAAAGTGATTTGTTATATTTAATGTGTTCTCAAGTTTTCAAAATAGATGTAATAATCAAGTAATACGTAACTGGCGTACACAGAAACTACTGTGAGGGAGCGTATTATACATAAAGCCGTTCGCCTGGGTGAGAGGTAAAGGGGGAGAAATCTTCCTTGCCTTTTTCTATATTCATATTGTGAATATAATCACACATTATTAGGAGGTAAGAAGATGAGTAAACAAACTGTTATTAAACCATTAAACGCGATTTCTGAGAAGGGGCTCAATTTATTTACGGAGGATTACCTTATTGATGAAAACGCTAGTCAACCCGATGCGATAATTTTAAGAAGCTTTAACATGCATGATATGGAGTTGCCATCATCGTTAAGAGCGATTGGACGTGCCGGTGCTGGTGTGAATAATATTCCTTTAGATGTCTGCACAGACAAAGGAATTCCGGTATTTAACACACCGGGTGCGAATGCGAATGCAGTAAAAGAACTTGTCATTACTTCGCTGATCGCGTCATCTCGTCAAATGTTTGACGGTGTCGCATGGGCAAAGACATTAATCGGTAAGGGCGATGACGTACCAAAGCTTGTAGAGGAAGGCAAAAAACAATTTGTCGGTAAAGAAATTCAAGGGAAAACGCTTGGTGTCATTGGTCTCGGTGCCATTGGTGCAAGAGTCGCCAATGATGCGCTTGAGTTAGGTATGGACGTCATTGGTTATGACCCGTTTATCTCTGTTGATATGGCTTGGAAGTTATCTCGCGCTGTCAAACGGGTGCATAACATCGATGAATTATTCAAAGAAGTGGATTACATTAGTATCCACGTCCCGCTCATTCCAGAAACAAAGGGTTTATTAAATAAAGCAGCATTTGATAAAATGAAAGACAATGTGTATATTCTGAATTTCTCACGCGGTGGGTTAATTGATGATGATGATATTGCCGTTGCGTTAGAGGAAGGGACTGTTGGTAAGTATATTACAGATTTCCCGAATGCGAAAACATTAGAAATGAAAAATACGATCTCTATTCCGCACTTAGGTGCCTCTTCTGAAGAATCAGAAGAAAATTGTGCGATGATGGCCGCAGAAGAATTAATGGAGTATTTAGAAACAGGTAATATTAGAAACTCTGTCAACTTCCCTGATGCCGCACTTCCGTACCAAGGTCATCCACGGGTAACAGCTTTCCATAAAAACGTGCCGAAGATGGTAAGTAAGATTACGTCAGAAGTATCTGATGTCAACTTAAACATCGTTGATATGACTAATAGAAGTTATAAAGATCACGCCTATACGATTATTGATTTAGAAGGCGATATTGCTGAAAGTGATTTTGGCGCACTTGTTAAGCGTCTTGAAGGCATTGAAGGCATGGTAACAACGCGTGTCATTAAATAATCAAATATAATAGTAAACATGAAAGAAGTAGAGCGCTCGATGCTTTACTTCTTTTCATTTTCTCTAAAGTTTTTTTGTTTAAGTTAGGGTGTATAAGGGGAAATGTACCGTAATAATGAAAATGAGGTGATGGCGTGAGTGGATTGGACACAACATGTGTGACGCAAATTGGTATTTTAGTCAACGATATTGAGAAAGTGAGACAGGCATATAGTGAGATTTTTCAAATAGAAGAGCCTGAAATCATTGAAACGGGTCCAATAGAAGAGGCAGAGACGAACTATCGAGGGAAACCATCAGAAGCAAGATCAAAGTTATGTTTCTTTAATTTCGGTCAAGTTCAGATTGAACTCATCCAACCTGATCAACACCCGAGTACGTGGCGTGAATACTTAGATGAGCACGGCGAAGGGGTGCATCATATTGCGTTTGTGATTAACGGGATGAAAGAAAAAGTCATGTATCTCGAAGGAAAAGGCATTCCACTTGTTCAAGAAGGGGAGTATGATGGTGGACGGTATAGTTATATGGATAGTACGGATAATTTAAAAGTTTTGTTAGAGCTGTTAGAAAATGATGAGGTGTCGTAATGCGTGTTGTTATTACAGGAGCGAATAGGGGGCTTGGATTTGCTTTTGTTGAAGCTTGTCTTAAGCGTGGTTATGATGTATATGCCTGTTATCGCAAAGACCCAGGAAGTCTATCGACGCTTCATTCTCAAAAACTGATGCGTATCCAAGTCGATGTGACAGATGAGTCCTCGCTTAACGCGTTTCAAAAGAAAATCCAAGACTATAACGAAACCATTGATGTATTAATCAATAATGCGGGTGTCTTAAATGGGCGTGATGCGCGTGTCGAGGCCGTTGAAGTAAATGACATGTTAACGGCGTTTCAAGTTAATGCCCTTGGACCTTTACTCACGGTGAAGCATTTACTAAAACATATGGAAGAAAGCAACGTGAAGCGGATCATCAATATTAGTTCTAATGCGGCAAGTCTAAATCATGCGTATGCTCCGGATTATCCTTACGGGATGACAAAGGTCGCCTTGAATATGTTCACCGAAAAATTAAGAAAAGAAGTTGAGGGACGTGGCTATCGCGTCTACAGTGTGCATCCGGGTTGGATGCGGACGGATATGGGCGGGGCATCAGCGGATATTTCCGCAATAGAGGCGGCGGAAGCGATCATACAGCACTTTATTGAAGCAGCGCCGGAGGGGGCGCATACGTTTTACGATTATCAAGGTCAACCAATGGTTCACTAAAATAAAAAGCATCTGACGCGATGTCAGATGCTTTTTATTTTAGTGAAAAAAACATTACTTACCGCAACACTTTTTATACTTTTTCCCACTCCCACAGGGGCACGGATCATTACGACCAATTTTCTTTGCCGGTTCAGATGTTTGTACCGTTTCTTTTTTGCGTTTATTCCCTTTTAATGCCCACGTATGAATCGAATCTTGCGAGGCTTGTAAGAGGGCAAGCAACATCTTTTTATCATCATCTGATGCTACGGGAAGATGTTGACTTAAGTAAAGAAAACTTGGGTCAATATCAATAAAACTATTTAACAGAATGAGACAATCATCCATGTAACGGTTCATCGTTTGATCATCGAGTAAATAGCGTTCTTTTAAATGTTTCACCAGTTGAATTAATTCATCGGTTAAGTCCATAAAATCTTCTGTGCCCGCTTGAATTAATTGATCATCAGTAAAGCTATAATGTTTTTGGTAGATAGATTTTTGTTGTTGTTCTTTAAGTATATCTAAATCAACGACGCGACTATCCATTAAATCTTGATCATTTTCATTCATATAGTCGTAGTAATTTTTCGCATCTTTAATAACCGCATCCACCCGGACGAGGTTAAAACTAACGATGGGGCTAACGAGTTCAAAGACCGTTGATTTTGGCATATAGCCATAATAATAAAGTAAGCCTTGAGTCAGTCTAATGACCGCATCATTAATATCTGCCTGGATCTGCCATTCAGTTTGGTCATAGGTAAGGAAATATTCACGCACATCATCAGGCATAACTAACATATCATCTTCTTTATCTTTTACCGCAAAAGTAAGACCAGTATAGGTAAAGAACGCAAGCTTATGGGCGGTGAATGAATCAAGATAAATCTTGTCACCTGCCAGTATTTTTTTTAACCAATTCAATCGTTCATTATCCATTGTTAAGATAAAGCGATCGATCGCCGTTGATTGTTCTTGGACGAGACGCTTTATTAAAGGTTGTTTCGTTAGTTTTGATACACCTTCGATACCGCTAAAGCGTCTAATCTCATCTAAATCTTTCTTTGTGAGTTGAGTTAAAAAAGCAGCTTGTGTGGAAGACGATGGTCTATCTTTCAACAATTTTTTATATGTGAATGTGATGTGTTCTTGTGTATTTTCACGTTGGCTATGTAATTGTGTGAAAAAATCTTGTAAAGCAACGGACACGGTTATTACCTCTTTTCTATAATTAAAGCTGTTAACGGAGACGTCTTGTAGGATAAAGACAACACTTAAGAATATACACAATAGACCACTACTGTGTCAAATATCATTTGTGAGTCGTCATTATTAAAATAATTAAGAAAGAACGCTCATAACTTCAGTTATAGGGTTTGGCATGTGTATAAACGAAAAAACAGACCGACAGAGTGGTTGTGGTGCGTGGTGCACGCTCGCCCTTTGTCTATCCATATTCTGCAACAATTACCGTGATGATTTTCTTGAAATAATACGTTTTTTGAATAACGGTGAAATGTTGGTCAATGAGTTTGTCTGTTGGTCGGTTTAAATGACAGCCGTCGGCTAGCTGTTTCCACATCGGTGTCAACTTATCTTGTATGGTTTGTACAAAAGGTGATGCCGCCCTAATATGTTCGATGAAATATAGCTTACCGCCTGGTTTTAATACGCGTTTAAGTTCGTTAAACGCTTGATCTGGTTGATCGATCGAACAAAAGACTAATGTAGACACAACGGTATCAAATGTATGATCCGGCACTGGAATAGATTCAGCCCCAGCAGCTTCTATATGAATGTAATCAGGCACCGGTTTTTGTTTTGCTTTCTCGCGCATAGCCTTATCAGGCTCAATCGCATAAACGTCTGTTGTTTCCGGGTTAAAAAAGGGAAAGTTCACCCCGGTACCACTTCCGATATCTAAGACGTAGCCGGAGGCGTGTTTTAACAAAGTACGTCTTTTTTGTGTTAAAAATAGTTTTTCAAGTGGATACATCACTGTATCATAAACGCTTGCCATAATTTTACCCATGTTAATCACACCCTTATCATTGATGCCATTAATCATAACGGTTAGCGGTAGGGATGTAAATACTTCTGCTTCATAGGCAAACGACAAAAAGAGAATGACACAGAGTCATTCTCTTAAAAAAAACAATCATTTATCTTGAAAGCTTGAGTAAAATCGAGGCGTGAGGTCGGATGTCAAAAGACAAAGGTTGATTTAATGTCTTTTTTTCATCAGTAAAAACCACATAACAGTCACCTGCGGGTTTTATATCATCTGGTAACGCATTCAAATCAAATGTAAGCGTGCGAGAAGTGTCATTTAAGTTAAACAGTGCGACATAAAGATAATCTTCAGTCTCAGAATACCAAATCACCTCATCGTCATGACGAGATAATTGGCGCTGGTTTTTCCCTGTACGATGAACGTTAAGTAAATCTTTGTTTGTCAGTAAGTCTAAAGTAAAAGTATCGTTATCACGGCATTCACCGCCAAACATGAAGGGAGATCGAAACATCGACCATAACGTCATTAAGGTGATTTGTTCATCTTCTGTAAAGCGCGTGTACCGATCGCTTGCCCCGCCGTCAACAGACCGAATCCCGATACGACCAAGCGGCAACATATCAGCATCTGGCCAGTGCCCCGGCCCGACATTTTTACTCCATTTATGACACCGAGTAAACATATCTTTGAGTAGCGGCCATACATCCCAAAAGTCATCGGTCATGCGCCACATATTCGCATGATCCTCTAAATCGGCCGCCTCGTCTAAATGACTCGGACCAGGAGAGAGTGAGAGGACCATGTCCCGTCCGGTTTGGTCGATGGCCTGGCGGATCATTTTAATCTCATCCATGTGGCTGCCGTGATAAAGCTTAGAATCAGCAATATCATCAACTTTGATAAAATCAACGCCCCAGCTCGCGTATAAATCAAACAAAGAGTTGTAGTAGCATTGACCGGCGTCAATATCTGAGCGGACGCCATACATATCTGTATTCCACGGACAAATACTGTTGGTTTTGGCAATGTCACGTGCCGTTAATGGTGTCCCTTTAATTGGCATATTCTGATGAACAGCTTGTCTAGGGATCCCGCGCATAATATGAATACCAAATTTAAGACCAAGGGCGTGGATCTCATCGGCTAATGGTTTAAAACCTTGATTATCTTTTGCGCTTGGAAACCGGTTAAGGGCAGGTGTTAGCCGTGAATACTGATCCATTGTTAAATCTGCAAATGGACGATAGACAGAGGAGACCGCGCCTGATTCATACCACTGAATATCAACAACAACATACTCATACCCAGCTTCTTTCATATGTTCGGCTATATATTTAGCATTCCCTCTTACTTCTTCTTCTGTCACAGTGGCGCCGTAACAGTCCCAACTATTCCATCCCATCGGTGGTGTAGGGGCGAGCGTGTGGTGTGGTATTTTCATGTTTTATCCTACCTTTCTTCATTTGATCATGATTATTTGATTACTTTCACTTTAGCTGATGTAGGTGTTTTAAACAATTGTAAAAAAATCTGAGAAGGGTAATATCTTGCTACAAGATTGTCCACGTTCGCTCAAAGAAGCGTTGTTTATCTTTACGGTACAAAGACGGTGTTGTCCCGAACTGTTTTTTAAATACTTTGGAAAAATAATTCCCGTTTTGATAACCAGTGGCACGGGCAATAGTATGAATAGTCTCATTCGTGTTAGCTAACCGCTCACAAGCATGGTGCAAGCGTATATCCGTTAAAAAGTCAATCGGTGTCGTGCCAGTCATTTGTTTGAATAACCGACTAAAATGATAGATAGATAGTCCAGAGACCTCACTAATAGACGTCACATCGAGATCTTCGTTAAAGTGCGCGGTCATAAATGCAATGGCTTGTTCAATCGCGGGCGGGAATGTGTGATGTGATAAATCAGAAAGATAAGCTTGTAGATTCATCAAAAAATGATAACTTTCTTTCGATGCTTGAAACAAAGAAGTGAATTGATCGTTTTTTGCTAGTGACAACATCATTTTCAACTGATGAATGACCGCACTGTCTTCTGGCATTTTAAAGACAGGGGACGCTATAGATGAGCGTTGAGTATATTGTGTCGCAAAGTCCCCGGCTAGTGTGAGATAGAAAAAATGCCAATGATCAGAATCAGCTGGCAAATAGTAACGATGTTCACTTGGAATATTAACAAGAAAAGCTTCATTTTTATTCAAGGTCATCTCCTTGCCACCGGTAGAAAAAATGCCAGAACCGCTCAGAGTATATTGAAAGAGTAATGTGTTGGTATCAGGTCGGTCTGTCCCTAACCAGTCATAATGAGCGGTATGACATTCTTCTCCGATCGCGTATAAATGGATGGGTACTTGATTTGATTGCTTAAATCGAAAACCAAACGTATCGATAAGATCACTTCGCAAAAGTTATTTGGATGAGTTTTAACATCTACATTCTAACACATTCGTATAAGTTTCTAAATATTTTCACTTAAATTAGCTTTATTATGACAGCGTTAAGCTTATTTTCAAGCGTTTTTAAATAAAACCCTTGAATAATAGTTAGAAGACACTATAATAGTTATAAGTACAAGTTGTGAAAATAAAGGAGCGAATGAATCATGAAACGACATGTCACCCCTCTCTTAACGGAATGTTTATTAGCACACTACCCATTTGATGAGGATGAGTATATTGGTAAAGACATAAGTGGAAAACAGCACGATCTTGCGCCACTTGGTTTACAGTTACCTGAGATTAAAACAATCCACAATCGTAAAGGTGTCTATTTTCCGGGTGGTAACCATGGTACATCTTATTTGAAATTACCTCATCACCTTTTAACTGGTATCAATGACGAAACAGGTTTAACGGTATCGACATGGGTCTACTTAGAACGTGGTGAAAATATGTGGGAGCGTATTTTTGATTTTGGTCATGGGCCGGCAGGTCCTTATTTATTTATGACGAGACATTTTAGAAGTGTCTGTTTTAATGGACAAGACCTTGTCGCAGATGCGAGTCATACCTTCCCAGAAAACGAATGGCTACATGTCGCGCTCTCCATCCATCCTACAAGACGAGGAAAAGAATCAAGCGCCGGTCCGGTTGTCTATGTCAATGGTGAATGCGTCGCTGATGGCTTGATCTCTCAAACGTCTAGTGGCACATATAAAGCACTAAGAGAATGGTTTGACACGCTAGAACAGACGAATATGTATACCGAGAACTTTATTGGAAAATCACAATTTTTTGCCGATAGAGACTTTCACGGCGCCATCAGTGATTTTAGACTATATGATAAAGCCTTAAGTCACGATGAAGTATTAGATGTGTTATGTGAGTCGCTGAGTGATGAAAAGATTGTGGCGTTAGCGACTGACCATTATTTGAAGAGTCCGCACCCGATTGTTCAAACGGACCTTGATTTACCCACGAGCTTAATGGGAGACAAAGTGTCTGTTGAATGGTTATCTTCCGACAGTGATGTCCTCAGTCATGCGGGGACGATTGTTGAAGCGAAAAAACCAACAGCCGTAACATTAACCGCTAAGGTTACTCGTGGTGATGTTACAGACGAAAAAACATATCCTGTCACAATCTTGCCAAAGTCAAAACCAACTCATGAACTTGTGATTGATGCTAATCAAAAAGGTCTCGATATAGCGCCGCACATGTATGGGTTATTTTATGAAGATATCAATAATGCAGCCGATGGGGGGATTTATGCCGAATATGTCCAGAATCGGTCTTTTGAGTCATTTGTCTTTGACACGTATGACCATCAGTCAGGATCATGTGGTTGTTCAACAGGACGGAACCATGCACCCCTTCATATGTGGTTCGGCGATCTTGATCAGGTAAAAGTAGAAACGGTTGGAGGTTTAAATGCGTACTTTGGTATTGAAGATAATGAAGTTAATCAGCATTACGTGACGATAGAAAAAGGCGCAACGTTAATTAATAGAGGGTTTACCGACAACAATCAAGCCCCACGGATGGCATTTAAACAAGGGCATCATTATGATTTTACCGTCTGGGCTAAAGCGAATGAAACAGCCGAACTCGACATTCAACTAAGAGACAGTCAAGGTGTACTTGTGAGTGAAACGGAGACGCTAACGGTGATCGATGGTGGTCAGTGGAGAAAGTATCAAATGACACTCACAGCCAATCAAACATGTTTTGGTGAATTAGCCTTAACAGCACAAGACTCTCTGTCATTAGATTTTATTTCACTTATCCCGCGTGATGTCTGGGGTCAAAGTGAAGAAGAAGGCTCATCATCCGCGCACCAAAACTATTTAGCTAATCCTAATTATCGTTTAAGAAAAGATTTGGTTCTTGCGTTAAAAGACTTAAACCCAGCCTTTTTACGGTTCCCAGGAGGCTGTATTAGTGAAGGGTCATATATTTGGGATAACGTTTACGAATGGAAAGATTCTATCGGACCAGTTGAAACGCGTAAAGAAAACTTTAATGTCTGGGGCTATATGATGACGATGGGACTCGGTTATATGGAGTATTTCCAACTCGCCGAAGACTTAAATGCGACACCGCTTCCTGTCATGGCTTGTGGTGTGTTATGCCAAGCGCGGTCTGATTATGTCAATCCTGCCGGTGGTAAGTTAAGAGATCACTTTGTGAAAAGCTTTACCGACTTAATTGATTTTGCGCTAAGTACCGATGTAGAAACAAACCCGTGGGCAAAAATTCGCCGTGATATGGGGCACCCTGCGCCATTTGATCTTCGCTACTTAGGGATTGGGAACGAAAACTGGGGCACCGAGTTATATGCGAATTTTGCTTACTTTAAAACAAAAATCGATGACTATATGGACGCACACTACCCAGAGCACACCTTAACGATTGTTTCAACCGTTGGTGCCCAAGCAGATGATGAGGCATTCCAAGAAGGTTGGAAGTACTTAAGTGGTAAGATGGAAACAAATCAAGACGTGACGTTTACTGATGGAGAGAAGGATGTCACGGAGACAGTGGATTGGTATCAAGATCAACCACACTTTATGGACACGATCGCTGACGAACATTATTATCGTTCGAATGATTACCTTCTGAATAACGTGGACCGGTATGATTACTATGAGCGCCGTTATGATAAAACAGGTGAATTAAATGAAGCGGAGACATCTAAAGTCTTTGTCGGAGAGTTTGCGTCAACGGATAAAAATACATTAATGGGCGCCATCAGTGAAGCGGCGACAATGACCGGTTATGAAAATAACGCCGATGTCGTCCGGTTAGTGGCCTATGCACCATTATTTAATAAAGTACTCACCGATCAAACGTATCGCTGGACACCCGATTTAATCTGGTTTGATGATGCTTCGGTTTGGTTTACACCTAATTATTATGTCCAGCAATTGTTCGGTCATTCCGTTGGAAAAGAGGTCTTACCGACGCAATTAAAAGCGTATGAAGAAGATTCGTTAACCACTCGTCGACCAAAGGGTGGCATCAGTTTATCGACAAGTGAAGCAACAATCTTATTAAAATCAGTTACAGTAAAGAAACTTGATTCAGATGAGGTCCTACTGCATCAAGATTTTACTGCACCACTCGACGAACGGTTTTCGCTCATACCTGGAAGTGAAGACTTTACTAAGACAACAGATGGCATCATCTTCGAAGGACGCACGTCAGGACGTAACGGTCTGTATCTGTTAGCGCCTGATTGGACTGATTATGAGGTGACATGTGTGGCGCAAAAAATAGCGGGTGAGACAGGTCTCTTTGTCGGTGTAGGTTTAAAGTCAATTGCACCAGAAGATAAGACTGTGATTGAGTACGCGATTTTACCAGATGGGCGCTATGACGGGATAAAAGTCTTTAAACACGGGAAAGAAGGTTATACACTTGGAGATTATTCCTCAAGTATTTTAGCAGGTAACCTTCGACGTGGTTATGAAGGCGCATTTAAACAAGGTGTTGATTATACCATCCATGTCGTCTTTAGTGACCAAAATCGACAACTGCGGTGTCAATATTTTAATGAAGAAGAAGCAAGTGAAACACTCACATATAAATTAGAAGCGTATCAAAAAGACCTCTTTACGTCGGTGACGAGTGATGAAAGCGCGGTCTATGTGAAGCTTGTGAACGCAGAAGGTTACGATAAATCCGTCACCTTAACGTTTAAAGCGCTGGATGTTGCAGATAATGTCGAGGTAGTGACAATCACGGGTGATGAAGCGGACCTTCATGTCCCTAATATTAATACGAAAAACAATGAAGTGATTTCACCGGTAACGGATACAATAAACATGACTGAAGACAACTGTGTCACTGTTCCAAAGTATAGTGTGGTACTTGTTAAACTCGTGCGAAAGTAAAATATAAGGTGTTGTCTTTTCCTTCATTTAATTAAATAGTGATAGTAGATTTGGGGGAGAATCTGGTGATTTTCCCCCTTATTATATTCATTCTTTTTAGTTCAGACGTCTCCTTTTTGTTGTGTGTCAGTTAAACACGCCTTATTTTTTTCTAAGAGGCATTCATACCTTCTGATATAATGAATGTAGGAATTGATTCGGGAGGGATTAATAATGGGAGAGATGATTGTCATCATCCTTATTGGTATGTGTTCTTTTGGTTGTTTTGTGATAAGTGTTTTACAATTTATCCAAAAGGGATGGCTGTTTAATAATGCCTATATATATGCTTCTCAAGAAGAGAAGGGGACAATGGATAAGACGCCTTATTATAGACAGTCAGCTGTTGTATTTGCCTTATTAACAGTCATGTTTTTTTGCGTTTTTATGGGTGTCGTGTTTAAAAAAGAATGGTTATTCGTCTTGGAAGGCATCTTTCTTGTGGTTACTGTCATATATGTTGTTCTATCATCTATTACAATAGCAAAACAAAAAAAGACATAAGGAGGACGAAAATGGATATTTCATTTGAGGTGGCTGATAAGAAATTCAATTACAGGGTGTGCGCTATGATGATCCATGACGGAAAAATCTTAGCGATGAAAGATGACCGCTCACCGTATTATTATCTACCGGGAGGACGAGTGAAAATAAGTGAGACATTAGAAAGCGCCGTCGTCAGAGAAGTGGAAGAAGAATGTCAGGTGACGCCCAAAATGATTCGTCCGCTATGGTTAAATCAAGCGTTCTTTCAAGAAGATGTGGATCACTTAACATATCATGAAATCTGTCTCTATTACTTGGTCGATATTTCTCACGCGAACTTAATGACCAAAGGCGAACAATTTTCATTACAGGAAGGTAACAGCCAGCATCAATTTCGCTGGTTGTCCTTTGAAGAGTTAAAAGAGGCATATTTCTATCCGCTGTTCTTAAAAGAAGCGATTTATGATTTACCGAAAGTTCTCACCATCAGAACAGAACGAGAATGACACAATGAACCTGTAAGGTGGGAAAAAGATGTTCGTCACTGTTTTGAGAGCAAATAATGAGCATCTCAGTTTAACATCTGATAAGATAAGTGGACAGGAGGGACGCTTATGCATCAAGTATCAATGGATATTGTCAGGTTTAAAGGTGACCATTATCAGTTTGGTTACAAACAAGGTCAAGTACTAAAAGGGAGTTACTTAATCGAGTCCCGCCGAAAGCAATTTAATGAGCGAAAAAAGACACATTTCCTTACCAATCAAGACGAGGCGATTGAATTATTAAGACTTAGGCATGCGCCACTGATTGATGAAATATACGGGTTAAGAGATGCCTTACATATCTCAACAGAAGAAGCTATCCGTCATTTTGCGGGGTATTATATCGAGGTTAATAAAAGTGGCTGTTCCATTATGAATGGATCGAATATATTTGTTCGAAATTATGACTCTCACCCGGATAGTTATGAAGGGCGGTTTGTCATGTATCAGCCGACTGATGGCGGCTATCGTTCGATGGGACCATCGATGCAAGTAACGGGACGAACAGATGGCATCAATGAAAAAGGGCTCGTTGTTGGTTATAACTTCACAAATAGACGCTATTCAGGAGACGGGTTCATTTGTAATATGATTGCCCGCATTCTGCTGGAAACAGCGAGGGATGTTGATGAGGCTGTGAAGATATTAAAAGAGCTACCTCACCGGCGAAGTTTTTCATATGTCTTGATGGATTCAACCGGTAAATCTGTAGTTGTCGAAGCAACGCCAAGACAAGTCGTCACACGAGAAGCACGTATGTGTACGAATCACTTTGACATCTTAAAGGAAGATAATCGCTATCAATTTGATGAATCACGTGAACGATTAGATAAAGTGAAACATCACTGGCACAACAATCTGTCGGTGAAGCAAGCCTATGAGGCGTTTAATGCTGAGGAGGCTGACATCTTTTCAACCGATTATCAACATAGTTCAGGTACCTTGCATACGATTGTGTACCGACCACAGGACTTATGTGCCTATATTGGCGTGGGTCGGCAGAAACGACCGGTTCGATTAGATTTAGATGATATTAATGAGACCCGCGGCGTCTATGTGAAACGAATCAAAGGAACCATTCAGTGGCCACGCCCATATCTAAATGAGCGGGCATGATAAAATTGTCACAATCTTTCGTTTACACCTTATTTTTCTAATCTGTCTATGGTAAAATCATCTTGTATCATGTGAGATCTAAAAGGGAAATGAGGTGAAATAAATGATTAAACAACGAAGTGTCGCGATGGTCATTATTTTGACGTTAATCACGTGCGGTCTTTACAACTTGTACTGGATGTTTGCTATTACAGAAGAGTTAAGTTACACAACGAATGATCCTAACTTTTCAGGCGCAAAAGCACTTATTTTCTTATTTTTAACGTGTGGGATTTATGCTTTCTTTTGGTACTACATCGTCGGACAAAAAATGGCGGAAATGCAACGTCAGCATAATATGCTCGTTAAGGATAATGGTGTGTTATATATCGTGTTAGCCATCTTTGGTTTACCAATTATTGCGGATGCGATTATCCAGGCAGAAATGAATAAGTTTGTTGGTGTCGTATAAGAAAGGAAGGGACAACGGATGAGACATTATCTTAAGAAACTTGATAAACGTATCCTAATAGGATTAGGTGTTGTAGGTGCAGGTGTTTTTTATTTAAAAGTGTTAGCACCGACATTTCATATACATATACCTTGTCCATTTAAACACGTCACGGGCTTTGATTGTCCAGGATGTGGGATGACACGCCTCACCCTCAGTCTTTTAGAAGGCGATGTGTATCAAGCTTTTCGTTATAATAGTCTCCTATTCGTTCTTATCCCGTTTTTTATACTCTATTACACCTTATTATCAAAAGGAAAGAAAAAGTCAAGTGACTATGTCTTGTACGGCATGTTAGTTATGACGATTGTCTTTGGTGTGCTACGTAATACACCGATGTTTAGCTTTCTTGCGCCAACAACGATTTAACATGTGACCGCCTAAACAATCGTTTTAGGTGGTTTCATTATTTTAAAACAAAGAAGGTCAGTATATGGCATCTTATTTCTTTTTAATCATTTTCGTTCTAACCCTTATCCTTATTGGGTACCGTGATACGTTTAGCGTTAAACGCCAGTTTGTCTCGGTAACATTACCTCATCTCACGTCACCTCTTAGAATGTGTCAATTAACAGATCTTCATGGGCACATGTTTAAAGGCTCTTACGCCTTATTAATCAAACGCATCACAGAAGATGCTCCTGATATGATTGTCTTAACTGGTGATATGATTGACCGAAAGACAACATCTTTCAATCACGTCCTTCATTTAATCAAACAACTCGCAACACTTGCGCCTGTTTACTTTGTCATGGGTAATCATGAGGTCAGTCATCCAAGGCAAAGCGTATTTCTTCATGCATTAACCGACTTAGGTGTAAATGTCTTACGAAATGAATCGATCATAGCCTATCACCAAACTGATGCGATTCGCTTGGTCGGTGTTGGTGACGCTTCATCGTATGATGCCGACTTATCACGTTCCTTTTCAGGTGTTGGTGCGACTGAAGCGGTCATTTTGTTATCGCATACCCCTGATATCGTCGACCAATTATCAACCGAACCAGTGAGGCTTATTTTAAGTGGTCATACTCATGGTGGGCAAATCCGGTTGCCCTTTATTGGCGCTGTGATTGCACCTGGACACGGTTTGTTTCCAAAACGCACGAAAGGGTTGTATCCGTTACCGAATAAGCGTCAACTATATATTGATAGCGGCCTAGGCATGAGTCGAATCCCTGTTAGGTTTTGGAATCAAAGTCAATACAGTCTCATCGATATGTGGTCAGAAGAACAATGAAAAAAGACGGATTGTCAAGTGATAAATTTCGTTGAAATTTTTCGTTTTGTGCTAGTTGTTGGTCTGTCGCTCTTTATGGTCTTTAAATATTTTTTGATAGACAGAGGTAAGACTTTTTACCCTCTACAATCAATATCTATGTTGTTATAATATTAGAGGTGTCTATATATAGTATATATTTCAGGAGGCGATACTGTGTCAGAATTATTAACAGAGATTTACGGTGAGTTAAACAAAACTCCTTTCCAAGTGTTATTACAACTTGATCGTTATACGGTAAAAGAAATGGATGTATCAAAATTAAATATTGGGGATGTTGTGGTGGCGATTTATGATGAATCGATTCCGGAATACCCACAAAAAGATTTTGGTCGCGTCATCGAGATGGACAATCAGACGGTAACATTTATTGGTGAAGTATCAAACCAAACACTAACGGTACCACGTCGACATGTGTTGATTCCACTTGATTATAAATGGTCAGATTCCGTTGAGCGCTATGTTTTAGGTGCGATGTCCATTGAGGAAACGTATAAACATCAAGATTTAGATACATTTAAAGACCGTATGTATGATAGTTTATATAAAGAAAAAATTGTCCCAGGTGGACGTGTCCAGGCATCAATGGGGATTTATGAGAAATATGGCAAGCAATTTGATTTAACGGCTTATAATTGTTATGTCTTACCGAATCCGAAGGATTCACGTAAAGGGATTATCAACGGCTCGCTTTCTGAAATGACTGAGATTATGTCACGCGGTGGCGGTGTCGGTATTGCCTTATCAACCCTTAGACCACGGAATGCCCGTGTATATGGTGTGAATGGGATTTCTTCAGGTTCTGTTAGTTGGGGTGGTTTGCTTAGCTATGCGACGGGCCTTATTGAACAAGGTGGCAGTCGCAAGGGCGCCTTAATGTTACAATTACACATCTCGCACCCGGATATTTTTGATTTTATTACGATCAAACGTGAAAGTGGTAAAATCACTAACGCCAATCTGTCTGTACAAATTACAAAAGAATTTATGGAAGCAGTAGAGAACGATGCTGATTGGCATCTCATCTTCCCAGATACACGCCATGCAGCTTATGATAACGATTGGGCTGACAAGTATCAAGATATTCATGATTGGTTAGAGGCAGGTTTACCCGTTGAAATTTATCAAACAGTGAAAGCACGAGAACTTTATGATTTAATTATTGAATCCGCACATGCTTCAGCTGAACCAGGTGTCATGGTTTATGATCATATGAATGATGGCTATATGCCAAGTACGCAACAATTGATTCCTTTAGAAGGGACAGGGCTGTACAAATTAGATCCAGAATCACTGAAGAAAAAACATGAAGCAACACCGTGGAACAATACGTACTATTACCAGAAAAACGTGTCATCCAATCCATGTGGGGAACAACCACTTTGTGGAAATGGTATTTGTAACTTGATTCACATTAATCTAGCGGAATTCTTTAAGAAAGAAACAAACGATGTTGATTGGGATGATTTAAAACAAGCGGTAGCCGATGCGATTCGTTATGCGGATGATGTGATTGATTATACCGTTTATTTCCGCGAGGAAAATGAACGCGTGCAAAAAGAACAACGCCGGATTGGGATGGGTACGTTAGGTCTCCATGACTTATTGATTGATTTAGAACTACGTTACGGTTCAGATGAATCGATTGCATTTATTGATCGGCTCTATGCGTTTATTAAAAACAGCGCGTATGAAGCTAGTGCGAAATTAGCCGAAGTCCGTGGACGATTCCCGAAATATGACGAGAAAATCCTAGAAGCACGCGTGCCGAAAAGCTTAGATGATGACGTAAAAGCATTAATTAAAAAACACGGCTTACGCAACTCACACCTACTCACACAAGCACCAACCGGTACAACCGGAACGAAAACAGGTAGTGAAGGTTACAGTCGCTCTACAGGGGTGGAGCCTTTCTTCTCAATTAAATGGGAACGTGAAAGCCGTCTCGGTAAAACGATCGATTATTTAGGTAAAGCTAAAGATTACCTTGAGCGTACGGGTGAAAAAGTCCTACCTGACTACTTCGTCTCAGCGATGTGTGTCGAAAAAGATGGGACACCAAAAATTACGCCGAAAAATCACGTGGATGTCCAAGCGGCGATTCAAAAACATAATGACTCAGCGATTAGTAAAACGTGTAATGTTCCTAACCACTTTACTGTGGAGCAAACGAAAGAACTCTATAGCTACGGAATAGAAAAAGGGGTTGTCGGGTTAACGATTTACCGCGACGGTAGCCGTGATACACAAGTGTTACGCAGTGTCAGTGACGAAGAAGAACAAGTAGAAGAAGTGACAGCATCACCAGCACAAGCGATTACGTTTGAAGACGATGACCGCGAATTCACGTCAGCTAAGTTCTATAAGCGTCCGACACGATTAGTTGGTGAAACGATTAAATCAGCGACACCATTTGGTAAAATGTATGTCACTGTTAATCGTCATCCTCAAACAGACTTAATTGAAGAAGTCTTCCTTAACTTAGGTAAAACAGGCGCAGACATTTCAGCAATTGCGGACGGTTTAGCGATTGCTTTAACGGGATTATTAAGTCCGCGTATCGCGAACTTAACCCAACAAGAGAAAGTTAATTGGATTATTAAGAAGTTTAACGGCATTAAAGGCCAAAGTGCGGTTGGTTTCGGTAAAAATCAAATTGAATCCTTACCAGATGCCCTGGCAAAAGTCTTGATGCAGTTAGGTGAAGATAATGAAGCAGCGGTTGACGTACCCGAATCAATGGGTAAATTCTCGAGTGGTTCCGTTGATATTTGTCCAAGCTGTGGCCAGTCCACATTTGTTAAACAAGATGGTTGTACGACTTGTCTGACTGACTTAGGTGGTTGTGGTTATTCTAAGTGTTAATAAGTCATATAGCGAAGAAACAAAGACAGTATAGTTATGTGTCCTCAGCAAGTTCAACAGTCTAGGCTGACAAGGACGCTTTTTGATTAAGAATAATGGATACATGAAGAAAAGAAGGATGATGGCTATTTAGCATAGCCATCATCCTTTTTATGCTTTTAATATTTAAACAACAGGAGTTAAATATTGTCCTGACGTTGCGGTAACGGATCATGTGTTTCATTACCAATTATTTTAATATGAAGATTAAAAACAATGGCTTGACCAATGTTGTAGTTTTGCGGTTCGACATGTATACCGGAAATGCCCGTTGTTTTTGTTTGTGAGACGATATCTTTTAATGTATGCAAAGAAGACAGGGTGAAAGTTGATGGTTCAATAACTGTTTTGCCTACCTGTTTGATTGAAATTTTTAAATTGTCTTTTGATTTTACTAATGCTTGTTGCTTGTCTTGATTGATTAAAACGTCGGTTATTTGTGTTAATAACAGACTTGCACCAACGCTCAAGGCAAGTGCTTGGGTAAGTTTTTTCATAATCAGAACACATCCTTTATTGAGATAGGTTCATTATATCGAACGAATCGTAAGGTGTCATTGTTTGTACGAATATGTTTTTATAGAAAAGGCTTTCTTTTTTCATTTCCTACATGTATACTAGTATATAAATGAAGTGTATTAAACAATACGGAAGGGGATTATTATGCGCGTAGATTTAACAAAAAAACCTTACAATTTAGATGAAGCAAGCATTGCTTGGGTGAAAGATACGATCAATAGTATGACAATTGAAGAGAAGATTGGCCAATTATTCATTAATATGGGCTCAGAGCGGACTGAAGAGTACTTAACTGGAGTACTGAATAATTATCATATTGCGGGCGTCAGATACAACCCAGGAACAGCTGAGGAAGTCTATGACCAAAATAAAATCTTACAAGAAAATAGTAAGATTCCATTACTGATTGCGGCAAATACAGAAGCTGGTGGTAATGGGGCTTGTAAAGACGGGACCTATGTTGGGCATGAAGTCAAGATTGCAGCAACAAATGATGAACGCTATGCCTATGAAATGGGCCGTATATCAGGTGTTGAAGCGGCAGCGATTGGCTGTAACTGGAGTTTTGCGCCGATTGTTGACTTAAACCGTAACTGGCGTAACCCGATTATTTCAACCCGTACGTGGAGCGGTGATGTTGATTTAACCATTAAGATGTCGCTTGCCTACATGAAAGGGATCACAGAAAGCGGGATTGCTCCAGCTGCCAAGCACTTCCCAGGGGACGGTCTAGATGAGCGTGACCAACACTTATCATTTAGTGTAAATTATTATTCTAAAGAAGATTGGGACGAAACGTTTGGCAAAGTGTATGGTTCATTATTCGATGCCGGCTTACCATCTATTATGGCTGGTCACATTTCATTACCTGAATATGTGAAACACTTTAACCCAGATGCGGCGGTTCAAGAACAGATTTTACCAGCGACATTAAATAAATATATTTTAACGGATCTTTTACGTGATGAAATGGGCTTTAATGGCCTTGTTGTGACGGATGCTAGCCACATGGTGGCAATGACGGCATCAATGAAGCGTCAAGACATGTTGCCAACAGCGATTGCTGCTGGATCTGATTTATTCTTATTCTTCAATGATCCAGATGAAGATTTCCAGTGGATGTTAGAAGGCTATCAAAACGGTGTCATCACGGATGAACGCCTAGAAGAAGCACTCACACGTATTCTTGGTACAAAAGCAGCATTAGGTCTACACAAGAAAGAAAAAACAGCCTTATTGCCAGATAAAGAAACAGCAATGGCCACCATTGGTCTTGCGGAAAACAAAAAAATTGCTGAGGAAGTGGCTGATAAAGCGATTACGTTAGTAAAAGACCAACAGGACATCTTCCCGTTAAATGTAAACAAATCAAAACGTGTGTTACTTGTAAATGTCGAAGGACATAAAGGTGGCTTTGGGGCACTTATTGGAGCTGAACAAGTGCGTCCCGTTGATACATTAAAAGAGATTCTTGAACAAGAAGGATTTGAGGTATCTATTTGGGAATCAACTGAAGAACGGATTAACAAGTTACCAGAAGAAGAACGTGCACAAGCTATTGCGAATGTCTATGCACAAAAGCGTCCAATTAAAGAACTCGTAGAACAATATGATGTGATTATTAATGTGGCGTCTGTTCAACCAAACACGGATCAACGCATTCAGTGGCCAGCATCAAAAGGGACACCAGATATTCCTTTCTATGTTCATGAGATTCCAACGATTTTTGTATCGGTACAGGCACCGAATCATTTAGCTGATGTGCCACAAGTTCAGACATTTATTAATACGTATGATTCAAAGCCATTTACACTTCAAGCACTTGTTGAGAAGATGATGGGACGTTCAGCATTCACAGGTATCTCACCAGTCGATGCTTTCTGTGGATTTCTTGATACACGTTATTAAATCGCAGTTATCTGACGAATTAAATAAATAGGTACACATTTGATTAAGGCCCTTTGTCCATTTGAGACAAAGGGCCTTTACGCACGATAGCATCATATTACAAGTCATCATCATTTAAGAGTGTATTAAGGAACTGAATTGGTAATTGAAAGCGTTCATTATCTAAGCTCAATTCATCAAGTGGATCTTCTTCATCATATTCCGCTTTAATCGCCGCCATTTCCTGATGTAGTTTCTCCATTTTTTGATCAAGTTTATGGGCCGCTTCTGCTGCTTCTGTTAGCTCGATATTTAAATGTTGGAGCACTTGTTTATTAAATTTATAGTAGATTTTGTGTTCTAGGCTAGCCCAGAAGTCCATGGCGATTGTACGGATTTGCACTTCAACACACACATTCTCTGTTCTGTCTGACATAAAGATTGGAATGGATAAGATTAAATGAAGACTACGGTACCCATTAGGCTTCGGTGATTGGATATAGTCTTTTTCACTTAATAAGGTGATGTGATCCTGTTGTTTTAACATGTCGCGGATGATGTAAATATCGGATTCAAATGAACACGTGATCCGAATGCCAGCGATATCACGAATGTGTTCTTTAATAGCCACCGGACTAGGTTTAATTCCTTTTTTCTCGACTTTTTTTAGAATGCTTTTGAGTGATTTGACCCGGTGCGACACATGTTCAATCTGATTATATTCATGGATATAGGTGAACTCTTGTTTTAAAATGTTCACTTTGGTCATCATTTCATTGATGGCAAATTTGTACTGCATGAGAAAACGCATCAGTTCTTGTTTTTTTAGTTTTAAATCAGCTGTCATAAGAAATCTCCTTGTGATTGTTATACTGTTATATTATCGCTTCAGGGCGAGAAGACACCTTCCTCAAGTGCGTCAGCACTAGGTGGGTGATGAATCGCTTGTTTTCAATATTTTTGAAGTGACAAACATATATTCCATGTGGTATAATTAAAACATTAGCAATGATCGTCACAAAACAAAGAGAGGGTGGGTATCATGGGCATGAAGGCCATTTTTTCAAATCGCTTATATAAGCATAAGATTGACCCTGATTTTGTTATGTCTATGGATCACACCCTCCGGGTGTTTAATCAAGCTAAACATTTTCGCTATCAAGCAGAGGTCCGGGAGCTTAGGGGCGTGAAAACGAAAAGTTCCGTCTCCATCCATCAACAGTTGAAACAACGTTACGGATTAAATGATTATTATGCGACCAGTGCTGTTCAACAAGGACGGGCGCTTCTATCCGCGCAAAGAGAATTGAAGAAGGTGTACATACGTAATAAAAAAGAACAAATCAACGCCGTTAAAAGAAAAATAAAAGCGACGAAGGCGCGCTTGACGACACTTCAAAAGATAAAAGGCTCTTTTATCAAAGGAACACTTATGTTCAATAAAACGTCACGTGAACAACAAAAAGGGGCCTTTTTTGTTGTGACATATAAGTATTCCACACGCTTATTTTACTGTGCTTATGATTTTGAACATCAATACCTTGATGTTCAAATCAAACACCTAAAGTCTCGCTTGGGCCAGTTGAACTTTAAGAAAGATCGATATGAAAAACAATTGCTTAAATTGACAAACAAAGTGACGGGTGTGTGTTTCGGGAGTAAGAAACTCGCGCGCGGCCGGTTAACACAAACGTCTTATCACGCTCATCCTGAGCGTTGGCAGAAAGATTGGGTAGCGGCGCGTTACGGTAAGATGACCATTTCGGGACGGAAAGACGCCAAATCAGGTAACTTTGTCTTTCATTATCACCCAGAGACGCATACCCTTACCTTTAAGGCGATCGACCAATGCGTCATTCGTCTCGCTGACGTTGTTTTTTCTTATGGTCAAGATCATGTCAATCGTGCCATTCAGACACAAATGAACCTGAAAGATAAGAAAAAGTATGGGAAGCCGATAGCATGGTCACTTGAGGATCATGGTGACTACTACATCGTTAAATGCTTAATTGATGTACCGCCTGCACCCTACCTGAATACCTCAACATCAACGGGTATGATTGGGGTTGATCTGAATGTGAATCATATCGCTGTCGCCAATGTCAATGCCATAGGTCAATGTGTGGATGCCTTTACCCTCCCGTTTAACTTAGAGGGTAAAACCAGTGGACAGCAGGCGAAAATAATAGAAGCAGAGGTTATTGCCCTGGTTGACTATGCTGTTAAACAGCATAAACCACTCGCCATCGAAAAATTGGATACGACGCGGTCCAAAGTGTCGCGTCCCTATGGAAACAAAAAAGCTAATCGACGAATGAGTCAGTTTGCTTATCAAAAGATGATTCTAGCAATCAAGTCAAGAGCTGAAAAAATGGGGGTTGCTGTCTACGTTGTTAACCCTGCTTATACCAGTCAAATTGGCAAGATGAAATATATGAAGCGACTCGGTGTGTCCATTCACATGGCAGCCGCTTATGTCATTGCCCGACGGGCAATGGGATTTAAAGAAAAACTCCCACCGATATTGTATTCACTTGTTCCAGAGCAGAAACAAGGTCTACATCATTGGGCGCAATGGGCGTATATGACGCGTACCCTGTCTTTTGTTAGAACACATGCGTTCTACCAGACAGAACGATTCGACCAAAGCAAGTTGTGTTCCTGGGACACACTATTTCCCCAACATGCTTTAACAGATGTTGAGAAAATAGGTTTACGACGGTTGGAGAGTAGAAAAACCTATGCTTAGTTGAATGAGCATGGGTCGCCTTTAGGGTGTCCTTATGGAATCCCCTTCCTCAAACATTCGTGAGAATGTTAGGTGGGGGTAGTTCAACATGAAATGAGTGAATCTAAAAAAGAAATAGACTTTAAGAATGGAGATAAGCCTATGCCAAGAATTAATGAGATAATTGAGCAACTAAAGTTAACCCCACATCCAGAAGGGGGCTTTTACGCGTCAAGTTTTACCGGTGATCAATTAGCCACAAGTGACTACCCGCACTATACGAGTATCTATTTTTTACTCCGAGAAGGCGATAAGTCTCACTTTCACCAACTAATATCAGATGAATTATGGTATTTCCATGAAGGCGACGCGCTTACGATTCATATGATTGAACCAGACGGGACGTATCGAACCGAACAACTCGGTCTTGATTTATCAAAAGGAGAACGTCCTCAAGTGCTCGTGAAAAAGGGGACGATTTTTGGTTCAACAGTCAACGGTAAATACGGTTTGGTTGGTTGTATGGTCAGCCCTGGTTTTCGTTTTGAAGACTTTAAATTATTCAAAAAGCAAGAACTTGTCGAACAATTTCCAGAACATCAAGCGATTATAAAGCATCTAACGATGGATTGATATAAATAGAAAGGACGGTAGCGAGGCTTTTATCCTCACTACCGTCTTTTCATGGTTCAACGCTATAATCATTTATGATGGCGTCGAATGATAATCCGTTAAATCGAGCACAGTCGAATGTCCAGTTAAAAAGTAAGCGACTTCCCGCCCGATGACCGGAGCGGCCGTTAGGCCAGATGAACCAAGACCATTCACAACGAAAAGCTCGCCACTTGGACCAATATACGGCAAGTTATGATCAGTCAAAGGTCTGAGGCCAATCGATGATCGTCCTTTCGTCAGTGATGTTGCCTTTAAATAGCGTTTTACTTGAGTAAATAAATAGTCTCTCGCTGTTTCTGATTCTTGAATGTCAAAAGACGTCGTATCTTCGTGTGTGGTACCAATCATGTAGTGACGCGCAGAGGTAGGTACAATATACATCGGACCCAGTCCCATCACAACGGGCGACACAGTGGGTTGTAAATCTTCTGCTAAGGCGACTTCAAGTAATTCAGCCCGTTGATGTCTCACTTCTGGGTGAGAAGCATATTCATGTGACCACGCACCAGCTGTGTAAATAATCTGTCCATCCAACGTATGTGGATTGATCGTGTCTTTGACCCATTCACCACCGAGCTTAATAATGGCTTGTTTTAATGCGCTCAGTAATGATGCGCCATCTACTTGTGCTCCACCTTCAACAAAAACAGCCGGAAAATCCGTCGTAAGGCTAGGATGATAGCCTAATAGCTCTTCACTTGATAGTTTTAATACCTGACCCATTTCAGGGGCATCAATTTGTTTACCTTTAATACGTTCATAGGCGAGTGCTTGAATATGATCATCTTTAAATAAACAAAGGGCACCGTTTTGCCTAAACCCCGTTGATTGATTTGTAAGTTTTTCTAATTCCTCAATAAAGTCCGGGTAGTATTTGGCACCTTCTTTTACGAGTCGGTACCATTTTTTATTCCGGCGCTGACTTGTCCAAGGGCAAATAATCCCGGCAGAAGCGTTCGTTGCTTGTCCGTTATCTTCACGGTCGTATATAATAACGTGTTGGTTAAGTTTAAGTAAATGATAGGCGATGCTTGCACCAGCAATACCAGCACCGACAATATGGAATGTTTTCATGTTGTTCCCTCGTTTCTTTTTTTAAATGACTAGAGATCATCATATAATTAGGTATTTTGTCATATTTTTGTGTTAATAAAGTTAATTAATTTTTGGTGAAGTAGGTGAAATGTTGGGTGAATTGAGTTATAATGGAAACGATTGAGTCAAATTTAATGTTTTTTCAGAAAAATGTCATAATAGAAAGTGTTTTAAACGCGATCGGACCGGTTTTTTCGTGCAATGGTTACTAATCTAACATGAAAAACCGAATCAAACAAGCAAAAAATGCTAATGTTAAAGGAGACGCGCCATGCTTTCCCACGACGAATTACATATTGATTTAAAAGTTTGGATGAATAAAATACTTTCAATCTATTGGTTTATGATTGGTCTCGCTTTTATTGGTCAAATGTTAGGCTTTTTTACGAGTCAAGCTTATCAACTACATCCACCAGTAGAATTTTTAGTGACAAAAGTGCTCGTGCCGAGCGGGGTACAAGTGGTATTAATTGTTATTGTGCAATATTTAGTCAAAAGTAGAGGTTTATATAAGCCGAAAATGTTGACGATATTCGGCACGATTACAGCTTGGGTAACGACTTATACACACGCCAGTGTTCCAGGTTTACAAGTGTTGTTCGTGATCCTACTTGCTGTTAACCTTATTTACTTTAATAAAAATGAATTACGCTTTAGTTTTATCGCAAATTTAATCGCACTCACTTCGCTGTATGTTATTCCTGAAGTGAGAGACGCAGCAAATGCGTTTGAACGCTTTGCTTATCTATTTATGCTCGTTGCCGCTTACCAAGTGTTTACGCTCGTTTTAGACCGTGGCACCGATATACTGGACGTATTAAAGCGTTCTAATGAACAAGAACGTTCACTGATGGTGCGTAGTGCGATGATGGAGCGATTAACAAAAGTAGACCCGTTAACAGAGTTGTATAATCACCGTACATTCTATGAATATTTAGATTTTCTTTATGATCAAAGCATTCACTACAATATGCCGCTGCAACTGGCGATCATTGATATCGATAACTTTAAAAAGATTAACGACGAGTTTGGTCATGATGTTGGGGATATTATTTTAAAACGTGTCGCTAGAGTGATTGAAGACAGTGTCACTGAAAATGAGATTGTATCGAGATACGGTGGTGAGGAATTTGCCGTCCTTATCACAAGTAAATCAATCAATGACGGGTATGAATTGATTGAATCCATTCGCAAGAAGATTGCTCATCTTGAAAACGATGAAATTAATCGTGCGATTACTGTCAGTATCGGTTTTCAACCGTTATCTAAAGACTTATCACAGACACAGTTCTTTAAACGGGCGGATGAATTACTCTATCAAGCAAAACAGAACGGCAAGAATCAAGTGGCTGTGTCCATCTAAAAGTAGCCTCTCTAAGGGCTGCTTTTTTTGTTGCCCGTCGCCAAGCGGGAAAAAAGATGATATGATAGACGTGCTAAAGTGACTTAAAGCTAGGAGGAAATCAAGTGAGCAAAAAACTATATGAAACAACGATTGATTATGTCGATAAAAAAGGATCTGGACGCGCGGTCGTTTGGCGTGATACTGGACAAGTGAACCCAAAAAAACTTAAATTAACGATTCCCCAAACCATTCCAAATGAGAAAGTTGAAGTACATGTTGATGGTGAAGGAAAACGTTGGATCAAAACAGATTACACGAAAATATTAGAGTCATCCGCTGAACGAGTGACACCTGATTGTCCACATTTTGATTTGTGTGGTGGCTGTGTGTGGCAACACTGGTCATACGATGGTCAATTAAAAGAAAAAACACGTTATGTGAAAGAGATGGTAAAAAATAATGGTTTTGACCCGGTGCTTGTAGAAGAAACGATTGGCGTGAAAGGTGAGCCCTATCGTTACCGCAATAAAATGGAATTTACGTTTTCAAAAGAGGGCCATTTAGGTCTTCATGAACAAGGTAACTGGAGAAAAATTATTCCGTTAGAAACCTGCCTTATTGCCGGTAAGGAAATGGTTGATTATGCGATGGAAGTCCAACAGTGGGCGAATGATTTTCACTTATCAGGCTATGATAAAGATGAACATAGCGGCCTACTCAGACACTTAATGGTTCGACAATCGTTTTATACTGGTGAAGTGATGCTCGGTCTATTTGCATCGGAAGCACCCACTGGCGAACTAGAAGAGGCAAAAGCGGCGCTGATTGAACGTGTTGAAGCTAATTGCCCGAATGTGAAAAGTTTGATGTGGTTTGAGAATAAAGACTGGGGCGACCGCACGCAAGCAGAAGAGCAATATATCTTAAGTGGACGTGACTTCATTTATGATGAAATGTTTGGTTTTAAATACCGTTTATGGTTTGATACGTTCTTCCAAACGAATCCTAAGCAAGCAGAAACGTTAGTCAATTTAGCGATTGAGATGGCCCAACCAAAACCAACAGAAAAGATGATTGATCTCTTTTGTGGTGTTGGCACATTTTCACTGCCATTCGCCGAAAAAGTGGGTGAATTAGCTGGGATTGAAATTGTGGAAACATCGATTGAATCAGCTAAACGCAATGCACTAGATAACGCTATTCATAATACGACGTTTCTTGCAAAAGATGCCCGACACGGGATTGATCAAATATTAGAATCCTTTGGTATTCCGGAACTACTTTTATTAGACCCACCTCGCTCGGGTGCGGGGGGTAAAGTGATGCGACGCATTGGACGCGCAAAACCAGAACGGATTGTGTATGTCTCATGTAACCCAGAAACATTTGCATCAGACATTACGGAACTTGTCCCATTTGGTTATGAATTACAAAAAGTTCAGCCTGTCGACATGTTTCCGCACACGCCTCATGTTGAAACTGTCGCGTTGTTGACAAGAATATAGATTTATAAGCTCTTGAATATATCGGATTTACGATGTTTTTAGGTCGTATAATACTGGGTGTTGGTGAAGGGATTTTTAGTGTGGCAGAGATTGCTCACTAAAATCATTCACTAGCACTTTTTTTCTGGTTAATTTAAAAAACAAGTGAGTTTCCCTGTGGGATTGAGGTCGACCAAAACTAATCCTTAGGAGAGAACTCACTTGTCTAAATCTCATACTGGGATGTCGTGGTATCCCAACACAAGATTAGCGGCTCTCATTCCCGAAATAACAGCCCCTTCCATCGTGGCAAAAAAGGGTTGACGAGTATAGTCACCTGCTAGAATCAGTCCATTAATCTGAGTTACTTGTTCCGGTCGCATCCAATCATGATGAGGTGACAAACTGTGGAAATCTTCTGGATGCTTTACAATACGGTAATCGGTTAAGTTCGATGCTAAATTCATTCCTAGTTTTTTTGCCTCCTTAATAATGATTTGACAAATAGCCTCGTCTGCCATATCAAGAAACTTCTCAGGAGGTGTTAAAATAATTGAGAGCCTACCAGGTACATGCGTAAATGTTGATCGCGACTGCTCGGCAAAACTTGCCAGAGCTGTTAATGGACCAAAGGTCGTTCGGTCATAAGGAAGGACTGGTTCTGAAAATTCCATTTGAATCGTGATGGCTGGCATAGTAGGTAGTTTTAACATGTGTTCAAATGCCGGATTGTTAGAAAAGTGTTGACCGATGATTGATTTGGCGCCACCGAGATTCGTTGCGAGAACAACACTTGTTGATTCAAACTTTTTTCCGTCCTCTAACACGACACCGCAAACACGTTCATGATCGAGAATTAAATGATTCACGCATGTGCTTGTTTTTATTATCCCACCATTTTTTTCTATCGCTCTTGCTATTGGGTTTGCTAAAAGCTCTGTCATACCACCTAAATAGGCCCCAACTCTCATTTTATAAAAGTAAGGCATAGCAGGGAAAAATAATCCGAAAAACACTTTTGCTGAATAACGCTCTGGTGGTAAGAAAAAAATACCTGTACTTAAAGGGATAAGCATATAGTTAAGCGCATTTTCGGTCACGTTGTATCGCTCAGCATACTCTCTCACACTGTACTGATCAAGCGCTTCAGGGTTTTTAATATATCGCCAAAATCCGGTGACGAAAAAAGGCATCAAAGAAAATTTATCTTGAAACTCTATAGCATGATTATTACCTAGAAGACCCTTTATCATAGCCGTCGGATGATATACGGGTGATAGGCCAAGGATAATCGGTTGTCTACCATGTATTAAAATATCAATTTTTTCTTCCCATTGCACAATGTCATTTATATTTACACCAACCTTTTTTAAGATAGAAGGCAAGGCTTTGTAATACCCAATATGACGATGAAGACCTGATTCGACAAGCATCCCTTTCTCTTCCCAAGAGGCTGTACGGCCACCTATTACTTTTTCTTTCTCAACGACTAATACGGACAGGCCTCTTTCACTTAACTCAAATGCGGTTGTTAATCCTGCTAAACCGGCACCAACGATTATCGTATCGTAACGTTCCATTTTTTAATCCATCCTTTTGTAATATCATATGTGATTTACTTCAGTTATTAGTATGCACCAAAAAGCCTATGTGGTTAGTGTGTTTATAGATTCGCTTTAAGTATTGCCTTAACAATTAAGAAGTACTCCTTTTAAAGTTTAAAAGTACAAAAGATTTTCTTGTTACCTCACTTATATGATGGATCATATCCCTTGTGATTAAGCATTAACCTCACATTTATATGTCATGATAGCGGCTATGAACACGACAGTTAATCCCACTTAACTTTTCCTCGAGCTACGAAAGAGAATTCGAGGGTAATTAGTCGTGGCTTTAAAACGGACAATTTTCCATTGGTATAAAACGGTTTTTATCCTGCAAAGCGCATTTGATTAATATCAGCCAATATTCTATACTTTAGCTTAAGAGAAAAGGAAGAACGAATCATTTAGGTTGGAACAGCTAGTTTAAACTATCAACGCGTACAATAATTGTGAATATTTAGTTGTATGTAGACCTAACGAATAAAAACTTAGGGGTGACTTAGTGAAAAAGGAAAACATTATCGAGGAATATTTCGAGTATCGAGACAAGATTGGGGATAGAACAGGGCTCTACAGAATGGTTGCTAAGAAGTATAGTATAACAAGTGCACTGTATCCAGGAAGCCATATTGATATTGCCCCATCTTTAGTCATACCTCAAGTAAGGTATGTTGATAACTTCAGAGGCGCGATTAAATTCTTTACTAACATTGATAAGATAAAAAAACATATCGATGAGAATTCAGAGTATGAGGAAGCTTGTGACATTGCTTTTATAGGTCAAGACTATACTGGGGAACTAAATATTGCCCCTGTTGATTTGATTATTTCTCAATTCGCCGGTTTTGTTGGACAAGCAACGAAGAAGTATTTAAAGACCGGCGGCATTTTACTCTGCAATGATAGCCATGGCGATGCTACTTTAGCTAAATTTGATCAAGATTTTGCATTCATTGGTGTTGTAGGTACGCATCATCGTATCATCAATACTAAGTTAAATGATTATTTTGTATTACCAAGAAACAAAGAGGTTGATTTAACAAAAGTGAAAGAGAAGATGAAAGGGCCAACGTATGCGTTAACAGCTGAAAACTATATCTTTCGTAAAATTAGATAACATATAATTAGCTGACCAATAAGACTTTTTAATGGTATTACCATAACTTAAAATAAAGCGCTAAATTATTAAAAAGGACGTGTTGATGATGAAATATGCAGGGTCATGCCTTTGTGGTGCCGTTACGTTTGAAATAGTTGGAGAATTTGAAGATTTTTATCTGTGCCATTGTGGGCGATGTCGGAAAGATACTGGTTCGGCTCATGCAGCAAATCTATTTTCTTCTACAGCTGAGTTAAGATGGTTGTCGGGTCAGGAAGAATGTAAAACGTTTAATTTTCGCGGGGAAGGGCACATAAAAAGTTTTTGTATCAATTGTGGATCAGCCTTACCAAACATACAGATGGATGGGACATTGTTAGTTGTTCCTGCAGGAAGTATTGATAGTGATATCAACATTAAGCCGCATGGACACATCTATTGTGCAAACAAAGCAAATTGGGATAACGAGCTTGAAAAAGCACCTAGGTTTGATGAACTTCCAAATGGATAAAACCGAAGAGCTCTCGTTAAATAAATTATTTCATTAGTTTTACTTAGAGTAAAAAACAGAGGCAAACTACATAAAACTTACGTTACTGTTATCCTGTCTCCATATAAGTGAGGCATCTTCTAAACAATGATAAGTAGATACTTTTGTTTTTAAAGTGAGAGTCACACTCTTCTATAGTAAGCTAGAAAATAGACACCATTGTTGTTACGCGATTAATAACTAGTATGGTTACTGCTTTAAAACGTGCGAATCAGTGGCAAAATCAATCAACTAATGTAACCGCTTACTGAGATGAGCAATCTACATAACCTTGTCTAGTAGTTAACAATTAATAATAGAGCGATGGTGAAGAAAGAAGGTGTGTTGTTATGGAATATCATGTATCAATCAAAGGTAATGATCAAACATTAGGAAACGCTGACCAACCGTTTCGAACAATCTCTCGAGCAGCGGCACTTGCGGTGGCTGGAGATACCGTTATTGTCCATAAAGGTATCTACCGAGAGTGGGTAAATCCTTTAAACGGAGGAACGAAAGACCACCGAATTGTGTATAAGTCAGCTGGTGATGGTGAAGTCGTGATTACTGGTGCTGAGCGTATCACAGATTGGACGTCTATTGGAGACAATGTGTGGGTGACTGAAGTCCCGAACGCCATTTTTTCTGTGCGTCATCCGTATGACGTTGAGTTAGGCGGCGACTGGTTGTTTGATGGGGAGTTGAACGTCCATCTCGGGGATGTCTATTTAGACCATAAATCGTTATACGAAACAGATAGCCTCTTAAAAGTAAGACGTCCTGAGGTTTGGCCTGATGCCAGATATACCGAAGGTTCACTGTTAAAATGGTACGCGGAAGTTGGACCATCAACGACAAAAATCTGGGCGAATTTCGGTGATAAAGATCCGAGAATTGAAAATGTTGAAATTAACGTCAGACCCTACTGCTTCTGGCCAGAACAACCAGGCCGTGATTACATTACCGTCAGTGGCTTTACGCTTCGTCAAGCTTCACCACAATGGGCTCCGCCTACTGATTATCAAGAGGGGTTAATTGGTCCCCATTGGAGCAAAGGATGGATCATTGAAAATAATCACATCAGTGAATCAAAAAGTGTTGGTATTAGTTTAGGAACTCGTGTGGGAACAGGACACAAAAAGATCCGAAACAAGCATAATAAAGGTGGTACACAACGGGAACAAGAGGTCATCTTTCAAGCCTTACGTGATGGCTGGCATAAAGATCAGGTTGGTAGTCACATCGTTCGCGGTAATGTCATTCATGATTGTGAACAAGCCGGGATCGTTGGACATATGGGCGCAGCTTTTAGTCAGATTTATCAAAACAAGATTTACAACATCCATCACAAGCGGTTAAGACATGGCGCTGAAGTCGCGGGGATTAAGCTACATGCGGCATTAGATACACAGATAAGTGAAAACAACATTCACGGGTGTTATCGTGGTCTTTGGCTTGACTGGCAGGCTCAAGGAACCCGAATCAGTCGAAACGTCTTTTTTGAGAATGTATCCGAGGACTTGTTTGTTGAAGTATGTCACGGCCCTTATCTCGTCGACCATAATTTGTTTCTTTCACCGATGAATTTTAGAAATATGGCACAAGGTGGCGCTTTTATTCATAATCTTTTCGCGGGTAGATTCGTTGTTCAATCTGAACTGACACGTACAACGCCTTATCACTTTCCGCACAATACAATGATTGCTGGTTATTCTAATATTACAGGAGGAGATGATCGTTACTACAACAATGTCTTTTTAGGTGACGGGGATGACACAACAGAACCAGTACCGATTACATTCTTTGAACACTTGCCACTAAAGCCGCGGGAAGAAGAACGTGATGCGAACGGAAAAGTTGTAATGGATGGTGTACCAGATGACGCCATTTGTTATTTACATCCCGTAGGTTTGGGTAGCTATAATTCTCATCCAAACCAGAAGGATAAACCGTGGTGGGAATATTCGAAAGAGGAGCTTGATGAACTCGGGGATGAAAAGAAAGCCATTACTCTTGGCAATGCCGTGCTTCCAGTTGCTCTTTCAGGTAACCTCTATCTAAATAAAGCCGTGCCGAGTAAACATGATTCTGAGGCGAAAAAATCTACTCAGAAGGTGATGGATATGACAATAGATGCGCTAAAAGGTGAGGTGACGCTTCACATATTAGAATCACAATTACTCCAAGATATCTCTAACACAGTAATAACGACAGATTTTCTTGGAAAGACTTATCACGCCCATATGGCCTTTGAACAACCAGATGGGCAAGCACTCCAACTTGATACGGACTTTTTTGGTCTGAAGCGACCAGAGGTTAATCTTACACCTGGGCCCTTTGAAACATCAGAAAACGGCGTGTTAAATGTGGTTATTAAGTTTTAAAAATGTCTGTAATCAACGATTAAAAAACAAATAAAACGCCCGCTTATTCAAATACTTAACTTGAGTAAGTGGGCGTTTTATATGACCAGAGTTAAGCTTTACTAAAGCTGTGTGCCTAAAGTTCTTTTGTCTTAAATACCATCTTTCCAGCTTGCGCAGTAAACATGTCGGGTTAAAAAAAGTTATTTCTAATCATAAATGTGGCTTTTTGTATTTTCAATATAGGTTAAGTCATGTATCATTTACATTATCAGCCTCCGGTTTTTACATAGGTAAGATACAGATCATTAATTACAAGATATTATTATAAGAATATACCATAACTTTAATATATTCATACAAATTTTGATTGCTTGAAGTAACTGAAGACATTGGAGGATAAAGATGAAATATAAAACATATATGCAGGAAGTGGATAAACAATTATTTCGGATGTCTGAGACAGAAAAAACAGCTTGGATACGTCAGTTAGCTCGAACGACTAAAGAGCATAACCGTGCGGCATTTTTAGATGGTCTAAAGGAGAAAAAACCAGATGATTTAACTGATATCGACTTAAAAACAATCGAATCCTGGTGCCGTCAAGTAAAAACAGGTAAGGTTTACCTTGAACGCGAATTATCAGAAGAGGTTGGCAGTTATTACTGGGACAATGATAGCTATGATTACTTTGATGAATCTGGTATGACGTCGATTTAGAAGAAGCTGTTTTGGATGAGATATTATCGGTAGAGCTCGCTGATTTGATTTTACATGCTGTCTATGCGACCTATCAGACGGAGAAAGGGCACAACAGAGCACGTATGATTTATGACTATCTGACACGTGATTATATGCAACCCATTAACTTAGAAGCAGTGTTTCGTATCGGTCCTGAAGAACATACAGGTATTTCAGACTTTATCGAAGAATGGCGGCAGTTTCTTTTAGATACAACTGGCGATCAAGCAGCTACACTACTATTAGAAGCCTGCCTATATCAAGATGACTTAGATCATCTTGTTGAGACAGCTCATGTTGGTTATAAACAGCACCCGATATTGTATCTCAATGCATGCGCTCAGTTACTTGAAAGAGAGGCATTTTCGATGTGCGAAACAGTGGGATTATCCGCACTAAACGTCTTACCAGAAAACTTAATTATTCGAGGGGAAATCGCCAATCTGACCCGAGCTGCAGCAGCGAAGCTAGCCCATCAAGATATTGTCGATCAATGTTATAAGGCCGCGTTCCAATCAGAGTCGACGTTAACGAACTTTTTTAATCTGTGTCACTTACCAGAAAGTAAGGAAAATATTCAAGCCGTCGCGACTTATGTTACGCAGTTACCTGAACAGGAGGTGTTTGACCGAGACAACAATCACCAGCAATGGAAAACGAATGATCTCTCCCAGAAAAATAAAGACATTCTGCACTTTTTTAGTGGGAAATTTGATGATATATATGAACAGTGTCAAACAGACAAGGAGCCTTTAGGGTGGGGTCATGACTTAAAGGAGGTTGTTGTACCTCTGTTCATTCTCTTGTTGAATCAAGATAATAACCTGTCTAAAGTCCAACAGTTACTTAGCTCTCGAATCATTTACCAGTTAGAGTATAAGGATACGGCCGAAAACTTTTTAGCTGATGTCGCATTATGGAAACATCACGTTACGATAGAAAAAGAAGCGGTTAATCGCTATATATCATGGCTTAAAGAAGAAGTAGATAAAAAGACAGAAACGATTGTTGGTGAGGGTCATAGAAAAAGCTATGATAAAGCCGCATTACTGATTGCAGCGCTTGCTGAGACACTAGTTTCGCATGGATTAATCAATAGTAAAGACACGTTACTTGATCATTATAAACAGGTCCATTCACGAAAAACCGCATTTAAAAGAGAATGTGACGCACTAAAATGAATAAGAGAGGCTGATTTAATTTGATGAATAGATTTAGTAGACTTGAAAAGCAATCAGAGAATAAACCCATCCGACTACATTTAGCCCTTACAGATGAAGCGCTTTCTAATGACCAAAAGGTTATGATGAAACGCTACGGTGAATCTTTAACAGGAGAAACAATCACACGCGACATAGTCATTCCGTCTGATATGCCTTTGCATCATTTGCATTATGCTATCCAAAAACTGTTCGGCTTTCAGAATTCACATTTGCGAAGCTTTTACTTACCTGAAGAGGTGTACAGTAAGCTTACAAACAATACGGTAAAAGGATGGTCTGAGTTAGTCGGCGTACTGTTTCAGCCACCATCAGAATTCGAAAGAGATTTGTTTTGGGATGATGATTACAAGCGAGGTAGCATTAACACATGGCTAAAGAAAAAATACACCGGACCTTATCACTATCACGGGTTATTAGAAATCCCAGAAGTCGCAAAGCGTGATGTCGAAGCATTACTCGAGCGCTTTAAGCTATTGAGAGTATATGAGTCACCAGAAGATTGTGTTGGTACACTGAAGCCTATTATTGATCTGACTTTGGAAGAAATGGCGGATGACCTTTATATCGAAGCAGGAACTGAAAGTTTGCTCGAGCGATTAGAAGTGAGACAGGTCCTTGCGGCACAAGGTGAACCATTATCTGATAGGAACGTATTTCCTGTCACTCATAAGCTCATCTACAATTATGATTTTGGTGATGATTGGATTGTTGAAATTACCAAAGTTGATGGTTTTGATGACCTACTAAGTCAACACGCCATCAGTTGGTTTGAAATCGATCAAGCAAAAGAAATAGTGATCGATCAGCACAGGCCTGTCTGTTTACACAAACAAGGGTTATCGGTACTTGATAATGTTGGCGGATTGAGTGGCTTTGCAAACTTTTTAAGGACAATCTATGAGGGGGAAGATAAAGAGGAAGTAAAAATGACACGGGCTTGGGCAAGAAGTCTCGGTTGGTCTGATAAGAAAATCGCAAACAACAAGATACTTTAGTAATAAAACGCATGCCCGTTTTAAAATGGGGGTTTCTGATGATAAAGGTGAGTGGTAACTAATATGCTTAAATCCCTCATGAGAATCATCATTATATGCTGTAAATGAAAGGAGATACTAACATGATGGTAATGGATACGTTGATTTTCTATTTGATTGCCTATGTCATTGTAACGATCATGGCAAGCATGCACTTTTTGTATAATTGGAAAGTGAAAAAGCAACAAGCCTTTGATTCCTCTTTAGGACTGCACGCACTAAAAGCGAATGCTACACAATTTGAAGCTTTTAAAACAACGAAGCCGTTTCACCCGCTATACAACGTGATGGTTTTTCCAATAGTCGGCGTTGTCATGATGGGGCAGTTTTCTATTTTCCCCACCCTGACTCAAAGTCTCGGAATAGGCGTCCTTTGGATTGTATACGGCTTGGTTTTGGACTTATTCTGTTGGGTGATTATACCTCACCCATGGCGATTAACGCTAAAGGACTTATTTGTAACTTATCAACCTTGGATCACTTTGGCATATATCAGCATCGGTTTGAGTCCACTCATCAGCATGGTATACCTATCATTATTCATGGCATAAAGAATAATGCAGTACTCACTGTTGTTTTTTAAGGGGTATTTCTCACTCATTTAATCTATCTCTCATACTAAATCATTATCTGTAAATATTTGATTCACTTTTAATAGTTAAAAAAGTCTTATTCAATTCAGAATATCACAGAAATGAATAAAATAATGATAATGCATTGTAAATTTAAATCGTAACTAAATTACCTATTTATGAGGAGGAGAAAATATCGGAAGAAACGATAAGAGAATTGAGTCTTTTGTTGTTGTATTTAACCTCTTGGGAGGAAGAAGGGCTACCAGAAGGATTTAAAAGAAGTTGGAAAGGGTATCCGTTTGAGGTGTTAGATGCATTATCAGCGGATGATTTAATTAGAGGGGGGCATCGTTCTAAATCGGTTTACCTAACTGAAAACGGTGTAAATGAAGCTAAACAGCTCATTAAAAAGTATTTAAATGACGATCAATATATTGATCGCTAATCAGGGGGATCATAATGTCAAAAAAGAAAAAACAATACGGGAAAAAACATCATCATAAAAATAGAGCAGACAACGATGATGTGATTGAGCAGGATGATGACTTTTACTTCATTGCTGGGGCGGTGTTCCATTTGGGGTAAGCTGGGATGAGGCAGAAAATGACGGTTTAATTGACCCAGATACAGGGGAAGAGATAGAAGGAGAAGTGATTAAAGACAGAGATTTTCCCTTTTAAGGAGGTTAGACAATGTTTGGTTTAAAAGAGCTGATTGGACTTATTTTATCAGCTTTTTTTATCTTGCCAACGGTTGTGATTCTAAGAGAATTAGGCTATGTTTTAGCTGGCAAACTTGTTGGCGCAAAGAATGCGAGAATTACTTTAGGATCTGGCACACGTGTGTTTAAATGGAAAATGTTCGACTTTAGACGGCATTACCAGCTGTATAGTTGGTATTCGTATGATGAACTATCTAATCAAAAAAAATGGGCCTATGTGTTTTTATATAGTGCCCCTATATTAATCAATATTATTTTTGGGTTAGTTATTAATGCCTTGATTGCTAATGAGTTTATTGATACGTATGAAACATTTTGGAATCGGTTTGTATTTTACGCCTTTTACTACGTCTTATTTGATGCTTTACCGATGCGCACCGTTAATGGTAAGCCTAATAATGGACGAATCATCTTTGATATGGTGAAGCACGGCAAGCGGACGGACTTAAACAAAGAACGTTTTATCCCTGCGACAACGGAGGTGGAAGATGCTTATCAGAAGGAAATGGCAGAGATCGAAAAGATGTTAACTGAAAATGACGTTGATAAACAATAAAATAAACAATATTATTTTTGTTTACTTAAAAGGTAAACATTATTAGAAAACGTTTGTTTAACGTTCTTTTTTATGTTATGATAAATATATGAATAACATGAAAGGAAGTGCGCGGGATGGATTTAGAAAGTGTCTCAGTGGATGACTTAATTAAAGGTTATAAAGAAGATGACACAAGGCAGTCATACGTTTGTTTAACATGTGAGCAGGCCTTTGATAAACAAGAAGTTTTTCAGGTTGGTGAACGATGGTTTATGGCTGAGCGGGCAGTAGAGAAACATCTTGAAACGATGCATCCACATTATTTTGATACGCTACTTAAAGATCAAGCTAATTATAATAAGTTAACCGATAAGCAACAAACGGTACTAACGTATATGTATCAAGGCGCTTCAGATAAAACAATAGCCGATGCGTTAAGCATTACACCATCCACCGTTAGAAATCAGCGCTTCAGTTTGCGCGAAAAAGCAAAACAAGCCAAACACTTTTTATCCGTGTATGAACAAGCGCAGCGATCGGCTCAAAAAACGCCATCAGAAACAATGGTCTCTGTTCATAAACATGCGACAATGGTCGATGAACGTTATCACATCACGGAGAAAGAACGTGATCAAACGCTTCAAACAGCTTTTCTCTCACTTGAGCCGTTGAAACTCAAACATTTCCCGAAAAAGGAAAAGAAAAAGATTGTAATCTTGGCAAAAATCGCTGAGTATTTAGATCGCGGTGAGCGTTATTCTGAAATCGAACTGAATCATCAACTGGCGATGATTTATGATGACATTGCCACGATTCGTCGATACTTAATTCAATACGGCTTTATGGCACGCAAAAAAGATGGCTCAGCATACTGGGTCCAAAAGTAGGTGAAAACATGAACGGAAACAAACGAAGTGATATTAAACCAGGTCTTAAAGTAAGTATCGTTCAAAAACAAGACCAACGCACAAACAAATTAACGGACGGTATCGTTAAAGATATTTTAACCAACAGTAACAACCATCCGCACGGTATTAAAGTGCGTTTAACATCAGGGATTGTCGGACGAGTAAAACATATTTTACCAGAAGAATAATATAAGTTACGGGCACTCAAGGAATCCTTGAGTGTTTTTTTGTGTTGTTTATAAAAGCTGTTAGATAGTCATCAGGTTTAAAGTTGTTCTGAATAATTAGAAAATATAAACATTTTTAAAATCAGGCATATTTATACATCGTCCTGTGATTTTATTCAAAAATACCTTGTTTTCTATCCGCTCATATGGTATTCTATGTTTCGTTTGAGAACATTGGAGGCATGTATATGAAGCACTTAAAATTTATTGGTTTATCCGTGATTGGCTTTTTATTTTTCTTAATGCCAATCACACTTAATAGTGAAAGTAAAATTATGATTTCTCACATTGTTGATGCGGTGACGACGCATATGTTGGATAGCTTTATCACGTTAACGATTATCATGTCATGGGTCGTACTCGTTCTAACGCTCATTTTCACAGTGTATACCGCAAAAAATAAGCCGCTAAATGATATCTTTAAAGCATCTCCTTTAAACGTCACGTTGAGAGTCCTCGGATCTATGCTTTATTTAATGGTCGTGCATCAGTGGTTAAAAGGTACCGTTGTTGGTGATGTATTGATTGATCCTAATACGGGTGGTGTGATGGCCGGAGCGGACGGTCTATTAACAACCTTATATATTACATTTTTAGTCGGGATTCTTGCGTTGCCATTACTGACACATTTTGGTGTCGTTGAGTTCATTGGTACGTTACTTGGTCCACTCGTGGTTAAGGTATTTAAAGTGCCAGGATATTCAACGATTGATGCGATAGCTTCGTTTGTTGGTGACGGAACCATTGGTATTGTCGTCACCGACCAACAATATCAACGCGGTTACTATAACCGAAGAGAAGCGTATATTATCGCGACAAGCTTTTCGATTGTCGGTATTGCGTTTGCGGCCGCAGTAGCTGAAGAATTAGGTTTTGGTCATATCTTTCCGATCTTTTACGGTGCGATTGTAGTGATAACGTTGATCCTAGCGTTTATCACCTCACGGATGCCGCTAAAGAAATTTAACGATACGTATTATCCAGGGACAACACCAAAAACCATCGAGATACCTCATGATCTCTCACTATTCAAACATAGTTATCGTTTGGCCGTTAAACAAGCAGACCAAGTCAAGCTGATACAAGTTGTAAAAGAAGCTTGTCTAAATGTTCTAAATATTTATGTCGGTTTTTTACCGATCATTATGACTGTAGGTACGTTGTCTTTAGTCATCGCAGAATATACACCTTTCTTTTCAGTTATTAGCTTCCCATTTGTTTATCTGTATGAATGGTTAGGTTACGCACAATCGACGGCTGAAATGATGGCACCTGCGACCCTCGCGGGTTTTGCGGATATGTATTTACCAGCACTTTTTATCACCAGTTCAACCTCTGAAGCGAGTCGTTTCTTTATTGGCGTCTTAGCCTTTACTCAACTTGTCTTCTTATCAGAGACGGGCATGATTTTAGTGAAAACAAAAATAGGGTTAAACTTTATCGATATCATTAAAGTTTTCCTCTTTAGAACATTATTATCGATCCCATTACTGTATCTGATTACACATTTACTTGCTTGGCAAGGAATCATTCAATTTTAATTATGAAAACAGCTGACACCAATAGGGTAAATCAGCTGTTTTTTTTAATGTCTTATTGACAAACAAATCGAATAGTAATAAAATAAACACTGTTTAATAAACGGTGTTTATTAATTATAATCTTTTTCATGTTAACTAAAGGAGACGGTGATATGCGCCAACCGATGGAACAAGCCAAACGCGATGAAATTAAAGCAACGTTATTAACTTATGCTCAAAGTATTGTAGAAACAGATGGCTTTCAACAGCTCTCGATTAGAAAACTGGCAAAACGAGCCGGTTACACCGAAGGGAGTATTTATAATTATTTCGAAAACAAACAAGCCTTGGTCCGTGCGTTAATCGCACGTGGATTTGGGGAGTTAATGGAAGGGGTGATAGTACCTGTTCAAGAGGAGGTTTCGATTGAACAACAACTAAGAGGCATGTTTTGTCGCTACGCGTTAAATAGCTATCAATTCCATACCTATTATATGGCAGTCATGTTGAGTGAAGACCCAGAGATTAAACGCGTGACGACTATTTTTGATGAGACGCCATCAAAAGGGCTTGAGTATCTTATTCACATGTTTAACATAGGCGTAACAAGAGGTGAATTTAATCAAGTCGATACAACAGAAGTCGCTCAACTCGTGTGGGCATCAGTCTTTGGTTTAATTCTAAAGGTGATTGTAGAGGGGACATTTGATGAGGATTGGATGACAGGTAAAGTCAACCGTCAATTGGACTTACTTTTAAGTTATTTAAGAAAGGATGGATAAAAATGAAGCTCATACAAATCAGTGGAGGAATTGTGGCCATTCTCATTGTTGGACTTATTGTGGCGGTATTTATCGCAAGAGTCATGTTTAACCGGACAATCCACCACGTTCAGGAGAACTTTAACAATCGTATACAGAAAAACGAAACAGACGTAGTGACAAAAGGAGACCTCTCTCACTTACCGCAGCCTGTTGCCGATTGGTTAAATGAAGTAGGGGTCGTAGGAGTTAAACCTGCCCAGTCAGTGACGTTAACACAACACGGGGAAATGAAATTGACCGTTGAACAAGATCAATGGATTGATGCGCGCGCCAGCCAAATAATCCGTCTCGATTCACCAGGATATGTATGGGAGGCAGATATACAAACGCCACCTCTTGTCGGTACACGAGGGTTAGATGTCCTTGATGGAGATAAAGCCTCTATGACGATTAAAGTCGCCTCTATGGTGCCTGTTGCCAACGAGACAACATCAAAAAAACTTATCCAATCGTCGATGCATCGTTTTTTAATGGAACTACCCTGGTATCCGAGTGCGAGTATTAACGATTATATTTCGTGGAAAGCGATTGATGAGTACTCAGCCCAGGCAACGTTATCAGCTCATAATGAACAAGTAACAGCCACATTTTTCTTTGATCACAGCGTTGTTAAAAGAGTGGAAGCATTCAGGTATAAAGAAACAACCGCTGAAGCTGAACCTATTCTCTGTACCGGTGAATTTGATCACTATGAAGAGAAAGGAACTTATCTTGTACCGACTAAAGCTAAGATTACGTGGGACTTACCAGAAGGTCCCTTTACTTGGTATCAATTCGAAAATACAGATGTGAGCTATAACTGATTTGCCTCCTTACGTAGCTTCTCATCATCTGGTCTACGATACTACAAAAGCATCTTTTTATAGTCTGAATCTATAACCAGTTATAGGGTTTAATCGTGTACAATTGTCAGAATGTTTGTGATATAGTTAACAATGATAACAGATAACACGACATATAATGGTGTCATTTATACGAAAGACTTTAAAGAAGCGGCTTATATTACAAAAGCACGGGTACAGTTAATGCGTGACATTGGGGCTTATCCCGCTGCTCATACGGCGTTTTTATCGTTTTAAGGCTGGAAGACACCTTCCTCAAGTGCGTTAGCACTAGGTGGGTGATGAATCGCTTGTTTTGAATATTTTTGAAGTGACAAACATATATTCCGTATGGTATTATTAAAGCACTAACAGTGACCGTCACAAAACAAAGGGAGGGTGTGTATCATGGGCATGAAGGCCATTTTTTTAAATCGCTTATATAAGCATAAAATCGATGCAAACTTTGTTATGTCCATGGATCACACCCTTCGGGTGTTTAATCAAGCCAAACATTTTCGCTATCAAGCGGAGGTCCGGGAGCTCAGGGGCGTGAAAGCGAAAAATTCCGTCTCCATCCATCAACAGTTGAAGCAACGTTACGGATTAAATGATTATTATGCGAACAGTGCTGTTCAAGAAGGACGTGCCCTTCTATCCGCGCAAAGAGAATTGAAGAACATGTACATGCGTGAATCAATTTCATAATTACTCTTTTTAAAAAATCAAACACGACCAGAATTTCAATATTTGTCTTGAAAATTTTTTATGCTATTTGATATTGCTTTAGGAATGAGCCTAAACGATCTGCTGCTAGTTTTGATGCATTATAAATAAGCGTCACTAAATTAAAGTGAGCTTTTGCACGTTTTCCTGTACGGTAACGAACATTATTAAGCTGGAAAAACTCCTTAAGATAGCCATTTACTCTTTCGACAGAACTGC
>NZ_FPAI01000018.1 GCF_900116255.1 Halolactibacillus miurensis
GCGCGTTACGGTAAGATGACCATTTCGGGACGGAAAGACGCCAAATCAGGTAACTTTGTCTTTCATTATCACCCAGAGACGCATACCCTTACCTTTAAAGCGATCGACCAATGCGTCATTCGTCTCACTGACGTTTTTTTTTCTTATGGTCAAGATCTTGTCAATCGTGCCATTCAAACACAAATGAACCTGAAAGATAAGAAAAAGTACGGGAAGCCTATTGGATGGTCGCTTGAGGACCATGTTGACTACTATATCGTTAAATGCTTAATTGATGTGCCGGCTACACCCTATCTGAATACCTCAACATCAACGGGTATGGTTGGTGTTGATTTGAATGTGAATCATCTCGCTGTCGCCAATGTCAACGACATTGGTCAATGTGTGGATGCCTTTACTCTTCCGTTTAACTTAGAGGGTAAAACCAGTGGACAGGCAACGAAAATAATAGAAGCAGAAGTTATTGCCCTTGTTGACTATGCTGTTAAACATCATAAACCACTCGCCATCGAAAGATTGGATACGACGCGGTCCAAAGTGTCGCGTCCTTATGGACATAGGAAAGCCAATCGTCGAATGAGTCAGTTTGCTTATCAAAAGATGATACTAGCAATCAAGTCAAGAGCCGAAAAAATGGGGGTTGCTGTCTACGTTGTTAATCCTGCTTATACCAGTCAAATTGGCAAGATGAAATATATGAAGCGACTCGGTGTGTCCATTCACATGGCAGCCGCTTATGTCATTGCCCGACGGGCAATGGGTTTTAAAGAAATACTCCCACCGATGTTGTATTCACTTGTTCCAGAGCAGAAACAAGGTCTACATCATTGGGCGCAATGGGCGTATATGATGCGTACCCTATCTTTTGTTAGAACCCATGCGTTCTACCAGACAGAACGATTCGACCAAAGCAAGTTGTGTTCCTGGGACACACTATTTCCCCAACATGCTTTAACAGATGTTGAGAAAATAGGTTTGCAGCGGTTGGAGAGTAGAAAAACCTATGCTTAGTTGAATGAGCATAGGTCGCCTTTAGGGTGTCCTTATGGAATCCCCTTTCTCAAACATTCGTTAGAATGTTAGGTGGGGGTAGTTCAATGGTTCGATATTTTCCGGCAATTGAAGGGTCAATTCCCTGCAAAACAATGGCATGTATATCTTTAATTGTTCGTTGATTCATAGGAGTATCTTCATTAACTAACGCACCTAAGCACTCCAGTGCCTCTCTATGGTTATTTGCTTCGGCATGTTCACGAAAACTATTCCCAGCAATCGTCACACCATCTTCTAATACGGTTTTTGTTTCATAAAGCGTTAATGTATTACCTTCAATCGCATTAGAATGATACGTATTTTTAATATGGCAGTCTTGTCTAAGATTTTCCGCAACGGATCCCGGTAAGGGTCTAATGGCATCTAATTTATCTTTTAAGGCCGTGGCTTTAGTTAATAAATCTTGTATATTTACCATACGTTTATCCCTCCTACCATTGACATTTTTTGAAGTAATGGATTTCTATACATTGATATGAGAAATGAATATGAGCCCGACTTATGATCACTGAATCATTAACTTTCATGTTCATTATTCTTAATATGTTCCACGGTGCTACTAACTTGATCGTCAAACCCTAAGTTCTTTAATAGCTGTTCACAATAGTCTTGTCCTGCCCCAAATGTGTCTATCAAACGTTCTTTTAATCCTTTATCATATTCCTTTAATCCCGTGATATAAAAATCCCTATGTTGATCAAGAATAATAGAGGGCATTATATTGTTTTTCAAACATTCCTTAAATACGATCAATCGCCCTACCCGTCCATTACCATCAGCAAAAGGATGGATCTGTTCAAACCTCACATGAAAATCAACAACGTCTTCTAAACCGATACGTTCTCGTTCATGATAACACTTTAATAAGCCTTCTATTTCACTCTCTACATCCTTTGGATCTGTTGTGTTAATTTGGTTAAATGCGCCAATAACATTTTTATTTGTCTTAAAATCACCTACTGGCGTTAAGGGATTTTTCTCATCAGATGTATGACTTTTTAATATATAGTGCAGGTGCTTAATCATATCCTTATCTATATCTTCATGTGCATGGTCTAGTATATAATCAAACGCCGTAAAGTGATTCATCGTTTCATTAATATCATCTAAAGAAATACTTTCACCATTTTCCGAATAGATCTTTTCTTCATCAAATAAGTGCTGCGTTTGTTCTTCGCTCAACTGACTACCTTCTATTTTGTTTGAGTTAAACGCCATATTGATTTGAAATAACCAGTAAACGCCCCGCACTTTACCCATTCGCTCGTATTTCATGTGATTAATTAGATCCATCATTCCACTCCTTCGATGATTTGTCTCTCCCACTATTATACCTTATAATCATTGAAATCATAATGTATTCATACCTTATCTCTTATCCTCACAAAACAAAAAATCTAGAACACACGAGGGGGCACCCCGGATATGTTCTAGTTTTTATATTTATCATTCTAAAATTAATTGCGATTTATTCCCACTCAATCGTCGCAGGTGGCTTAGACGTAATGTCATACACGACGCGGTTAATGTGATCAACTTCATTCACGATACGTGTTGAAATCTTCTCTAATACATCCCACGGAATCCGGGCCCAATCTGAAGTCATCCCATCAATAGAGGTTACCGCACGGATACCAATTGTGTAATCATACGTACGTTGGTCACCCATGACACCCACACTACGGATATCGGGTAAGACAGTGAAGTATTGCCAAATATCACGGTCAAGACCAGCTAATTTAATTTCGTCACGTAAAATTGCATCAGATTCACGGACGATTTCTAATTTTTCTTCTGTAATTTCACCTAAGACACGAATACCAAGACCTGGTCCTGGGAATGGTTGACGCCAGACAACCGCTTCTGGTACACCAAGTTCAAGACCTAATTCGCGTACTTCATCTTTAAAGAGCGTACTTAATGGTTCAATGAGTTCAAACTGCATATCTTCAGGTAATCCACCTACGTTGTGGTGTGATTTAATCGTTTGTGCGGTTTCTGTACCAGATTCAACAATATCCGTATACAGTGTCCCTTGCGCTAAGTAATCCATATCTTTTAAACGTTCTGCTTCATCATCAAAGACATAAATAAACTCATTACCGATAATTTTACGTTTTTGTTCTGGGTCACTGATGCCTTTTAATTTTGATAAGAAACGTTCTTTTGCATCAATGCGGATAATGTTCATATGGAACCCATCACGGAATGTCTCCATGACCATGTCGCCTTCATCTTTACGCAGGAGACCGTGATCGACAAAAATACACGTCAGTTGATCGCCAATCGCTTTATGAATCAGCGCAGCAACAACAGATGAATCAACGCCACCACTAAGGGCACATAATACTTTCTTGTCGCCGACTGTTTCTCTAATCTTTTCAATTTCTTGTTCAACAAAGTTCGCCATCGTCCAGTTACCTTGACAATCACTAATATTGAAGACAAAGTTTCTTAATAAATCATTACCATAGATAGAATTTCTTACTTCTGGATGGAACTGAACGCCGTAGATCTCTTTTGATTCATGACGCATCGCCGCAATCGGTGTTGATGGGTTTTCTGCCTCAACAGTAAAACCTGCTGGTGCCGCGACAACTTTATCACTGTGGCTCATCCAAACCGTTTGCGTATCTGGTGTACCAAGGAACAGTTTAGCCCCTTCATTGACCGTAATATCTGCCTTACCATATTCACGGTGTGTTGAACGTTCGACTTGACCACCAAAATGTTTCGTAATTAACTGCATACCATAACAGATGCCCATAACTGGAATACCTAAATCAAAGATATCCGGGTTTAACTGAAAGCTATTGTCATCATAAACACTGTGTGGGCCACCTGAAAGAATAATCCCTTTCGGGTTCATCGCTTTAATTTCTTCTGTTGTCAGACGGTGTGAGTGAAGTTCACTATACACGCCAAACTCACGAATACGGCGAGTAATCAATTGATTATACTGACTACCATAGTCTAATACAAGAATCATTTCATTGTTTAATTCCAAATCGTCACGCTCCCCTTATTGTTTGTCTGTAAAAAAATAACCTCTGTCTATAAAGACAGAGGCAGAATAATAGCAACACTTATCCTGCCTCTATAGTCAGGAGTTTTAAGGACTCCCGGTAGAAACTCTCGAACCATATTATCGAGGATATACAGAGGTTAACGGCATTAATAATGTTTCTATTCTATCAGTGCTCTTATAGTCGGTCAAGATAGAATTGACTTTAAGACGAATAGATAGAATTTTTCGATAGCTTGAATCGTTCCTTGATCCGTTAATGCCCCGTAAAGAAAGTCTTCATATACATGAAATAACTCACTAAATTTGTTTGTTTCATAGCGTCGATCAAGCCTTTGACCATACAGGGTTAATGTCTCACCACTAAAACGCGGACGTTTACTTAATCTCAATAACCAAAACAAACGTTTCATCGCCATCATGACGTCTTTTTCGGTTGTGATTGGTAAGTAATGTTTCGTCATCATAAACAGGAGTACCCGGCGCCAAAAAACAGCCAGGCATATCACCCCTACACTACTTAATATACCAAAGACAATGACTACCATGCGCCAATCGACGGCAGTATTTGCCTTGTTTTGAGTCGTTTCTTCTACTGCGACTTCCTCATCACTTTGTTCAGGCTCCTGTTCTGTTTCAGGTGTGTCTGTCTCTTCTTCAAGGTCTTGCTCACTATCCAGTGGTTGATCATCTTCTGTCGTTTCTGATTCATCAACCATGACTTGACGTGGTGAACTAAAACCAACCGTCGGCTCAAACGGCATCCAGCCAATATCTTCAAAGTACACTTCTACCCAGCTATGGGCATTATTTTGTCTCACTTCATAATAACCTTCACTATTTTCTGTCCCCGTATTAAACCCCTTTACCCATCGGGCAGGAATACCGACAGATCGTAACATCACGACCATGGACGTTGAGAAATTATCACAATAACCGACGCGACTTTCAAATAAGAATTGATCGACATAGTCTTCTCCAGGTTCTGGTGGTTCTACTTCCGTTGTTTGATAGAGGAAACCACTCTGTTTAAAATAACGTTCCATCCGCTGAGCAATGCGGTAAGGATTTGTTTCTTCTCCCTTAATCTCATCCGCTAGCTGATGAACGCGATCAGGCACAGCATTTGGTAATTGAATGTACACTGGATCTATCTCCCAGTAAGGCATCTCTAGCTGATCAAGAATGACTTGTTCATAAACTGGCGGTTCATAAAATATATTAACCCGTTGATTATTAGTAGTGTCAATGGCGTCAAATAAACCGATACGCTGATCGTATAAATACTCTCGGTCGTCGTATGTTAATCCTGCTAAGTTGTAAGGATAAGCGATGCGATTGAAATTTGTTCCTTCGTTATAATACACCTCGGCCATTTGCATACCTAATGCACTTTGTTCGTTACGATACGGCAGGTAAGTAGGCTCTTCAGCTCTTTCCCACCCCGTACCGGTATAGACTTCCTTCGCGTCTACACGCCAGTAATTAGGCTCTTCAATCGATGCGGTAAATACAAGCGCATCATTGTCTGCAAGACTACCACCTAACACAGAATCATCTTCACCGTAACCGATCCGTCGATTCGTCTCACCATCTGAAAAGCCCTTTGTTAGAAACGGTACAGGATCAGGCCAACTTGGTTCTTTTACTGGCAAGTCATCAGATAGAGCGATAAATAAAGCAAACATTAAAACCAGTGGAAAGAGAAGCCGGAGGAAAAAGTGTCCGCCAGTAAAAGTTAGACGCTCTTGTACCATTTTCTTTCTATGACTGTTCAACACAAGTATACTCACTACAAGAACAATCGTAATCAAGATCATTGGTTGTAACTGATAGGGCGTAAACGTATCCATGACTGTTAAATAGATCAATGTGAGCGCAGTAAAAACAAAGACGCGCTGCCGTTTCACTAACCAGTAATCCATAAGATAGCTGATTGTCATAATTAAAAGCAAGACGAGAAGCATCTCACCCAGCGGCGTCACAGCATCAAAATCTCTCGAGATTAAAGCATCGAGATTAACTTGAAGTACGTGATAAATCTCTTCAAACCATTCTTTTGTAAAAATTGCCTTTGCTACATATAAATAGTCCAGAACAAATAAAGCGGCAACTACTTTAAAGAAAAGCGACAGCCATGTGGGTAACCTCAACAAACTTAATAAAAAAATAACCGCACTAAATAAGACAAGGACCTCACCAAAAGCAACGACCTCAAGTGAGATGAGTGGGTGCAACCATAATAAATACATTAGGAATCCGGTGACATACACCATACCCCCAAATATACTATCCCAAAGGCGGCTATTATTAGGTCTCATGTCGATCACCTCCAAACACCATGTCTGGTGTAAGATGGTAAGAGATTATTCCTGACGGGGGCTGTTCAGTTGTTGACGTTAATATCAGTAGACCGTTTTGCTTTTTTAGTTGATACACCAAAGCTTCTGGTAAATTGTTTGACTCACGACTTGAGATAACAACAGGGGTCACCCCTTTTTTTAAAACAACGTGCGATGCATCATAATGAGAGACATCTAGTTGTGCAAGCTTTTGTAGTTTTTGCTTGGCGGGTAGTGATTGATCAAATGACCGTTCATGAAACGATGCTAAATTGACGTAAAAAGATCGCTTATGGATATCAAATAAGCGCATAAAACTATACAAGATCGCAACCGCCCATTCATCATCACGAAGATTAGCGTGAGGATCTAAAAAAAACATCACTTTTTCTTCTGGTTTAGGATCAAATTGTTTAGTGAAAAGCGTGTCTTGTTTTGAACTTTTTTTCCAATCAATTTGACTGATTTTATCGCCACTCACATATTCTCTTACCCCAGCCATATCTTCACGCCGTTTATGATAAGGGTGCAATTTCTTCGTTACCGCTTGAAATGCCCAGTTCATGCTACTTTTCTCAGCAGGGATAAGGATAGGGTAGCTATAGATCGCTTGATTAACCTCGATCTGGGTTGCTTTCTTTGTGAATAGAAACATATCTTCAACGGTGACATTGACCCCTTCTAGGATATGCTTTCCTCTAGGAAGTTGATGTAACGTAAAGGTCAGCTTTGTTTCACGCTTGAAACTGACTAGAACTGTTCGCGTTGGTTTCTCTGTCCGCGTTGGCCACGTCTCATCAAGAAAAGCCTTTACGCCGGTAAACGTTGTGTTTAACGAGTGTGGCAACGAAAGTTCAACAGTTAAAAACATCAGGGGGAGTGGCAATGGTCGTTTTAATTTGACCGTAACAACAGCACTCTCGCCTGCTTCTAATTCATCGTCATCAACGGTTAACGTCGCTCTTATCTGGTTGATGGGGTACAGCATCATAATAAAAAGATACACTAATATACCACACACCGCATAAAATAACGTATAGCTCACCGCCCCACCTTGAAACATCGCATAGCTATAAAACAGAAAACCAATCAACAACAGTTGGACGGTCTTAAAGATATAACAGCGTCGCCTCATACCCGGTCATCCTCAACCGGAATATCAACTTGACTCATGATCTCTGTAATGACGTGTTCAACGGTAAGTTGTTGATACATCGCTTCATCCGTTAACAACATCCGGTGACAAAAGACCGCGGGCACCAGTGTCATCACATCATCTGGTGTCACATAGTCACGTCCCATTAAATAAGCATATGCTTTCGTCGCTTTTAATAAATTAATGCCTCCCCTTGGGCTCACACCAAGGGCGACTTGATTGGCTTTTCGTGTCGCTCTTACTAATTCTAAAATATAACGTTTAACGATGTCGGACACATGAACTTTTTCTACTTCTTTTCTAATATTCAACACATCTTCTTGCGAAAGAATAGCAACCAATTGGTTAAGCGGTTGGTTTGTTTCATTCATCGACAACAATAACAATTCTTCCTCAAATGTCGGGTATCCCATATTGACCTTCATTAAGAACCGGTCTAGTTGTGCTTCTGGTAAAGGATAAGTGCCTTCATATTCTACCGGATTTTGTGTAGCCATAACAAAGAATGGTTCATCAATTGACATCGTTGTACCATCAATCGTCACACTATGCTCTTCCATTGCTTCAAGTAAGGCCGCTTGTGTTTTAGGACTCGTACGGTTGATCTCATCGGCAAGAACAATATGACTCATGACAGGTCCTTTCATGTAGGTAAACGCGCCTGTTTTCGGCTGATATATAGACACACCTAACACATCACTCGGTAGTAAGTCAGGGGTAAACTGAATTCTTGAAAAATCACATCCGAGTGTTTTCGCCAGTGCTCTCACAAGCATCGTTTTACCAACACCTGGTACATCTTCAATAAGTAAATGTCCGCCACTTAAAAGACTCGTAAGGCTCATCATAATCATGTCACGTTTCCCTACAATCACCGTTTCTATTTGATCGATACATTTGGTTAGTTGTTCATGGTATGTCGTCATCGAGATTCCTCCATCTATAGTTAATGAGTAAATATTTATATAAAAATAGCCTGCACATAGTCATTTGCGATAGAGTGATTATCGCTACTATCTCCCTCTATATTACAGAAAGACAGCAGTTATTGGAAGTTTTTCAACTGAATTTGAAGAAAAATCTACCCAGTGCTGTGAAAGTGATTCATACGTTCTTCAGTATACGGTTATTCTTGGAGATTTAAACGCTCGCATCACGCAAAAAAATAGAAATAGACGATGGATTGAACCACCGCCTATTTCTATTTTTTTTGCTCATGCTTATTCATCTATTTTTCACTTGAACCCACTAGCCAATAATCATTTTTGCCTCTGGATACTTATACATATCTTTTGTCGGCTTCCCGCGAATGATAAAGAGGAAGGAGAAAATCCCGATTCGGCCAACAAACATCATAATCATAATGACGATTTTACCAATCATCGATAACTCACTGGTAATGCCTAGGCTAAGACCCGTTGTACCAAAAGCAGAGAATACCTCAAACGCAATAGCCGTATTAGAAAACGGCTCAGTGATCGACATCACAAAGATGGCCATCATACACAGCATAAAAGCAGTTGTTATAACGATAAAACTTCTTAAGACATCTTGTCTTGAAATTTCACGTTTAAACACTTTGATATTAGTATGACCTTTGGCATAATGAAAAATCGACAGTAACATAATCGCAAAAGTGGTTGTTCTGACACCACCGCCAACGCTACTAGGTGAGGCGCCTATAAACATAAGTAACGATAACACCATCCACGTCGGTGATTGAAACTCACTCACATCCATCGTACTGAGTCCACCGTTACGCGTCGTAATCGACTGAAACAGGCTGTAAAAGAACGCGTCAACCCCTGAGACATCTTGAAAGAAGTGCGTCCGCTCAATCAAGTAAATCATACCAGCACCGAAGATCACCAATAAGAAAAACGTTGTGGTTGTTAGTTTAGTGAATGTTGAAAATCGAAACACCTTCCGACGTTCTTTCCCTCTTAATGCCCATTGTTGTAGTTCGATGAGTACTGGAAAACCAATCGCACCAAGAACGAGTAACACCATATTAATAATTTGAACATAATAATCACCCGCAAATGGAATGAGAGAGTTACCGGTAATATCAAACCCTGCGTTCGTCGTTGCACTAACTGCCGCAAAGAACCCTTGTACCCATGCTTCTTGCCACGTATCGAAGTAAGCTAAATAGCGTAAACTGAGTAAAATGGTTCCAATCACTTCAATAATTATCACGGTTCTTAAAATAGTTAACATTAACTGGACAAGCCCTGATAAGGTTGAACGGTTTTGATCAACTGAAATGAGTTGGCGTTCTCTAATACCAATTTTTTTACCGAGTAAAATATAAATCGTCGTACCTAAAGTCATAATGCCGATCCCGCCAAACTGTAAGATAAACGCAAAGGCAAAATAACCAATCGTATTATACGTCTCACTTACGGAAACGACAGATAAACCGGTCACACTAATGGCACTAATTGAAGTAAAAAGCGTATCAAGTAAACTTACATTAACTCCCGGCATTAAAAATGGAGGAAACAGTAAGATGGCTGTTGATATAAGAATTGCTGATAAATAGTATAAAACGATTAACTGCACCGTCGATAGTTGTTTAAAGGTCTTTAACGGTATTTTAAAAAGGGCCATCGTCTGACCTCCTAAAGCATTTTTGCAAATCAATTATAGTCTAACACAATCGCATAAGAATCGTTAGTGAAAAAAAGTTTTTCTATTATTCCGTCTGATTACAGTAACATTAATATTTCCATTGATTTCTTCATAGTTTCATGACATAATTTTTGGTAACAGGAGGTTTTTTAACTTATGATTAACGAAGAAAATATTCATCTATTTCAAGCAGCACTCAATCATACACATGTCGGTCTCGTTATTACAGACCCATCTTTAGATAATCATCCCATTATTTTTGTCAATGAAGGCTTCACCCAGCTCACCGGCTATAGCGCTGAGGAAACTATCGGGAGAAACTGCAAGTTCCTTCAAGGAAGCGAGACGAGTGAAAGAACCACCCAGGCAGTTAGAGAGGCCATACAAAACCGCGAATCTATTACGGTACAAATCTACAACTATACGAAATCGGATCAAGGGTTCTGGAATGAACTGACGATTGATCCAATGTGGGTAGAAGAACAAGGCGAAGAGAAACTTTACTTTATCGGTATCCAAAAAGATGTGACTGAACTAAAAGAAAAAGAACGCCTGTTACAAGCCGCCTTAGACGAAATGGAACACTTATCGACACCGATTGTCCCGATTACGCGTGAAATTTCTGTCTTACCGTTAATCGGCACGATTACCCAATCTCGGTTAGAACAACTGACCAATACCATCTCAAGTTACTTAACCACATCCAAGAATGATTACCTCATTCTTGACTTGTCTGGCTTATTTGAAGTAGATACCTATGTTGCTGCCTCATTGCTGAAACTTCACGATCTTACAAAACTCGTCGGGACACAACTTGTCTTAACTGGTATCCGCCCGGAACTAGCCATTAAAACACTTGATTTTGGTGACCACCTTAAAGGGTTGACAACTTATCTTACAGTAAAAGACGCGATTAAATCTTTAAAAATTTAATACGTGAAACAGTAATGAGCGAATAGATATTACATCTACTCGCTCATTATTATTCGTCCTTAAGTAACCTATTATTTCTTAGTAAACCATTCCGTGATTATCTTCATTTGTAACACACTTATCCAACTAAACTTAAAGTGTTGTCCGATGAAGTTATTCATAACGGCAAACTTTAGGTGGCAGACCTGTAGCTTCTTCATTGCAGGTGTCTCGATACGATTTAACTCTAACATGTGTTTTCTTTTGACCAATGTCTGAGAGCGACTAAACCGATGAAGATAATCTAGTCTTAATACACCCTCACGTATGGCATAACCTTTTAATCGATATTCAAGATAATAGAAGACTCCTCGACCTATTAATAGACTAACCACAGCTAAAATCAACCACCAACGCACATAAAAAAAGAAGCCAATGATGCTTGGAATGAGTATAAGCAGTGAAAAGCGGACCATTCGGTAAAAATAACTGATGGCATCCGTTCTTTCGAGCTTAACATCTTTCATGTCATATTCAGGTACACATTGTTTTAAAAATGTATTCACTTCACGACGCCTAAGCAGTGGATACAACAATAATCTCCCTTCAGATTTAGCGTCAAATTCACCGCCCGCAAAATCAACATAACAGCCAGACCAACCAAAGGGCATCCGGAACAGGTTTTGTTTAAACGTGATGGCTTGGATCCGGTTAATATGTAATTGCGTCTCTTTTTTCTCAATCAGGCCATGTTTGACGACTAGATAATCACCTTCACGGTGCAAAGAAAACTGACCATACTTTAATAGAAAACTGATGACACCAACAGCAATCATCATCGTAATATATACCGATACAAGCACAATCCAAACAACCATCGATTGCTTTAACACCCATGATTCTGACGCTTGATAGATATCTTCTGGGAGATAGTTGCTTAATTCAGGGGGGATAACAGCCGCAATGGCTAATAAGGTCCCGATTCTCCCCGTTGTCACACCCGCGGCAAGTAAGCGGTAAATACTACTATGCCAATCATCTTTTTTATCGCCCTCCATTAGATGTGACGGTGTAAAGTCAGTGACATTGCCCAGTGGTAAATCATTCGTGAATTGATACTTTAATCGCCTCGCAAGTTCAAGATCAATCGCTTTTAATTCCCCGTCAACATTGACATCACTACCGGCTGTTTCTATTTTTAAGTTGGCGAGATTGAATACTTGATGAAAAATATGTTGATTCACATGCATTGAATGGATATTTTTTGTTTTAATGGTTCGGTCATGACGCACAATAATACCTTGGGTGATTTGTAACGCATCCGGATGAATCATGTAACGGAACCGGTGCCACTTAAACCAACTTATCCCGGCAAATACTAGTATGATCACTAAGATAAATATCAGGACAAAGATAACAGAGGAAGTATGAAACCGTTCCGGCAACAACGTATTAATATCAGATGAGCCTATGAAAATAACACCAGAAATCACCAACCAAACACTGTCTTTCATTAACTTAAGAAAAAATAACAATATCGCCAACGGATGCAGCTTATGTTGTTCATTCATCTTCTATCACCCTTGCACGCACGGCAATGTCATTTCTCAACCGATCCGCTTCTTCACTCGGTAAAGCCGGAATCTCATGTGTCGTTGCGGCCGTTGATATCGTGACCGTCATCAAGTTATATTTTTTCAAGATCGGTCCTTGTTTTGTATCGACATGTTGAATGCGAGTCATAGGCACAAGCGTCCGCGTCACAATGATGAGTCCACGCTGAATATAAATCTCATCTTCTAAAATCTCATAGCGAAACCGTTTAAAGCGAATTTTCGGTATAATAATAACATGAAGTATTAGCTCAATTAAGGGCACACTTGCAGCTATGCCAACAATAAACCGCGGCCAGTCAAATCTAAATACAAGATAAGTTATTGATGCTGCAATAATCATCAGTATCATAAACATGATCATGCCCGCAATACGCCATACGGTGATGGCCTCTTTCGCTAGCTGATATTTTGGTGGTTGTCTCATAATCTCTATCACTCCTTGTTGGTGTTTATCCTTACAAATATACAATGGATTCCCATCACCATATTACTATAATTCAGGCACCATGCAACCTATTCTTATTTTTTGATTCTGCTTTTTAACCTATGTAAAAAAAGCAACCGACGTCTCGGTTGCTTTCTCCCTATCATTTTTAGCTCATCTGAGTCTTGATGGATTATGCCCACCACATATCGGCTGGTTGGTCATAAATCAACACAGATTTTAAGTTCTCAACCGCACGCATAAACCCTTCATCAATCGACATAATGGGATCCTCATGTTCAATACTTACCACATGATCATAGCCATACGTACGTAAGGCGCTAATAATATCACTCCATACTTTTACCGAGTGACCATAGCCTACTGAGCGGAATGTCCAAGCACGTGATTGTACTTCGCTATACGGCTGCATATCAGTTAAACCGTACATATTCACATGTTCTTGGTCAATATACGTATCTTTTGCGTGGAAGTGATGAATCGCATTGGCTTTTCCAAGAATCTTAATTGCTGCCACGGGATCAATCCCTTGCCACCACAAGTGACTTGGATCAAGGTTTGCTCCAATCGCGTTACCTGTTTGTTCACGTAATTTTAGCATCGTATGTGGCGTATGGACTAAGAAACCAGCATGCAGTTCTAAACCAATTTTGACATTGTTTTCTTCGGCAATTGTGTTAATTTCTTTCCAGTATGGGACAAGTTTTTCTTCCCATTGCCACTTGAGTACGGTACTGTATTCTTCTGGCCACGGTGTTACTGGCCAGTTTGGATACTTACCATCTTCCGAATCCCCCGGCGTACCAGAGAACGTATTGACGACCGGAATGTTTAATAACCCCGCAAGTTTAATTGTTTTGACTAACGTTTCATGCGAGTCTTTTCTAAAAGCCGCGTCTGGTGAGACGGGGTTCCCGTGGCAACTAAGGGCACTGATCGTTAAACCACGTGATGTTACCTTTTCTAAAAAGGCTTGTCTTTCTGCTTCACTATTTAGTAACGCATCGAGTTTTAAGTGCGCATCACCTGGATAGCCACCTGTACCAATTTCAACCGCATCTAACCCAGCATTTTTCACATAATCTAACATCTCTTCGAGATTTTTATCCGCAAATAATACGGTAAAGACACCTAATTTCATTCTATTCGCTCCTTTTCATTCACTTTTCATACGCATCGCACCGATTCTAATCAAACACGATCTGATTATTTAGTTTAATTTAATCGTTCGACCTGTTTGACTTGATTCCATCGCCGCTAGAATGATGTCTAATGACTTCTTACCTTCCACACCATCGATTAAAGGTTTTGTATTCGTTCTCACCGATTCAACAAAGTGACTAACGACACCTGTAGCTGTTTGTTGACCTTCTTCATTCGATTGGATTTTTCCAATTTCATAGTTAACTTTACTGCCATCCGTATACGTGGCAATCAAGCTATAATTTGGATCATCTTCAAGACGTAACACACCTTTTTCCCCGTAAATAACAGTGGCATTACTTTCGTTCACTTTATATGCCCAACTCGCTGTTAATGTGCCAATCACTCCTGAAGTACTCTTTAAGAGACACACAGCGTTATCATCTACCGTAATATTATCTTTCGCATTCGTTTCAACCATCGCTGATACATCGGTAAACTCTTCACCTAGAATATAGCGAATAAGGTCAGCTTTATGGACGCCTAAATCTCCCATCGCACCAATTACCGCGTCTTCTTTTCTAAAGAACCATGAATCTTTACCGTCAACACTCCAACCTTCTGGACCACCATGCCCAAACGTCGTACGGAAGCTATATACTTTTCCAATCGCTCCTTCTGCGATCAGTTCTTTTGCCTTTTTATGCGAGCGAACAAACCGTTGATTGTGAGCAATCATTAATGTTTTACCGCTCTTCTCACTTGCTTCAATCATCGCTTCTGCTTCTTCTTTCGTTGTTGCCATCGGTTTTTCACATAACACATGAGCGCCACTTTCAAGCGCCGCAATCGAGACTGGTGCATGCAGGGCATTTGGTAAACACACACTGACAAGATCAATTGTTTCATTCTTTAATAGTTCCTTATAATCGGTATAAACTGTACCGCCGTATACTTCCTTTACCGCCTCTGCACGTGAGGCAACGATATCACATAATGCCACAATTTCGACTTCGTCATTCTGATGATACTCTGGAAGGTGACGATGTTTACTAATACTCCCACAACCAATGACTGCTACTTTTAATTTACTCATATTCAAATCACTCCTTCATATTTTAAAAACGTCATACTTGTTTGAATGGCTTCAAATGGATCGCCTTCGGTTTGATCTTGTTCAACAATCCAAAAATCAGGTGTTGCTGTCGTTAAGATAGTAGATAAGTCTGTCCGACCGGTACCTAACGGTGCAAAGGTTGCTCGTTCATCTTTGGTCATATCTTTTAAATGAACCAATTCGAGTTGGTCTTTATATTTGTTGATCCACTCAATCGGATCTTCATTCGCTTTTTGAATCCAATAGACATCTAACTCTAGTTTTAGCCCATTGACTGTTCTTAGTAAGTATTCGAGAACGTTCTCACCGTCATTATAAGGTTCTAACTCAAAATCATGGTGATGATACAGTAAGTCCATGCCATGTGATTGAAGTTCCAGTTGAATCGACTGTAAGACTGATGGTAAATCTTGATAAAATTCATGGGTTCGGTCTTCTGGTAAGATAAACGGACAAACCACGCGGGTATTCCCTAATAATTTTTGTTCGTCAATGACTTTATCTAAATGATTAATCAAGTCTGTTAGCGGGACGTGGCTCCCCGCGACTTCTAAATCTAAGTCATCAAGCGTTTCTTTTACTTCCTCTACCGTTAAATTACCATAACCGGCAAGTTCGACGCCTTGAAAGCCGATGGCTTTCACTCGTTCTAATGTCTGTTTCATATCTCGTTCACACGCTTCACGTAAAGTGAAGAGTTGGATTGCTACTGGTATCATATCCTCATCCCTTCTTTGAAATAGATTCTAGTGGCTCGCTGTTACCATATGTCGGCTGATTTGTGTCCGTTACGTTCAACCATTGAACGGCATTTTTAATGACGGTTTGGATCTCTTTATTATGGTACGTCGGATACGTCTCATGACCTGGTCTAAAATAAAAGACTTTCCCACGTCCACGTTTATATGTCGCCCCGCTTCTAAAGACTTCCCCGCCTTCAAACCAACTCACAAAGACTAATTCATCGGGGGCTGGAATATCAAAATGCTCCCCGTACATTTCTTCTTTTTCAAGCTCAATATAACTCCCTAACCCAGAAACGATTGGGTGAGTCGGATCAATCACCCATAGACGTTCTTTATCATCCGCTTCACGCCATTTTAAATCACAACTGGTTCCCATAAGCTTTTTAAAGATTTTGGAGAAGTGACCTGAGTGAAGGACTAATAAGCCCATGCCATCTAATACACGTTGTTGAATCTTTTCTACCCACTCATCCTTTACTTCATCGTGAGCAAGGTGTCCCCACCAAATTAATACATCCGTTTGATTTAATAAATGATCGGATAACCCATGGTTTTCTTCATCCAATGTGGCCGTTGTGACCTCGTGACCTGCCTCTGTCAAAAAGCTTTTAATTGCCCCGTGAATACCTTCCGGGTAAATCTCACTGACTTTTGGATTTTTTTGTTCGTGTCTATTTTCATTCCAAACTAAGACTTTCATCCTAATAGCCTCCCTTTTATCTTTTCTCATGTTATATGATACAAATGACTGTTTTTAGAAATTTACACGTTGTCTTTCTTTTCCTGATTGATACACCGCATTGATCATTTGTTGCGTCTTCAATGCTTCTTCAGCTGGGATGTATAATTCTTTGGCTTTTCCTTGGAGCACATCATAATAATTATTGATCTGTTTTACGTGACTGACACCCCAATACCCTTTCACACCAGAATCATACGTGAATGTTTCAAGGGGGTTATGATCCGCAATAAAAGTACGTCCATCATGTAAAGTTACCGTTGCTTTATCCGCAACCATCTTCGCCACACCTTTTTCACAGTGCAATTCAATTTCAACGGGGGCGTCATACGTATAGTAATTAATCGCATGGAAGGCTGTTACAACACCATTTTTATAAGCGATAACGCCTTCAGCCGCATCTTCCACCTCAATGATTTCATGCGCACGGTTACTGATTGAGGCATCAACATACTTTAATTCACTATCAACGAACCAGCGCATTAAATCCATTGTATGAATCGCTTGGTCAATAATGACACCGCCGCCTTCTTTATCCCATGTTCCTTTCCAATCACTGTTTTGATAGTATGCATCCGATCGGTCCCATGTGACTTGTAATTTACCAGACTTCACGGCACCTAATTCACCTGAAGTCAACATATTCTTGATTAATTGTGAACCTGGGTTGTAACGATTTTGGAAAATAACACCGAGCGTGACGCCGTTTTCCTTTGCACCGTCGATCATGGCTTTGGCATCTTCATAATTGATCGCCATCGGCTTTTCTGTCATCACATGAATCTTTCTTTTTGTCGCAGCTAATGTTGCTGGTGCGTGTAAATAGTGCGGCAAGCAAATATGCACAACGTCAAGCTGTTCAGCATCCATCATTTCTTCGTAATCATCATATGCTTTTGTATTTAATTGCTTCGCTTTTTCATCCGCACGGTCTTTTTTCACGTCACACACCGCGACAAGTTCTGCATCGTCTCTTTCCATGACACTCGCTGCGTGCATCGGGAAAATGTTCCCGCATCCAATGATACCTACTTTTAATGTTTTCATTAGTATTCGCTCCTTTTTATTAAACGTTTTCATTATCTGATTTCACTTACGTTTTATTTGATTAACTTTATCTTACCGTCTCTTTCTCTTTTTTCATATAGATGATATGATGAATTCATATCCTATCTTGCTACAAATGGAGGAATCTTTTTATGCACATTGATCACTGTAGTTACTCATCACACACAGATGGTTACCACGACTTGCGTCGTGACGGTTTTGATCACTTTTTAATTCGCGTCCAAACTGAAGGAAAAGGTGAAACAACGATTCGTAAGAATACGTACCAACTAGAACAAGGATCCATCATCTTCGTCCCGCCCAACACGCACTATGAACTCACGATTGAACCGAATCAATTAAGCGGGGATTATCATTTGCTTGTTACGGGGGATTGGTTACAGCGTTGGTGGGAAAAGCTTGACCGACCGGATTTTGCTGCGCTATCATCAACCGATACGATTGTCACATTGTGGCGCTTATTATCAACGGAAAATTTACGTCCGAGTCATGAACAAAATCACGACTTGAACACGCATCTATTTAAAAGCATCATGTTGATGATTGAACAAGAAATAAAGGCGCGTCACTCGATTCAGCGGCCATTTATTGTGACACGGATGATGCGTTATATAGAAGAACATGCGCTTGAACCGCTGACACTTGAAGATGTCGCGTCGGCAGTCGATTTAAGCGTATCCCGTGCCAGTCATTTATTTAAAGACCATACGGATAAGACGATGATCCAGTACGCTCAACACATCAAATTAGAAGCGGCCATCAATCAAATGAAATATACGAATATGACCCTCGAGCAAATTGCTTTTACGTGTGGCTTCGGAAACTATCCTTACTTTCATCGCCTTTTCACCAGGGAATATCAACTATCACCGAGTAAATACCGGAAAAGCCATTAAAAAAGACATGGAGTAAGGTTAAGCCCGCTCCATGTCTTTTTATCTTTTTATCTTTTCTTCATCACATTCCTTTACTTCACCGCTCCATCTGCCACACCTTTAATGATATGTTTTTGGGCAAAGAAGTAAATAAGAATGACCGGAATAATCGCAAGCGTTAAACCAGCCAGCGCTAGATGCCACTGCTTCGTATATTGTCCGAAGAAGAAGAACATGCGTAGTGGGATCGTTGCGTAAGCTTGACTTAAGACAAGCGACGGCAAGAGATAATCATTCCAAATCCAAATGACGTTTAAAATCATCACGGTCATCGTAATTGGCTTAAGCATCGGGAAAATAATTTTCCAGAAGATTGTCCAACGTGAGGCGCCATCAATCATCGCTGCTTCATCAAGCGATACCGGAATCCCTTTCACTGCTCCGTGGTAGAGGAAAATAGATAAACTCGAACCAAAGCCAAGATACATAAAGATTAAACCTGATGTATTCAGCATGTTAACCTTACCGAAAATAGAGATTAACGGAATCATCACCGATTGAAACGGAATCAACATCGCCGCGACAAAAATCAAGAAGATCCCGCCACTAAGTCTGCTTTTATTTCTTGAAAGGGCGTAAGCTGCCATCGATGAAAAGATGATGATAATCAGAATGCTGGATACGGAGACGATTAATGAGTTGGTTAGCGCATTAAGAAAATCTAAATCAATATAAGCCTGTTTAAAGTTATCGAGTGTGAAAGCCTCAGGTAAAGCAAGCACATTATTAAAGATGTCAAACTTTGTCTTAAAAGCATTCACAATCATGAGATAAAACGGTGAGAGCCATATAAGCGCAATCGTGAGACCGATGATTGTGAGCCACATTTTATAACGTTTCTTTTTCTGATGCATTACATGTCAACCTCCCGTTTTTTATTCCAGTACACTTGTGTTACCGCAACGGCCGCGACTAAAATAAAGAAAATCACCGCTTTTGATTGCGCAAAGGCCATTTCATAACGCGAAAAAGCTGTTTGATATATTTCCATCGCCAACATTTCAGTGGAACCATAAGGTCCACCGTTCGTAAGGGCTAGGTTTTGGTCATATAATTTAAAGGCATTCGACAGTGTTAAAAAGAGACTGACTGTAAATGCTGGTGCCACAAGTGGAAACTTAATGCGCCAGAACCGTTGGAAAACACTGGCCCCATCAATTTCAGCTGCTTCTAATAATTCCTCAGGCACACTTTGTAAATACGAAATATAGATAATCATTATGTAGCCGGCATATTGCCAAACATTTAAAATCACAAGACCCCAAAAACCAGTCTCTGTGGTGGCAAGCCAACCTTGTAAAAACTCCAGGTCCAGTAATCGACCAACCGCATCAAAACCACTTTTAAAAATAAACTGCCAAATGAAACCTAAAATCAAGCCACCGATTAAGTTCGGCATAAAGAAAATTGTCCGAAGACCATTATTAATTTTCATCTTTTGCGTCACGAGTACGGCGAGACCTAGACCAATAATATTCACTAAAATAATCGACACAATGGCAAATTTAATTGTAAACCAAATTGCATCGGTGAAACTTTCATCTTGAAACACCTTGATATAATTTTCAAACCCTAAAAATGTCGTCGCTGTTAAGCCGTTCCAATCGGTGAATGTATAATAAAAGCCATACAAGAATGGATAAAAAACAACGACAGATAGTGCAAATAATGCCGGCAATATAAAGAGCCAAAACGATATATTTTTATTTGTCATGAGCTGATCCTCCCTTTTAAACCTAAGCGACTGGCATATTTTTTCAATATGTCAGTCGCTTAGCCATATCATTATTGTCTAGAGCTTGCCCAGCTTTCTTTCGCGACTTCTAACGCTTCATCAAACGTTGTGTCACCTGCTAAATATTTTTGGAATTCTGTTGCTAATACATCTTCATTCCAACCTACAGGTGTCGCCATAAATGTCCAACCAATCGTTTTCCCATCCACTGAATAGCTGTAAACATCTTGTGATAATGGATCAGCAATACGACTGGCATCATAACCATCGTATGCTGGAATAAATTTAAATTCATCTAATACAAAGTCTTTACCTGTGTCAGATGTATACATCCAGTCAAGGAAAGCTTTTGCGGCTTGGATTTCTTCATCCGAAGCATTTTGATTCACAACCCAGTATTGTGGCACACCTACAGGTAAGTGACCTTCATAATCCCCTTCAAATGGCATCGCCATCATACCAATACCATTTTTCGCGAAATCTTCATCCATTTGTTCAACCGTTGGATAAATCCAGTTACCTTGTTGAATCACCGCAACTTTACCGGTTGAGAATAATTGCTCAACTTGCATAGAGTAATCTAAACTAAGTACCGGTTGAACAGAGTACTCATTTTGTAGATCTAACATACGTTTCATTTGATCTGCATATTCAAATGAGATTGACTCTGCTTCAAATGCCGTTAAAATATCATTGTTAAATTCCGGAGCAATATAATTGTTAGCTAAGTGGTTACCCATGACCCATAGCTCTGAAGCAGGTAAAGCGACAACTGCTTCTAAACCTAATTCGTCTTTTTGTTCATCAATTTGTTTAAATGCGGCTTCTAATGCATCAAATGTTGTGAGTGTTGACGCATCAATACCCACAGCATCAAAGATTTCTTTATTATAAATAAGACCATAACCTTCTTGTGCAAATGGTAAACCGTAAACAGCACCATCTTCCTCTACGCCATTTAGTGTGCCATCTAAAGCAAGGGAAGCTGCCTCAGTATCAGATAAATCCGTTAAGTACTCACGATATTCATCTAACTCTGTCGGGCCACCAATGTTAAAGATGACAGGCTCATTACCTGATGCCATTTGTGCCTTAAGTGAGGCCGCGTAATCATTCCCACCACCGACTGTTTGGACACTTAAATTCACATCTTCATTTTCGTTCATGTACAATTGCACTAATTCTTCAAATTGATCTTTGAATTCTACTTTGAACTGAAAGATATCAACATTGACTTTATCGGTTGAATCATCACCTGAATCAGATCCTGAACCAGTGCCTGTTTCATTTCCCCCATTACCTTCATCAACCGTGTCTGATGCGCATGCTGTTAATACCAACATAAATGCCACCAAACCAACCAATAACAGTTTCCAATTTCCTTTCATGTGAACACACTCCTCTTATATTGTTCGCCAAGAAACCGCTTGCACAGATATGTAAAAAAATATCCCTCTCAAAATATTACCTGCGCAAATTTGCACAGCGATACTTTTTCACTAAAGAAATATTCTATGCGCTTTAAATGCAAGCGATTGCATTAACGTTAACCATATTATAACACCACACTTTTGTTATGTAAACGTTTTCTTTATAAGTTTTTACGACAGCATTTTTATATAGCTCTTGTTGTCATGACGATACACTTACAGCCCCATTGAATTTAACTCGTTTCATCCGCTAGAATTTCCCCAAAAGAAAAACACGCTCAAATTAATGAGCGTGCTTCTCTTTTGTGTCTCCCTTTATACGCTAGGAGACGTTTGCGGAAAATTTGTTGGTTTCCTATTCAATTGTCGAGGTGCGTGTAGCATTTACTGCTGACGTACTAACCCGTCACAATTGAAGGCTTCTTTTAACTGTCTTACCCTATTCTGTGGGTTGAACATGTTTGCGATTCAATCCGCAACATTACCTTGACAGTTTTCACGTGCACTTTCACGAAAATGAGTCTTCTTTTGTCTACGATGTCTCATTAGTAAATCTTTTTCACCTAATGATATGTCATCACAATCTGACGAGTCTTTTGACGCCAGTATGGTCAAATTTTCCGCCAAGGCTGTGCAGATCGCATCTCATTCTAAATGTTTCTTTACACATTTAGCTGTTATGTCTATTCTGTATGCCATCATAGAAATAACAATAGATGCATTTGCCTTGTACTAATCTATTCCCGCTTTAAGTTTCAATAAACCTTTTTTACCTCTTTTTTTAAAATTTATGATGTGACTTTATAATTCAAGAAAATTATTTTCAAATCTGATTAAAAAGGTCGGAAAATCCCTTGAGATTGGTATTTTTGTTCGTATTTTTTTGTGAAGTAAGCCAATAGGCGTGTTAGGCAATGTATTTGCATTGATTAACACGCCTATTGGCATATTTTCTTATTTGTTGATATTTAGTTCTTTTGCTGCCTCACCAAATGCTACTTCTTGTTCACTGATGACACTGCCCTCTCTTGTTGTCATATCATAGTGACCTTCAACCAGTTGATAAAAGACGAGGTAATTCTCACCCTCCTTAACGTAAGCGGGCAATTCCAGTATTGTCTTTTTTTCGAATTCAAACGTAACATCATCAGTCAAATTAATTTGGTTTAGAATATTCGCATCTAAAACGTTAAAATATTTATGGTTTTCCGAAATATTGTCAACTTGTAAATAGACAACAAAATCTGATTGAGCCATTAAATAGTCAATGGTTGGATTCTTTACTGTACTGTTTGTTCTATTTTCCGATGGTCGTTCACGAAGTGGATGTGGCGCGTCAATGAATTCCGATTGAGCGATTTCTTTTATTAGTTCAGGTAGGGGTAAATCATTTTCTAACTGTGGATTATTGTGCGTCACTTTATTATCTTCTGTAATGAAGAAATGTCCTTCACCTACTAAGGCGTGGAGTGGCGCCGGATAAAGGTTGCTTACATTTCGAGATAAAAACATTAAACGTTCTTGTCCCTCACTCAGAATCCCATTAACAGTATAAAGATTAATATGCGTATCTGAATGTCCTCTGAGTTGATCTTTAACTTCCACTACAGCCTCGTCAAATCCATTATCCATATACGAAACATCAACCACACGACCAGTCACAATCACATCAGAATGTAGGACATAATCATCAATGGTCTCAAACTCCATTATAAACTGTGCAGCATCTGGGGAATGACTAGAATCAGCCACATTTTCTGCTGTTTCCATCTCTCTAGGCACTGTTGATTCATCACCTCCGGTCTTATCTGTGGTTTCCATTATGAAAAAAGCTATCAGACCTACAGTGGCAAGAACCATGATCGTTTTTTTAAATGTCATGATTAAACCTCCTTATTTTAATATGCATAAATCGGACTTAAGTGCTGGATATTCCTATTTGTAAGAATGGTTCTTGTAGAATTTGTCGGAGACATGATGTCTGTTGATGAACCGGAATGCCCAAACCATCCTAAAGCATGTCCAAGCTCACGGGTAATCGCATTGCGATATTGATTAGTCGAATGACCAGGCCTGTATGTTCAGACGATATGCCGGAGAATTGGCTCAGTAAACCTTGAAGACTTCCACCATACATTTTAAGTGTGGCATTATTGATGTTAGTTGTGGTACCGATTGTAATATTAGCTCTTCCCCACTGATTCCTAGCATGATTTACATGACTTAAAAGCGCACTTGTAGTGAAATCTTGGCTATCTTGTATCCCTAAAACTCTGTATCCAGTTAATGGTGCAGTTCTCCACCTACCAATCGTATGATTCGTTGCAGAATACCAATGACCTAGCGACCCTAATTGCGAAGCACTAACAGCGTACTGGTTACTAAAGAAGATGGAAAATACAAGTATAGCAAGAACAATTTTTTAAAATGAAATACCTTCCATTATTATTTTTTAGACTGATAAATCTATCATGTGAATATAATCTAGATGTACACAGAATCAATTAAGCGCTTACAAAATTTTATAAAAAGTATATAACACGTTATTTAAATTAAAATAATTGTCAATTATGATTATAACACTTACTTACAATTATGCATGCGTTTTTCTAACATTACTATTTTATGCGCAACTAAACGAAACAGAGCGTTTGCGTGCTTTAAGTGACCAATTCTTTTCTCAGAATCTTCGAAAAGAGACGGATCTTGGGTCAATCAGTTTTTTTGCAATGAGGATATCGATTTAATAAAGGGGAAAGAGCTATTTTGCTCTTTCCCCTTTTTGTCTTATTCAATTAAGCCCTAATTATTCTGTTCGAAGAGCAACAACAGGATCTTTCTTCGCTGCCATGCGTGATGGTATGACACCTGCAACTAATGTAAGAATCATACTACCTACAATTAATACTGTTGCAGCTGTTGGCGCAAGTGAAGCAACATTCGCTGTATCCGTCACTTGTTCAATCAGTTGATTAATAGGGATAATCAAGAGATAACTTAATCCCACCCCGAGTGAACCAGAGATAAAGCCAACAATTAGTGTTTCAGCATTAAAGACACGAGAGATATCTTTTTTACGCGCACCGACACTGCGTAAAATACCAATCTCTTTCGTTCTTTCAATAACAGATACGTAAGTAATAATGCCAATCATAATCGTTGAGACAACTAAAGAAATAGCCGCAAAACCAACAAGCACGTAAGTGACTGTATTAATCAAATCGGTCATAATATTACCAATTAATTCTGCTAAATCATTATAAATGATTTGTTCCTCTTCTGGTAAGCCTTCATTGTAATCGTCTAAATAAGCCTTGATATCGTCCTTGGCTTCAAAATTCTTCGGATAAATATCAATCCCTACCGGACGTGACACCGCTCCTAAGTAAATCAAGGCTGTCTCTTTTGCATAATCATCTTGGAATGCTTGATTCGTTAAAACATTCACGTCGCTCTCTTCTTGAGCTTGAGCAATTTCAGAGTCATTTGCTTGTTCAAGTAAATAATCTGTTAAGGCACGGGTATACACAAAGCCTTCATCAAAGATACCTGATTCTTCTCCTTCTTTTAGCCGGAGAATACCTGTAACCGTTAATGTTTTACCTGCGTCTTCATTATAGACATCTTCATATCGGGTTGGCGCAATCTCTCTAAAGATTGGGCCTTCTTCAACATAAAAACTATCATTTGGAATAACTTTTAATACATCTTGGCCAATAAAATCAGTGAGTGCATAATCCGCTTCAGGATCCATTCCTAACTTATCAAAGAATGACGTACTTAAACGATTGTATTCATCAATGACCAGTAATATTTCATTTTCATTTTCTGGTAGGCGTGAGCCTTCACCCATTAAGTCATACACGTCCAACACAAAATCCGTGTTCGTCGGCATCTCTTGCCAATGCGTACTTCCTATCATTGGCGGTCCAAAGCCCTGGCTTTGTTGCGCTGTAGTATCAAATTTTGTGATACCATCATCACCACTAGTAAGTAGATTAACCCCCACACCTTGGCGATAACTGATACTGTCAACCGCATCAGGGAACTCGTCTTCCATTGCCTCTACATGAGCTAAGAAGTCATCTGTTAGAACGTTTTTATGCAGTTGCATACTTTCTGACGGGTCATATGTGACTAATTCATCGGAGTCAGGAAAAGCCGTTAAACCATCGGAATCGTCCATTGTGCCCGGAGGACCTGCTTGTGTTAAATCAGCTAGTTGTTCATTTGTATCTATCATAATCGGGAAGTTACTTAACGCCTCACCTTGCACAACGTCAAGTTCTTCCGTTAAACCATTTGAGAGGGCAAGTACTAACGCCACACCAATAATCCCAATACTACCCGCAAAAGCGGTTAAAATCGTCCGCCCTTTTTTCGTTAACAAGTTTTTAAAAGAAAGTGACAAGGCTGTTGTCATTGACATCGATGTCTTTTTATTCTTTTTGTTAATAATTACTGGTTCATCCGTCAAATCATCCGTTAATGGATCACTATCTGACTGAATATGACCATCTAAAAAGCGAATAATTCGCGTAGAATATTCTGTGGCAATATCTTCATTATGGGTCACCATAATAACGAGACGCGTTTTAGCCACTTCTCGTAAAATATCCATGACTTGGGTACTTGTGGTTGAATCAAGTGCCCCTGTCGGTTCATCCGCTAAAATAATATCAGGGTTATTGACAAGCGCACGGGCAATCGCCACCCGCTGCATTTGTCCTCCTGAGAGTTGATTAGGCTTTTTATTAATATGATCTTCTAGCCCGACCTCTTCTAATGCTTTCTTCGCTCGTTGTTTCCGCTCATCTGCTGATACACCTGAGAGTGTCATCGCAATTTCTACGTTCTGCAAGACGGATTGGTGACCAATCAAGTTATACGTCTGGAAGACGAAACCAATGGAACGGTTGCGGTAACTATCCCAGTCTTTATCATGAAAATGCTTGGTTGATTGGTTATTGATGATCAAGTCACCTGAATCATAATGATCCAGACCACCAATCACGTTAAGTAACGTTGTTTTACCAGAACCCGAGGGTCCTAAAATAGAAACAAATTCACTCTCTCTAAATTCTAACGATATTTTGTCTAAAACATGCAGATACCGGTCACCAGTACGGTAACTTTTATCGATATCCACTAACTTTAACTTACTCATCTTTGTCGTTCCCCTTCGTTATAAAGTCTGTATTTTTTAATAACCCGCGTTTAAGCATGGTTAATTCCAGTTGGTATTGTTGGCATGCTTCATCAATCGATATCTGATGGGCAAACGTTTCAATAAAGTTATGGAAGGTCACCGCTTTAATTATTTTAAGTAAATGGAAGAGTTCCTCTCTTGTATCAACGAGTAGGATTGAGTAATCAACATATTGAACGAGTTCTTCCATATTTCTTTTCATATCCTCTTTAACCTTATCACTCGTAAAGGCTTGCTCAATTTTATGATTCATATTAAGAAACGCATGTCGAAACAATTGATAGTGCTCTTTTGTTGAATAATTTTCCAACAAACGTCTGAATAATAGCGCTGACGTCTCAAATAGATCACCATTTGTCTCTTTTAAATAGGCTTTTAACCACTCCTTATTAATTTTACCGTAGCTTTCTAACACATACAAAAAAGCATCTTCTTTATCCTCGAAATATTGATAAAAGCTCCCCCGAGGAATACCGGCATGTTTGACGATATTACTAATTGAAGCCTCGTGCACATTCGCGCGTGAAAATTCTTTCTTTAATGCTTCAATTAATGTCTCTCTTTTATCACCATCTAAATTAAAAAATGTCTGTTTGGGCATAACGTTCTCTCCTTATCACATTAAAATGACACCGTGTCACTTTAATACTGTTAAAGTATATATGACACGGTGTCATAAGTCAAAAATTATGCTTTTCGTCTCGTCGACACTTACTCGCAATGATTCCATGACAACCTAATACCTCTACTTATTATTACTTATTCAATCCACGTGCGGAAAAGGAAGACAAAAAAATAAACAGTCAAACGAACCGTGGCGACACAGATTCGTTGACTGTTGCTCTTACGCTACTTTTTTTACTTTTGCTGGTTTTTTAAATACGCCAAAAGGTTGGCCGACAGGTAAAACAACTTGACCAAAGTGTGTATTTAAAACAACAGCGGCACTGCCATAGAATGATAATAAAGCAATTAGTAATTCACTGACGGCCGCAAGCATATGTGTGCCTTCGTACCAGATACCAAAGCTACTTAATGATAAACCAATAAATAAGAAATCAATAAAGACAAAAATAAAGAATAATACTTTATGTGTTTCCATTGCACCAACGGTCATGAAGACACTAAAGATCAGGTAACCAATAAAGGCAACACCGAGTTGGCGTGGATCACTTTGTGCCATCAACGCTTCACCAAACGCCCCCATATCAATTAACCACGTAAATCCAACGCCAAACCAAAATAACCCGAAAGCGCCAAAAGCTGTCGTACCGAAAATATTATTGTGTTTTGCATCTTGTGTCGCCGCAAAGAGTTGCGCTAATCCACCTAAGAAAAATGCCCACGGAATAATGTTTGATACTCCTTCAGTTAAACCTAACTTTTGTGATGATGCGACAAGTGTGACCATCGCCAAACCGAATAAACCTAAGGCAGACGGATCAGCCGTTGTAATTTTTACTTCTTGTTTGTTCAAAATCGTTATCCCCCTAAAAATTCACATATGATGATACTTTACGCTGATTTCAAAGGGAAGTCAATAGTTATTTAACGAACTTAGGCAAGAAGTCTCCTTCCTCAAGCTCCGTCAGGAGCTAGGTGGGAGATGAATTGCCAATTGTTGTTATGATTTTTCACTGTCACATCTTTGAAACCGACTTGTTTGTATGTCTTTCCCGGTTTTGTGATATATACATTGTGGGTGTCTTTGATATAAAGACCCGAGGTGGTAAATCCGCTAACAAAGCCAACTTTTCCAAAAATGCGTACAGTGTTATTCAAATGAATACCTTTCATTTCTTTTGTATTTTTTTTGTTGCGTTTTTTTGTTAGGTTCTTGTTCTTTCGACCTTTTCTAGCTGTCGCTTCGTGTAAAGAACGTTTTTTCTTTCTGAATTGTTTGATATAAAACATAGAATTTGGATTTTGTTTGATTTGTTGGATGGCCGATATGGCAATCGCGTCATTATAATGTGTCTTCTCTAGATGAAGTTCTTTTCTTCTTGGCGTTGTTTCAGAACCGTAGATGATTCTAGCATCAGGATATCTACGAAACGTGCGTATTCTTAGGGTATTCATGAATGGCGGTTCTTTATAGGTGGGTACTTTTTTTCTTTTCTCCATCCAGTGCCAAAGAATGTGTCCTCTTTTGTGATTGTCGCTTGTGTGACAATCTGTGCATACGCTAATTAAGTTTGAAGGTGCATCGCTTCCACCATGGCTTCGATAGATAATATGATGCATGTTAAGAATGTTCCCTTTTTTCTTGCACACTTGACAGGTGTAGTTGTCACGCGCAAAAACAAAGTAACGGATATTATGATACCCAAAGGTATCCCCTTCTTGATAAGCTTTTCCTTGAATGTCTGGATTTTTCATCTTTTGGACATCAAACTTCCCAACTTCAATATGCACTTTTACCTTCGGTAAAAGGGAAGTAAAGGTATCAATCCAAAAGAATAGGTTTTGTGTACGACTTTCAAGACTAGGTGGTAGCCACCCCTTCGGTCTAGGGCTTGTAAAAGAAAGTTTTTTCTTAACCCATTTCCCTTTCTTGTTCGAGAAAACACGCGTTGTTTTATGTTTGAATTTACATTTTCTATAACGTGTTTTACGAGAGCGTCTGCTTCTTCGGTAGATTTTTTTAGTTTCAAGTAGTCCCTTTACATTTTGGCGACATTCAATGTCGCCTTTTGCTAAGACTCTATCTTCTTGCGTAATCGCAACACCTGTGTACTTAGCGCCTAAATCAATACCGACATGCGATTCATGTGTTGTCTCTCCTGTCGGTATTAACATTTGAATCGTAAAAGGTTTGTAGCTTATAATTTTGGCTTTCTTTTCTTTGAGTAACTGTCTTGCTTTTTGGTTTTTACAAGGGTCCAAATTGGACCCTCGCATTGATTTGACGAATACTCTCAAGATTCGTCCTCCTTTTAGAGTTAGTTTCCCTTCGCCAATGTTAGAAAAGCTTCGTGCAACAGGTTGACCACTCCTACCTCTCAGAGTTGTTACAGCGCCTGAACGACAAAATGTACTAGGGAATCATACAAAGCCGTATTCACTTTTCTAACGTAGTCCTCGAAAGACTTAGGCTAGACAATTAGGGCTTTTACAAGCCCCCACTTCAAAACGCGTTAGCGTTTAAGTGGGGGGTAATTGACATATGTGGTTAAAACCTTTGATGCACTATTTTGATCACCCGATATTCTCATGATAGGATTGGGTAAATTAATTGGGATGTTAATCATAACGATAAAAATCTACCGCTAATTGATCTAATTGCTTTTCAGTCACATTTGTTAAACTCATAATCATTTGATATTTAAATCCTTCTTTAATCATATTGGTTGCAATCTTACTTCTTTCCGCCCATGCACCTGTTTGTTTGCCGAGTTTTAAAAGCTTTTGGTCATGCCCAGATTGGTTTATACTTGGACGGTCATGGACCTCTTGTGTATCATTAAATGGCATTTGGGTTATAAGTTGGTAACTTTCATAAATAAGTGCATCGTCCTGCAATAGGTCAGGTAAAGGCCTCTCAATATCCATCGAATGCAGAATATGTTTGAATAGGCCCATCCAACGTTGTAGTGGCGAATCAAGGTGGGGGTCATTAAACTTTGGCAACTCTAAATAATGCATTTCTTCTACATCTTTTAGCGTCGTATGTGCTTCAAAGTCTTTATAACGATAAACAGTATGATAGTGAGGACACTCTTGAAGTAAATTGAAATTGGCAAGCTTAATAAAGTAGGTTTTCTTGATGAGGTGAAAAGGTGTGTTAATAGTAAATTGTTCGTATGTCGTTGGATGCTCAAACAGCTGAAATTGGTTACTATATGTTTCATGTTTAACATAAAGATAAATATCTAAATGTTCTTGTTTTGTCGTTCTTGCTTTGACATGGAGCTGTGTCTCTAAATGATGCGTGTCTTCCGGTCTTTGGTTTTGACGAATATAGACAATCTCACTAATAGGACCACTCAATGTCTCTTCTAAAATGCTGTTCAAAAAATAGTTAAGACGTTGATGTGAATGCGAGATCGATCGACAAAACAGATGGTTAACGACAGTAGCTAATGTAATAGATGAACAATGTGGTGAACTCGACAAATTTCTCACTCCTTTTTCTTTAAATTACCACATAACTCCGACTTTGTAAACGCTTTATTTGTGTATTTATTCACAATTTTCAGTGAAACTCAACATTTTATTCAAAATTAAGTCATTTTCCTGTATCTTTTCATACATTTGATCCGCCGTAATTAAAAAGCCGCGCTTCTAGCAAAGATAATGTTAGAAGAGCGGCTTGATATATTAACTTAATTTTTGTATAAACACCACTTTTAAGTAATGGCTTTCTTTAAAGGTTTCATCATACGGAAAATCTTCCGGCTGTGAGTACGTTTCTAAAATTTTATAAGTCGCCTGTTGATTATGAAACGCACGTTTAATAAATTGCTTAAATTTTTTCATATCAAATCCACTGTAATTCGTTGATGCGACAATGACGCCACCACTCTTTGTTAACTGGAGGGCTTGTTCTAGTAACGCGACATAATCTTTTTGTACACTAAAGACGCGCTTTTTCGACCGGGCAAAGCTCGGTGGGTCAAGGACAACAAGGTCATAGGTGAGGGCGTGTTTTAACGCATAATCAAAATAATTAAAGACATCCATGACCCGAATGTCCTGTGCTTCAAAGTCAATACCGTTCGCACTAAACTGCGCAATCGTCATCGGCAGGCTACGCTTAGCTAAATCAACACTCGTCGTTTTATCTGCGCCTCCTAGTGCCGCATAGACAGAGAAAGCACCCGTATAAGAGAAGGCATTTAACATCGTCTTTCCTTGACTGTACTGCTCTCTAATCCGCTCTCTTACTTCGCGTTGATCTAAAAAGATACCGGTCATTGGTCCATCATTTAAATCCACATTAAACCAAACCCCGTTCTCTTTAACCATAATCGGAAACTCCACACGTTCACCTCTTACGAAATCATCCGCCTCAATATATTTACCCCCTTCACGGAAGCGTTTCTTTTGATAAATGGCTTTGACGGGATAAGCCGCTTCTAAGGCGTCTAAAATATTGGCACGATGTTCATAAATCCCCAAGCTATACCACTGAACGAGCGCACAATCATTGTATAAATCAATGCTGATCCCCCCAAGCCCATCACCTTCTCCATTGAAGAGACGAAAAGCCGTTGTTCCTTCATCACGAAACAGTTTTTGACGTTTGCCAATCGCATCGCTAAATAACTGTCTTAACCAATCTGTCGTTAAATAGACAGAGGCGTCTCGCGTAAAGACCCAACCATAGCCTTTATTTTGATGACCGTGATACCCTCTGGCAATAAAGACACCTTCCGGTGTCATTAAATCTAAATAGACACCTTCTGTTTTAAGATCCTCTAATACTGGACTTAATGATTTCGGAATATGTTGGTACCCTTCATAATATTGTTTGACCAATCGATGATCTATCTTTATTTCTACTGTCTCTGTCATAAGTTTACCTCTTTCTTTTCATTGTTAGTATCGTCACTTCATGTTCTTTGCGCTCATTGCTCTTTACCTGACACATGTTTTTCTACAGTTGATAAGTCATTAACTTTAAAATAGATAGCCCGACAAGTAAATAATCACACTAACCGTCACTGAACTACATAACGTGGAGACAAGAACGACTTGTGAGGCATAATCTTTATATTGACTATACTCTTGTGCAATAATGGCACTGTTTACGGATGTTGGCATCGCTGAGCCAATAAACAAGGCTTGTGCCATCACACCGTCTAGACCCGTTACGAGAATAATGAGATAAGCCACCATTGGACCAATCAATAACCTTAAGAGCAAACTCATATACACATCAATCATCGCCGACTTTACATTAATGACAGCTACTTGTGCTCCTAACGTCGTTAAAGCAAAAGCGACCATCGCATTCGCAATATAATCGGTTGGGACAATAATCACATTAGGCAAGTCAATATTGAAATAATTAAACAAAATGCCAGCTAGTAGCGCGTACAAGACAGGCATACGAAAATAACCTAACAGAGCTCGCAGTTTACCCTTTTGATTTTTATTCAGCGAAAATATTCCATAGGAAAACAAAAAGATGTTTTGAAACGTCAACATCAATACTTGAATCGACATCGCAAATGGGTCACCTTGGAACACTAAATCATTCACAGGTATGCCGTAATTACCTGAATTTATAAACATCCCACTGTTTGTAAAAATCGTTTGCTTTTCTTTTGGCATATGTAATACTTTCGCCAACAGTTGACTGATGATAAACACAATAAAAGCAAAAACTATCAAAAAACCAATCACCGTGCCAAATAGCTCAAGATTTAATTCTGTATGATACAGTCGATTAAAAATAAAACCTGGGGCAAGTAAATAAATATTGAGTTTTGCTAGTGTGGATAAATCTAATTTGAATTTCAATTGGACTAAGTAGCCTAGTCCAATCAGAATAAAAATCGGTGCAATAATATCGATTAAAATCATCAATAGCGCTTCGATGATTGTCATCCCCTCTCTTGTGGCCATCATTTTTCTGTTTATATAAGATGGTTAAGTTCCGTATTTAGTTTAGTCTTATTTTAAAACACCCTGAAGATAACGTGCATAATAATCCTCTTGTTGTTTAGTCGGCTGTTGCGTGATTATTTGAGCATCCTCTTGTTGTTCTATATCAACAAGTAATCTTAACGCGCCTCTACTCGTTTGTTCTAGCGTCGTTGACTCAATCACGGAGACATTGAGTACCTGGCTTATTAGCACTTTAAATTGTGGGACTTTAAAAAATCCCCCTGATATATGTACGGTATGAATGTCTCCAGTGACGTTCTTCAACGTATCAAATACATGACGTAAATTAAACATTATTCCGTAGACGACCGCTTTCACCATGTCTGCTTTTGAGTGACTCATTTTTAAACCATTTAATTGACCGGTCCGTCCCGTATCCCAAAACGGCGCTCGTTCACCGTTAAGATGGGGAATAAAGATTAATGACGGATCAAACATCTCAAAATCGAGTGTGTCGATATAAGCATAAACGGCTGTTGTTCCATCAAACAATAAATCATCTAACCATTTTAAAACATTACCGCCATTGTTCACAGCACCACCAATAACCCAGTGCTTATCGTCAAGGTAATAGCAAAACAAACGCCCCTTCTCATCAACGTACGGCTTTGGTACAGTCATCCGGATAGCACCGCTCGTACCAATCGTGAGATGCACATCTTGTGTATTAAGTCCTTCTGAAATATTCGCTAACACACCATCACTCGATCCAATCATGACACGATGAGAAAACCCAAGCGCCGCTCGTATTTTTTCAGTCACCATTCGCGTATGAGTGACTGGGACGAGCTCAGGCAATTGATCTACTTTAAGATCAACGTAAGCTAAAATCTCATCATCATAAGTTAGCGTATCACTATTAAATAGACCTGTCGAAGAGGCTAAAGAAAAATCAAGTTCATGATAACCGGTAAGGTGATACCAAAGATATGTTTTCATATCAATCCATAAGACATTGGTCAGTGTTTGTTTTAACGCTTGACCTGCCTTAGTTTCCTTCAGCCATAGTAGCTTAGCGAATGGACTCATTGGGTGAATCGGTGTTTTAGTTTTAGAAAAAAATGTTTGTGCCTTCGGTGTCTCTTTAAAGATATCTATCACCGTACTTGCTCGTTGATCAGCCCAGATCATCAACTTAGTTTGAGGTTGAAAATCTTGGTTTACAGCCATCAAACTATGCATGGCCCCAGACAGAATAATGGTGTCACTTTTTGTTAGCTTGAGTTTTTGTAAACAACCAAAAACAGCTTCAATAATGGTGTCTGGATCTTGTTCAGCTTGACCATGATCTGTGTACATCGTTGGATAGGTTTGTGATTGTTCATCGATCACATAATGGGCGTCATTAAACTGCAGCACTTTCACGGCTGTTGTTCCTACATCAATTGTTACTGTCATTATCATCCCTCGTTTCAATGCGTTCGCTTTTATACACTCGTTTATTATATTTACCCATTCTACCTTAAACCAATAAAAAACGCACATGGTGTTATGTGCGTTAAAAACGTCCCGATTTAAAGATGGCATAGATAAGCCAAAGAAACATACCAACAGCCACAAACGACCCGATCTCAATCACAGGTAGACGCCAGAGAATCGTCGTCTCTCCTGTTAAAGCCGCTCCAACAATTAAACCGACCATAATGATACTAAAAGCCAGTAAAATAATCGCAAATGACAACTGATTGCTCACACGATCCAACTTTTTTAAGATTAAATCAATATCAGGCATCGAAATATCTAGACGAACTTTGCCTTTTTTCACAATCGACCGCAGTTGTTTTAACTGATCAGGTAAGTCGCGCCATAGGCCGTACCAATCAAGCCACTGATTGACTATCCCGTCTTTCATACGTTCCGGTCGGAATCGGTCCCGTAATAGCTTTTCTCCGAACGGTTTAGCCATTTCAACTAAACTAAGCGTAGGATCGAGTTGCTCGATCGTTCCTTCAAGGGTTAATAATGTTTTACCGAGTAAGGTAAAGTCACTTGATAATTCAATACGATGTTTATAGGCAATCTGAAATAATTCACGAATCGCATCAGCCAGACGAATCTCTTTAAGTGATTGACGATAATATTTCATCATTAATCGGTCGACATCATTCGTCAGTGCCTTTTTATTAATATCATCTGGCGCCATCCCCATATCTAGCAAGACTTCTACCATTTGATTGGTATCTTCCTTTGTCATCGCAATAACAAGTTCAGAAAAAGATTGTTTCATCTCCGGTGATAGTTGTCCGACCATACCAAAGTCCAGTAAGACTAAACGGCCGTCTTCTAGACGCATAATATTACCTGGATGTGGATCGGCATGAAAGAAGCCATCGATTAACACTTGCTTAAACGTCGCATCCACGATTTGTTCGGCTAGCCGTTTTTTGACTGCATCATTTGTATCACGAGCGATGACATCCTTTAATTTTTCACCACTGACATAGTCCATCACAAGTACACGCTTCGTCGTATAATAGTGATAAGCATCTGGAATGTAAATATCAGGGTCTCGTCTAAATTGAGCTTTAATTCGCGACATATGATGGGCTTCAATTGTATAATCAAGCTCCATCTTCAGTGTTTCTTTTAGTTCTTCCACAATCTCTTTTAATTGATAACGTTTAGCCCAATCTAAACGCATTTCAGCAAGCTGCGCCATCTCCATCAAAATGTCAAAATCAATATCGATTTTTTTTGAGATTTCTGGCCGTTGCACTTTTACTGCTACTTCTTCACCAGACTGAAGCACAGCCCGGTGTACTTGACCAATAGAGGCGGCTGCCAGCGGGACTTCTTCAAACACATCAAAGACCTGAAGAAGATCTTGGTCCAACTCTTCCTCAATAATGTCTTTGACTTGGCTATAAGGAAAATGAGGCACATGTGACTGTAGTTTCTCTAACTCTAAAATCACATCTTCCGGAAACAGATCTGGACGGGTACTCATCACTTGCCCGAGTTTAATAAACGTCGGCCCTAGTTCCTCTAGAATCCGGCGAATGCGCACGCCTAACGTTTTCCGGTCATCTTCTTTTTTCTCTTCTTTTAAAGCGGATTTTTTAGGTAAGATATGTAAGTCGTTGAGCCCGAGGTCTTTAATGACATACCCGAGCCCGTTTCGTGAAAAGGCAATGACAATATCTTTATAACGATTAAGATGTCGTATATGTTTTCCGATCATGTGTCATCACCCTTTCTCTATCCGTTATTCTTCACGACTAAAATCATTTAACCGTTGTTCTAACACGGCTAAGCGTGCTTCAATTTTCTTCACATCTTCTTTTGTGGCAATGTTTAATTTATTCAGTGTCTTGTTTTGGGTATCTTCACCTTTTTCGTAATACTTATCAAAAAATTCTTTTGCCTCTGCTTTTGTCATATCGCCTTTTTCTACGAGTTGATGAATGACCTTTTCTGCTTGTTCCACACCTGTTTGCGCTAACCCTAAACCAACGGCCAAACCTTTTTTAAATAAATCTGCCACTTCACTCACTCCTTCTTATTAGTCTAGTTCATATTTTCCCTAATCACTTGAAAGTAAACACCAATCAATAGGGGTTAAACCATTTGCTTTTAAGAACTGATTTGTTTGACTAAAAGGCTTACTACCAAAAAAACCACGGTAACTTGACAAAGGACTCGGATGAGGAGCGGTTAATATTTTATGACGGGAATCAATGCGCTTGATTTTACTTTGAGCTGGTTTCCCCCATAAGATATAAACTACCGGAGTCTCTTTCTCATTTAGAAGGTCAATCACGGTGTCGGTTACATGTTCCCAACCGATATTTTTATGACTTCCAGCTGATTTTTCTTCCACCGTTAAAACGGTATTTAATAATAGCACGCCTTGTTTGGCCCAAGCCGTTAAGTTACCTGAATCAGGTAACGGACAACCGGTATCATCGTATAACTCTTTAAAAATATTTCTTAACGACGGCGGCAGTTTAATACCATCTTGGACAGAAAAAGCAAGTCCATGTGATTGATTCGGTCCATGATAAGGGTCTTGTCCTAAAATAACCACCTTTGTTTCTTGAAAACTTGTGAAGTTAAGCGCTTGAAAAATCACCTCTTTTGGTGGATAGATGATTGTTTCTTTCGATTGATTGACTAAATAATCGTCTATCTCTGCTAATAGATTTTGATTCAGACGTGTAACCAACAAATCGCGCCAGTCAGTTGTGATTGACTCTATTAGTGACATATGCCTTTCACTTCCTTTTCATTCTTATTGATTGTTTATGACTTATTGTATCATACCGTTTTTTCCATTTATATTTCTTTTCTAAGCTTGAAGAGCTAACCATACGTTCATAAACAATTTGACACAACCCTTGTATTTCGTCTATTTTTAAAACATCATCATATCTGTTATAATAGTAAGGTTAAATATATTGAAAAAATCACACGAGAGGGGAGTGGTTAGTATATGGAACAGATAGAACAGTGGATTATGACAATTAAAGACTCACACTTGCTGATCGCTTCTTTTTTATTCATTTTTGTTCATGTCGTGCGCCCTATTTTCTTTATCCCTGTTATACTAATTTTAATGACCGGTGGTGTTATCTTCGGTTTTGTACACGGCACCATTTTATCGATTGTGGGACTGATGCTTTCGAGTATTATATTTTATTACTTAGCTCAAAAAATGCCGTGGTTTACTAGACGTTTGATTCAAATGAAACAAAAATTATTTGGTGAAGATAGACATATGACCAAGCAACAGGTTATGTTATTAAGACTTGTGCCGTTCATTCATTATCATCTTTTGAGTTTCCTGATTTACGAACAAGCAACTGATTTGCGTGATTATAATAAACTCTCACTCTATACGGCTATTCCGATGGCGTTGATTTATACGGTGATTGGCCAATCGGTGGCCCAGTTTTCTCCAAAAGTCATGACCATGTTCGTCTTATTGATCTTAACCGTCTCCTATCTTGCGAGAAAAGATACGAGACAAAAAATAAAACAGCTGTTGACATCGACGTAACAAAAAAGAAGGCCACATGTGCCTTCTTTTTTGTATTGAGTCTTTCTTATATTTCTCTTTAGTATTTACTTAATTTCCTCTAATAAACGATAGGCTTCATCTTTTGATTGTGCTTTAATGAGATTCTCTCTAAATGAATCGTCCATTAACTTGCGTGACAATAATTGCAAGATTTTTAAGTGTTGGTCACCTGCTTGAGATTTAGGTACGGCAATCATAAAGATGAGTTTTGATAATGTGCCGTCTAAACTTGACCAATCTACACCGTCTTTACTAATGTAAAAAGCAATCCGTGGTTCAGTGACCACATCTGATTTTCCGTGAGGAATCGCAACTTCCATCCCAATCCCTGTTGTGGATTCACTTTCACGAGCCATAATGGCCTCTTTAAATGCATCATGATCCGTTACTGCGCCATCTTTTACTAAGTCTTTAATCATCGCATCAATCACATCATCACGTGTTGATTGTTTACTATCTACATTGACTAATTGTTTCGTCGTAAGATTTGTTAGATTTGTAATGTCTGTTGTCTTTGCTGATTCTTTTACTGGTGTATCTTCCACCGCTGTCTCTGGTACCGGTGGAACCGTTGCGAGCTCAACATCTTTTTTCAGTACTTTGATCATGAGCGCGACAACAATCGCACCGACCGCAATCGCAACAAAGAACATCACAACGTTACTCACCGCTCCAAGTAAACCGACAATCGGTCCACCGTGAGCAACACGGTTACCTACGTTCGATATCATCGCAATCACTGAACCGGCCATTGACCCAATCATAATACTTGGAATGACGCGCAGCGGATCTTGTGCCGCGAAAGGAATCGCCCCTTCAGTGATACCGAAGAACCCCATCGTAATGGAGGCTTTTCCTGTTTCACGTTGTTCTGGTAAGAATTTATCTTTAAACATCAAGGTCGCAAGACCCATACCAATCGGTGGAATCGCAATCGCTGCCGCAATTGGCCCCATGATTTCATAGTTTCCTTCCACGATCATCGCTGAACCAAACATAAAGGCTACCTTATTTACCGGGCCACCCATATCAAAAGAAATCATCGCACCAAGAATAAGAGCGAGAATAATTTCACTTGATCCTTGCATACCACTGAGCCATGTTGTGAGTGACTCAAACACTTGCGCCACAGGCGCGCCAATAAGTAAGACAAAGACAAGGGCAACAATAAGTGATGCCGCCAGTGGAATAATAATAATGGGCATAATCGGTTGAACCATCTTCGGTACTTTAATTTTCTTAATCCATAAAGCAACGTAACCCGCGATAAAACCAGCAATGATCCCGCCTAAGAATCCAGCACTTGCTTCTGAATTATAGAAACTACCATTTGCGGCAATGAAACCACCAATCATACCTGGTGCTAAACCTGGCTTGTCCGCTATACTATAAGCAATATATCCGGCAAGGATTGGAACCATAAAACTAAAAGCGGCCCCACCAATGGCCTCGATTGTCTTCCAAATCGAATCTTCAGGAATTTGTAATCCTGCTTCCGTTGGTTCCCCGCCGATTGTTAACGCAAGGGCAATCAATAAACCACCAACAACGATAAACGGTACCATAAAGGAGACCCCGTTCATTAAGTGACGGTAAATCGGATTTTGTTTACTATTATTTGACGTTTGTTCTTCTTTTCCTGTTCCGCGATACGTACTCACATTATCTTTTTCAAAGCGCTCGATTAATTCTTCTGGTTTTCTAATTCCGTCTTGTACACCCGTGTTAATTAAACGCTTTCCAACAAAGCGCGCTTTATCGACTGCTTTGTCTGCGGCAATAATCACCCCGTCTGCTTCTCTAATGTCTTGTTCTGTTAGGGCGTTTTCTACCCCTACGCCTCCCTGTGTTTCAACTTTTATTTCCACACCAAGTTTTGCGGCGGCTTTTTCTAAATTTTCCGCTGCCATATACGTGTGAGCTATACCGTTTGGACATGATGTAATCGCTACCAACTTCATCATTAAAACCTCCTTATGATTTGTTCTAACTATAGTATAGCGCTGATATTTTGTCCTAAACTAAAAAATAATTGCCGGGTTTCCGGCAATTATAAATTATTTAACACGTCTTTGATTGTTTCTTGCTGCAATATAACGGTTTGTTTCGCCGGTTGTTCTGTTAAAAGACCCAGCTGTTGATAGATCGCACGGTGTTTCGCCTTATCTTCTTGCCTTAAGGCTAAAACAAACACAAGCGAGACGGATTCCCCTTCCCAGTTCATCGGTTCTTTTAAAGTCACTAGCGCAATCGTTGATTGCTTGACGAAACTCGGGTCACCGTGAGGAATACTCATACCACCACCAATAGCGGTTGACGCTTTTCTTTCACGCAACAATGCTTGATGTGGGTAGTCTTGTTCGACAACACCCGCTTGGACCATACGATTCGTCACATACTCAATGAGTTCATATGGGTGTTCAAAAGATGGATGAATAAACACAAAACCTGGATGAATATAAGTTTTTAATGAGAGATGTTTTTCCGCTTGATGTTGCTCAACTTTATCTGCCCACATTCTTAAATTGGCTTGATCATCTTCATTAAGAAGAGGCGACACAATAACACTTGGTGGTTCTTTAATTTCTAGTGGCACAGTTGACACAATTAAATCAACCGCTTCTTTTTTTATATAGGCTTTCAGTTCCCGTTGTTGGAGGGTTGCTTTAATCACTAGTGTAGGAAAGGCACGAGATAAACGCACCTTTAAAATTTCTGAGACGCCGATCCCCATGTGACAAACAATCACGACAGCGTGTTCTTTTGGATGATCTTTATCTAGTCGCTCTAACGCTGCCTGAAAATGAAGGGTTAAATAGGCAACTTCTGCTTCTGGAACGAGAATACCGAGGGTTGGTTCTAATTTTGTGACAATCTCAATCAATAAGTCAAATAAGAATGGATATAATTGCTTAATTTCTTTCGTTAAAGGATTTGTCACTGGTAAATCGTAACGTAAGCGATGAATCGTTGCATAAATATGCACTTGTAAGCCTTCTTTTAAATGCACATCATGATGAAAATCCATCATTGTCTTTTCTGATAGTTGTTCAATTAAAAGGTCCGTTAATTGTTCGGCTTGTTTTTCACCTTCTAAATGGAGAAAGTTATTTAAATGCCAAGGTTGATTTTGTTTTGACCCTAAAATATGCATAGCTAAATAAACAACTTCATCATCCTTTAGTGACAAAGAGAATAAAGATTCGATCGCTTGTTTTAATTTCAGAATAATCGTATAAACCTCTCTATTTTGCATGGTGACCACATCTTCTTTAGGTAGATGGAGTGTCTGTTTAAGCTTCACTCTTTTGACCATGAGCAGAATATGTACCAGTAACCTTCTCAGACTCTCATCAGTAAAAGTAAAGGCATATTCTTCACTAAAGCTTACAAGTAAATGTTTAAGCGCATTCACTTCGTAAGGGCGCATTTCCTTTTCAATTAATCCCATCTCGCCTTCTTCATGAGAGAGTGACGCCAGTGCCCGGCGTTTATTGATCTCACTCCCCACAATAGAAATACCGACACGTGGCTTAGCTGACAACTCAATATCAAACGGATGCAACCAATCTACAAGTTCATCTAGTAGCAATCTCAACGCTGTTGTTGATAGAAAATACCGTGATCTTAATTGAGACATCGGTGTTGGTTCATGCGTCATCAATAGATCAAAACCAATCGTTGCCATTGAAATCTTATGACTATTTACTATTTCCTTATTAGCTTTTAGATAATGTGCTTTTTCCTTCTCGTCATGAACGGTGGCACTGATGCCTTTACCGGGTTCTCTTAATATAGTAAACCACTGCTCTTTTTCACTTTTCTCTTCCAATACAGTTAAATCATTTCTAATCGTTCGCTCAGAACAATGCACTTTTTCTGCCAGTGTTTTGGTGAGGAGATAGGTGTCGGGTGAAGCGAGTAATAATTCTAACAATTGTTGTTGACGTTCGTTCATTATAGCCCTCCTTTCTGCGGATCAAACATGTCTTTAATCTTAGTATCACGATTATAATGACTATATTAGCGAGTACAAGCGATTTCTCGCAAGCTTTTTCTTTAAACCACACCAAAATTGACAATCAAATCATCTTTATACACGGTTATGTTACATCCAACACCACACTCGGGGTACGCCAAATAGACGATTCTTCTAACTGGAAACTTAATTGAATGAGTAAATCTTCTCTCCCCTTTGGCGCCATAAACTGACAACCTAATGGTAACTGCTGACTACTTAAGCCAACAGGAACACTGATGGCTGGTTGGCCAGTTAAATTAGCTAATTGCGTAAAAGGGGTATAAGTTAAACTCGGTAAAAACATATCATAAATAAGTGACAGGCGCGCGTTTTTATTTAAGTGTGACACATTTTTAATTTGACTTAACATGGCGCTTGATGGAGCTAATGAGCCGATTTCTGGTGCCTGATCAGCATTTGTTGGTGTTAAATATAAATCATACGTGTGATGGAAGTGATGCATCTTTTGGCTTGCTTCATCCCAGCCATCGAGACTGATACTGTAATCGGCCGCTGTTATCAGTTTACCCGTTTCATGTAGCGCATAAGTGAACGGATCTAAATCTTCTTGTGTGATCTGTTTTTGTAAACCACGTTCTAGTTGTTGGATCACTTTATTCATTTCACCTGCATTCATCACGTAATAATGATGCATTAAATCAACCCCATTGATAGGGGGCAATGTCTCTTCGACCTCATGCCCCAAATCAGTTAGGAGGTCTACCATGGCTAAAACCGCTTCTTTTGCTTCTTTGGTGACCGGTGTGCCAACAGGTGACGTCGTTGAGTAGGCAATGGCGAGCTTATGCTTTATTGGGCGATCCTTTAAACTGAGATAATGATCGTGATAGAGTGGGACATTAAAGGCTGCTTCAGGTTGATACACTTGTAAGTGGTCCAGCATGCGCGCTGTGTCTCGCACAGTTTTACTCAACACAAAATCAATCGATGCTCCTTGCCACTGCCGGCCTGCACCAGGACCAACCGGTGTCCGCCCTCTCGTAGGTTTTAACCCGATCAGTCCCGTAAATCCGGCAGGAATACGAATTGACCCCCCGCCATCACTCGCACCGGCTAATGGTACTATTCCTGAGAGGATGGCACTGGCTGCGCCACCGCTTGAACCTCCTGGTGAATGATTGAGATTTATTGGATTTCGGGTCGGACCATAGTAATTAGGTTCGGTAATATTCTTTAAACCAAATTCCGGCGTATTTGTATGTCCAAGTAGCTGAAAACCAGCTTGTCTTATTTTTGTTATGTAATGACTATCTCGTTGTTGCCTGTTATTGTCTAACAAGCGCGAGCCTGAACTAAGCACCTCGCCTTTAATCGCTTGAGAAATATTCTTCGCTAAGAACGGCACACCGTATAACGGCGCAGATTGATCTAAGTGAGGTATTTCTTCATACGCCTTAGCTTCTCTTGTTCTTACTACCGCATTCACTAACGGATTGACGACGTTCATCCGTTCCATACTTACTTGTAGTAATTCTTGAGCAGAGACCTGTTTTTGTTTCACTAATTGAGCCAATCCTGTCGCATCATACGCTTGATAGTGTTTAAAATCCATTCATTATCTCCTCTTTTCTACTTGTGTTTATCTTAACGTTTGTTTTAAATCACCTTTACTCCTAGTATAACGAACTTTTAATAGGAACGTTAGTCATTGATTGAGTATACGACGAGGATAATAAGCCATCTCACCACTTACGTCTGTTGTCATATTCTATAGAAAAGGGGAAAGGAGGAAGATAATATGGAAAAAGACGCACAGTGTCATCGAGACACAAAATTATTGAAGACAAAACGACATTTATTAAACTCGATTGCAAAAGAAGAAAAAGCACTCGGTCGTCTATTGAACGCTCAAGCTAAGCAACTAGAACATATAAAGCCTTGTTCGAAAACGACACAACTCACAGAAACAACGACACAGCTTGTTGAAACGGTCTTAATGAAGGAATGGCTACTGCTAAGAAAGTTAGAACACGTTCTAACAATCGAATCAAAAAACAAGCAAAATGATTCACCGCCTTGCTTATTTGATGATCAATAAGTAAATAGCCGCCGCCAAATCATTATACACTCATAAACTAATCATATAGAAAGGAGGTGATATATTCGTGTCCAATCCATTACAACAAGCAGTTATTCTGCAGCTGCTTGAGTCCATTGCACAAACAGAAACCTCTCTCGCTTATTTAATTGAAACAGAGGCAGATAAATTACAAACAGCCATCACACTCGTTGAACGAGATGAAGAAAACGTCTCCATTGATCCTTTACTAGAAATGAACCAGTCCGTTAAAAAAATGCTAGAAACGATTATCAAAAAAGAAATGTTGTTGGAATTCGAGTTAGATGACTTGCTGGATCTTTTAAAACAACCGTCACCAACGACGTGTGATACAACCATCGGTATTGTTAGAAATCCAGAGGATGCTAATGAGGTCTGGTTTATCATTGAATGGCTCGGAACAACTTTAAACACGTGGGAATATCGTGTGACTAACGTAAGCGCCCCATTTGGTTTAAGTCATTTCAGTTTTTATGTCCCTTGTATCAGTGAAGAAAATACCAACGGTTTATCTGTCATTTCATCTACACCAGTTGAAACAGAAGTAAGAGAAAACGATTTTTGTCCAGACGGTAATCCACTGACATGTGGCAATCCAGAGGGTTTTAACGGTATAAAGTTTAACTATCAACTAGAACAAGGAGAATCAGAAACCTTTACCTTCACACTCAATCAATCTACTTCCCCAGTGGATATTTGTGTCCTGTTTAAATTCGGTACGTTAGCGCGTTGCACAACCATCTGTGGTCCATCTTGTTAGTGCATCTATTAGGGAGCGATTGCTCCCTTTTCTAATGTTTTTTTGATCTTATACACATTACATTGAAATATATTACATTTATATATACGTTTTTTTGTATAACTTTCGATTGGAAAAATACCCATAAAACTCCCTCAAACCTATGTCTATACACTCATCTTTACATAATATACGCTAAAAATGTTTTGAAATCAAAATATGATGGTATTAAGAGTAATGTAAACCACAATCGTTTACACCACACAACAAAAAAGGAGAGGAAAAAAATGAAGAAAACGAAAGGTTTGGTTATTTTATCACTTGTCGTCTTACTCTTGTCACTTTTACAACTCCCTGTTTTTGCGGAGGGACATCACGCGATGGTTCGTGTCCTTCACGCTTCACCAGATGCACCGGCTGTTGATGTTTTTGTTAACGGTGAGGTGGCTGTCGAAAATGCCAGCTTTAAAGATATTACCGGCTATCTTGAATTAGAAGAAGGTACGTACCAAATTGCTATTCATGCAACTGGTGCAGAAGAAGCTGTCTACGAACAAGAAGTTTCAGTAGAAGCTAATACGCGTTACACTGTCGCAGCTGTTGGTTTACTTGAAGATGGTTTCCGCTTAGAAGCGTTTGTGGATGACTTAACGGTTGATGAAGGAAAAGCCAACATTCGTGTCGGTCACCTTTCACCTGGTAGTCCAGCGGTTGATGTCGGTTTAATCGGTGGCGATGCTCTTGTTGAAGGCGCTGAGTTCTTTGCCGTTACAGATTACTTAACACTTGACCCTGGTACGTATGATTTAGAAATTCGTGCCGCAGGTACAACAGACCAGGTCCTTGACTTGTCAGGTACAACACTTGAAGCAAATAAAATTTATAACGCTTATGCTGTGGGAGCTGATCCTAGCTCACTAGATGTAGTATTAGTTGTAGATGATGCCGAAATGGCACCAGAAGCTATGCCACAAACTGGTTTTGAAACAACTGAATCAATGACATTGCCATTCCTTGTAGGTGTATTATCTCTTGGGGCATTAGGATTATTTGTGACAAAACGCCGTGCGGTTAAGCGATAAAATTATCGTAATAAGTTTAAGTGTCATCACCCTCATTAGTTTTGGTCATATTGGGGTCAATGCTTATCAATTACGGACGAATCCATTAATGAAAGTGAGTGAAGCTGTCATAGATGACAGCTTCACGCCTTATTTTAAATCTAGTCATCTTTACCGGTCTAACGGTTTTAGTGAACCGAGAAAAATCACTCTGAACCCGATTCAGTCGGGACCTATCGGCCTTACCCCGACTCAGCTGACGATTCCAAAAATCAATGTCGATGCGTCCGTTGAATTTGTTGGTGAAACAGCAAACGGTCAAATGGGGGTACCTGAAAATGTCGATAATGTTGGCTGGTATAAATATGGATCAAAACCTGGCGCTCAAGGCCAAGCTGTCATTGCTGGTCATGTCAGTGATCGTAACGGTCCAAGTGTTTTTTATGACCTCGACAAACTAGAACAAGGTGATACGGTGACCATCACGGATGATACTGGCGAAACACGTCAATTTACTGTTGTCGGTAAAAAACGTTATCCTTATGACACAACGGCACTTGATGATGTTTTTGGCCCCACCAGTAAACAACGCTTAAACTTGATTACGTGTATCGGTGAATTTGATCGAAATGTTGGAACACATAGTGAACGTCTGGTCGTTTTTACTGAACAAATGAATGAAACCGAGAGTCAGAAATAATACAACCTTTACTTTAAGCATAAAGAAAAAACGCCAGATAACAGCATTGTCACTGTTATCTGGCGTTTGTTTATACTCTTTATTACATCATTCCTGGCATGCCGCCCATACCACTCATGTCAGGTCCCGCATTATCTTCAGGAATTTCTGCGACAACGGCTTCTGTTGTTAAGAACATCGCCGCTACTGACGCTGCATTTTGTAGCGCTGAACGTGTAACCTTCGTTGGGTCTACAATACCCGCTTCAATCATGTTTACCCATTCATCGGTTGCCGCATTATAACCCATACCAACCGCTTCGCCTTTTAGACGCTCAACGATGATAGAACCTTCAAGACCTGCATTGATCGCAATTTGACGTACAGGTGCTTCAAGTGAACGAAGAACGATGCTTGCACCAGTTGCTTCATCACCGACTAAGTCAAGTGCTTTCACACTGTTGTAGACGTTCATAAGGGCTGTACCACCACCAGCGACAATACCTTCTTCTACTGCCGCACGTGTTGAGTTTAAAGCATCTTCGATGCGTAATTTACGTTCTTTAAGTTCTGTTTCTGTCGCCGCTCCAACTTTAACAACAGCAACACCGCCAGCTAATTTCGCTAAGCGTTCTTGAAGTTTTTCACGATCAAATTCAGACGTTGTTTCTTCAATTTGACCACGAATTTGTTGGACGCGTGAGCTAATCACTTCTGGATTACCTGCACCTTCAACGATGGTTGTGTTTTCTTTAGTGACAACGACTTTAGAAGCACGACCTAATTGCTCGATTGTTGCACTCTTAAGATCAAGACCTAAGTCCTCTGTAATGACTTCAGCACCAGTAAGTGTCGCAATATCTTCAAGCATGGCTTTACGACGGTCACCAAAGCCTGGAGCTTTAACGGCAACGGCGTTAAATGTACCGCGTAATTTATTGACGACTAATGTGGCAAGTGCTTCGCCTTCAACATCTTCAGAAATAAGTAAGAGTGGCTTACCTTGTTGAACGACTTGTTCTAACACTGGTAACACATCTTGAATCGTATTAATTTTTTTATCCGTCACTAAGATATATGGATCTTCTAAGACAGCTTCCATCTTATCTTGGTCTGATACCATGTAAGGTGATTGGTAACCACGATCAAATTGCATCCCTTCGACTACTTCAAGTTCCGTTGAGAAGCCTTTTGATTCTTCAATCGTAATGACACCATCGTTACCCACGCGTTCCATCGCTTCAGCGATTAACTGACCCACTTCTTCATCAGCCGCTGAAATTGATGCGACTTGGGCAATGGAATCTTTGCCTTCAATTGGCTTAGAGATTGCTTTTAATTCTTCAATCGCGACTTTCACCGCTTTTTCAATCCCGCGACGTACACCCACTGGGTTTGCACCTGAAGCAACGTTTTTAAGTCCTTCTTGAATCATTGATTGCGCAAGTACTGTAGCGGTTGTAGTACCGTCACCGGCCACATCATTTGTTTGTGAGGCCACTTCTTGCACAAGTTGAGCACCCATGTTTTCAAACTTATCTTCTAATTCAATTTCTTTTGCGATGGTCACGCCATCATTCGTAATAAGGGGCGAACCAAATTTTTTATCTAATACAACATTACGCCCTTTAGGTCCAAGTGTGACTTTCACTGCATTTGCTAATGTATCAACACCACGCATCATTGAGCGACGTGCGTCTTCACTAAATTTAATTTCTTTTGCCATCGTAAAATTCCTCCTCAAATGTTTCTTAAACTGTTTCTTATGTTCTGCTTTTCAGATTGGTTATTAGCCAATAATCGCTAAGATATCGTCTTCACGTAAAATAAGATAGTCTTTGCCTTCATGCTTTAGCTCAGTTCCTGCATACTTTTGGAAGACCACTTTATCATTTTCTTTCACATCTAATACGATCACGCTGCCATTATCTGCTACGCGACCTTTACCTACCGCCACCACACGTCCTTGTTGTGGTTTTTCTTTTGCTGACTCAGGTACAATAATACCACTCGCTGTTTTTTCTTCCTCTTCAACACGTTCGATAATGACACGATCTCCTAATGGTTTAAGCATTTAGAAATCCTCCTCCATTTATTAAAAAAGTTATTTAAGTTATTTTTAGCACTCGACGTTTTAGAGTGCTAACACAATTATTATAATAATGAACTCGCGTCTCTTTTTCAAGTATTCTGATTAATTTTTTTAAAATATTTTTTGTCTTTCGATTTAAATGACATCAGTTAAGGTTCTCACAAAAGTATGGTAGAATACGTATATTGGTCTTACGAAGGAGTGAATAGTTATGCCGAAACGTTACATTGGCATTATCGTTACGTATGTTATTGCTCAGTTTTCTGCTTTTTTTGTTTTAGCACTTGCTGAGTTACAAAATTTTAGTGATAGTTTCACCCAACAACTATTGATTTATTGGCAAGTATTTAGCTTTATTGTGGCGCTACTTGTTTCGTTATTACTACTGAAACGCGAACGTCACTTACCTCGACATCCAGAAAGAACAGATCTACCTCTAACCATCATTTGGTCAATTTCCGGTGTTTTCTTAGCCTTTTTAGGGCAAGCTTTCGCCAATATTATTCAACAGCTTGTCTTTGGTATTACGGAACAATCCCAAAATACGATAGAAATTATGGCGATTGCGTTTAATTTTCCCGTCTTTATTATTGTCGTTAGTGTGATTGGTCCGATTCTTGAAGAATTGATCTTTAGAAAGATTATTTTTGGTGAGATGAATAAACGGACGAACTTTTTAATCGCCGCTTTCGTTTCATCCTTAATTTTTGCGCTTGTTCATGCGGACTTTACACATTTGCTTGTTTATTTTATTATGGGGCTTGTGTTTAGTTTCCTATATGTCCAAACGAAACGTATTATCGTTCCGATTTTTGCTCATGTGGCTATGAATAGTATTGTCGTCCTTATACAATTTACTTACCAACCAGCAGAGCTACAAGAACTATTGGAACAACTAGAACAGCTACAGATTATTATATTTGGGGGGTAACATCATGCGTATTTCACCACTCATGCATGCTTATTTATATTTATTTATCGGTTTATTATTCATCTATTTTGCCTTTGAGGCCATTGAAGATACTGTCTTAAATCCATTAACGATTTTCTTGACCGTCCTCGCCACCTTTGATTTAGGTGCCAGTTATCGATTATTTAAGCTACACGTGAAGATCAAAAACAAGAAAAAAGATCAAAAAAAATAGACGTTTTTACGTCTGATGTTGCTTCAATATGTTTAAAAAAAGAACAGCCCTTATCGGGTTGTTCTTTTTTAATCTTCTGTTATCAAATAAAAGTATAGGCTAGGCCTATTCATTTTAATCACCTATTAAGCGTTAGGATAGTGTTTCATAAAGTATATCAATGATTGTAACTCAACCGATAAATCAATGTGGTGCACACGCACCTCATCTGGTACGGTGATACGCGCCGGTGTAAAGTTTAAAATACCCGTAATGCCAGCAGCGACCAGTCGTTCAGCAATGTTTTGTGCGACTGCACCAGGCACGGTTAAAATAGCCGCTTGCACATCTTCTAAATGGTCTTCCATATCATCGATTGAATAAATCGGTACGCCGCCTGATTCTGTGCCGATTTTATTCGGATCCAGATCAAAGGCCATTTCGATTTTCGTATTATTATTTTTAGTAAAGTTGTAATGCAGAAAAGCTGTTCCTAAATTACCTACCCCAATCAAGGCAACTTTTGTCGTCTCATCTTGATCAAGGGTTTTTCTAAAGAAGCCAAGTAAGTATTCAACATTATATCCGTAACCTTTTTTACCTAATGCGCCAAAATATGAAAAGTCACGACGAATCGTCGCTGAATCAACTTTGACTGCTTCACTTAACTCTTTAGAAGACACGCGTGATTTGCCTTGTAAATGTAAATTATTTAAAAATCGATAATACAGTGGTAACCGTTTCGCGGTTGCTTGTGGAATTTTGTTTTGTGATGCCATTGTCATTCTCCTCTTTTACTAATATCTATCCCTATTCGCTGTAAGTATATATTGATCACTCGTCGATGGTTGTTATCTTTTTTATCTTTATCTTTAGTGTACCAAAAAAAAACTATCTTGTCTGTTTTCTGAATACGACACCTAGTATATACAATTATATCACAAACCCCTAGTAATTTGCTTGCAACATCTCTGCCTGTTGCGATACACTAGCTTAGATGAGGTGAAATAAATGATATTAATGCAAATAAATCAACTAGTAAAGCGTTTTGGTGCTGATACGATTCTAGACAATATTAAACTAGAAATCCAAACGAAAGACCGGATTGCGGTTGTTGGACGTAACGGTGCAGGGAAATCAACGTTACTAAAGATCATGGCAGGTGAATTATCATACGATGAGGGTGAGATTCACCAGGCAAAAGACGTCTCGCTCGGTTATTTATCGCAACATACCGGACTTGAATCAACAGACACCATTTATAATGAAATGCTAACCGTATTTGAAGGATTAATTAATGAAGAACGCGCGTTACGACAAATGGAACAGAAAATGGGCGATCCAGCCTTTATCCAAGATCAACCAAAGTATCAACAATTACTAAATCAGTATGACCAGCGACAAATCGATTTTAAACATAACGGAGGCTACCAATACCAATCAGACATCCGCAGTGTTTTACATGGCATGAACTTTTATGAATCCGACTTTGACACGCTGATTCATACACTGAGTGGTGGTCAAAAGACACGACTGGCTCTCGCCAAATTATTACTACAAAAACCAGATATTTTAATATTAGATGAACCAACAAACCACTTGGATATTGAAACATTAACATGGCTTGAAAACTTCCTGAATAATTATGCTGGGGCGATTGTCATTGTGTCTCACGACCGTTACTTTTTAGATAAAACCGTTAACACGGTCTATGAACTGTCTCGCACACAATCAAAAAAATATCACGGGAATTATTCATACTACTTAGACCAAAAAGCACGTGACTATGAACAAGAATTAAAAATATTTGACAAACAACAAACAGAAATCAAAAAATTGGAAGACTTTGTGCAGAAGAATCTCGCTAGAGCATCAACAACAAAGCGCGCTCAAAGTAGACGTAAACAACTTGAGAAAATGGACAAAATGGATTCACCACAAGGGGATGAGAAAAGTGCGCACTTCTCATTTGACGTAAAGCGCAGAAGTGGGAATGATGTTTTAAAAGTAGACAATCTTAGTTTTTGTTATCCTGATGATCCTACCCCTATTTTTGAAGCTGTTTCATTTAATATTAATCGCGGCGACAGATTAGCACTTGTTGGTCCTAATGGGGTCGGGAAAACGACATTATTAAAAATCCTTATCGGGAAATTAAACGCTTCTAGCGGAGACATTCAGTACGGCGCAAAGCTAGACATTGGCTACTATGATCAGGAACAAACTGAACTTAGTCAACGGAAAACGGTCTTAAATGAATTATGGGATGATTACCCGATGATGAATGAAAAAGATATTCGGACCATCCTTGGTAATTTTTTATTTAGTGGTGATGACGTATTAAAACCAGTTCATGCGTTAAGTGGAGGAGAAAAAGCACGCTTATCACTGGCTAAATTAATGATGCAACAAGCGAATCTATTAATTCTTGATGAACCGACGAACCACTTAGATTTAGATAGTAAAGAGATTCTTGAAGCCGCTTTACTCGACTACCCTGGGACGATCATTTTTGTTTCACACGACCGTTATTTTATTAATGAACTAGCGACGACCGTCGTGGAACAATCAAAAAACGGGGCCACCATCTATCTAGGTGATTATGATTACTATGTTGAGAAAAAGCAAGAAATAGCCGAGATTAACGCACTTACTAATAAAGATCATACCAAAACGATTGCAAAAGAAAAAACGAGTTTTGAAGAAGAAAAACAAAAAAAGCAACAAGAGCGTAAGAAAATTCGCCGTATCGAAGAAATCGAACAGCTCATTCATGACCATGAAGCTAAAATAGAGGAAAATGAAGCATTGTTGTGTGAGCCCGAAGTCTTTCAAGACCATGAGCGTTCACTCATTTTAACAGAAGAAAACGGAACATTAAACGATACGATTGAATCGCTGATGGAAGAATGGGAAACCCTACATCAGGACGAGGAGTCATAATCGTACGCAGAAAAAAATCATTTGTCACGTGAGGCAAATGATTTTTTATCGTCTTAGAGCGAGAAGACACCTTCCTCAAACATTCGTTAGAATGTTAGGTGGGGGTAATTCAACTTGTATATAGGAATATCATCCAGATTCTTATCCACAGTTAAAAGATTGCTATAATAGTTATCAACCGACTTATGCACACTATCCACAAGATTTCATATATTTATCCACATTTTTGTGTGCGTATTCATCATTGATCTACCGCCTATTGAAAAAGTTACCCACATTCCGCTAATAACTTGTGGGTAACTTTCTTTTATCTCTTTCCGTATTGTTCTAAATCTAATCCTGGATTCGCATTTAAATCTAAACCACGAAACGCTTGTTTTTGATAATCATTGTAGGCAGCTGCCCCAATCATCGACGCATTATCGGTACATAAAGCTAGCGGGGGAATCGATAACGTCACCTCTGGGTCATTAAACCGCTCACGAAGCGCCTCTCTCAAACGACTATTGGCGGCCACACCACCCGCGACAACCACCTGTTTCACGCCATATTCAACACTGGCGCGGTACGTCTTTTCAACCAGCACTTCAACAACACTTTCTTGGAAGCTACAGGCGATATCTTCTTTCTTTAAGGCTATGCCTTTTTGTTTTGCATTATGAACTGTGTTAATAACCGCAGATTTCAAACCGCTAAAACTAAAATCATAACTATCTTCTTCTAAATAAATACGCGGTAGGTTTAATGTATCGTTTCCAAGTTTGGCGAGTTTATCAACATGCGGACCACCTGGATACGGAACATCGAGTACTCTGGCGACTTTATCGTATGCTTCTCCGCACGCATCATCTCTTGTTTCACCAATCACTTCAAACTTCCCGTGTTCTTTCATTAGGATAAGTTCCGTATGACCACCTGAAACAACAAGACATAGTAGCGGAAATTTAAAGGATTCAACGAGTTGATTGGCATAAATATGCCCGGCGATATGATGGACACCGATGAGCGGTAACTGGTGACTGAAAGCTAACGCTTTTGCGGTTGCCACACCGACTAAGAGCGCCCCTACTAATCCTGGACCCTCTGTTACTGCAACAGCATCAATCTCCTCCATCGTGAGTGACGCTTTTGTTAAGGTCTCTTCTAATACTTGTGTCATCTGTTCCACATGATGTCTTGAAGCAATCTCAGGAACAACACCACCGAAACGTTTATGACTGTCTATTTGTGTCGCAACAACTTCACTCAAGATTGTATGACCATTCTGAATGATTGCCGCGGCTGTCTCATCACAACTTGTTTCGATTGCTAAAATATTGATTTGATCTGTCTTTTTCATAATTCCACCCACATAACAATGGCATCCTCATTATTATCGGTATAATACCGTTTTCTAATGCCAGCTTTTTTTAGTCCAAATGATTGATATATTTTTTGTGCAGCTAGATTACTTTTACGTACTTCTAAGGACATCAATCGTCCACCTTTTAGTAAAGCTTTATTAATTAAATATTGAAAAAGCATACGGCCATAGCCTTTTTTTCTTTCACTCGGTAACACGGCGAAATTTGTCACTTGAATTTCATCAAAAATAATCCAAGCTCCGATAAAGCCGACAACACCCTGATCATTCTCAATGACATAGTAATGCGCAAAATTATTCTCTGTTAGCTCTTCTCTGTAGATATTTCGTGACCAGGGTGTCGGAAATGACGCCTTTTCTATTTCAGCTACAACATCGAGATCTTCCACCCGCATCAGTCTCATATTAACGGTCATGTTGATCTGCCTTTTGTTTTTCTAACCATTTCGCTTCTGCTTCAACCAAACGTAAATAGTTGGGCACAAGTAGATGAGGATCGGTTGGTCCGAAGTCTTTACCTACTTCAGCTAATAATCCGGCGCGCATTAAATGATGTCCATTAGGTTTGTATAGAGCCCGGTCACCTAAATGCTCCCCGATAAGTGATTGAAACTTATCTAAGTCTGGGCTAACAAAGGTCACCTGCTTGTTGAGTGCCGCTAATTTTTCAAGCCACTCGTCCATTAAGATGTTCACTTCAGGTAAGACCTCGTTGCCGGCTTTATCGTATAGTCCCGCATACACAAGACCGCGTCTCGCATCGAGGAAGCTACACACATAGTCATCTCCCGCTGCTTGTAAACTAAGGGCTCGTAAGCTTGATACACCAACGACAGGAATATTCAATGTCCAGGCCATTGTTTTAGCTGTAGATAAGGCAATCCTTACCCCGGTATATGAACCTGGACCCATCCCGACAACAATTTTCGTTAAATCTTGTGGCGTAACTTTGGCTTCTTTCATAATACGATCAATAGCTGGCATTAATCGTGTGGAATGCTTATTTTTATTTTTGGAACTGTATTCTTCAATAATCTCCTGACCGTTGTGTAAGCTCACACTCAACACATCAGTCGATGTATCCATAGCTAGAATCATATGTGAGGGATCTCCTTTATAACATAATCAAAATAGGCACTCGTCGATGTTAGCGTAATGATGCGCTCATCACTCTCATCTACTTTCTTAATAGTGATATCAAGTCGTTCATCAGGTAAAAATGAGGCAATGTACTGAGGCCATTCAACAACCGTCACACCGTCACCGTAAAAATAATCATCAAAACCAATATCTTCTTCCTCATTTTCTAAACGATAAGCATCGATATGATACAGTGGTTTTTCACCTTGATATTCTTTAACAATGGTGAAAGTTGGGCTATTAATTGTCCGTTTGACACCAAGGCCCATTCCTAAACCTTTCGTAAATGTTGTTTTACCAGCGCCTAAATCACCACTTAAAGTCAGGCAATCATTTGGTCTGAGTAGTAAAGCAATTTTTTCACCTAAGCGTTTTGTTTCTTCTGGTGTAGATACGTGATATGTTTTTTCTGTCATTTATTTCACCTAATTTTTATGGGTATAACCCGTTTTTTTTAATCGCTTCAGTGTACCTTGCTTTTTTAGATACACCTGTCCATTTGTTTGTTCACTATCTTTCACATAGCCAATTTGACGCAGCGGTAAGTGATGCCGACGTGCTGCCTCTACGACAAAAGGAAAGTCTTGTTCTGAAACAGTTCCCAATAGTTCAAAGTCTTCACCACCTGAATACTTATAATCATGAATAAGCTCATCAGGTAAACTATACATATCCTGATGTACAGGCACTTGATCATCATCAATAAAAAGCGTCATCTGTGAAGATTTGGCAATTTCATGTGCTTCACTCGCAATCCCATCACTGACATCGTTTAATGCTACGCGCCTTAGTGACTTTAGAGCTTCTGCGAAATCTACTCTAGGTGTTGGTTGTTGATGCCGGTTAATAAAATAATCACGATCAATCTTATCAAGTCGATCACGATAGGATTGATCTTTGTATTCGTCTAACAATAGGCCAAGACCGAAACGGCTATCACCTAATGTGCCTGTCACAAAGACAATATCCCCATCTCTCGCATGACTTCTTAGTCTAGCCTTATCTTTCTCTACTAACCCATGAATCGTCACTGAGACGACTAATTGATCGCCTGTGACGGTGTCTCCACCGATCAAATCCATATGATACTTGCGACTTAATTGGTCCATCCCTTGATAGATCGCTTGAAGTTCATTATCTGAATAATCTTTTGGGACAACAAGAGAGATCATATAAGACGTCGGTACGGCTCCCATGGCGGCGATATCACTGATGTTTGCGGCTAACGTACGGTATCCAATATAAAAAGCGGGGACTGTTTCTTTTGAAAAATGAATCCCATCGACCATTGTATCAACTGCCGTCACAAGATCATGGTAAGGGTGCCTGAGAACAGCTGCATCATCACCAATGCCTTTAATGACGCTACTCTGTCGATAATAACCTTGTGTAATTGAATCAATAAATTCAAATTCATTCATAGTAGACCGTCCTTCATTTACATATTTGCTACAACCATCATAGCAAATATTCCAAAAGAAATCGAAGATTTATCCTATATTCACCTTAAAAAAGGCATTAAAAAAACCATATCATTATTCATTACTGAATAAGATACAGTTACCTTTTAAAAAAATGGCGGTCCGGACGGGACTCGAACCCGCGACCTCCTGCGTGACAGGCAGGCATTCTAACCAACTGAACTACCGGACCATATTTGGTTGCGGGGATAGGATTTGAACCTATGACCTTCGGGTTATGAGCCCGACGAGCTACCAGACTGCTCCACCCCGCGACGATATGAATGTATTCATTATAAACGATAAATTGCCTTTTGGCAAGGCTTAGCGACGTCCTACTCTCGCGGGGCTTAAGCCCAACTACCATCGGCGCTGAAGAGCTTAACTACTGTGTTCGGCATGGGAACAGGTGTGACC
>NZ_FPAI01000032.1 GCF_900116255.1 Halolactibacillus miurensis
GGTCACACCTGTTCCCATGCCGAACACAGTAGTTAAGCTCTTCAGCGCCGATGGTAGTTGGGCTTAAGCCCCGCGAGAGTAGGACGTCGCTAAGCCGATTTTATAAGCTTTGTGAAGTAATAATATGGTTGATTTCATGATATTGTTCCACAGTAGCTCAGTGGTAGAGCAATCGGCTGTTAACCGATCGGTCGTAGGTTCGAGTCCTACCTGTGGAGCCATTTTGCTTCCATAGCTCAGTGGCAGAGCACTTCCATGGTAAGGAAGGGGTCGTCGGTTCAATCCCGACTGGAAGCTCTCTATTTTCATACTGGCCCGTTGGTCAAGCGGTTAAGACACCGCCCTTTCACGGCGGTAACACGGGTTCGAATCCCGTACGGGTCACCATTATATGTTGGAGGATTAGCTCAGCTGGGAGAGCACCTGCCTTACAAGCAGGGGGTCGCAGGTTCGAGCCCTGCATCCTCCACCATCTTGCCGGCCTAGCTCAATTGGTAGAGCAACTGACTTGTAATCAGTAGGTTGGGGGTTCAAGTCCTCTGGCCGGCACCATTTTAATATGTTGGAGGGATAGCGAAGTTGGCCAAACGCGGCGGACTGTAAATCCGCTCCCATCGGGTTCGTAGGTTCGAGTCCTACTCCCTCCACCATTTTAAATTATATGTTAACTTAGACAGTGAACTTATTCACTGTTATTTTATTGGGCTATAGCCAAGCGGTAAGGCAACGGTTTTTGGTTCCGTCATGCGTTGGTTCGAATCCAGCTAGCCCAGCCATTTAAGAGCCATTAGCTCAGTTGGTAGAGCATCTGACTTTTAATCAGAGGGTCGAAGGTTCGAATCCTTCATGGCTCACTCTTGTTGTGGGGCCTTAGCTCAGCTGGGAGAGCGCCTGCTTTGCACGCAGGAGGTCAGCGGTTCGATCCCGCTAGGCTCCACCATACATATGAGTCAAAAGGGTTGGACGTTACTATAATGTCTGATCCTTTTTTTATAATCAATTATTACCACAGTCGCTTTTGGCTGTGGATTTTTTAAAAATACTGAAGAGTCCTTAACAAAAACCTATACTCATGGTATAGTGAATGTTTGTGAATAGTAAATAAATAAGACTGAGATATAGAGCCTGTCAATGACACCACATACACCACATGTGATGATGGTGAAAAATAAGAGAATAAGCTATAGGAGGCCGACATGAGAAAACAAGGATTTGATCCACAAAAGTACATCGAAGAACAATCAAAATACATCTTAGAACGCGTCCATCAGTTTGATAAGCTGTATTTAGAGTTTGGCGGCAAGCTCATAGGTGATAAACATGCTAAACGTGTCTTACCAGGATTTGATGAAGATGCAAAAATTAAGCTACTACAAAAGTTGAAAGATCAAGCCGAAATTATTATAACGGTGTATTCAGGTGATATTGAACGTAATAAAATTCGTGGCGACTACGGAATTACGTACGAAATGGATGTCTTTCGCCAAATTGACGAACTCCGTGGATTTGGTTTAGAAATTAACAGTGTGGTGATTACACGCTATAATCATGAACATTCAACGGATGTGTTTATTAGCAAGCTAGAAAGACGTGGGATTAAAGTGGCTACCCATGTGGCTATTCCGGGGTATCCTTCGGCGGTTGAGAAAATTGTTAGTGAAGAAGGCTATGGTATGAATCCCTATGTTGAAACAACGAAGCCAATTGTGGTTGTAACGGCTCCAGGACCAAATAGCGGGAAGTTAGCAACGTGTTTAAACCAACTTTATCATGAACATAAGTTAGGTAATCATGCGGGTTATTCTAAATTTGAAACATTCCCGGTCTGGAATGTGCCGCTTAAACACCCACTTAACGTAGCATACGAAGCAGCGACCGTTGATTTAAAAGATGTGAATATGATGGATTACTTCCACTTTGAGGCCTATAACGAAGTCGCCGTAAACTATAACCGTGACCTTGAAATGTTCCCGGTTGTTAAACGAAGTATTGAAAAGATTACCGGTAAAGAATCGATCTATCAATCCCCGACGGATATGGGGGTTAATCGGGTAGGTTTTGGTATTACGGATGATGAGGTCATTAAGGAAGCATCGAGACAAGAAATCATTCGCCGACATTTCCACACAGAATGCGATTATAAAAAGGGCTTACTGGATGAAGAAGTCGTCAATCGAATGAAATTAATTATGGAAGAACTTGAATTAAAAGAAGAAAACCGTGTACCCGTTATACCGGCAAGGGAATACGCAGAGAAATTGAAAACAGCCGATAACAAAGATAAGGCCGCGGTGATGGCTTTTGAATTAAATGACGGCACCGTTATTACTGGCCGAGGTTCTAACCTTATGGATTCTTGTTCGGCGGCTATTTTAAATGCGATTAAACATTTAGCTAATATTGGTGATGAGATTTTCTTATTATCACCGATGATTATTGAAACAATGAAAGATTTAAAAACAGATAAACTGCATAGTAAAGTGACGACACTAAATGCGAATGAAGTATTAATCGCTCTAACGATTGGCGCAGTCACAAATCCAACGGCCCAACTGGCAGTTGATAAATTACATGAATTAACCGGTGTACAAGCACATTCTACCGTCATGTTAAGTAAAGATGATGAACAGATTTTAAAGCGACTCGGTATTGATGTGACAAGTGATCCAATCTATCCATCAGAAAACTTATATTACATGTAATGTTAGGAGACGACTATATATAGTCATACGAATGAAAACAGAGTTACAATCATCTCTTTGGTGATTATAAGTCTGTTTTCTTTGTTTATGAAGCATGTGTGTCATGATTATGAGAGAGGGATGAGAAGTTGTTAAGAAAATAAGGAAAATTGATGGATAATCTCTCAAGCGTTTAGAAGATATGCTATAATGGGTCTATCTGTGATTCTAAATGAAGTGAGTGGTAATCTATGAAAAGAAGGATGTGGCATCATGCTTGGTGAGGGATTTTCGTTATTTAATTTATTGCGTTTTACGGTTGATATTGCCCTTGTCTGGTATGTGTTTTATAAACTCATTATGTTGCTTCGGGGAACGAAGGCAATTCAACTACTAAAAGGTATTTTTGTTGTTTTTATTATCTATTTGATCAGTTATTTCTTGAACTTGCAAACCGTTCAAGTCATGATTGAACAAATTATCGTGTGGGGACCACTGGCGGTCATTATTCTCTTCCAGCCAGAGTTAAGACGGGCACTTGAACAGATTGGTCGAGGTAGCTTCTTTAGTCGTAACCGACGCTCAGAAGAAGAGATCTTCCATGAGTCACTCGATGCGATTATTAAATCAGTCAATTATATGGCTAAACGTCGTATTGGGGCGCTTATTACGATTGAGCGTGAAACAAACATGGGTGACTTTATCCAAACCGGTATCCCTGTGAATGGTCAATTAACCCATCAATTATTAACGAATATTTTTGTGCCAAATACACCGTTACATGACGGTGCTGTCATTATGAAAGGGAATCAAATTATTGCGGCAGCTTGTTACTTGCCGCTATCAGAAAGCCCGTTCATCTCAAAAGAATTAGGCACGAGACACCGGGCGGCAATGGGCATCAGTGAAGTAAGTGATGCACTGACGATTATTGTATCGGAGGAAACAGGGCATGTGTCATTGACAAAAAACGGTGAACTTTACCGTGATATTGATGAAAAACGCCTCATTGATCTATTGTCAAAGGAATTGGCGCCTGAATTAGAGAAAACCTCAACCTTTAAACAATGGAGTTGGAGGGGGAAAAAGAAATGAATGATTGGTTAAATAAACCGTGGGTCATTCGTGTGATTTCACTGTTCTTAGCAATCTTAACATTTTTAGTGATATCATTCGATAATCAAGATACGCGTAATGCAGATGTTGGGAGCTTTGATTCCATTTTTAATAATTCAAGAGAAACGGAAACATTAGATGATGTGCCGGTTAATATTGTGATTGACGACGAGAAATACGTGGTCAGTGGTGTACCAGAGGTCGTCACAATGTCACTGACGGGGACAGTCAGTGTCGTGCAATCGACCGTCACACAACGCAACTTTGATGTCTATGTTGATTTAGAAGGGCTCTCACCCGGCACACATACGGTGCCGATTAAGCATGACGGTGTATCAAGCCGCATTGATGTGAGATTTGAACCGGAAAATATTGAGGTAACGATTGAAGAGCGTGGAAGTGGTACTTATGATGTCTCTGTTGATTATAGTAACCTCGATCAGATGTCAGAAGGGTTTGAAATTGAATCAGCGACAGTCATACCTGAAACGGTTGAAATAACGAGTGCGGAGAGTGTCATTAATCGTATTTCTAGTGTTAAAGCTTTTGTCGATGTAGAAGGTATTGAAGAATCCATGACACTAACTGATGTCCCGGTTCGAATCTATGACAATGAAGGTAACCAAATGAATGCAAGGATTGAACCGAGCACAGTGACGGTTGAATTAGCCGTCATTAATCCAAACAAAGATGTCCCCATTGATGTGACGACTTCTGGTGAGTTACCGGAGGGTGTGCGTCTTGTCGAGACATCTATTCAAACAGATAACGTGACTGTCTTTGCCCCATCAGATCAACTGGCAACTATTGAACGAGTGGAGACAGCGCCGATTGATTTGTCAGAGGTCACAGAAACGACGACACTGGATGTGACCCTCCTTGTCCCAGATAATGCGACAAGTTTAAGTCAAGAGACAATCGAAGTGACGATTGAAGTGGAAGAAGAAACAGAAACGACATTAGATGATGTAGATATCACCATTGATAACGTAACCGATGGATTAAATGCGACATTTGTGAGTCCTGAGAGTGGCAGGGTTGTGGTCACTCTTAGAGGCTTTCCCTCTGACCTTGATGAGGTTAATGTTGATCAACTCGACTTGGCCGTTAATGCGAATAATCTAACCGAAGGTGAATATAACCGCCCGTTAGAGTATAATCAATTAGATAATATCCAAGTAACATTGCCCTTAGAGGATGTTACGATTCGATTAAATTAGGTACATAAATAAAGGAGCGAATTTCTTATGGGAAAATATTTTGGTACAGATGGTGTCAGAGGTGTAGCTAATAAAGGCTTAACACCTGAACTTGCCTACAAATTAGGACGTTTTGGTGGCTTTATCTTGACGAAGGAAACAGAACGTCCGCGCGTGTTAATTGGGAAAGATACACGTATTTCAGGTGATATGCTTGAAAATGCCCTCGTTGCTGGACTGCTTTCTATTGGAGCAGAAGTCATGCGTCTTGGTGTTATTTCTACACCAGGTGTTGCTTACCTGACAAAAGCAATGTCAGCAGAAGCAGGGGTTATGATTTCAGCTTCACATAATCCAGTAGAAGATAATGGGATTAAATTCTTCGGCTCAGATGGTTTTAAACTCACTGATGCACAAGAACTAGAAATTGAAGCTTTAATCGATCAAGATGAAGATACATGTCCTCGTCCAATCGGTAAAGATTTAGGTCAAATCAATGATTACTACGAAGGATCACAAAAATACTTACATTTCTTAAAACAAACCGTCGATCACGATTTTGATGGTATACGCGTCGCCCTAGACTGTGCCCACGGAGCGACATCTTCACTTGCCACGCACTTGTTTGCAGATTTAGATGCGGATGTTTCAACCATTGGGGCGTCTCCAGATGGCTTAAATATTAACGATGGTTACGGGTCGACACATCCCGAGAAACTACAAGCGTTTGTACTTGAAAAAGAAGCGGATATTGGTCTTGCTTTTGACGGAGATGGTGACCGTCTTATCGCCGTAGATGAAAAAGGTCAAATCGTTGATGGTGACCAAATCATGTTTATCTGTGCTAAATACTTTGATAGCATTGGTCAACTTAATGAACATACGGTGGTATCTACTGTGATGAGTAACCTAGGCTTTTATAAAGCTGTTGAAGCAAATGGTATGAAGAGTGATAAAACGGATGTCGGTGACCGTTATGTCATGGAAGAAATGCGTCGTGGGGGTTATAACTTAGGTGGAGAGCAATCAGGGCATATCATTTTCCTTGATCATGTAACAACAGGAGATGGGATGTTATCAGCTCTTCAGCTTGTGAATGTGATGAAAGAAACAGGTAAGCCTTTATCAGAGCTTGCTGCTGAAATGGAGAAGTTTCCACAAGTTCTTAAGAACGTGAAAGTCGTCGATAAGAATCAAGCGCTTGTTGATCCATACATCCAAGAAGCGATTAATAAAGTAGAAAAAGACATGGGTAGTGATGGACGTGTGCTTGTTCGTCCATCAGGAACAGAAGAACTCGTCCGAGTGATGGTTGAAGCGCCAACAATTGAACGTTGTCATGAAGCGGCAGATCCTGTTGTGGCGATCATTGAACAACGTTTAGGATTAAAACCAGAATAATGATAGATACACCCAATTAACTAAAAGATACAAAAGAGTTAAGAGGTTGTGATGCCATATAAAAGCATATAAAGAAAGGGTGTCGCATAACTGCGACACCCTTTTTAAATAGCTTCAGCTTATACAATCAGATAAGCAAGCTAAGTGTTGGCTCAATAATTATTTAAACCATGCTTTAGCGAACTTGTTACCGACAATACCACCAACAACCATGAAAATTAAGAAGATCCAGCCTGATAGTGAGAACTGTGCGATTGGTGTATAAAGTGCCCCAACGTTACACCCGTTAGCAAGACGTGTACCAAAGCCCATCGCCAGGCCACCTAAGGCGAATAAGATAAGTTCACGCTTCGTTAAGTGCATTTCTGACATAAACGTTTGTTTGAATTTATTAGCTGTTAGTAAGAAGAAAATCGTTCCTAACATAATCCCAACGTTTTGTGTATTAACGGGATGACTAAAGAATGGCGCGCTATAATGTTCTGGTGCTCCTGAGGTGAAAGTAGCTAATGCTTCAGGTGAAAAACCAAACAACATTAAGAATTTACCGAACCAGAAACCGTAAGGCGTTGAAGCACCCCATCCTGACTTTGTGACACCCATTAATAAAGCAAATATTAATGTTATGACAACAGCGCCTTGTTTTAATGTCCAAGGACGAACAAACAGACGATGATATGTTTCTGATGAGAAAAGACTATAATCTTTCGTATCAAATGTATTGGGTTGATCTTGTTGCGCTTCGACAAAGTGACCAGAATACGTTTTATTTTGTTTGCGGTAACGCTCATACTTGAAGCTAAGGAACACAACGATACCACAGAAAATCGCCGTCAGCACTAATGCTCCGATAAAACCATTTAAACCATCCCACTTAAAGAGGTCTGGTAAGAAGACGCCACTTTCAAATGTAGCAGAGTTAAACCAAGTTGTTGTAACAAATTCACTGTTACGTTGAATAGGAAAACCTAAGAAGACACCCATACCAAAGAAAATTAACGTAACAAAGGCGCGTGGTAAGGCGGTGACTAAATCCGTGAGCACCCCACTCGCACAACAAGCTGAGAAAGACATACCGAAACCGAACAGAATCGCGCCTGCAATTAACCCTAAGTTAATGGGGTTAATCCAAAGACCGAAGGTCGTTGGATCACCATTTAATAAAAAGGCGGTTGTGACAAGTGTTGAGATAAAGAACATAAACATTAACGTGCGTAATAATTTCGTTGATCCGGTTGTGTAGGCGCGGTTAACACTACCCGCAAATCCAGTGTAGGCACGTGATAGTGCATAACCTAGTCCAAGGCCAACTAACAGACGGAAAAATAACATCTCTGTTTCTAAAAAATTCGCTCCCCATAAAATGACGACGGCTAGAAAAATAAAACCGAACACTGGCTGCATGTGAGATACAGAGGCTGTTTTCACCTGTGTTTTTGACATACTCATAAAACGTTCTCCCCTTTATAAAAAATATAATGTGATGTATTTCACATTTATTATACCCCTATCCCTAACCCTATTTCAACGCCTTGTGAATAAAGTTCATAATTTGTACACTTTTTCACATATAAAGATTGAAAAGTGTTGATTGAATCATGAGCGTAGAGACCTCGTCACTTTAGTTAAGGTTGGTTACTGGTCACGTGTCACTTGAACAGCTAAAGAGACATATGCTAAAGGTACGAAGGATGATGGATATCATAACGGATGAAGAGCTATTTCATTATATTAAAAGAACTACCAGATTATGAAAAATACTATTGAAAAACTTATTAACTTTCGATAAAATAGAGAAGTCGTCTTACGGCACAGTCAAAGATAGAAAGGTGGATAGTAGGAAGAATGATACAGCGCCAGAACTACACGGAAGGTGTAGTTGACGAGGAGGAGGAGTATCGAACGTTTCGGCGGATGCCTCCCGGTTGTCTCTCCAACCGAAAGCTATAAATAAAACAAAAAGGCGACTTTTTGGCTAATATTTATAGTAAGAGTACTAAACTTATAAAAAGAGAAAGGGGTAATAAAAGCCCCTTGGAACAGATATGGCTTTTTATTACCCCTTAATTAGGAGGAAATAAAAGTTATGTGCGGAATCGTTGGTTATATTGGAACAGATAAGACAGTATCGGTGTTATTAGATGGGTTAGAGAAGCTAGAATACAGAGGCTATGACTCAGCAGGGATTGCGACATTAAGCGATGAGCAAGTAAACCTGTTTAAGGTCAAAGGACGTATCCAAGCGTTACGTGATAAAGTAGGGAATCAAGGTGAATCAATGATCGGTATTGGTCATACGCGTTGGGCAACACACGGTGAGCCGTCAGAAGAAAATGCTCACCCTCACCAATCGCAATCAGGTCGATTTACTTTAGTGCACAACGGTGTTATTGAAAACTACTATGAATTACGTGATGAGTATTTAACAGACATCACACTGACAAGTGAAACAGACACAGAGATTATCGTTCAACTAATTGAGAAAAAATACAATGAAACAAATGATGTTTTAAAAGCTTTCACAGAAGTCATGGGTATGTTAAAAGGTTCTTATGCGATTGGTCTACTAGATAAAGAAAATCCAGATCTTATTTATGTATCAAAAAATAAGAGTCCGCTCCTTGTAGGACTAGGTGATGACTTTAATTTAGTCGCGAGTGATGCGATTGCCACATTAAAACAAACAAACACTTATCTAGAAATTGAAGATGGTGAAATTGTCTTAGTTGAAAAAGAACAAGTCCGCATTCAAAAGCTTGACGGGACAGCAGTTGAAAGAGAACCTTTCATCGTTGAAACCGATGCGGCTGATACAGAAAAAGGCACATATGATTACTTCATGATGAAAGAAATCGATGAACAACCATTTGTTATGCGTAAAATCATCCAACAATATCAAGATGAATCAAATAACATTAAAGTAGAACAAGCTGTAAGAGATGAAATGGGGAAAGCTGATCGTATTTACATTATCGCAGCAGGTACTAGCTATAATGCTGGTTTAGTAGGAAAGCAAATTATTGAAAATGTCGCTGGTATTCCTGTTGAAGTACACATTGCGAGTGAATTCTCATATAATATGCCACTACTTTCTGAAAAACCATTGTTTATCTTTATTTCTCAAAGTGGTGAAACAGCGGATTCACGTTCTGTGCTTGTTCAAACACAAGCAATGGGACATCCGTCAATCACGATTACAAACGTACCAGGTTCTACCCTTTCTCGTGAAGCGGACTATACATTACCGCTTTATGCTGGACCAGAAATTGCGGTAGCTTCAACAAAGGCGTATACAGCGCAGATTGCCGTGCTTACGATTTTAGCGGTCGACACAGCAAAAGCAAAAGGTAAGACACTTACCTTTGATCCATTACAAGAATTAGCGATTGTTGCCAATGCTATGGAAACATTGACTGACCAAAAAGAAGTATTTGAACAAATGGCGCTCGATCTATTTAAAGATACACGCAATGCGTTCTATATTGGTCGCGGTGTCGATTACTATGTTGTACAAGAAGCATCACTTAAACTTAAAGAAATCTCTTATATTCAAGCAGAAGGCTTTGCTGGTGGTGAATTAAAACACGGAACGATTGCCTTGATTGAAGAAGGCACACCTGTAATTGCCATTGCGACACAAGAGAATGTTAACTTATCCATCCGTGGTAACGTACAAGAAGTAGCTGCCCGTGGCGCTAACACATGTACCGTAAGTATGGAAGGCTTAGAAAAAGATGAAGATCGTGTGGTTCTTCCACATGTTCATCCATTGTTAACGCCACTTGTAAGTGTTGTACCAATGCAGCTCCTTGCTTACTATGCCGCTGTACAACGTGGTTGTGATGTTGATAAGCCAAGAAACCTTGCTAAGTCAGTTACAGTAGAGTAAGTTATTTCTGAGGTTAGTAGTTAGTGTGGTTTTATAATAAAGATTGATCGTTTAGAACAAAGTTTGATCATTTATAATAAAGATTGATCATTTATAATAAAGTTTGATTAAAATAACCTCTTCAGATATGATATCTGTAAGAGGTTATTTTAATATTAGGAGATGAAATAATGGCAAAAAGAAAGCGAATGTCATCTACTGAAAACAAAATAAAGAAGGGTTAATGGTGAAGGTCAAGGTATAGACTATAAGCCTTGGATTAACATTCAAGATGTTCCCTCTTTAGGGCGTGCTACACGCTTAAAAGGAATAAAGATTCCTAGACAGTTTGAATTTCTGTCAGACTTGGAGCGAAACTACTTTTATTTGTTGGAATATTCAGATAAAGTAATTGATATTAGAGAACAATACCCGTTATTACCGTTAGATGATACGCTTTTGATTGCAAAAGAATTGGGTTTGAAGCATCCGATAGACCCTAAAACAAAGGAACCGATTGTTATGACTACAGACTTTTTAGTCACTATGAATAATGGAACAGCTAACATGCATGTAGCTCGAACGTTGAAGTATAAAGATGAACTAATGACTGAGCGAACGCTAGAAAAGTTTGAAATTGAACGAGTATATTGGGAAAAACGAGAAATAGATTGGGGTATTGTAACGGAAGGTGAAGTGTCTAAAGTGATGGCAACTAACATTGCTTTTGTCCACAGTTACATACGGTTGAATGACATTGAAGGCTTTGATCAATTAACATCTGTAGAGATAGATGAGATGGTTGTCTACTTTGTGCAAAGGTTAATGGCTGAAGATCAATCTGTTAAACAAATTGCTAGAATCTATGAACGGGATTTTGGAATGCCATCAGGTAGTGGTCTAGCCTTGTTCAAACACTTAATTATAACGAAAACGATTAAAATAGATTTATTATCAAAGCTGAACGTTGAAGACATTGTGCAAGTAAAAAGTATTCAACAAGATTTCTCAGAAAAAGTGAGGGCCTTATGATTTATAACAACCAAGTGTACCAATACGTAGACAAAGAAGGTAAAAATCGAATTCGTGTTATCTCAATAGACTCAGCAATATTGTATTACGTTGATTTGCATGGGGGAACTGCTATGCCCAAAAAAGCAACAATAGAAGATATGGAAATAGAAATAGAGAGTAATGTATTAATCCCTATCTCGGATCCATTTTTAAAGAGTTATGCAGAAGAAGATTTAACTGAGAAACAGCTAGAGAGACGTAACCTAAACTGGGAGATAGTATTTAAAGCATGGAGTCAATCAAAAGAGTCTATTTTGAGTAAGAAAAATCGTAAAACTGCTTTTCTTGAGATTGCTGAAGAGCATCAAATTACTGAACTTAAAGTGAAACGACTATTTACGCGTTTCTGGCAACGCGGCTTAAATAAAAATGCTATGTTACCCGATTACATGCATTCTGGTGGCAAAGGGAAAGTTAGAGAGTTGTCTCAGGAGAAAAAAGTAGGACGACCAAGGATTTATGGAGAAGAAGAACAGGGAATCAATATAACAGAAGATGTAAAAAAGCAGTTTAGACATGTGATAAAGAAATATTATAGAAAATCAGAAAAGCTTACGTTAAATGATACTTATCAATATCTGTTAAAAGAATTTTACTCAAATAAATATCATGAAGGAGAATCTGTAAAATATAAGGTTTGGGATAAATCAAAGGTTCCAACCTATAATCAATTTTATTATTGGTACAAAAAAACAGAAGAGCCACAGTTAGATATCCAATTGCGATATAGCAAAAAAGAATATGAGCTCAAACATCGCCCAATACTAAGTCACTCTGCGCTGGAAACTGATGGGCCAGGAACACGATTTCAAGTTGATGCGACGATTGCGGATATTTATCTCGTTAGTTCATTTGATCGCAACCTAATTATTGGGCGCCCTGTTATTTATGGCATTATGGATGTTTATTCGCGTTTGATTACTGGTGTTTATGTTGGGTTAGAGGGTCCCTCTTGGATTGGTGCGATGATGACACTGGATAATATGACAATGGATAAAGTTGAATTTTGTAAGCAGTATGACATTGATATCGATGAATCTGAATGGCCCGCACATCATTTACCAGAAACCATTATTGCTGACAGAGGGGAATTTGAAGGTTATGGTGTTGAACAATTAATTAACAATTTAAACGTTAAAATTGAAAATACTTCTCCTTATCGTGGTGATTTAAAAGGAATTGTAGAGCGTCAATTCAGAACAATTAACGAGAAGATTAAACGTAAAGCACCTGGTGCTATTCAGAAAGAATTCAGGGAACGAGGAGATCGAGATTATCGGTTAGACGCTAGTCTTAACCTTGAAGAATTCACGAAAATTATTATTCATTTAGTCTTGAATCATAATCAGCGAACCATTGAAAAGTATCCATTAGAGAAGGCGATGATTAAGGAGCATTTGACACCTTCTCCGTTAAATCTTTGGAAATGGGGTCTTTCAAACAGGAAGGGTTCTCTTCAAACGGTTCAAAATCGTAGTATTCTAAGGCTTAATTTACTTCCAAAAGGAAAAGCGCGAATTACAAGAGCAGGAATTAAATTTAAAGGATTGTCTTATGGTTCTGATAAAGCACTGAATGACCAATGGTATTTAAAGCGAAAGAGTGAACGTATAGATGTCGTTTATGATCCGAGATCAATGGATAAAATCTATATTCCGTATATTGACGGAAGAGGCTTTGATACGTGTTACCTATTAGAGATGAGTTCTCAATATAGAGGTGAATCATTAGAAGAAATTGAATTCTATCAACAGATGTTGCAGGAGTTAAAACAGGCAGAAAGCCTTAAACAAAGAGAAGAAAGATTAAATACTGATGAAGAAATTGAGTCTATTATCAAAAAAGCTGTCAAACAAAAGAAAGCAAATGCTAATGTATCAGCAACAAAGGGTGAAAAAATCAAAGATATTCGTGTGAATAAAAAAGCAGAAAAAGCGATGAATCGCCAAAAGGAATCTTTTGATTTGAACCAAAACAAAAAGGAGTCGCCTGCTCAAGTAGTTTCAATTGAAAAGGAAAACGAGGAGGTTGAACAATCAAAAACGTCTTCAAGCTTAATGGAAAAACTTCGCAAGAAACGAGATGAGGAATTTGGAAAAGATCAATGATTTAGTTCTAAAGGGTACATTTAAAACCGCAACGTATGAACAACAAGTTTTGTCAGAATATAATAACAATCCTTTTATAGAAGCTCTCCCTTCGATATTTAACGAAGACGATGTCTTAGAACGCTTTATGGTGACCCCGAGAATTAGTGAGACTGATAAAAAGAGCGAGTCTAATATTCGATATCACATTTTGAAAAGAGTAAGAAATTTTATTCAACCTTTACCTATTCACTTTGAAGTTGAACGCCGGTTATCAACTTTAATTAGAAGAGGCTATCTTGCTAGGAATCCTTTAGATAAAACTTTTTTAGAAAGAATTCGCGTATTACATGCATTAAGAGAAGAACAAGAACTGGCTCATAAACACATTGAGGATCGCTTGAATTATATTCGTTCAACAGCAGACAGTTTATCAATTATCGGTATTTCAGGGATTGGAAAAACAACGGCTATTGAGAGGCTCTTACTTATGTATCCACAAGTTATTAAACACGAAACATACGCAGGTCAACCATTTAATCGAACGCAAATTGTTTGGTTGAAAATTGATTGTCCCTATGATGGTAGTTTATCAACCTTATGTAAAAGTTTTTTTAAAGCTATTGATGATTTATTAGGTACCCGTTACTTAGAAAAGTATGGCTATTTGAATCGTGTAACATCGACGATGTTATTACACATGACTTCTTTAGCAACCATGTTTGGTATTGGAGTTTTGGTGATAGATGAAATCCAGCATTTGCTACACTCTAAAAATGATCAAGAAGAAATGTTGAATTTCTTTGTGACATTATCAAATACAGTAGGCATACCAACTGTGTTAATTGGGACATCTAAGGCTCAACAATTGTTTAAGGGGAATTTTAGGCAGGCAAGAAGAGCATCAAGTGACGGAGCGGTCATATGGGATAGAATGGCTGAAGAAAGTGAAGAGTGGGAGTTCTTTTTAGAAACGTTATGGAAGCTACAGTGTCTAAAGACGCCAACTACGCTTACTAATGAACTGAAAGTAGCATTCTATAGAGAGTGTCAAGGAATCACAGCCGTTGCGATTAACTTATTCATATTAGCTCAAGAACGGGTTCTATTTGACGAGGGAAATCCCGAAGAGATTCTAACACCACGTGTGTTAAAGAAAACGGCAGAAGAGGATATGCAGACACTACAGCCAATGTTAAATGCCATTCGTAATAATAATTTAGCAGATATGATGAAATACGAAGATATCATGATTAATCTTGATGAGGTTATGTTAAATCACAAGAGAGATACTGAAATAAGCGGTCGTATTAAAGAAGCGTTTAAAGAACGACAAAACACGATTGATTTAAAACGAAAAGACATTATTGAAAGCTTATCAATTGAAGTAGCTGCACTCGGTATATTTGAACATTTAAGCAGTCAAGATATTAAAACACTTTCGACAAAAGTTGTAGAGACGTACCCTATAGATGTAGATGTCTCAAAGTTAAAGTCTGAAGTTATCCAGAAAGCAATTAAATTAAATGAAGATAAGAACAGTCAAAAAGAAACAGCTAAACTAAAAAATATAGAAACGTTACCTTTGTTAAAGCTAAGGAATCAGGCGTTAAATAAAAAAGTACATCCATATGATTATTTAAAAGACAGGGGTTACATTAAAACGCCAATTGAAGAGTTCTATTAGGGGGTTAAAAACTTGTTGCCTTTCTTTACTGAACCTTATCCAGATGAATTAGTTTATTCAATGATTGCACGCTACCATTTTTATAGTGGGAATATTGATTGCAAAGATACTTTAGAAGAAGTATTTCAAAATCGTTCTGCTATCCCTAGCGTGGAAATTGGTAGCCACTTTGATGCTTTAGCTCATCAAATGGGGAGTGCCTATTCTGCTGAATATTTACTGGCTAAACATACGGTATATCCTTACTATGCGCCTTTTTTATCAGAAAAACGTCAAGGCGAAATTCTTCAAGATGTGAAAGGCGATGGTAAAGGACTTTACACACGGTTAGGGATAATCGCTGGTAGTATATGCAGAAGGAAAGGCTTATATTATTGTCCGTGTTGCGCTAAAAATGATATAGAAAAATATGGTGAGCCTTATATTCATAGAGAACATCATTTACAAGGCATTGATTTATGCCCTCATCATGGCAATCACTTAAGAAAATATCCTGTTGTCCTTAATACACGAAGTCGAATTGAATTTGTTCGTTTTGAATCAAATAAAATGGATTTGCATTCCATTGGTGATAATAGTGAAGAACAACAGTTAAGGATAGCTAAAATGGCTTATCAGCTTTTGATTAGTAAAATAGCTTTATCATCGCGTGAGCAAACGTCAAGTAGGTACCGAGCGTTGCTTAGAGAGAGGAATTATATCACATCGGCAAACCGCGTACGACAAACAGATCTCTATCAGGACTTTAATAGGGTATATTCACAAAAAACACTTAAAAAATATCAGTCTATTTTAATTGAGAGCGATGAATACAGCTGGCTAAAAGTACTGACCCGTAATATCGAACGCCACGTTCATCCATTGCGGCACTTATTGTTTATGGATTTTTTAAATGTAGATTATGAGGCTTTATTGAATAAAAACCGAGATAATGGTCCTTTTGGTGAAGGACCGTGGCCGTGCTTAAATAAAACAGCTTCTCATTATAAGAAATTGGTTATTAATAAAGTTCTTGTTTCTAGAGACTCTAAGTCTGGTTTGCCAATAGGCACCTTTATATGCGGATGTGAATTTGTATATTCAAGAAAAGGACCTGACAAAATAATGAATGATATATACGATATCGGCCGAATTAAACGCTTAGGAAGTGTTTGGATGGCCGAACTAAACACATTGGCGAAAGAAGGCTATAGTTTAAGAGGAATGGCGAAAAATTTAGGTGTTGATGCCAAAACAATAAAGAAGTATTTAAATCAACAAATTGAGGCACAAAATGAACCTAAGGCTACTGATACGTTGACTGTCCAGCGGTATCGCAATCAATTAATAGAAGGGATAAAAGCCTATCCTAATCAATCAAGGACCGGAATAAGAAACTTATTTCCTAGTGTTTACATGTATTTATATCGGCATGATCGCGACTTTCTATTTTATCATCTACCAACAAGACGTAAAGGGTTTGTGAAGGGGAATAATGTAAATTGGGAGATTCGAGATAACAACTATTACAACGCTATATTTAACCTTAATAATGAGCTGAGAAAGATGGAAAAGCTATTACGTATAACACGTTCCCTTGTTGGAAAAAGATTAGGCATATTAACGAATTTAGAGAAACATATTGATAAACTGCCCAAAACAAAGATATTACTTGAAGCAGTAACTGAATCGAATCAAGAATTCCAGATTCGGCGTTGTTGTCGTATTATTGATGAGCATATAAATCAATTTAATGAGGTTGCCTTATGGAAGGTGCAACGAATAGGTGCGGTAAGATCGAGTCATTTTGCGGTAATTAGACCTGTACTTGAAGAGTATATCTCACAAAAGAGAAAGGAGACAAAACATGAAGAAACATCATATTAAAATCTCTTGGCCATTTCCAGACAACGAAGATGCCCAGTTGATTTGGATAAGTACCCCTTTTAGATACAATAATAAAATGATGATTCATGCCTATTTTAGCCTGAAGGGTGAAACAAAGAAGATTCGCCTTGATTGGGGTAGTTTACCTTTTTTAGCTATACAACATTATTATCAAAATGGAGTTTTATCGGCTAGTAAGCCAACAAAGGATTTGAAGGATATAGAAATAACAATTAATCCTAGTACGGTACATTATTATGAAAGAGAATGGGCTATACAAGGCTCACCAGATATAGATATTTCACAAAGTTACAATTTTACTTTTCAAAACCAAAAAATTGTACTCCCACTCATTGAAGTTATTCGAAGTGTTTTAGCACCAAATGTATTCCTTTTATACCGTCTGTTTGAATCCAATTCATTTCCTCAGTATTTCACAGAAAGTGCAGATGCAGATATGTTTCATCTTGATTTTTCATCGCAATACGAATTGACATATACCCGCCCAGAATATTTATATCAGTTGTTATGGCTATTAACTAATCAAGATGTACGTCAAGTCTATGAAAATATAGCTTTTGCTTGGATTCAGACCAACTCAATAAAGTTTGATTGGGATTTTAAACAACCGATTACGATTACTGCGCGTGTTAAAGAGAACCGTGGTTATTTAACAATTCTTCAAATATTAAAAGTGAAAAATAAACAAATACCATATCAGCGAGTATCAATCTCACATCCTGAATTACAGTTAAGAGAAAAGTCAAATCAACCCAAAAAATACACATTTCATCGCCTTTCTTCAAGTAATAAAGATGATGCGCTCTTACTTGATCAACAAGTTGATGGATCTCACCAAGGCATGGAACTTGTTCAGATGAATCAACAAAAGCATGAATACATAACGATACCAACTATAAAAAAGCTTAAGAGGCATACGACAAAAGAACGAAATCAAATAGATGAGAATACAAAGAAATACTATGGAAACACGGATAATATTCGTTCAACGGCAGATGTTGGTGGTTCTAGGTTGACTAGAGGTTTAGAGCACCAAATGCTGCAGGACATTCAAGTTCAGGGAGATTTAAAAGACTTTATCAATTTATTAAAGGTTCTTGAGTCCAATCAAGAGGTGCTGTCTATTCGTGTAGCAGTAAAAGAGTTACCACAGGGAGTTGGTAAGCGGAAGTTTGCCAAGCTGAATGATGGGATTACGGATAGGAAATGCATCATTGCGAATGTGAAAATGAAGGGTGGTCAATTATATCAAGTAATTGAGGTAGACCGCGAAAATAAATCTTTATCTACAATAATTTTATCGTCATACAAAAAGCAAAACTGGGAAGAAATACACTATCAATTACTACGTAATCTTGTTCTCAATAGTGGTTCGTGGACAAGTCAATCGTTAAATAGGTTGAATAACAAGGGGATAAGTGTTATGAAGTCTAAACACAGCAAAAAAGGAATAAGGCATCGAGCAATGTTAATGCTTGAGAAATTAACTTGATTACTTAAGTGAAATGAATCACCTAAAGAATAGATAAATTTACCTTTTCACCACTTAAGTTAGAAAAGGAATGTTATAATTGGTGGTATTAATGGTTGATTATATAAAATAACATATTAGTGTTACATAAATATCGTTGCACTATTCTTAAATACGGCTCTTTAATATTCGTTTTAAGATGAATGAGAATATGTAAACATTAAGTGATTAATACTTCGTATATTTGGTCATGTACCGTTTTGACCCAAAAAGTGTTCAAAAGTACTTGACGGTGACAATATTAAAACTAGTGATTAAAGGGAGTGGGGATTTATGTATTTACATAGTTTGAAATTATGGAATTGGAGAAAATTTGCGGAGAAAGATAATAATGAAGCTGGTATTGAGGTTGAATTTAAAGAAGGATTAAATATTCTAGTTGGAGAGAATGATTCAGGTAAAACAGCTATTATAGATGCTATTAAGATGGTGCTGGGTACAAATAGTAATGATATAAATTGGATTACAGAACAAGACTTCTATGAAGGGAGTACATTATTGAAGATAGAGTGTGTATTTCGAGATATGAGTGAAGAGGAAGAAACATTTTTCTATGAGTGGTTGACCATACAATCTCAAAATTCAGAATTGCGCATCGTTTTAGAAGCGGAAATTTATGAAGATATTAATAAACAAAAGAAAATTAAAAGGAATGTTAGAGCTGGTACAGAAGGTTTAGAAATGGTAATGGATGATTCAGTTCGTCATTTGTTAGCGGTGACATATTTAAAACCATTAAGAGATGCAACTATAGAAATGGGTTCAGGGAATAGATCTAGAATTGCTCAAATTATTAAAAATTTAAAAGAATTTTCTGAGGATAGTTTACAAAAGAAGGAAGTTGTAGATAGTTTCACAAGTGCTTTTGATGAATTAAAAGAAGTTTTGAATGATCCGGTCTTAAGTAAAATAGGTGCTACTATAGATGAATTTTTTGAAGGGAATAATAAGAAAACTCCCGAAATCAGAAATAAAGAAATGAGTTTTCAAGAAATTTTGAGAAAGTTAGAGTTGAATATAGGAGAAAAAGGTATAGGGTTAGGAAGTTCTAATCTATTATTTATGGCTGCTGAACTTTTACTGTTGAGTGAAACGGAGATTGGTCCTAAGATTGCTTTAATTGAAGAAATAGAAGCTCATATCCATCCACAGGCACAATTACGTGTTATAAAGCATTTTGAGAAAGATGTAGAAGAAACTAACATCCAATATATTTTCACATCACATAGTCCAATTTTAGCGGCTTCAGTTTCTTTAGAAAATATAACCTTTATATATAACGGTCAAGCTTTTCCGATGAAAAAGGGCCATACTAAGTTGCATAATAGTGATTATGATTTTTTAGAGAGATTTTTAGATGCAACAAAAGCTAATTTATTTTTTGCTAGAGGTGTCATTTTTGTAGAGGGAGATGCAGAAAATTTATTATTGCCTGCAATTGCTGATGTTATAAATCGCCCATTATATAAGTATGGTGTTTCAATAATAAATGTGGGAAGTTTAGCCTTTAAAAGGTATTCATCTATTTTCATAAGAAATAACGAAGGAAAGAAAATGAATTTTCCTGTATCTATAATAACAGATTTGGATCTAAAGCCTATTGAATTCTTCAAAGGAGAAATCTGTTATTTTAAAATTAATTCGGAACATAATCAACAAATTGCTGAATTATATGAAGCTCAAGAAGTTTCGTTAGAACTTGAACAAAATATTTATATTCAAATTTCAAATTTAATTTCAAAATCAAAAACTTTGTATGGAAAAGGAGTAGAAGAAAAATATTATGGACAAAGAAAAAAAGATAAATTTAAAGAAATCAGCGATAAAATAATTGAGATAGTCCAACCAATAGATTCATTTTTTGAAGAGAAAAAAGATAAGGAAAGAAAAAAAGTGGAAGATAAATTCTATCATAATGTGGAAAGAACAAAAGTATTTATCTCACAGCCTTGGACTTTAGAACATTCGATAGCAAGTAGTGATCTAATGGAAGATTTTGAAGATATTTTATTAGAGACGCATTATTCAGAAACAGTAAATAGAGAATCCGTAAAAGATAAGTGGAAAAGTGAAGATACTGAGGGAGAAAGAGCAGTTTCAGTATATTCTTTTTTATTAGATAAAAAGATTTCTAAAGCAATTGTTGCACAAAAATATGCTAATTATCTTTTACATAATAAAGAAGCAGTAAGTAAAACAATATTAGAAGATGCGTCATTAAAACATTTGGTTAATGCTATCAAACATGTTACAGGGGGAGAAAATAGTGGTGTTTAGTAAGGAGGAATATAATTTAGTCGAAGATATTTTGCTAAATGGTAATCATTTTAATAGACAACAAAGAGCCTTTATCGAACTATTTGAATCAAAAATAATTATAGCTAGTCCTGGGGCAGGGAAAACTACATCGTTAGCGGCAAAAATAATATTGTTATTAAGATATTTATATGAAAATGGTAGTAGAGATGGTGTATGTATCATCACGCATACAAATGTTGCAGTTAATGAGATAAATACAGCACTTCAAAAAGCTGGAATTAAGAGTGTTTCTCACCCACACTTTATAGGGACTATTCATGAGTTTTTTAATCGTTTTTGTGTGACGCCGTATTTCAAGAAAGAATATGGCCATAATGCACTCGTTTTTGGTGGACCAGAAAATAACGATAAACAATTTTATAAACGATATATAGGAATAAAAAAATCATGGATAAAGCAAGAAAAATTCAGAGGATTTCATAAAAGCATTGTTAATAAAATTTATAATAATCCAATTTTTTATAATGAGAAATCAGAAAAAATAGATATGATAAATAGAGATAATTGGGCCAAATTTGAAAAGTATAAGCAAGACATGATAGAGGCTAAACTCTCTCGTAAAATGAGAGGTTTTTTACAATATGATGATACCTTTTTATTTTCTAAATTATTTTTAAATGATTTGAAATTCAAGAGTGTTATAAGAAATAGATTTAAGTATGTTTTTATTGATGAATTTCAAGATACGACTGTAGAGGGAATAATATTATTAAAAGAAATTTTTAATGACCCAAAGAATGTCATACAAATGGTGGGAGACCCTTATCAAACTATCATGTATGAACAACCTATGCCAACGCTTCAAGAAAATCAACTTTATCGAATGAATTTATCAAATCGCTTTGGAAATGCAGTTGCTTTGCCTTTAAATCAAATTATGCCTGAGGCAAATATTCAAGTGAAAGAAGGAAAAGAATCTTTCAAACCAATTATTTTAGTATATCAAGAGGAACAATCAATATACCCTGCATACAAAAATATATTAGATGAATACGAAAGAGAAAATTCTATATTCAAAGAATGTGATAAGGCTGACAAAGTTTTAATTAGAAATAAAGGTTGGGCTTCTAGAGTAAAAGAAGGAGTAACTTACTCGAAGAAAAAGACTAATAAACGAATTTCTAAAAATGTTCAATTAAAAAACTTAATAATCGATTTTATATGTGGCGAAATTATAGATGAACAAATGCAACCGCAAGACTTAAAAGAATGGGTTATAAATCATCCGAAAATTCATGAAATGAACAATATATTATTAAATATATTAAAGTGTAATTTAAATGATGATAGAAAAAAGCAAATTAGAGATATAATTAATTGTTTATTGACTGAGAAAAATCAAGAAACAATCAATGTGAATAATTCATTGTTTCGAGAATGCGAGAGTATTTTACATTCAAATGAATATATTGAAGAGAATACTTCAAAAGATATTAATGATATATTCACCATCCATTCAGTTAAAGGAGAAACTTTAAGATCCGCTCTTATAGTGAATTTTGATAAGGGCCCTCTGGTTGATATATTACTTCACCAATATGGTATTTTAGATGAAATTAATTATAAGTATACAGATAGGAATTTATTGTATGTAGCACTAAGCCGAGTTACGTGCTTGTTTGTATTTGCCATTCATGAAGATGAATTAACAGATGAAGCAAGAGAGAGACTAAGTATTCATTGGATTGTGAGAGGAATTAATTAGTTATGGATTATCGTTGAGAGGTGAAATATGAATCTTTATAAAAAGCATAATTATAAAAATGTAACTGAAGAAGACTGGTTAGAGTATGAAAAAATAAGAGAATCTGAATATATATTTCCCACATCTACAGGGATTAAAGGTAAGTTAGGGAAGAATAAGTTTCGCAATTATCCTAAATCACTTAGGCATTATAATAGTTTATTTCCTAATAATTATTTGGATATTTCAGAATTACAAAAAGAAATTGAAATTTATCAAACAATAGAATACTTCGAAAAACTATTAAACTCTAGCCCTAATGAACAACATATATTAAATTTTATTAACAAAAATGAAAATTATTTTATTATAGCTTCTATATTTAAACACTATAATTTTGGCCATCAGGGAGCATACTTATTTAAAGAATTTCCACTGAATACGCAATATAGAGTAGATTATTTACTAGTGGGTAAAGGGTCGGGTGGTTATGAATTTATATTTATTGAATTAGAACATCCTTCTAAAAATCCTTTTAAAAATAATGGTACAGAATTAAGTCAGTATTATCAAAATGGTATTAATCAAGTTAAGAGTTGGGAAAGATTTTTAAATCAACAATTTTCTAGTTTAAAACCTCAATTTAATGAGGCTAAAAAAAATAATGAACCCCTTCCTGCTGATTTTATTAATAATGATGGTACTCGTAGACATTACGTTGTAATTTCTGGAAGGAGAGAGCATTATGAACAAAACTCTGACTATTCATACGCTATTAGAAGATATGAAGAAAAAAGTTCTCAAATAAAATTACTTCATTATGATAATTTAGTTGATTTATCAAAAGAATTAATTGGTAAAAACACTTACTAATATTAAGAGGGGAATTAATTTTTGTGAGATTGACTTATGTAGTTAATACTTATAACATGGATTATCGGATTGTGTAAAGAGAAAGTTCTAAACAATCCTTAGCTACTGGGGGGCACCGCTATAAATATTAAAGTATAACGATTGATTAATGAATAAAATCATGAAAGACCTTGATTTTACAGTATTCTCAAATTAAACTCGTTATAAACGCCGGGAACTTAGGTTATAATTTAAAAGTTTGAGGGAGGTAATATTTTGAACAATTTTATGAGTTACATAAATTATCAGCTAATTTTAGAATATGCAAAGAATAATGATCAGCGAGAATACTATTTACAAAGAAGACTTATTGAACCATTTATAAAATCCATTGTCCCAGAATTGTATATAGAAGATATTTCGGTGATTAGACAAAGTGCTAACACAAACAGACACAATCGTACAAAGTATTGTGGATTAAATAATGAAGAAAAAAACACACCACCTGACTTATTAATTGTAAAGGAATGGAACTATTACAATGTGGAAAATAAATTGGATTATAGAGGAGTCATCGAAGTTAAAAGCCCATTTTCTAAGCAAGATTATTATTATGAAATTACAGATAAAAACAAGGATGAAAGACTTTATCCCTACGAATTTAAAGAGTACGATGAACTCATTAAAAGTAAAATATCTTGGTATTTGACGGCAACTGAGAATGATCGTGTGATATTAACAGATGGATTACAATGGGACTTTTTTGAAAAAAATAACATTGATTTGAACTGTAATGAACTTATGCCAATAAAAAGGTTTAAGTTAGTAAGTTTAATAAACGAAGAAAAAACAGATAGTAAATTAAATACCAGTGGTGAAAAGATGAAAAAAATAAAAACAACGTGGGAATGGTTTGAAGATGATAGAGTATATAATGAATTAGTTAAATATATCTTCAATTTTTTAGAGAATAAAATCTTTAAAAAAGCTTATGAAATAAATTGATTCTTTGTTCATTGGAGAGTTAGATATAAAGTTATTGGAATTGATCATTTAATACTTGGGATAATTTAGCTTAATGTGGAAAATGAAAAAAGAAATATAGATGTTGAAGGCATAGTAGATAACGTATATGATTTACCGATAGCCAAGGACATTGATATTGTATTATTAGATTCAATGTTATACTTTTATAAAAATGCTTTGGATAAAGAGACAGCATTTGTAAATGAAATACTTACTGAACTTAGAGAAGGCGGAGTTGTCGTGAATTGTATTTTAAGAGGAGATTCACGGGAAAGGACTTTGAAAAAAATTATTAAAGATTCTCCGTTTGAACGGGAAATATTAACTGATGTTTATACGGAGTACAGTGAAGCTAATGCTGAATTTCATCTACGTGCTATTAAAAAAGGAAAAGATATTGGAATAGCTAGTTAAGTTATACCAGCTAATAGTAGAAAGTGACTATTCCAGACTTAGACACGTTTGTTGCAGATAAACAATATTAATTGATCAAACTTTATTATAAAGAATGCACAGTACTTCATAAATAATTAGTCCGTGTTGATCAATCTTTATTCAAAACGGGAGTTTTTCATTTAACGTCAAATGTTGGGTTGCTTGGTGTTTTTGATCAAACTATATTCCAAAGCTACACTTAGTTGATCGTTTAGATCAAACTTTGATCATTTATAATAAAGTTTGATTAGAATAACCTCTTCAGATACTATATCTGTAAGAGGTTATTTTGTTGTGAGTAGGAAGGTATAATTAAGGTAATCAATGGATGGGTTTAGTTGAACCCCTATCTCACAGTCGATGTCAAAACTAATTTCTCCGTTTTAATATCAGTAATCACGGGAAAAATAAGCGTATAGTAGATAAAATAGGAGGGGTCGTGTGCTATTGTTTAAACGTTCAAGTGTTATAATGCTTTTACTTGCTGTATATGGCATAATTGAAATGTAGTTTACGGCAGTTAATTCATGTTGGTCAAATCCGGCCCAAAAATATACAAAAAACCACTTGCCAACACTCAAAAATAACTTTAAACTCCTCGTTAGACCAATAACGTTTGACAGGAGGATATTTAGG
>NZ_FPAI01000016.1 GCF_900116255.1 Halolactibacillus miurensis
TATATTTAGAAAGAAAAAGGTGCTAGTGAGTAATTTTAGTGAGCAATCTCTATCTCACTTAAAATCCCTTCACCAACACCAAATATTATACAACCGGTTTATAGAGTGAAATCAACCTGTATTACGTAAACCAGCGGCAATACCGTTAATGGTTAATAGGACTTCGCCAAGGAGTTCATTGAACTCTTCTGAGTCTTCTTGGACTTGACGTAAGCGACTCACAAGTTGCACTTGTATTAAGTTCAGCGGATCAACGAGTGGGTTACGTAAACGGACAGATTCTTTAATATTTGGTTGGTGATCCATTAAATCATCTTGTTGGGCGATTTGTAAGACCATGTCTTTCGTTATTTTATGTTCATCACGGATGTCATTAAAGATTCTGACCGCCATCTCTTGGTCATCAATCATATCAGTATAAGCATCGGCAATTTCTAAATCAGCTTTTGTGAGCGCCATTTGTAAGTTGTTGATGGTCGCACGGAAAAATGGCCATTGTTGGTACATTTCACGTAACAGTTGAATGTTGCCTGTTTCATCTAAGTACGCTTTTAAACCAGTACCAGCTGCATACCAAGCCGGAATGAGTTGACGTGATTGTGTCCACGCAAATACCCACGGGATGGCACGTAAATCTTCAAATCGGTTACTACCTTTACGTTTCATTGGACGAGAACCAATATTTAAGGCACCTAGTTCGTTCAGTGGTGTCCCTTGGTTAAAGTACGATAAGAACTGATCATCATTAAAGACAAGGTCTTGGTACTTCTTCAGTGATACTTCAGAAATAAACGCCATCGCATCTTTCGCTTCATCAGATGGCATCTCACGATGCTTCTCTGTTTGTCTTATCCCAGCAATCGATGACAGTAAGACACTTGTTGCTTGTTCAAGTGAACGATAAGCAATGTCAGGAATTAAATAACGAGAAGAAAGCACTTCGCCTTGTTCGGTAATCTTCACACCATCACCAAGTGTAATCGGTGGTTGGGACAAGAGACTAGAGTAAAGTGGACCGCCCCCACGACCGAGAGAACCTCCACGTCCATGGAAGAACTTCAGTTTCACGCCGTAGCTTGAAGCAACGGAATGAATGTCTTCTTGGGCTTTATATAGCTCCCAGTTAGCGGTTAAGTTTCCGCCATCTTTAGAACCATCAGAATAACCTAACATAATCTCTTGAGAGTCTCCGCGAGCTTCAATGTGCTTACGGTACAACGGAATATCAAATAAGCTTTTAATGATCGTTGGACCATTCTTTAAGTCATCGATCGTTTCTAGAAGCGGCGCAACATGGAGACGACTTTTCACATGTCCGTCAGGGTAGACGCGGTAAAGACCTACCTCTTTAGCAAGCACGAGTACTTCCAGAACATCACTCACAGCTTCTGCCATACTAATTAAGTAGACCTCAATCGCACGCTCACCGAAGGTGTCTTTTGCGAGCTTAATCGTTCTAAACGTTTCAATCATCTCTTGAGATGATTCACTAAACTCATCATAGATTGAAATGAGTGGACGAGGGTCTTGCAGGACTTTAGTTAAGACATGTTGCTTCTCACCTTCAGAAAGGGCTTTATAATCTTCACTAATACCTACTTGACGTAAGATTTCAGTGATCGTTGCTTCATGTTCCCCGCTATGGTTACGGACATCAAGTGTCGCTAAGTGGAAACCGAACAGTTGTACTTGGCGGATGATGTGACGTAATAATTTAATCGGGTTACTTTTTGAATGATGATTCTCTAAGGAATCTTGGATTAACATTAAATCTTCTCTTAAAGCATGGGCATCAATATAAGCACCTGGTTGGTCTTCTGATGTAAGTCTTAGTCTGCGCATCACCATACCAAGTTTTACGCGGTAAACTTCATCTTGTTTATGCCAACCACGGTAGTTTAGTTCAGCTTTATCTTTTTCAATCGATTCAAGTAAATCTTCACTCACGTCAACCTTTTTCGTCGATTGACTCAGTTTTTCTTTTAGCTTATCGATTGACTCCATATACTTTGTTAAAACAAGTGCGCGTTGTTCTTTTAATGTTTTATAAGTAATTTTTGCGGTGACGTTCGGGTTACCGTCACGGTCCCCGCCAATCCAAGAACCAAAGCGCAAGAAAGCAGGTACGTGGAAGCGATGAGAATATTTTTCATAAAGTAAATCTTCTAAGTCTTGGTGTAAGACTGGTAAGACATTAAAGAGGACTTTATCAAAGAAATATAACCCGTTTGACACTTCTTTCATTACAGATGGTTTCTTCTCACGAATCTCTGCTGTTTGCCAAAGAATCGTCATCTCTGTTTCAATTTCCTCTTGGATCACTTTCTTATCATAGCGTGTATAAGAAAATTCCCATTGTTTTAAGAGATCAGCAATTCGTTGGTGAATCCGTAACATCGTACGGCGTGTCGCTTCGGTAGGGTGGGCAGTAATGACAAGCTCAAGCGATAAGTCTTCTAAAGCTTTCTCGACTTGCTCAATGGTAATGTCATGGTTATAGAGTTCATTCACCCCAGCCTCAAGAGAACGTGGTTGGATGATTGTATCATCTTCCATTTGATATTCTCTACGACGTCTGATGCGGTAGTTTTGTTCAGCAATGTTATAAAGTTGAAGGTTAACACTAAAAGCACGAATGACTTTATTTCTAAGTTCAGGTGCTAGTTTCATAATTTCTTGATTGAGTTGATCAAAGTTACTTGGAGAGGCTTCATCCCTTAGAGCTTTTGAAAGCTTACGGAAATATTTCACCGTCTCTAGTAATTCTTCTCCACCTTCATTAAACAGCACCGTATCAAGGATGTCATTTAAATACACGACGTCTTGATTCAGTGTCGTGTTTCCATTAGTTTTTTGTTGATGCATTGAATCACTTCCTTTCAAGAGTTTATATTGTTATCACTTTAGTGATCAACGAAGACCATATTTCCTCTGCTTGTGAATTGTTAACCTCACGTCTTTATATGGTAACTATATTCTATCATACCATAAGATTTTTGCAAAAATAACTGAAAAGTATGTAAATTTAATAGAAATAAACCGCTATCATACATGTATGAGATTAAAAAAACCAACAGTCCTGCTTATCAATCCCTTACAGAGAACATACGCGGGTCTGTTTAAAGGTTAAAAGATAAATGTGTGATCAAAATAAGCGTTTTTTTTGGAGGAAATAAACAGAAATGACTGAGGAATCAACGATTTAATTGGCAGAAAGCACAAAAAAAGTAAAAGTTAAATTTTTTTTTAAAAAACTATTGATAACGCTTACAATATTGGTTATGATAGTCATGTAGCAAGCGAGCTGCATCCCTTCGCAAGTATTGGCCTGTACATAGAAATCATTAGTGATTTCATTAGATGTACAGGTATTTTTTTGTCTTTTTTGCCTTTAGAAGCGAGCGGCGTGTCTAACGAAACATAATAGGGTGTTAGTGAAAAGGGTATGCTTGGGCGTGCGAAAGATAGATCAAACAAGGTATAATGAAAGAGATAAGCGTGTTAGATAAGAAAAAATGTGTAACTTAAAACTATATATATGTAGAAAGGTGAGAATTATGAAACGATATATTCTATCAATTGACCAAGGAACGACGAGTACGCGTGCTTTTTTAGTGAATCAAGCAGGCGAAATTGTCGCAAAGAGCCAGCGTGAGTTTGAACAGTTTTTTAAAGAACCAGGTTGGGTAGAACATGATGCGAATGAAATTTGGACATCGGTCTTATCATGTATGGCAGAAGTGTTACGACTAGGAGATATACATGCGAGTGAGATTGAAACGATTGGTATTACTAATCAACGTGAAACAACGGTTATTTGGGAAAAAGACACCGGACGTCCTGTCCATAAAGCGGTCGTTTGGCAATCGCGCCAAACAGAAGCTATTTGTCAGGACTTAAGACAACAAGGGTTTGGGTCAATGATCCAACAAAAAACAGGACTCTTGATTGATCCGTATTTCTCAGGAACTAAAGTAAAATGGATTCTCGACCAAGTTGACCCAGATAGACTTCGAGCGAAGCAGGGAGCGTTCATGTTTGGGACGATTGATACGTGGTTAATTTATAAATTAACCGGTGGCAAAGTCCATAAGACCGATGTCACAAACGCCTCGCGAACGATGCTGTTTAATATCCATACACTCGACTGGGATGCTGAGCTATTAGACCTCTTTGGCGTTCCGCGCAATATGATGCCGGAGGTAGGGGATACGTCTGGTGATTTTGGCCAAACAGTGAGTCATCATTTCTTCGGTTACACTGTGCCCATTACCGCATGCGCTGGTGACCAACAAGCCGCGCTCTTCGGTCAAGCGTGCTTTAGTAAAGGGATGGTAAAAAATACGTATGGTACTGGTTGTTTTATGTTGATGCCGACGGGGCATGAAGCGGTTCATTCGGATTCTGGACTTTTGACAACCATTGCTTGGGGACTAGATGGTGAGGTGACGTATGCACTAGAAGGCAGTATCTTTGTCGGTGGCAGTGCTGTTGGTTGGTTACGGGATGGTCTTAGAATGATTGATGAGACGGGTGATAGTGAAACGTACGCGACACGAGTAACCTCAACCGACGGGGTCTATGTCGTACCGGCCTTTGTTGGTCTTGGTACACCCTACTGGGATAGTGACGCGAGAGGAGCCATGTTTGGTCTTACACGAGGGACAACGAAAGAACATGTCATCCGGGCGACACTTGAAGCGATTTGTTACCAGACAAAAGATGTACTCGATACGATGATGAAAGATGCTGGTGTGACGTTACATACGTTACGTGTCGACGGGGGAGCCGTGAAGAATAACTTCTTAATGCAGTTTCAAAGTGACTTAATGGATGCACCGGTGGAACGGCCCGTGAATAATGAAACAACGGCCCTTGGGGCCGCTTACTTAGCCGGTCTTTATACCGGATTCTTTAAAGATAAAGACACCATAAAAGCCCGCTGGAAACAAGATAAAGCTTTTTATCCGCATATGGAAACAATGGAGCGACAAAAGCTCTATCACGGCTGGCAAAAAGCAGTGGAAGCAACACGTGTCTTTAAAGTAGAAGAAAATTAATGCTAACAGGCAGCACACCACTTTGAGATGGTATGCTGCCTGTTGTGGTTGTATGGATTAATCGATTAATGTTGCGGCTTTGGCATTTTTTCTTACCTGTTCAGGCGTTTTACAGCCTGGAATAACGGTCGTGACTAAATCATTTTTTAAGCACCAGCTAAGAGCCCAGGTAGCCATGTCTGTTCCTTCAGGCACTTCTTCTTTTAATAGGCGTTCAACTTCAAGTAATTTTTGACGTTGTTCTTCTTTATCATGACGCGACCGGACATCATTCACGCCGAAATGATCACCCGGTTTATATTTACCAGTTAAATAACCGCTTGCGAGTGGTACGCGTGCTAAAATCCCAAGATTATCTTGTTTTGCGACCGGGAAGATCGTTTCTTCCACGTCGCGAGTTAAACGGTTATAAATAAGCTGAAGGGCTTCCGCTCCGACAGATGTTGCTTTTGTCGCCTGATTCACACTTGGATCATTTTGCAGTGAAAGGCCAATATGTTTGATTTTACCGCGTTCTTTTTGTTTATCTAATAGAGTCCATAAGTCGTCATTATCAAACTCATGGGCTTTAAGTGAATGTGATTGATATAAATCAATATAATCTGTCTGAAGTGACAGTAAAGAATCATCCAGTTGTTTTAATACCTCATCTGCCTTTACGTGACGTGTGCGTTCAAAGTTATCATGGAAATGATGGCCGAATTTTGTGGCAACCACCCAATCTTCTCGGTTATGACGCTTTAAATAATTACCAATCAAGCGTTCAGATAAATGATCGCCGTAACATTCGGCTGTATCGATTAAATTGATGCCTTCTTCCTGCGCAGTATGAAGAATCGCATCGACTTCTTGTTGGGTAAAATCTTTTCCCCATTCACCACCAAACTGCCACGTGCCAACGCCAATGACAGATAAATCGAGTGAGGTGCTACCTAATTTACGATATTTCACAGTCATTCTCCTCTCCAAAGTCTATTCAACCTAAGTGTAATGAAAAATGAATTCGGATGCAAAAAAAATACACCCAATGACGTGATTGGGTGCCAATAAGGGGGACAATCTAATTTGAAAAATACGCTACTTCACTTGACGTGTAACTTCAGTTAGGTCGTAAAGGAAGTATCTATTCCAAAATTGTAACCGTTTTCATTATAAGATATCGCAATGGTTTTTTCATCGACCTAAAGATCTATTTATTTAGAAATTAATGGTATGGAAAAATATCCTTTTGAATAATTCTGAAAAGAGGAGTATAATGAAAGTTAAACCCAAGAAAGGGGAACTGTAAATGGCATACTATAATAACCGTCGTGAACCAGTCGAACAAGTAGAAACAAAGGTCTGGTCATGTACAAATGATGATTGTCAAGGTTTCATGCGTCTCGATTATAGCTTTGATGAAAAACCGACCTGTCCGTTATGTGGATCAGAAATGAAAGAGGATACGCGTACGTTACCAAAACTTTCATAATGATGAATCAAGTTGGTATCAACTTACATGTACTTATTTATATTTTTTCTTTTGGGCAGGTCACATGGTGACCTGTTTTCTTTTTTAAAACCTGAATAGTAAAGTCAAATGCATAAACTTTTTAACAACGGTAGAACGGAAATTAGACACGGTTATTGAACAAACGATAGGATTATTAGAATTTGAAACAAAAACAACGGAACAGCATACAGCATTCACAAATAAATTTACCACACTTGAATTAATCTCTGCGCAAAATTGGCAAGACATTACGGTTTTAAAAGCGATGCATGCCTAATCTACTCAAATCTATTAGAAAACGGACTGACACAACGGTGCGTTTTCTTTTTTGTTCTTTTTCTTATGTAAATCGCTTGCTAAAGCAGATGAAAACGTGTTCTAATAGACAAAGTGATGTGTGGAAAAGTCATCATAAATTTATTTAAAGGAATGGTTAATAGATGTTAAAGAAACAGTTACGTGTACTTTTAGGATTACTGGTATTTAGTTTACTCCTCGTCGCGTGTAGTGAAGACGGAGAAGAAAATACAGCACCTGATGAATCAGATGCGCCTATTGAAGAAACAGACGATACAACAGAAGATACAGAGCGCGAACCACTTGATGTTAATGTGTCTGATGAGGAGACAGTAGACGCTTCAACTGTCGTTCTTGTTATTAATGGTGAAGAAGTCAATGGTGAGACATATAACGACACATATTTCAATACGAAGCGCTACATGATGCAAAACAATCAAGATGTCAGTGATATAGAACTGATTAAAGAACAAACCTTAACAACGCTTAAAAGCTACACGTTGCTGAGACAAGATGCCGGAGAAAGAGGCATTGAAGTCACAGACCAAGATGTAACCGATGCACTAGATGAAACAAAAGCACAATTTGAATCAAATGAAGAATATGAAACGGCCTTAACACAACTAGCGTATACAGAAGAAAGCTTTAAACAGTCACTTGAAGAACAACTGCTTCAACAAATGTATATGGATCAGGTTATTGAAACAGAAGCTGTCACAGAAGAAGAGATTACAGAATTCTATGGTCTACTAGAAGAACAATTAGATGACACCCCTCCGCTTGAAGAAGTGCGAGATCAAATTGTCACCCAAATTGAACAAAGTAAAATGCAACAAGCGTTTCTCGCTCAAATTGAAGAACTCAATGAACAAGCAGAGATTGAACAAAATATATAAAATATACGCTATGGACACCTTTTGGAGCGATGACTTCAAAGGGTGTTTTTATATAATCTGGAGAGTAGGATAAAAGCGATCGTATTAGCGAGTGAAACGAACTAGCGAAATGACAGTGAAGTAACAAGGCGATGTAAAAAGTGTGTATTTATCAAGAACACGGTTGAATGAGTGTTCAGACTATGTTGTAATGGGTCACATAGAAAACGTGAGTCGTGCTCACAATTCATTAACAAAGGATGGGTTTAACAGATGAAAAAGACATTACAACTATTTTTAGGCTTATTACTTACTACAACCGTGCTCGTGGCATGCGGCAATGAAAGCGCAGAAGAGGAGACACCAGAACAAGAACCAAATCAAGAAGCGACTGACAATGAGGACACGTCAAATGATTCATCAGAAGAAACACCGGCGCTAGACCTTGATGTATCGGATGATGAAACAGTTGCCGATGATCAAGTCGTGTTAGAAGTGAATGGTGAAGAAGTTTTAGGTGACGCGTATAATACAGCGTACGTTGATACAAAACGTTACTTGCTACAAAATAACCAAGACGCCTCTGACAAAGATATGTTAAAAGAACAAACCCTTCAAACCTTGCAAAGTAACACGCTTGTCAAACAAGATGCCAAAGAACAAGGGATTACCATTACGGATGATGATGTAGCTAGAGCACTTGAAGAGACAAAAAGTCAATTTGAGACAGAAGAAGCCTATCAACAAGCGTTAAATCAATTAGCTTATACAGAAGAAAGTTTTAAAGCATCACTACAAACACAACTCTTGCAACAACAATATCTTGAAGACGCCATTGAAGTTGAATCAGTGACAGATGAAGAAGTTGAAGAGTATTACAACTTAGTAAAAGAACAATCAGATGATGTCCCACCGCTAGAAGACGTAAAAGAACAAATCATCGCCCAGCTTGAACAAACAAAAGTCCAACAAGCCTTCCAAGCAAAAGTCACGTCATTAATGGAAGAAGCAGAGATTAACGAAAATATTTAAACGAACGACCTCAGTTCGATCAAGCATGTATCTAACAAATCAATATCAACAAAAAAGGCAACCAAGATCTCTCACTGTTCTTGGTTGCCTTTTTAGCTTGTTTTAATATAAAGCCAATAAGTAACAGCATAAGCATAATCTATGTGCTAAGGGCATCTTCTGACTCTTCTAAAGTGAAATAATAAACCATGAGTTCCGTTAACTGAATCAACTCATATAAAACGACCGTTTCAGCATGTAAGTAATCGACAAGCGTGACTTCACGTTTAGCGCTTTGACTGAAGGTGTGATTCAATGTTTTTAAATGTTGTTCTAATTGATTAAGGTCAAAGTGATCAGGGTCATGTAATACGGCACTAAGTTCATCAACAATCTGTGTCACCGTTTGATGTGTCGGTTCATCCCATTCGACTTCAGTGTGTAAGGGCATGGTTAAATTCCCGATATGATAATGCATGAGTTTGACCATATGTAGTTGTTTTAATTCAATATCAATGTTGGCTTTCTTTTTGTACAACTGTGTATGATAGCGTGATTCTTTTTGTTGGTCAAGTATAAGTGATTCAACTTTCAGTAAGCGTTCTTGAAAGGTATCGAACACCTTTTTTGACTGGGCTTGGATATCGTCTAGCTCATGGTGACGCAGGCTGTTGGCAAAGACAGCAAGGTCAACGCTCGCAAGTTTTAATACTTCATCCATCGTTGTATTGATTTGTTTTAAATAATTTGGCGGTAACACGATAAAGTTAACGAGTGTCGAGACAGATAGTCCGATCGTTGTAGTGAGTAACCGAACAAAAAAAGCATCGACAGGGCTTCCTTCAATGACATATACCATCGCCACAGACGTTAAGGTTGCGACAAGTAAGCCATCAAATAACTTTAACTTATAACAAGTCACAATCGTAAATAGTGATGCTAAGGCGTACGATAGCGGTGAAATTTGAAACAAATAAAAAAAGCTAGCCGCATAGAAGGACCCAATCGCTGAAGCGGGAAACCGCACCAAGCCTTTTTTTATCGAGTCTTGAACCGTCGGTTCAATCGTGACAATCGCGGTCATAACCGCAAAGACTGCCGGAATATTGAGCCACTGACAGATAAAGGCCGTAATAAAAACAGCTACACTTGTTTTTAAAATTCGTCGACCAAAGAATGTTTTTAATAGTTGCATCTCTGTCACCTCCTTATTTTTCTCTTGTTGACTCATAAATGTATCTAGGCGTTATTTCATGACCTATGTATGAAGAGGGAAAGCCTACCAGTAACCGGTAGGCTTTCTGTTATTAATTGACGAGTGCTTCAAATGCTTGTCTAACTTTTTCGGCTGGATAGCGGCTACCACCTTTTGATTCAACGCTTTCGATCATCATCGTGATCAAATAACGCGACTCGTCGTCATAACCGACAAACCATCCGTTTTCTTGTTTGTTTTCATCGGACGCCGATTGTTTTAATTCAGCTGTCCCTGTCTTTCCACTTAAAGTGACAGTATCAGACTTAGCAATCGTTGCCGTTCCGTTTTGCACCACATCATATAATGCCTGTCTTAAAGCAGTCACATCAGCTTCAGAGATGACGTGTTCAGTTAAAATCTCTGAAGTTTCGCCTTTTAGTAAGATAGGTGTCATCATATTCCCATTGTGAAACAGGGGCGTATACATCATCGCTAAATGATGACTACTCACTAACACTTGTCCTTGCCCGTAACCAGTATCGGCCAGTAAGACATCATTTGAAAGAGTCTCATCATTCGCAACTTGACTCTGTCTAATCGGATAGCTAAAGGTATACGCATCATTGTTAAAACCGAAGAGCTGACTTGTTGTTAAAAAGTTCTCAGCACCAATATTTAGCGCTTGTCTGGCAAAATAAATATTATCACTTCTGACGAGCGCATCATGTAAATCGACCGGTCCATCACTTAGTGAAACGCGTCTCACTTCATAGTTACCGAAAGACGGTTGGTTATACGTATAGCCATCAATGTCTAACGTATCGGTCGGTGTAAAGCTACCGGTGTGTAAACCAATCATTGCTGTGACCGGTTTAAAAACAGAGCCGGGACTGTACGTACTTTGAAATCTGTTTAAGAGTGGTGTCAGTGGGTCATTATTTAGCCCATCATACACTTCCTGTGACATCCCTTCAGTAAATAAGGTAGGGTCAAATGACGGATATGAGACGAGTGCTAATGTTTCGCTCGTTTTTGGGTCGATTATCGTCGCATGACCTGCATCACCCTCAACAAATTGATTAAATAGAGTGGATTGGACTTTACGGTCAATCGTTAAATGAATATCTTCACCGTCCACAGGATCTTGTTCAACAATACCAGTGCGATTGCCGTTATTATCAACGACGAGACGAATCCCGTCCTCGCCACGGAGTTGTTCTTCAAAGATATATTCAATGCCGCGTTTACCTATCATATCACCGTCGGAATAAATCCCGTCTTCATCATTTTCTAAGTCTTCCGCGGTGACCGTCCCAACATAACCAACGAGATGACTCATGGTCTCACCCTCAGGATAGACTCGGCCATAACTAGCCGTTGATAATACACTCGGGATTTCATTGAGTTGGGCTAGTTTTTCTTCTTCTGTCACGGATACGCGCTTCAGTGGAATAAATAGGCCATCTTGAACCCATGACTGTGATAAAGTATGTTCAATTTGGTCAACGGTCATATCAAGCGCCTTACTAATAAACTCAATTTCTGTCGCCCGGTCGACAAATCGTCCGGTATCAACCCCAATTTCGCGCATTTCACCGTTTACGGCTAATGCTTCACCGTTTCGGTCAAAGATGTTCCCGCGGATCGGTTCGGTGACGATTTGTTTAATCTCACCACCGTCTTTAAGTGGAGGAATAATTAAACCTTTATCCCAAATGATCTGATAATGCGTGACTTGTTCAGTGTCATCAATCGTCTCAATAACAGGGGTTAATGTGATAGCGGTATCAAATGAATAGTCACCAACAAGGGTGTTTTGGGTTATGGTTAACGTATAGGTGTAGTCATTCGTATCAACGACATACTCATCACGATCAGGATCGCGGTCAAGCTGTGGTTCATCGGTGATGCTGACGGCAACGTCTGTTGTTCCGAGTGCGTCGTAAGCTGTTTCGTATTGTTCAGTCAAGGTGCTGGCATCGTCACTGGCTAAGACAAGTGACTGCATCGCGTTAAAATCTAACCTTTCCCACGCCTCAACATATGCGTTTAAGTCATCTTTTGGATCTTTTGGTTCAATCGTCTCTTCTGAACACGCGATTAAACTAAATAAACTGATACATAGTATAACAACTAATTTTCTCATCGCTTTCACTCCTCTTGTTGTTCAACGGGTTTGGCGTAAATGATGTAGCGGTCAGGTGCATTTCCAACATAGCCAAAAGGATAACACGTTGAAATCACGAGTTCTTCCTCGGTCAGTTGAGGATTTATAATCGTTCGGTCATCAGCATCAACAATTTTACTTGAGACCATTTCATATTCAAAAGTGCCGTAAGGCAACTCAACGGAAATAATGTCACCGACTTCCACTTCACCAAGACGGGTAAAGACCGTATCCCGGTGCCCTGAAAAAAGAATCTGACTATTGTCGCCTGGATATTTCGTTGACGCGTAGTGACCAACGCCTTTTTCTAATTCTTCTGGGTCAGTGCCTTCCACAATCGGAATCGATGCCCCTATTTTATCAATGCCAAGTAAACCAACCGTTTCACCCGTTTCTGGGTTAAATGTTTGGCGTAAGACTTCTCGGTCTTCAACCGGTGTTTCGCGTGATTTAGCCAATAATTCATGCGCTTCACTGGTTGCTTGTCGTTCCTTTTGAATCGTTGACACGTATTGAAACGCCCCAACACCGAATAAGATGAGCCCGGTGACTAACACGAGCCATGCTAATTTTCTCATTCTCTGTCATCTCCTTTATTTCGCTCACCTTAGGTGAGTCAGTTATGTTAAACTAACGACATATGTAGTAGCGCATAAAATTATGATGCGCCAATAAAAGTCATATTACCAGTATAGCAAATATCTCACCCTCACTGCACTATAAGTACTTAAAATTATCCAAAGAAAGTAGGTGGCTGCTTGCCAACTCAATATAGTAAGATTCGTATGAAGCAATTATTCATCTGGTCCATGCCCGTGATATGGATGGGCATCATTTTTTCATTTTCTGCCACACCGTATGAACGCCAAGATCTAAAACCCGCGCTAAGTGAACGGTTTGACTTAGCAGTGATTGAACCGTTTGTTGACAACATCACCTTTACCTATCACAACTCCGTGATAAGTGTCGCGAGCCTTGGGATTGAAAGTTTTGTTGAATTTTTCATCCGTAAGGGGGCGCATGTGTTTGTTTTCTTTACGCTCACACTGCTTTTCATTTATGCGTTTAAGAAGACAACAAACCTGGACCGTCACTTAATCTATCTTTTTAGTTATTTGTTGTCGGTTATCTATGCCGGGTTTGATGAATGGCACCAAAGCTTAACCCCGAACAGAACGCCGTATATTGGCGATGTGTTTTTAGATAGTCTGGGCAGCTTATTGGCAGTAATCACTATCGCCACGTTCGCGTTTTTAAGAAAAAGACGCTAACAACAAAAGCCTATAGAGGTCCCTAGACAGGGACGTCAATATAGGCTTTTGTTGTTTCAATGATTTCGGCTTGGTCACTCGTTAAGTTAACAAGCCACTGTTTACACGTCTCAACGTCATCTGTTTCAACCGCTAAGTGGACGGTTACATGTTCTAAATAATCAATCGACTCTAAGATATAAGATGTTTGTCTTACGTCGTTTTCTAACTTACCAAGTAACGGATAATCAATGGTCACATCTAATTTTTGTACTTGTTTACGACAGACGACACCGGCTGCGTCAATCGCTTCTTTGGCACTCGTTGAGTAAGCCCGGATCAGGCCACCTGCGCCGAGTTTGATCCCGCCAAAATAACGCGTCACCACAATACACGTGTCTTTAAGTTCACGTTTTTTAATCACTTCTAATATCGGCACCCCGGCGGTTCCTGACGGTTCTCCGTCATCCATCGCTTTTTGAATCTGATCATGTTCTCCGATCATGTAAGCGGAACAGTTATGGTTCGCTTGTGGGTGGTCTTTTTTTATCTCGGCGATAAAGTCTTTCGCTGCTGCTTCTGTTTCGCAGCGCTTGGCGTGTGCGATAAAGCGTGATTTTTGAATCTCAATCTCGGTTTGTCCAAAGGGTTGAATGGTATAATATTTTTTTAACATGCTGTCACCTCGTTCTTTTATTATACAAAGACAGGGCGAGTAGGTAAACCTTGGGAGTTAGTTTAATGGATAGACAAACAACGCATGCGCTGATAAGATAGAGAAGTCTTTATATGTAAGCGGTTTATCGAAAAGATTAGACAGGGGGGATACAATGTCACGGTTTAGACAGTGGAACACGTTACGCAATCAATTATTAGCGGTCTTTTTGCTGGCAATGATGATTGTCTTATTGATCGTCGGTGGCATCATTTTTAAACAAGTAAGCGATACCTTAACCGATAATGCTGAAAGGCAAATCGACCAAACGGCTAAAGAAACAATGGCCCGATATGACGGTCTGATAGAACAAATCAATTTAGTCAGTAAACAAATCTTAACCAATGACTTTGTTCAAGATGTGTTATTTGACCAAAAGGCTGGACGATTTCCAGCGTTCACAGAGCGTCAACGACTGTCTAGTGTGGTGAGCCGGATTCAAGCAAACGCCGACGGTTTTTACCGGGTGGACATTTACACACCAGACTATGTCAATCTTATTCCACTTGATGGGCCACATTTGGATGAACAAGTGTCGATTGACGTGATACGAGAGGTCGATGACCTTAAGGGGGAGCTTGTGTTTATCGGTGAGGACCCAACGGACAGTAATTATTATTTATTTATGCGCCGAATCAGTTTACTTGATGGGCAATTTGAAAATGGAGGCTATATGCTCATCCGGATGATGCGCACATATTTTAGACCACTCATCACCGCGGACAATCATTACACAGTCGTTAGAGCCCCGAATAACTTAGTTATAGGCACGTCTAACCGAGAGGGATTAGATGAGTTGCTTAAAACAGAAGGCGAGGCGGCGTTTCAAGATGATTATGTCGTTCAAACGGAAACCTCAGGTGAGACAGGCTTTAGTGTCACGATGTTAACACCGATTGAACGCTTGACCGAAGATACGTCTTTTCTACTGTCAATCATTCTAATGAGCGGTACGGTCGGGGTTATGGTGTTCTTTATCTTTTCATTTGGCCTTTCAACCTATATCACAAAACCAATCATGACCTTGACTCAAGCGATGAAGAAAACCCATGTCGGTTTGTTGTCGCAATCACCAAGCAGTGTGTCATCGATTGAAATCAATCAATTAAATAGCACCTATAACCAACTTGTAGAAGAAACGAATTATTTAATTAAGATGGTCTATGAAAAAGAACTCGTTAAAAGTCAGACCGAATTAAAAGCGCTACAAGCTCAAATTCAACCACACTTCTTATTCAATACCTTAAACGCCTTATATTGGTCACTTGATGAAAAAGGAGAGGAAGAACTGGCGGATATGGTGATGAGTATGTCGAATCTGTTCCGCTATACGATTGCTAAAAAAGACGGTGATGAATGGGTCAGTATTAAACAGGAGGTCAATCACCTCACTGACTATATGACGGTGATGAAGATGCGCTTTGGTGACCGGTTCCGTTTTAAGACGGAGATTGATGAGGCGTTATTATCACTAGATATACCAAAGTTATTGATTCAACCGTTTATTGAAAATGCGGTCATGCATGGTTTAAATGAAAAAGCAACCGATGGAATCGTGACACTCTCGATGACTAAAATCAACGATGATTTAGTCATTGCGGTGAAAGATAATGGACTCGGGATGACCGATGTACGACTACGTGAAGTACAAGCATCCCTTAAACATGGCTTTACTTTAAACACAGAAGGTGCCGGGATGGCGTTAGCTAATATTAAACACCGGTTAGAACTTTATTACAACAAAGAAGCCGCTCGGAGTTTAACGATTCACTCAACTAAAGGTAAAGGGACGACGATCACGTTTACCTTACCAATCAAACATAATCGTGATAAAGGGGAGTAAACAGATGGAAGAAAAAACTTTGGTTATTGTTGACGATGAGCCGCGGGCACGGGAAGGGATTAAACGGACGTTGACACGTCACTTTGAAGGGGCACATACGCTTGTCTGTTTTGAAACAGCAAAAGAAGCAGAGGCCTATATACTGAGTCACCCGGTCCACTTACTTATTACTGATATTGAAATGCGCGAGATGAACGGTTTAGAACTCATCCAAGCCCTAAAACAGCAACAACAAGAACCGGCGGTCATTATCGTCAGTGCCTACTCTGACTTTAATTACGCCAAAGAAGCTTTAAGACTAAATGTCGTGAACTACATTGTAAAACCGGTTAGTAAAGAAGAACTGATTCAAACAGTGGACCAAGCCTTAATTGATCAAGAAAAACAAGCGAAACAAACGCTGATTGAAAGTTATGTCGATGAATCGATTGTCAGATTAAATGAGGAGAAACACCGGTTTAGTCGTTCAATCAAAGAAGCGATGGACTATATTGATACGCACTTCAGTGAAGCACTCACATTAAAAGTCGTCGCCAGTGTTGTGCATCTTAATCCAAGCTATTTAAGTACACTATTTAAAGATGAACTAAAAATATCTTTCGTTGAGTATTTAACCCGCGTGAGGGTCCAACAAGCCAAACGCTTGCTTCTGACGACCGATATGAACGTGACTGAAATCGCTGAAGCGGTCGGCTATCAAACACCGAAATACTTTAATAAAGTGTTCCGAGAATTTGAAGAGACGACACCTGGTGCTTACCGGAAGAGTATGTAAACGCTTTCTAAAAATAGTGGACTTTTCGCTATAACTTACTCCCTTACGGATTGATACACCCCATGATAAATTAGTAACTGTAAGACAAACCAAATTCCTTAGGGGGTAAAAAAATGATGTTGAAGAAAAAATTCTTAATGCTCGTGGCACTCTTATTCACTGTATTGGCACTAGTTGCGTGTGGTGGTGACGATGAAGCATCAGATGGCGGTGCGACAGATAGTAATGATGCGTCTAGTGGAGATGAGGTTGTGATTGACTTTATGCACCTCTGGCCAGAAGGTAGCTCGAAACAACACAACATGATCGTTCAAACAATTGTCGATGAGTTTGAAGCAGAAAACGCCGGCGTGACCGTTGAGATGGAAATCTTAGGTAACGAACAGTACAAAGAAAAGTTAAGCGTATTAGGTTCAAGTAATGACTTACCTGATGTCGGTATGACTTGGGGTGGCGGTTTCTTAGACCCTTATGTAAGCGGCAACATGTTTGCTGATTTGACAGACATCATCTCAGATTCCTTTGTTCCTGGTACGACAGAAGCTTATGCGGTAGACGGCGCAACATATGGTTTACCACTTGAGTTAAACATTACACCTGTTTATTACAACAAAGCGATCTTTGAAGAACACGGTGTCGACGTACCAACAACGTTAGAAGAAATGAAAACAGCTATTTCTACATTGTCTGACGCTGGTGTGACCCCAATTACACTCGGTAACCGTGATGCTTGGACTGGTTCTATGTGGTACATGTATCTAGCTGACCGTATTGGTGGACCAACGGTCATTACTGATGCGATCAATGGTGACATTAGCTTTACAGATGAGGCATTAGTACAAGCCGCTGAAGAAATTCAAAACCTTGTCGATATGGATGCCTTCATCAATGGTACGAACGGTTTAGGTAACGATGAAGCGAAGGGTTACTTCATTAACGAACAAGCCGCGATGTACTTAATGGCGACGTGGGACTTACCAGAATGGACAACAAATGAAGATAACCCACAAGCATTCAGAGATTCAATTGGCTACTTCAAGTTCCCAACAGTTGAAGGTGGAGCAGGTGATATTAATAGCTACGTCGGTGGTCCTGGTGTTGGTCTATTCGTAGCTGAAAACTCAGATGTGAAAGACGAAGCGAAAGCATTTGTTGAATACTTCGTTGAACGTTGGGGCGAAATGTCCGTTCAAAACGCAGGCGTGATTCCAGCAACAGCGGTTGACACGGCAGAACTTGACTTACCACAAATGTACATTGATATTTTAAACGACTTAAACGAAGCGTCTAACTTAACCTTGTATGCTGATGTGCAAATGTCAGCTGCAGCGGCAGATGTGCACTTAAACATGATCCAAGCGCTCTTCATGGGTGAAGTCACACCTGAAGAGTTTGCCGAAAATCATGAAGAAGCCCTTCGGGCGGAATAACAAGTCATTAAATGAGCGCTCACTTCAAAGGTTAAACATCATGAAGCGCGATATAAGAGAGTCAATAATTAACGTAAGTTTTAAGTGAACGACACGAGGGGCAAATACGGCCCCTTGTGTGATTCACCAATGACGGATAATCGTTATATCCGACTAAAAAGATGTTATTAATAGAGAATAAAAATGAAACATAAAACATTATCAGGATAAACAAAAACACTCTAGACGTATGAGCGATCCATTCATTTGCTAACGTCAACTTACATCAATAGAACCGATACAAACGAAGGGAGTTGTTACTATGGATAAAGTGATGTCCAATAAGAAAGTCATTGCCTTATATGTGTTACCATCACTCATTCTACTCGCAGGGCTTGTCTACATTCCTATCTTTCTAACCGGCTATTACGGTTTAATGGATTGGAACGGGGTTGGACCGATGACCTTTATTGGTCTTGATAACTATATCGAACTGTTATCAGATGATACGTTTTGGTATAGTGCCCGTAATTCATTTTTCCTTGCCTTCTTCTCAACCGCGGCACTCATTGTCTACCTTGCGGTATCCTTAGTCTTATCAGCGAAGATTAAAGGGCGAGAAACTTTAAGAAAGATTTACCTCATTCCGATGTTATTATCATCGGTTGCGATTGCGCAGTTGTGGATTAAAATTTATGACCCGAATAACGGGATGTTAAACAGTTTACTAACGACTCTTGGTGTCGAGTCGCCTCCAGCTTGGCTCGCAGAACGCGGGACGGTATTAATCGCGATCTTTATTGCGATTGTGTGGCAATATGCCGGCTTTTATATCATCATTTATAGTGCGGCCTTAAAAGGGATTCCAGCCTCACTTATTGAAGCGGCTGAAATTGACGGGGCCACGCCACTTCAGATTGCTTATAAAATTAAAGTCCCACTTATTTCAGGTGTGATTAAAACAACGATCGTGTTAGCGATTGTTGGATCACTGAAATACTTCGATTTAATTTACGTGATGACCGGCGGTGGACCAAACGGTGCCAGTGAAGTAATTGCTTCCTATATGTACAAACAAGCCTTTGGTATTAAAAACTTTGGTTATGGCAGTGCGATTGGTTTTGCTTTACTGATTCTCGCACTAGCGACAACCTTTGTGATTCAAAAATTAACGGCATCAAAAAATGACAATATTCAATATTAAGAAGGGAGTTAAGACATATGGCAGACACTAACAAATCGTCATCAAGAAAATTAGGCATGAGCCTACTGTATGCGGTCCTCGGCTTGATCGCTGTGTTTCAAATTTATCCGCTCGTCTGGCTCTTCTTCTTCTCATTGAAAGGAAACTCAGAGATTTTCGGGCGTTCACCCTTTGCTTTACCGGAAGATTGGTTATTTGAAAACTATGCGCGGGTATGGTTTGACGGTAATATCAGTCAATACTTCTTTAACAGTGTCTTCATCACCGCAACATCCGTGATTCTTACGGTTATTCTCGCAAGTTTTGTGACCTTTGCGATTACCCGGATGAAGTGGAAGTTAAGTGGACCGGTTCTATTACTCTTTATGGTAGGATATATGATTCCGATTCACTCAACACTCGTGCCACTGTTTCAGTTTTATCGTGAACTCAATTTAATTGATAACCCGTTATCGATTATCTTAGCGTACACCGCTTATAATATGCCGTTAACGATTATGATTCTGATGGGCTTTTATCGTACGTTACCACGTGAGATTGAAGAAGCAGCGGTTATGGATGGTTGTTCGATTCACCGGATGTTTTTCCAAATTATCTTACCGATGACTAAACCGGTGATGTCAACGACGATCATTATCAACATGATTTATAACTGGAATGAATTCGTCTTTGTGAATACGTTCATCTCATCAGATAAATACAAAACATTAACGGTTGGAATTCAAAACTTTATCGGACAGTACTTAACCGATTGGGGTGCGATTGGCGCCACACTGATGATCAGTATTATTCCAATCTTAATCGCCTTCTTCTTCTTAAGTAACAGAATTGTGGAAGGGATTGCGGCTGGTTCAGTGAAAGGCTAATCGCGACAGTTCAATCAATAAAAGAAGTGACTGAATCCTCAATTAAAACGAATGAACCATGATTCATACACACCTTAATCAGCTCTCGGTCTTATGATCGAGAGTTTTCTTTATCTAAAAACCATAAAATAAGCACGTGAATAAAACGATTAAGGAAGAAACCTAACCTAAACTTTATCTATTCTTTGTAGAGAATTAGCAGAATGAAGAAAGAAAAGAATAGAGGAAGACAAAAACCACCTTGCTTCAAGATTCAGAAGCAGGGTGGTTTGTTGCTTGTTGATGGATGGTATCAAAAATATGTTGGGTAATGGACGAGACCAGTAAAGCAATAAATGAACCACCAAAGAAGAATAGAAGACCAGGCACAAACGTCATTAAATAAAGGCTCATCGCAATAGAAATCACCATCAGTAACGTTTGGATCGGGTGAATCAACATAATAAGAAACGCTTGTTTGATCGTCTGAAAGAATGGCCAGTCAAAATGAACATAGACTGGGAAAAGATAGAGTAAGGTTAAACTAGAAAAGATTAAAAATAAATAGATGGGAATATGGATAAGAGTCGAATCAAGTGCCTCAATTTCCTGAATATATACGATATCCACTACACCAATGACGATGATTACTGTTGTAAGTAAACCGTAACCGAGACTTCTAACGACGTTGGCTTTAAAGTGTAACCAAAATGTTTGAAATAACGGTAGCGAAATATCTTCTCTTATAAATGACCTAATTGTCGCAAACATCGCGACCGTGGCAGGAAAAAAGCCAAAGACGAATAGTCCGAGTGCGGTGAACAATAGCCACAAGATATTTAAAAAGGCGAGTTTACTGACCCAGTCAACGACACGCATCAGTTTGTCATGTGTCACCTCTTGATCCCTCCTTTAAAGAACTACTTCTATTATACAAGTTTAGAACGCGTCAAAAAAGGCAATCATTATTGGTAGAAAGTCTCTTAAGTTTAGATGCTGTTTACCATTCTAATAGGCGAATAGCGTTCTGCATGATACAATGATAGTAAAGGTGTCATGTCAAGAGAAGAGACAGGATTAAAAGATGTGTGATTATCACACAAACCTAATCATGGATAATACATTAGGGAGTTTATATAATGAAAAAAAATCACAATAAACATGCCTCACATAAAAAACATGCGCGCGCAGATTTAAAAGGATTAGACGATATTATTGATGAAATGGTTGAAGCTGTCCATAATAGTAAAGATGAAATATATAATATTACTGAACAAGCACGTCTAGAGTATGAAACTTTAACAGAAAAAATCGCGCAATTACGTGAAGAGATTGAGAATATCATTAAGGAAAGTGACTTATTAGAACGTAAAGAACGTGTCGCAAGACAACGCTTGGCTAAAGTAAGCGAAAACTTTAGTATGTATTCTGAACAAGAAATTCAAGAAGTGTATGAAACAGCCCATAACTTACAAGTTGAATACCGGATGAAACAAGAACGTGAACAGACGCTTAGAAAAGAACGTGATGATATCGAGCGTAGGTTACGAACGATCGACGAGACGATTGAACGAGCGGAATCGCTTGTAGGAAAAGTATCGATTGTCTTGAATTATTTAACCGATGACTTTAAAGAGATCACCTCGCTCATTAAAGATGCGAAAGAAAAACAAATGTTTGGACTAAAAATCATTGAAGCCCAAGAAGAAGAACGTCGACGCATCTCTCGCGAGATTCATGATGGCCCGGCACAAATGCTCGCAAATGTCTTAATTCGGGCGGACATAGTCGACCGGACGTACCGAGAACGTAGTCCAGAAGAAGCGCTCGTTGAAATTAAATCGATGCGAAAAATGGTGCGCCAATCGTTATATGAGGTCCGCCGGATTATTTACGATCTCCGCCCAATGGCTCTTGACGACTTAGGACTGGTGCCAACGATTAGAAAGTATCTTCAAACAATCGGTGAGTATCACGATATAGAGATCCACTTCCAGGAACAATCCAATCAAGAGCGCTTAGAAGAAAAATATGAAGTGGCGATCTTCCGGTTGACACAAGAAGCCGTTCAAAATGCGATTAAACATGCGGAAGCTTCAGAGATTGATGTAAAACTCATTGTGACAAATAACCGGGTGAATGTATCGGTCAAAGATGATGGTAAAGGCTTTACCTTAGGTGAAACAAAGAGTCAGTCCTTCGGACTGATTGGGATGCGTGAGCGGGTCGATATGCTGGAAGGCACACTCGAACTTACGTCGAAACCAGGAAAAGGGACACATGTTTTTATTAATATTCCTTTAACAAACTGAGTCATTTTCATTAAAATTTGATTAAAACCAACTAAAGGTATAGGTATTTTCCAAGTTTTTTAGTATAATAAGTGTTGTTTAGTAGAAATGAATGAAACTTTTTTAACTATTTATTCGACATATACAGTGATATGTGGTTTTCATCACCGTTCTGTCAATAAAACAAGTACGTTAGTCGCAACTTGTGTTAGAATAGTACGACCACGTCAAACAAACCTAAACCTATGAATTATGCACAGAGAATATTAGGAGGACAAAACTATGAGTACAAAAATCGTATTAATTGATGATCACGTCTTATTTAGAGAAGGTATACGCCGTATTTTAGATTTTGAAAATGATTTTGAAGTTGTCGCAGAAGGTAGTGACGGAGAAAATGCTATGAGTTTGGTCGATACATATCAACCAGATGTTGTCTTAATGGATATCAATATGGAACATGTGAATGGTGTTGAAGCAACGAAACAACTCGTAGAAAAATACCCACAATTAAAAGTCATCATTCTGTCTATTCATGATGATGAAAATTATGTCACTCACGCCTTAAAATCAGGTGCCCAAGGGTACTTACTAAAAGATATGGATTCTGAATCACTCGTTCAAGCGATTAAGATTGTCTCAGACGGTGGGGCTTACTTGCACCCGAAAGTGACCCACAACTTAGTCAAAGAATTTAAACGAATGAGTGAAGAAGAACATAAAGGCTTCCAACAAGTTGAATACCGTAAACCACTTCACCTACTTACACGTCGTGAGTGTGAAGTGTTACAACTTTTAGCGGACGGTAAGAGTAACCGTGGGATCTCTGAAGCGCTCTTCATCAGTGAAAAAACAGTGAAGAATCACGTCAGCAATATCTTACAAAAAATGAATGTGAATGACCGGACCCAAGCGGTAGTCACCGCCATTAAAAATGGCTGGGTAGAAGTTTTATAATTAACGTCAAATCACCAACAACCACTAAGGATAGAGAGCTAACGACTCGATACTTAGTGGTTGTTTTCTTGTAGAATAGGCTCATACCTCATTTAACTAAGTATTAGGGCTTTCTATTTTTTATGAAAAACGTTAGAATAGAATGGAGTTTCTTTTTATCTTGTGTTGATGTTCGTCGTCACATTGTGTCGTGCTTGTCTTTGTTCGTCTTATAGATAAATGAAAGCAACGAGAGCACAGAAGGTAATGACAGATAAAAAGATAAATCAATCATAATAGGATTAAGACAGTATCAAAAACGACTATAATAAAAAAGTAATAGCTAAAAAGAAATAATAAAAACAACTAAGCTAGTGATAGAGAGGTTCGATAATATGACAGTCGCAATAATGACAGATAGTACCGCCTATATACCGAAGGAAATACGAGAAGAATACGATATTTATATGATTCCTTTAACCGTCACAGTTGACGGGTCGTCTTACCAAGAAGAAGTCGATCTAACCGCATCAGAATTCTACGAATTAGTAAGAGAAGAAAAAGTTTTACCAAAGACATCTCAGCCAGCGATTGGACTGATGGTTGATTTACTTGAACAACTAAAAAATGATTATGACGCGGTTGTCTCGATCCACTTATCAAGTGGCATTAGCGGGACGTATCAATCGATGCAAACAGCGGGTAGTATGGTAGAGGGACTAGATACATATGTATTTGATTCAGAAGTAAGTTGTATGGCCCAAGGCTTTTATGTGTTAGAAGCTGCCAAACTCGCTCAAAAAGACGCCTCACCAGAAGAAATTTTAGACCGACTACAAACCGTGAAACAATCCTTACGTGCTTACTTTGTTGTGGATGATTTAAATCACCTACACCGTGGTGGTCGCTTAAATGGTGCCCAGGCACTTGTCGGTAGTGTCTTGCAAGTAAAACCGATCCTGCATTTCTCTGAGACGAAAATTGTTCCCTTTGAAAAGATTCGCACCCAAAAGAAAGCCTTTAAACGCTTGATTGAATTAATTGATGAAGATGCACGTACTGGCGTCCCCATTCGCGCGACCGTCATTCATGCGAATTGCCCTGAAACGGCCGAACAATTGATGCGTGAACTAAAAGAACGCTACCACAATGTTGAGTTAACATTAAGCTACTTCGGACCGGTGATTGGTACGCACTTAGGTGAGGGGTCGATTGGTCTTGGTTGGTATAAACTCTAAGACTTTTTAATCGGCTCGTCCAGTAACGATAAAGACAAAAAATATTTCACTCTCAGAAGGCAAGGCGTTTTAGTTTTTTCTGACGGTAAACATAAAAAACAGACCGTAAAGACCTAGGCAGATGTAAAAATCACAAACACCCATGAGCTCCCGAGCCCATGGGTGTTTGCGTTACAATAGAGCTATCTTTAAGTATAGAGGGAGAGACGTCATATGTTAAAGAAGCTCGACCAATCAATCCGTACACTCAATCAACAAATAGATCGTAACATCATGAGAGGACATGCATCGATGAAGTCACGATCTCAACAGATGATTCAGTTATTCAAACATCACCAACCCGTCCTCACATCAATAAGAGAAAACGATAGAAGAAATAATCGACCGTCTCATCAAAGTTCAGACATTTTGCTTAATAAAGAGCCAGTTGTTCATGAAGAAGTGACGCAAGATGACACTTATTTACTGCTTGACGGGCTATTAGTCACGAAAGACCGATTATCGTCACTAAAAGTAAAAGGTGATCAGTGGAACGTGGCAGTCAACGTTGACACATTTCCAGCTATTACACAAAAGTATGTTTTTAAGCGATGCGAGCGTTGTTTAAATGAGGACAGCACGTTGTTCCTATTTTTTCCTTGCGGAAAATGCCATAAGACCGACTGGTATTGCTTAAATTGTCTGACATACGGTCGGATTACCACCTGTCAAACGCTTTATCACCTCCGTGTACCCGCTAGAAAAATCAAGTCTCTTGAGACCGGGTTTCAATTCACCTCTACTTTAACCCCCCATCAACAACAAGCAAGTGACCGGTTAGCGAAAGCGATTAAGACAGGCGAGCGTCACTTACTGATTCATGCGGTTTGTGGGGCGGGAAAAACAGAAATGTTGTTTCATGGGATCAATGATGCGTTAAAGAGTGGAAAGCGAGTGGCGGTGGCGACCCCGAGGCAAGATGTCATTAAAGAGCTGTTGCCAAGGTTTCAAGCTGTCTTTACAAGCGTCCAAATAGTTTGTCAATACGGTGGTAGTGACGACAATAGTAAACAGGCATGGCTTACACTTTGTACGACCCATCAACTGATTCGGTATAAAGCAGCGTTTGATGTTTTAATCATTGATGAAGTGGATGCCTTTCCTTATCATCATGATCAAAGTTTGATTAAACAATCGAAGCGTGCCTTAAAAGGTACTGGGACCTTTATTTATCTTTCTGCTACCCCGCGGCAAGCACTCGTTAAAAAACGGTATCCGACGTGTTTTGTCCCCGTTCGTTATCATGGTCATCCACTACCTGTACCTGAAGCTTATTTTACGCGCTTTAAAAATACTCCGCTCCCGAGAAACATCAAAGAAGCCATCATCCATCAACGCGAAAATAACCGTCAATTACTCCTCTTTGTCGCCACCATTAAACAAGCAAACACGCTCTTACCTTATCTACAAACCACGTTCAAAAATCTAACCATCGAAGCGGTTCATGCCTCAAGTGACGAAAGAAAACAACATATTGATCAGTTTAGATTAACAACCATTGATGTACTTGTGACCACGACCATTCTAGAACGTGGGGTGACTTTTCCTTCTGTTGATGTGTTTGTCCTTCAGGCTGATCACGATGTGTTTGATGAAGCAGCTCTTGTTCAGATTGCTGGTCGTGCGGGAAGGAGTAAGAATGATCCCACCGGATCGGTGCACTTTTACTTTGAGACCTACACCAAAGCGATACGGAAGGCGATTAAAGCGATTAAACAGATGAATGCCTTAGGTGAGAAGTTATGAAATGTTTGAACTGTTTAACGGAGCTAGACACACTAGTCAGCTGGCAATCGATTGGACAAAAGAACAGCTTAGCTTATTGCGCCGACTGTCAACCGAAGCTCGAGATAATCACTGGGACGATTTGTCCTGATTGTGGACGGGGTATGCCAACGCGTGAGCGATGCGGTGATTGTCAAGAGCGTGTTACGAAAATCTTGTCCTATAACCGGTCATTGTATCACTATAACGACGCCTGTAAACAACTCCTGGCCTTATGTAAATACCGCTATCACTATCATGCGCTAACCCCACTGAAACAAGAGATACATCAAGGTTTCTTACAACAGTATTGTCAACTTAAGAAAGTGACGTTAGTGCCAATTCCGTTATCAACCGAGCGTATGGAGGAGCGGTTGTTTAATCAAGCGACGCTCATTGCGTCAATGATCAACCGTCCTATGTTGCCATTGTTACATAAACACCATACCGATAAACAAGCGCATAAATCAAGAAAAGAGCGATTAGATACGGTGAATCCATTTTTTTTAAAGGAAGGACAGGTGTTACCTAAAGGCCCAATTGTCTTAATTGATGATGTGTATACGACTGGTACGACCATTCATCATGCCGCTAATGTCCTACATCACGCTGGAATAACAGAGATATATAGTTTCACTTTGGCTCGATAGTCTTATTTAATAATGCAAGTATGTTGCCGATATAATAAGTAGGTTAAAATAAACATAAAGGATGGACGTACTAGAATCCATCAAGAGACACACTTCATTTGAAGTGCTTAACGCTTGGAGTGTAAAATAGTAATCATATTTAGATGAAAATAGGATCGATGAGGTGACACTATGGCAGATTTAGCGAACTGTAGTCGTTGTGGCAATTTATTTGTACAAACAACGCGTGATATATGTCAAGACTGTTATAAAGAAGAAGAAAAGCAATTTGAGATTGTTTATAACTTTATGAAAAAGCGAGCGAACCGGCAAGCAACCATCCCAGAGATTGTTGAAGCAACCGGTGTGAAAGAAGAACTGATCATTAAATTTGTGAAAGAAAAGCGTCTCCGCACGACGCAATTTCCGAATCTAAGTTATGGCTGTGAACGATGCGGAAAAGAAATCTCTGAAGGCAAGTTATGTCAAGCATGTTCGAATGAGTTATCGGGCGATTTAAAACATCAACACGATGTGGAACAAGTGAAAAAAATGCATGAAATGCGTGAAAAAGAAAAAGCAAATCAAACGTATGTTGCGGTCGATAAAGGAAAAAAAGACCGTAAGTTCTAAACATTTACCAAATGGTGTCGATAAAAAAACAAATGATGTCGAGATAGTAACACGTTTGGGTAATAGCTCATAAGGCATACCATTGACTCGTATGAATGATGAAAAATGAAACAACGATGAGAGACAGATAAATCATGAACGAAGGAGGACCATCAGATGAAAATCAATTTACAGCGGTTGGTGAATAATAATCCGTATAAGGCCCAGCAACAAAAACAGACTGAAATAAAACAAGACCAACAGAAACAACGCGATAAAGTAGAAATCTCACCAAAAGCGAAAGAGATGCAAGCATCAAGCGGTGTTCAACCTGAGCGTCTAGAAAAGGTGAACCAGATTAAACATCAAGTAGAAACGGGTACGTATCACGTGCGTCCACATGATGTGGCACAAAAGATGACGCAATTCTTTAAGTGAACAAAGGGCTAAAGGTACTTAAGGTGCCTTAGCTTTTTTGTGTGTATCAGTCAGGTATAAGCAAGATAAGGTAACGGAATTAGTTGGTATAATGAAAGAATAGCCGACTGAGGAGGCGAAAGAATGTTACAACCATTACTGAAAACGATGACGACGTTAATTGACTTGCATGAAAGTTTGTTGTCAGTAGCAGAAGAGAAAACAACCCGTTTAAAAGAAAATAATATCAATGATTTTAATCAGTTATTAAAAATTGAACAAAAGCATGTACAAGCTTTAGAACAAATAGAAAAAGAACGCCTAAAAGAAGCAAGCGACCTTGCGGCCGCTTTAAACTTACCGGAAAACGCTCCGGTGACAGCGATTATTGATTCATTACCGGAGGCATCAGATAGAGAAGCGCTAGAAGAAAAAGCAACGGCCTTACTTGCATACGTCGTTGACATTAAACAACAAGAAGATTTGAATCGACAGTTACTGAAGCAGTCACTTCAATTTGTACAACTACAAATGGATATGATTGAGCCGTCAGTGGAGTCTCTTACATATGGCACGAAGAAAGCCAAAGATGATCCCGCAACGAAGCGATCAGTGTTTGACTCAAAAGCTTAGGAGGATAGACAAATGGTATCAACCTTTAATGGATTAGAAATGGCCAAACGTGCACTGAGTGCCCAACAAGCCGCGATGTATACAACATCTCATAACATCTCAAATGCGAATACCGAAGGCTATACGCGCCAGCGCGTGAACTTTCAAGCAATCAATGGACTGACCTCAAGCCGTGAGCCAGGTGGTCTGATTGACCGTGTCGGTAACGGTGTAGAACCGGGATCAATCGAACGGATTAGAGAACAGTTTTTAGATGTGCAATACCGGAAAGAAAATGCGAAAACACAATATTATAGCCAACGAGCAGAAGCGGCTAACCAGATGGAAGCAATTCTTAACGAGCCATCAGAAGAAGGGTTATCTCATATCTTTGATCAATTCTGGAACTCACTACAAGATTTATCAGTTAATCCGGAGGATTCAGGCGCGCGTTCTGTTGTTGCGCAGAGAGCCCAAGCTGTTGCGGATACATTCAATTATATTTCAAACTCATTAGAATCGGTACGTGATGATTTAAAAAATGAAATGGATGTAAAAGAAACGGAATTCAATTCACTGTTAAACCAAATCAATCAACTAAATCGTCAAATTGGCGAAGTTGAACCACACGGACACGTGCCTAATGATTTATATGATGAACGTGATCGCCTACTCGATCAGTTATCATCGATCGCTGATATTTCTGTCAGCTATGAAAAAAGCTCAGGTATGCCAAGTCCTTTTGCGATGGGTAAGGCAACGGTGAAGCTAAAATCAGAGGGTAGTGATGTGACTTTAGTTGATGGTAGCGATGATAACTATACAGTTAATCAATTAGAAGTGCTAACTGATGCTAATAATAATGTGACAGGTTTTACCTTTACTCATTCAGAAACTGGTGATGTGACATCAATTTCAGCTGAAAACTTTAAAGCAACAGGTCAACTTAAAGGGTTGATGGAGATGAACGGGTATGAGACAGCTACAGGTACCGTAGGTGTTTATACAGATATGTTAGAAAATTTAGATACGATGGCTGAAGCTTTTGTTGAAAAATTTAATGCTACACATGCGGGTGGTTATGATCTCAATGGAGATCCTGGTATCGGTAATTTCTTTGTGATTGATACAGCTGCCACGCGTTCTTCATCAACGATATCAGTCAACGAGATCATTTTAGATGATAAAGATAAGATCGCTGCAAGTTCTGTTCCTAATGCCAGTGGTGATGGGTTGAATGCGGTTGATTTAGCCGCGAGTTATACGGATTATTTACCGGGATCTTTAGGTGATAAAACATCCGTTAAAAGCTATTTTGAAGGTGTGATTGGTGAATTAGGGGTTGTTGCACAAGAAGCTTACCGCATGGAAGCAAACGCAGGAACGCTTCGCCAACAAGTTTCAAATAATCGAGACTCAGTTAGTCGAGTATCGCTCGATGAAGAAATGACAAACTTAATTAAGTTCCAACATGCTTATAATGCAGCCGCAAGAAGTATGACGACAGTGGACGAGATGTTAGACCGTATTATAAATAATTTAGGGCTCGTAGGAAGGTAGTGAGATAAATGCGTGTCACACAAAGTATGTTATCAAACAATATGTTGCGTAACTTATCTAAAAGTTATACTTCTATGAATAAATATATGGATCAATTAACGACGGGTAAAAAGATTAATCGTCCGTCGGACGATCCTGTTATTGCGATGAAGGGGATGCGTTATCGTACCGAGGTTGGTAACGTAGAACAGTTTCAGCGTAATATCACCGAAATGCATACGTGGATGGATACATCTGATGAAACCCTTGATGAAACAACCCAAATATTGAATAAATTACGTGAATTAACTGTACAATCGGCGAATGAAACGTATGATGCAGACCAGCGAAAAGCTATAAAAAAAGAAGTTGATCAACTCAAACTTCAACTCGTTGAAGTGGCTAATACAAAAGTGAATAATAAATATATTTTTAATGGTACACAAACAACAGAGAAACCAATAACGGTTGAGGATGATGGAAGTCTCACATTTAATACAAGTGACTTTAATCCGGTTATGTTAGAAGTAACATCAGGTACTCAACTTCAAGCGAATGTTAATCCAGCGAATGTTTTTAGTGAAGAGTTATTCCAATCAGTTTCAGATCTTTCAAATGCGCTTGAAAATGATGATACAGCAGCTTTAGATAGTCTAATAGGAGAACTTGATAACCACATTAATAATACAGTCGGTGAACGTGCCGACTTAGGTGCAAGGATGAACCGTGTTGAACTCATTGAATCACGTTTGGAAGGGCAACAAATTACTGCAAGAGATATGATGTCGAAAAATGAGGATGCGGATATCGCAGAGGTCATTATGAACTTAACTTCTCAAGAAGCAATCCATCGTGCAGCATTAAGTGCTGGTTCACGCGTTATTCAACCAACGTTACTTGACTTTCTAAGATAAGAAATAAAGCCTTACCTATGGTAAGGCTTTTTATCACATTTGTGAACGGAAGGAAGAAATATGATGAATATTCCGCAATTACGAATAGATCAACAATTTGCCCGCATTGGTATCGAAACAAATAACGCAACAGTAGACATAGATCAAGGTCCAGCAAAGCTTGATATTCAACAACCAGCGGCAGATATAAATATCCGTACAAAACCTAGTAAACTCACCATTGATCAATCGCAAGCTTTTGCGGATTTAGGACAATATCCAATAGGCGAAGCTATAAGAAGAGAGGCGAATGAAGGTTTACAAAAAGTGCGAGAGGGTTCCCAAAGGCGACGGCGTCAAGGCGATATGATGATGAAAATAGAAAATGGTGGGGATCCTCTGAAACTCATTGCCAAACAAAATACACCAAGGGAAGTTAGACCATTTAATATTGGCTTTATTCCGTCGTATGACTCTGTTAAAATTGATTATCAACCAGCAGAAGTAGAAGTAAATAATCAAGCGAATAAACCCATCATTAATGCTAAACAAACACCAGTCTTGCAATCATATCAACGTGGTAACGTTGATGTCTACCTTCAGCAAAAAAACTATATCGATATAGTTTTTGACAATATCCCATTTATAAATGGCGGGACAGAAATATTTGTTTAATTATATGGTGAAAATAAAAGTAAAGCTTTGCTAAATAAGAGGTGAGAAAATGAAGATAAATACGAGCTATTTTGAAGAAGTTGAGATTGATAGTAAAGAAGTGATTTATTTTGAACAAGGTTTACCCGGTTTTTTAAACGAAAAAGAATTTGTTTTATTAAGTTTTGATGAACCGTTAGCCTTTCAAGTACTGCAGTCTATCAACACAGGTGAGTTAGCGTTTATTGTGGTCTTTCCATTTGACTTCAATAAAGAATATAAAGTGGATTTAAACGATCAGATCTTAGAGCAATTGAAAATTGAAACAGAAGATGATGTTTTAATACTATCTATCGTAACATTAAAAGACCATTTAAATAATAGTACGGCAAATTTACAAGCGCCTATCATAATCAATCGCCATTCACATTTAGGTAAACAATATATCATGCATCAATCAAATTACAGTACAAAGGAATATATTTTTAACTCCTCAATTGTGAAGGAGGAAAAATAAATGTTAGTCCTCACACGTAAAACAAACCAAAAAATTATGATTGGTGATAATATTGAAATTGAACTCTTATCGATTGAAGGAGACCAAGTTAAGTTAGGGATTAGTGCTCCAAAAGATATTGATGTCAATCGTTACGAAATATATAAAGCAATTCAAAAAGAAAATAGCATCGCATCGAAAAGAATTGATATTAAAAAAATCTTAAAATAAAACAAAAAACATTTATTTATGACTAAACAATCTTTTAGCCACTCCGATAATAATATTGTAGGTGATAAAGTCTGATTAAGCGGCCGCTAAATGTCTTTATCACCATAATAAACCACATGGATGTGGAACAAACAAATTCAAGGAGGAAACAAACATGATTATTAACAATAATATTCCAGCTTTAAACACTCACCGTCAAATGGGTATCAACCAAGGTAACATGCAGAAATCAATGGAGAAATTATCTTCTGGTCTTCGTATCAACCGTGCAGGTGACGATGCGGCAGGTCTTGCGATTTCAGAAAAAATGCGTGGTCAAATTCGTGGTTTAGATCAAGCAAGTCGTAATGCAGCAGATGGCGTTTCATTAATTCAAACTGCTGAAGGTGCGTTAAATGAATCACACTCAATTTTACAACGTATGCGTGAACTTGCAGTTCAATCTTCTAACGACACAAACACAGCTGAAGATAGAGCAGAGTTAAAAAAAGAAAGTGATCAACTAGTAGCTGAACTTGATAGAATTGCCAATAATACAGAGTTTAACACGAAAAAATTAATTAATGGTGATTTATCGGGCACTGGACTGGAGTTTCATATTGGAGCAAATGATGGACAAGCAATTACACTAGAAATTAGTTCAATGAAAGCAGCTGATTTAGGCTCTGGAGTAGATGCATTAGTTATGGGGACACAATCTGGCGCTGATGCAGCCATTGCGACAATTGATGGTGCAATCGAAGCTGTTTCTTCACAGCGATCTGCTTTAGGAGCTGTTCAAAACCGTTTAGAGCACACGATTGCTAACCTAGACAACTCATCTGAAAATCTATCAGCTGCGGAATCACGTATTCGTGATGTTGATATGGCGAAAGAGATGATGGAAATGACGAAATCAAATATTTTATCACAAGCATCACAAAGTATGTTAGCTCAAGCTAACCAACAGCCACAATCTGTTTTACAGCTATTAGGTTAATTTTAAAAATATAGTTACATGGATGTAATTTTTATTTCAAGGAGGAAATAAACATGATTATAAATAATAATATTCCAGCGTTAAATACACACAGACAATTAGGTATCAACCAAGGTAATATGCAGAAATCAATGGAGAAATTATCTTCAGGTCTTCGTATCAACCGTGCAGGTGACGATGCGGCAGGTCTTGCAATTTCAGAAAAAATGCGAGGTCAAATTCGTGGTTTAGATCAAGCAAGCCGTAACGCAGCAGATGGTGTATCATTAATTCAAACTGCTGAAGGAGCATTAAATGAAACTCACTCAATCTTACAACGTATGCGTGAGTTAGCTGTACAATCTTCTAACGATACGAATACTATTGAAGATCGTGCAGAATTACAAAAAGAAATGAACCAATTATACGATGAAGTAGATCGAATTGCAGGCAATACAGAATTTAATACTAAGAAGTTATTAGGCGGTTCCGACGGTACAGAAGTATTTGATGGTAAATTCCATATTGGTGCAAATGATGATCAAAGCATTACTTTAACAATTGGAAATATGAGAGCATCTGGTATTGGATTAAGTGGTCTAAATATTGATGAAGCTGATTTTGATACAGCTACCGAATTATCAGGTATTGAAGCTGGTGGCGGTACGGCACATGGTTTATTGACTCAATCTGGCGCAGATGCAGCTATTGCAACTATTGATAGCGCAATTGGCACAGTTTCTTCTCAGCGTTCTGCTTTAGGAGCTGTTCAAAACCGTTTAGAGCACACAATTGCCAATTTAGATAACTCTTCTGAAAACCTATCCGCTGCAGAATCACGTGTTCGTGACGTTGATATGGCGAAAGAAATGATGGAAATGACGAAGTCAAATATTCTATCACAGGCATCACAAAGTATGTTAGCTCAAGCTAACCAACAACCACAATCAGTTCTTCAGTTATTAGGTTAATTTAAAACATAATTGAAAACAAATAATAAAGGTCTTAGCCAGTAGGCTAGGGCCTTTATTTAATAAAATGAACAATACATAAGTATAAACTATGATAAAATAATAGTTAATAATATATTTAGTAAGAGGTGTTGGAATGATTACTGTTAAAGTAAATAAAGTAATGATTAATGTAGAAGAGACTGAAGTCTTTCAGTTTATAGTTAAAAAGATGAATCAGTTAAGTGAAAATGAAGATTTAGTTTTCAGTCATTTAATTATAGATGGACAAGAAGTATATAATGATCATGAAATTTATATTAATCACTATCTTCATGATATTAAACTCATTGAATTAGAGATGGTTTCAGTCGAGGAGTTAACAAATGATATTCTTAACTCTTTAAAGTTATATTTAGACAGAGCGGTCCCAACCCTTGAGTTGATGGTGAGTGAGGATTACGGGGAAATGTCAGAATCATTCTGGACTAGTATTGTGGACTTAGCTGATGGAATACAAGCCATCATGCAGTTCTCAGAATCGCTTAATGCTTTAGATAGTGTGGCTTTTCATACGGTTGAAGAAGAACAAAAACAACTAATAAATATCTTACCACAACTATTAGATGCTCTAGAATTAAAAGATGCGACGTTAAGTTTTGATCTATTAAGTTTTGAAATCGTTCCGATTCTTGAATCTCTTCAAAAAAAAGTAAATAATGTGGTAAATTGCAAGAACGGTGATTCAATTGAATACTAACAATAGTCGATATCTACTAAGCTATTTTCCGGAAGTTCGGACACTTCTCTCCAACAATAATAAAGAGACTATGATTGTTGAAGTTATAGAAACTAAAAATAAACAAGAAACATTAAAGGTTAAGTTAGAGGATAGAGAATTATTTATTCATAGTAGTTATAACCCTGAAAGAGAAGCACAACATATTCTGAAAAAGGAATTAACACAAGATTTTAATTCCGATACACATGTTGTGTTTTTAGGCTTAGGTTTGGGCTATCATGTGTCACAGTTTACCAAGCAGTATCAACAAAATAGTTATTCTATTATTGAACCATCTCTAGAGATATTTAATGTCGCATCAGATTTGATACAATTGGAAGAAGTGTTTAATAAAAATGTCGCACATCTTTTTGTAGGAGAAATGTATTCAGTTAGACAAATAGTAGATCAGATTTATAAAGAGTCGGCGACAAGAGTAGAAATTGTCATTTCACCTACATATAAACAGTTATTTAGCAAATTAATAAATGAATTTGTTTCGGAATCGAAAAAAATGATAAGACAAAAGCGATCTGAACTTGCGACGAATTATAACTTTCAATTTAACTGGATTGAAAATAGTATTAAAAATCATAAACATGTATTAAATACACCAAATATCTTAGATGATAGTTTTAAAGAAAGGTTTAGTGATAAACCAGTTATTATAGTATCTGCAGGTCCTTCGCTTTCAGATGATATTGAGTCTATTCGTTCTATTAAACAAAATAACTTAGCATATATTTTCTCGGTAGGTTCCGCGATTAATACTTTGATAACCTATGATGTGATACCTGATGCGGTGTTCAGTTATGACCCAGGCGATAAAAATCATTTAGTATTTGAGAAAATGATTGATCAGGATAAGGATGCGATTCCTCTGGTGTATGGTTCAAGTGTAGGCCATCAGTTGTTAGAAAATTTTCGTGGTCCCAAGTATCATTTTATTACCTCGCAAGATTATACGTCACGATTGTTGTTAGGGGATCAAATAGGTAAAAATGAACTGGTCTTAGATTCACCTTCAATTGCGGTGATGACTTTTCAGATTGTGAATAAGTTAGGTATGTCACCTATAATATTTGCGGGACAAAACTTAGGTTATCTATATAACCGGCGTTATGCACAAGGAGTAGATTATGATTTTATTGATTCTGAACTTACAGAACAAGAAGTTGATCACGCTGAAGAAGTTAAAGATGTTTATGGGAATAATATTAAGACGAATATAGGGTTTAATAGTATGAGAAATGCCTTAGTACAATTCGCCTCAACCTTTAAAGGGGAATATTATAACACAACTAAGGGTGGGGCAGCGATTGAAGGAATCCCATTTAAAACAATTGAAGATTTACTGAATGATAACTTACAACAATCAATAGATAAAAAAATATGGCCAATAAATAAAAAATCATATGATTTGTCAGACTATGATAAGAAGAAAGAAGATATCCAGTTATCATATGAAAGTTTCGTAGAAGAAAAAGCAAGATTAGAATACACTCTGAATAAAATTAAAGAGGAAACAGGTAAAAAGAAACTAGAGAAATTATTTACTAAAATCGATAATGAATTAACTAAATTTGAAAACAACCAATTCTTTACTCATTTTATTGTCCAGTCAATTCGTGTAGAACATGATTTATTAATACAGAAAATAAATAGAGTAGCTAAAAAAGAGACTACAGATAAAAAGAAAGAAATTATTCAAATGTTTAGAGGGTATAATGCCAGTTTGACAACCGTGTTGGTTAAGCTAGTTTTAGTTTTACAAGAAGAAGGCATATTAAATAATGGGAATGCAAAGACAGAGAGAAATCTTGTATAATTAAGATTTTAATATATCTGAGCTGTGTGTAAATTCAAAAAATGAATAGTCTACCACCACCACCACCACCACACACTACCGATATTTTCTTTTCCTGATATAGATAGAGTCTTTAAAGTCTTTAAAGTTGATAATTAATTAAGATACTAAGTTTCAAAATAAATAGATATCAAAAATAAAGTGCGATTTAGTTCAAACTTTTTATTTGAGAATACTGCCATAAAGAATAGGATGTGATTGCATGACTTCAGTATTAGTAACTGGAGCTGATGGTTTCATTGGAAGCCATCTAACGGAAGTATTAGTAAGAGAAGGATATAAAGTTAGAGCCTTTGCTTATTATAATTCATTTAATTCGTGGGGATGGTTAGATCACTTATCAAGAGATATTATGAAGAATGTAGAAGTATTTACAGGGGATATAAGAGACCCGAATGGTGTAAGAGAATCCATGAAAGGAATCAATCAAGTATTTCATTTAGCCGCATTAATTGCGATTCCTTTTAGTTATCATTCACCAGACGCTTATGTTGATACTAACATTAAAGGTACTCTTAATGTACTCCAAGCTGCTAAAGAATTAAATACTGATCGCGTATTAGTCACTTCAACGTCAGAAGTTTATGGAACAGCGCAACATGTCCCTATCGATGAAAAACATCCATTTCAGGGGCAGTCGCCATATTCTGCTACTAAGATTGGGGCAGATCGGTTAGCAGAATCTTTTTATCGAAGCTTTGATATGCCAATTTCTATTGTTAGACCATTTAATACGTATGGACCGAGACAATCAGCAAGAGCGGTTATTCCGACGATTATTACACAGCTTCTTGCTGGTAAAGAAGAGATTAAGTTGGGATCTTTGACACCTACAAGAGACTTTAATTATGTTAAGGATACAGCGAATGGTTTTATTAAAATTGCAAAATCCAAAAATACCATTGGTGAAGAGATTAATATCGCAACGCAAAAAGAAATCTCAATCGGTCAATTAGCGGAAGAATTAATAAGACAGATTAACCCAAATGCAAAAATTGTATGTGATGAACAAAGGCTTAGGCCAGAAAATAGTGAAGTAAATCGATTATTAGGTTCAAATGAAAAAATTAGAAGTTTAACTGATTGGGAACCAAAGTATTCATTTGAACAAGGATTGTCTGAAACTATTGCGTTCTTTAAAAATCATTTAAATCAATATAAAACAGATATTTATAATATTTGATAGGAGGTATTAACATGACACAAAAGTTTATACCTCTATCTGTTCCTAATCTTAAAGGTAAAGAACTAGAATATGTCACGCATGCAATTGAAACGGAGTGGGTATCAACAGCCGGTCCCTATATTAATGAGTTTGAAGATAACGTCGCAAAATATACAGGAGCTCGTGGAGCTGTTTCTTGTCAAAATGGAACATCAGGCTTGCACATTGCTTTAAGAGTTTTGGAAGTGACTAGCGAAGATGAAGTCATTGTTCCTACCCTTACCTTTATTGCGGCAGTTAATCCTGTTAAATATGTAGGAGCAGAACCAATTTTCATGGACTGTGACGTTACACTTAATATAAATGCAGATAAAGTAAGAGCTTTTTGTGAAACAGAATGTGACTATATTAATGGCAAGCTCATCAATAAAACATCTAAAAAACACATCAAGGCAATTATTGTCGTGCATGTTTTCGGAAACATGGGAGACATGGAAAAAATCATGTCGATTGCTGATGAATATAACCTAAAAGTAGTTGAAGATGCGACAGAAGCTTTGGGAACTTATTATACCGCAGGGAAATACAAAGACAAGCATGCAGGGACTATTGGTGATATTGGTGTCTATTCCTTTAATGGAAACAAAATCATGACCACTGGCGGTGGTGGAATGATTGTATCGAACAATAAAGAACTACTAAAGAAAGCCAAGCATCTAACAACACAATCTAAAAGTGATGACTTATATTATATACATGACGACATTGGCTATAATTATCGTATGACAAATCTTCAAGCGGCACTAGGATTGGCACAACTTGAACAATTAGAAGGATTTATTGAAACGAAGAAAGCTAATTATGAACGATACAAAACAGAAATTGAAAGTATTCATTGTCTAAGTATCTTAGATTTTAATGAACATACCAGACCAAATTATTGGTTTTATGCTTTGAGTATAGATAAAGGGTATAAGTTAAACAGAGATCAGCTCATTTCTTATCTATCTTCTAACGGTATTCAATCTCGACCGATATGGGGACTAATTAGTCAGCAAATACCATATAGAGCTAATCAAACATTTAAAATTGAAAAAGCACAAATATATTTAGAAAACGTGATCAATATACCTTGTAGCTCAAATCTATCTAAAGAAGACGTACAATATGTTGTTGAATGTCTACAACACCCAAAATAGAAGGAAGTATTAGTGGAGGTGTAGAGGTATGGATGTTAATGATTTTTTAATTGATGAAGAGAAAACGATGATAGAAGCGATGCAACAATTAGATGAAGTAGCGAAAAAAGTTCTTTTTGTTGTAAAGAGAGATTACTTTGTAGCAGCAATTACTGACGGAGATATTCGTCGGTGGATATTAAAAAAAGGTCATCTAGATGTGAAAGTAAAAGAAATTGCAAATTATAACCCGAAATATTTAACTGAGAAAAATAAAACTAGAGCGAAAGAGTTCTTGAAAAAGCATTCTATCGAAGCCGTACCTATTGTTTCTAAAGAAAAACAAATTGTCTCAATAGTCCTTCGGAATGATGAAGATGTTGAAATGAAAAAACATTTAAAGGTGCCTGTTATCATAATGGCTGGTGGTCTTGGTACTCGTCTATATCCCTATACAAAAATACTTCCTAAGCCACTTATTCCCATTGGTGAAATTCCTATTGTTGAACATATTATCAATCGGTTCTATAAGCAAGGAAGTGATGAATTTCATTTAGTTGTTAATCACAAAAAAAATATGATTAAAGCTTATTTTAACGAAATTGATCGAAACTATCAAGTTAAATATGCCAATGAAATAGAGCCACTAGGAACAGGTGGTGGGCTTAGTTTACTAAAGGGTAAAATTAACTCAACATTTGTTTTATCTAACTGTGATATTTTGATCGAAGAAGATTATGAAAAAATGTATAACTACCATAAGCAAGAGAATAATTTAATCACGATGGTTTGTTCATTAAAGAACATTAAAATTCCCTATGGAGTTATTGAAATCAGTAATACAGGCGAAATAGAGAGTATGAAAGAAAAACCTGAACTATCATTCTTTACAAATACCGGTATGTATATTGTTGAACCTAAAATTATTGAAGAGTTAGAAGTTAATAAATCTATTGGATTTCCGGATATCATTGAACAATATAAAGCTAAAGGCGAGAAAATTGGGATCTATCCAATAAGCGAAAATAGTTGGATGGACATGGGTCAGGTTGATGAGATGGAAGAGATGAGAAGAAAATTAGAAAGATAACTGGGTATATTTGTATGATAATTAGTCGAATTATAATGAATTCATTTATTCAAATCAATTATAACTTTTTTTCAATATAATACAGATGTTTTAATGTTTGGAGGATGTACTTTGAAGGTTTTTGTATATGGCACAGGAGTAATGGGAAAAGGTATTAGTCAGGTTTTTGCAAAGAATAATCATGATGTTTTCTTATATAATCCAACTGTTGAAAATGCTATTATTGCATTAAAAAACATAGAAAGAGATTTTGACAGCTTAGTATCTAAAGGTAAATTGTCAAAGGATGATATGGAAAAATCTATGAGTCGAATTAAGGTGATAAAGACAATAGAAGAAGCAACCGATGTTGATTTAGTCATTGAAGCAGTGTCCGAAAATTTAGATGTTAAGAAAGAAAAGTTTGAAGAGGTAGATCAAATAATTGACAAAAGGGCTGTTTTTGCAACTAATACATCTTCATTATCTATAACAGAATTAGCAGTAGTAACAAATCGGCCAGACAAAGTAATAGGCTTGCATTTTTTCAACCCCGCACCCATCATGGATTTAGTTGAAATTATTAGCAGTATGACTACATCTACTGAAACCATTTCTTTTGCAAAAAAAATAACTTTAGAGATTGGAAAAATTCCGGTATTGGTTGAAGAAGCACCTGGCTTTATAGTAAATAGAATGCTTATACCTATGATAAATGAAGCGATTTCAATATATAGTGAAGGCATAGCTACGATAGAGGATATTGATATAGCAGTAAAAAGAGGAGCAAATCACCCTATGGGGCCATTGGCATTAGCAGATTTAATTGGCTTAGATATCTGTTTGAATATTATGGATACCCTTCATAGTGAATTCGGAGTTGACAAGTATACTGCGCATCCTCTTCTTAGAAAAATGGTTAGAGGAAATAAATTAGGCAGAAAAACGAAAGAAGGATTTTATATATACTAGTGTAACAAATCAAATTACCTATAATCATTATATGACCTACACGAATATTGAGTGTATGAGCTAAATCTAATTTAATGAATATATATTTGTACAAGGAGAGGTGGGTACTATGCTTTGGAATGGTTTACCGCTTGTTATCTTTGGTAGTGGGGGTATATCAAAAGAGATATATTGTTTGATTGATGATATCAATAGATCCAGTCTTCATCAAAGCTATGATTTTATAGGATTTGTCGGTTCTTCACAAGATGAGGTGGGGAATGCGATTATTGATAACTTTAATATCGTTTCTTCTGATGAGCAGTTTTTTGAGTTCGCTTCAAGATATCCAATTATTGGGGTAGTTATTCCTCTAGGTGATCCCATAGTTAAAAAGAAAATATACGACAAAATTAAAAATATTTCTAATGCGGTTTTTCCTAATCTTTTTCATCCTACTATATCCTTTAACAAAAATAACTTGATAATTGGTCAGGGGAATATAATTACAGCTGGAGTAAATCTAACTTGTGATATAAAAATAGGAGATTTCAATTTATTCAACTTAAACAGTACTGTAGGGCACGATACACTGATTGGAGATTTCAATGTAATAAATCCATCAGCATCTATATCTGGAAATGTTACCATGAAGGATTGTTGTCTTATTGGAACGGGTGCACAAATTTTACAAGGCTTAAATGTAAATGACAGATCAACAGTAGGAGCGGGTGCTGTGGTTGTAAGAGATGTTAACCAAAATGCTACGGTTATCGGAGTACCTGCAAAACCCATCAAATGAAAGAGGGACTTTTTGTGAATAGAACTTTAATAATTGCCGAAGCAGGAGTAAATCATAATGGAAGCTTAGAACTGGCAAAAAAATTAGTAGATGCTGCAAAGTCATCAGGTGCTGATGTGATTAAATTCCAAACATTTATTTCAAAAAACGTTATATCAAAAAACGCCCCAAAAGCTGATTATCAAAAAAAAAATTACAATATAGAAGAAAATCAGTTGGAAATGGTTCAGAAATTAGAATTATCTTTTGAAGATTTTTCTAAGTTAAATGATTATTGCAAGGTCAAAGAAATAGAATTTATGTCAACAGCTTTTGATTTTGACAGCATAGATTTTTTAGATAGTTTAGAAATGGGCACGTGGAAAATTCCTTCAGGAGACATTACCAACCTCCCTTATCTAATCAAGATTGCTAAACTAAATAAACCTGTGATACTTTCCACAGGTATGAGCACAATGGAAGACATAAGATGTGCCATTAAAGCTTTAAAAGAAAATGGAGCGGCGGAACTTACAGTTCTTCATTGTACTACAGAGTACCCGACACCATATGAAGATGTAAACTTAAGAGCTATGAACACAATAAAGGAAGAGTTCAACGTGAATGTTGGATATTCTGATCACACTAAAGGTATAGAAGTTCCTATTGCTGCCGTCGCTTTAGGTGCTACAGTTATAGAGAAACATTTTACCTTGGATAGAAATATGGAAGGACCTGATCATAAAGCGAGCTTAGAACCTAATGAGCTAAAAGCTATGGTTGATTCCATAAGACATATTGAATTGGCTTTAGGTAACGGAATGAAACAGCCAGCCGAATCAGAGAAGAAGAACATGGCAGTTGCTCGTAAGAGTATTATTGCAAGTAAAGACATTAAAGCTGGTGAAATTTTTACAGAAAATAACCTTACAGTGAAAAGGCCAGGTACTGGTATAAGTCCTATGAGATGGTTTGATGTCATAGGAAAGTGTGCTTTAAGAGATTTTGAAGAAGACGAGTTGATAGAGCTATGAAGAAATTAATCAGTATATTGACAGCTACAAGGGCTGAATATGGATTGTTAAAACCGGTTATCGCAAAACTAAATAAAGTTCAGGAATTCGATGTGAGAATTGTAGCCACTGGCGCACATTTATCACCTGAATTCGGTTTGACGTATCAAGAAATTGAAAAGGATGGTTTTGTTATTGATAAGAAAATCGAGATTCTTTTAAGCTCAGATACGTCATCGTCAATTTCCAAATCGATGGGTCTTGCGATGATTAGCTTTGCTGATTATTTTGAGAAGCTAAATCCCGATTTGTTGATTGTTCTTGGCGATCGATATGAAACGCTAGCTGTAGCAACTACAGCTATGAATCAGAGAATTCCTATAGCTCATCTCTATGGTGGAGAAACCACAGAAGGTGCCATTGATGAGTCTATTCGTCATGCGATAACAAAACTGAGTTACCTTCATTTTACAAGTACAAATGAATACCGAAATAGGGTTATTCAATTAGGTGAGAATCCAGAGCGTGTATACAACGTCGGAGCCATTGGTATTGAAAATATCTTAAATGAAAAATTGCTACAAAAAGAAGAATTAGAAAATGAACTTAATATCAGTTTATCAAAGCCATATGCGGTGGTTACATTCCATCCAGTAACACTTGAAGAGAACAGCTCTGAGAAGCAAATTGAATCGCTTCTCGAAGTCTGTAAAAAATATAATAATTTAGATTTTATCTTCACTAAAGCAAATGCAGATGTTGAAGGCCGGATTATAAACCAATTTATTGATAGATATGCTAAAGATAATGATAACATTTTCGCATATGCATCACTTGGCATGAAACGCTATCTAAGCGCACTCAAGTATTGTAGGATGGTTATAGGGAATTCCTCAAGTGGATTAGTAGAAGCCCCAAGCTTTGGTATTCCTACAGTAAACATAGGAGACCGACAAAAGGGAAGAATGCAGGCAAGTAGTGTCATTAACTGTGAACCTATCCAGCTAAGCATACATCAAGCCTTGGGTTTGGCATTAAGTGATAAGTTTGCACACGAAACCAAGAAAACGGTTAATCCCTACGGAAATGGGGATACGTCTAATAAAGTAGTTGAAGTAATAAAAGATTGTGTGATTAATAATAAAATAGACCTTAAGAAAAAGTTTTATGATTGTGTGGTAGAGCAATGAGAAATCTTGCAATCATACCAGCGCGATCAGGATCTAAAGGGCTGAAAGATAAGAATATTAAATTGTTGAATGGCAAACCTTTGTTGGCTTATACAATTGAAGCCGCAGTAAAGTCAAGTATGTTCGATGAAATAATAGTTTCAACCGATTCTAGGGATTATGCTGATATTGCGAGAAAATGCGGAGCTAGTGTACCTTTCTTGAGAAGCAACGAGCTATCAAATGACACTGCTTCTTCGTGGGATGTAGTCAAAGAAGTCATTGAAGGATATAAGAACTTAGGAAGTGAATTTGATACAGTTGCTTTGTTACAACCAACGTCACCACTCAGAACTTCGAATGATATTGTTGAAGGATATAAAGTGTTGAAGGAAAAGGACGCGAATTTTGTTGTGGGTGTATGTGAAATGGATCATTCTCCATTATGGGCGAACACTTTACCAGATGATCTTTCCATGGAAAATTTCATAAGACCAGATATTGTAGGAATACCAAGGCAAAATATTTCTACTTACTATCGTATTAATGGCGCTTTATATATAGTGAGAATCGATCATCTTTTGAAATCGAATGATATTTATAATAATAAAAGTTTTGCATCGGTCATAAACAAAGAGAACTCAATAGATATAGATGATCAAATGGACTTTGATTTTGCCGAACTATTATTAAAAAGTCGCATACAAAATACTAAGTTAGATACAGATTTGTAAGAGAATATGACGTTTTCTTAATTAGCATGATGTAATTTCATACATTCTTCTTAATTTTCTATAAGAATAAGTCGATATAATTATTACGGGATGATATTCTATGGAAGGAAGAGGAGCACAATGCAAATCAGAACGAACACAATGGCCTTATTCGTCTATCGCCAAATGGGCTTACATCAGAATCACATGATGACAGCCATGATGCGCCTGTCTTCAGGGAAGCGTATTAATAGCGCTAAAGATGATGCGGCAGGCCTGGCCATTTCTGAACGCATGCGTGCGCAAATTCGCGGATTAAATCAAGCTTCACGTAATGCACAGGACGGCATTTCTCTTATTCAAACAGCTGAAGGTGGCTTGAATGAAAGTCATGCGATTTTACAGAGAATGCGTGAATTAACGGTTCAAGCTGGAAATGATACCTTGACTGATAGCGACCGGTTAAAACTACAGGATGAGTTCGACGAACTCATTGAAGGTTTGAATGATATCGGGAGAGGTACCGAATTTAATACCCAATCATTGTTAGATGGCTCATTTAAAGACAAAAAGCTTCAGGTTGGTGCCAACAGTGGTCAATATATTGAGATTTCAATCAATGATATGACAAGTGAAGGATTAAGTTTAAAAGATTTAAGTCTAGGTAGTCATGAGAAGGCGAATAAGACGTTATCCGTCCTTGATGAAGCAATTGAATCGGTCTCACGTGAACGCTCACGACTTGGTGCGATGGAAAATAGATTGGGTCACACAATTAGTAACTTAGATAACCAAGCTTTTAACTTAACCAATGCCGAATCGCGTATTCGTGATGCTGATATGGCAAAAGAAATGATGATGTTTGTGAAACATAATGTTTTAAATCAAGCAGCCCAGATGGTGCTGGCGATGAGTATGCAGCAGCCACAAAGTATCTTACAACTCTTAAATAGTTAGTAAAAGTATGGTAAAATAAAAAGTAGAGATATCTAGTGATGAAAGGAGCGATGCTTTATCGATATTGCTAAAATGTCTATCTTAATGTCCCAACAACAAGTGAAAAGTGAGATGTCCATTCAATTGATGTCAAAAACAATGGAAATGGCTGAATCAAACTCTGACTCGTTGACAGAGATGTTAGAAACAGCGACAGTCCCACATCCTGACCTAGGGCACCAAATTGATCTTAAAGCCTAACGATAAGCACTTTATCTCATACTCTTGAGGTAAAGTGCTTTATTTGTGAACGTTTATTATGCACACTAAATGGACTGGGATGAGCGCGGTTTGGCTATTTATGAGTAAGGCGTCTGTTGGGAATTGTGACAAGGTCCTTAAAAAATTACGCTAGTTGTTGGACAACTACTTTATTTTTAGCGTAAACAGTCGATATAATGATTAAAGTGTTTATTCTTGTTAGTTTATGAGGGGCAAAGAAGATGTAAGGGGTATACATCAAACGAAGGAGTGGATGGTAGTTGAAAAAACGTGGGTTAAAAAGTTTAAAGGCGAAAATTCTCATCGGTTTTCTAATCGTCGTAGGGTTAAGTGTGTTACTGAGTGGCTTTATGATTGTCATGATGCGACTAAGTAATATGGAAACAGAAAATATGATAGAAAAAGAGTTACCGATTTTAGTGATTGATGAACAATTGGCACTTAATATGCAAGAACGAACAAGCTTACTGAATTCGTACTTACTTTATGATGACGAAGTATACAGAGAAACATTTGAGTCTGGTTTAGAAGAAGCGATTGCTTTAGAAGAAGAAGCACTAGCACTCAGTGACTCAGAAGAATTAGAACGATTAATAAACTTAAAAATTGAATGGGGTGCACGTACCGACCAAGTACTATCGATGGTCGATGCCGGTAACGTCCCACAAGCGCGGATGTATCTACAAAACCAAGTTCAACCCATCTCGACAGAACTTGTGAATGGTTTTAAAGCACTTGCTCAAGAGCGGGAAGAAGTGATTGAATCAATGGGGGCTGACGTGATCTCGATGGGTGATGTTATGATTATGTCTTCAGGTGCGGCGCTTCTTGTGATTATTGTGTTAGCCTTTGTGATGGCCTTTGTGATGGCTGGAAACATTACTAAACCAATTAAAAAGGTGACGGAACGGATGCGAGCTCTAAGTGAAGGTAAATTAAATCATGAGCTATTTGAGACGCAATTACGTGATGAATCCGGTCAATTAATGGAAGCGACCAATGAATTGAATCTTCAGATGAATGTCTTAATAAACCAACTACAAGATGTCTCATCAACTGTTGGTCGCCATAGTGATGAGTTATCACAATCTGCGGTTGAAGTTAGTAACGGGGCAGATCAAATTGCGATTACGATGGGTGAACTAGCGGATGGCTCAGAATCACAAGCCACGCATGCATCAGAACTATCAGAAGGCATGCATGTGTTAAATACCGAAATGACAAAAGCACTCGGTCAAGGGCAAGCAGCACATAGTGAAACAGCTGATGTTTTAGCTCTAACGAAAGAAGGCCAGTCGTTAATGAAAGCATCTGTTGAAGCGATGAAAAATATTGACCGGGTCATTAAAGGTTCGGTGACACGTGTAGAAGAACTAAATACTAACGCCCAAAGCATCTCTAAGATGGTCAGTGTCATTGAAGACATTGCTGAACAAACAAACCTCTTAGCTTTAAATGCGTCAATTGAAGCCGCACGTGCCGGTGAACATGGTAAAGGCTTTAGTGTTGTGGCTAATGAAGTACGTAAACTCGCTGAACAAGTCGCCACGTCAGTCAAAGATATTACCGGTACCGTTGATACGATCCAAACATCATCCATTCAAGTCAATAATGATTTAAAAGATGGTTACGGTGTCGTGACCTCAGGTACAGAAAAAATTAATCAAACAAACGCAACTTTCAATAAAATCAATACCGCAGTGAATAGTACTGCTTCAAGTATTGATCAGATTGTGACGTCACTCAACCAAGTTTCTACTGAAACGACCCGTCTTCTTAGTGCGGTAGAAGAAGTCGCGTCAATTTCAGAAGAATCAGCAGCCGGTGTGGAAGAGACAAGTGCCTCAGTAGAAGAGATGAATGGCTCGATGCAAACCATCGCCGACGGTGCGAAAGACTTAACTGGTCTTGTGGATAACTTAAAACAAATCGTCGACCGTTTTGAAGTGTAACAACTTTAATCTGTTAGTTTGATACTTACAGAGATAAAAACGAGAACGACTCGTATTGATACGTGCACGTTCACATCTTTTTAACAACAAACATGCGCCTGTCCCCTTATTTTTGGGGCAGGCGGATGTTTTTCTTTTTCTTTATTTATTTCTCTCTTCTTTTCTTTTCTGGCTAGACCTTTTGATGCTTTGTCTTTCACGATTACTTTTGGAATAGAGAGGTATCACCCGTAATCATGGTTATGTGTTGCGGGAGAATAGTAATGTTGACAGGTGTTGTGCCTCCGTCTTCCCCGTCACAATCAATCTGTTGGGGAGGAGTGGTGGTGATATCAATGTCTGTGGCCCGGAAATACTCAATCCCTTCTAACTGTTTAGGATCTGTTGTGATATTGGCTTTAATAATTTCAAATAGAGACCGCGCCGAGACATTTTTAATGATCAAGAGGTCAAAGGCTCCGTCACTCATATCCGCTTGGTTGAAAAACGCCCGTACACCGCCGGTGTACTGACCATTTCCGACCATCACCATAATCGCATCACCTTCATAGTGACGTGTGTCACTCTTAACTGAAACAGAGAACGGTTCAGGCGCATTTAATGACTGTAAGCTACTCAAGTAATAACTAAACCGTCCAAGCGTTGCCTTTGTTCCTGATTCACTGACCGCTTGTTTTGTTTCTGTGACAAGTCCAATACCAAAGAAATTAAGGAAGTAGCGATCGTTAAACTGACCGATATCAATCTGTTTTGTCTGTTGTTTGACAATCATCTCTGCTGCTTTTACTGGATTCATCGGCATATTGAGTGTTCTGGCAAAGTCATTCGCTGTCCCACCAGGAATAATCGCAAAAATCGGTGGCTTGGGACAGTTAATCACGTGCTGTAAGACGTGGTGGACCGTCCCATCACCGCCGTAAGCAATGACGATGTGATTATCTTGAAAGGCTGAGTTAATGTCTTGATTAGTCGTGTTCGCCAAATTTAATTCTGTGACTGAAAAGTGAGTACGTTCAAGTGTTGAAACAATATCATTGAGTCTGTCACGGTCGACTTGACCGGCGTCTTCATGAAAACATAAAGTAATCTGTAAGTCAGACATAGCTTTTCCTTCTTTCATTTAGATGTCAAGTGTATTTTTAACTTGTTTTTTAAAAAATGTTTTTAAAAATGATCGCTAGAGATAGAGTGCTCTTTTAAAGATTTTCCCATTTGAAGAGAATTTAAACCTTTTCGTTGATCAACCATCGAGAGATAAGTCTTGTTATTCATATAGGATAGTGCCTAAAGTCATCGAAAATGTCAATCGATAGGGTGCATATATTCGGATTTTCACCTTTCTTGTATAAATATCATGAAAATTATAGTAGAATTGTTGATGAGATGAAGAATAAAACGAATGCGAGGTGTCAATATGTATCCATATGAGTTTGATGAGATTAGAGCGGTTATTGATAAGACAGACACAATGCACGGGTTAGTAGCGGAAATGGAGTGTCGTGAGATGACAGAAGAGGAGTGGTTGACACAATTTCATCAAGCAGCCGTGATGTATGTGGAGATTCAATACGCGTTGTTATCGCTTGATATTAATGTGAAGGTGATTTAGAGCCTTACTTTACGGATGCGATCGAACGGTATAAAGATGGGGAAATGACGGTTTTTCAGTTATTTATTGAAATGCGCACCTTTAAAGAAGCGATTGAACGTAAATTATTGCCTTATGTCTGTCATTAATCGTTGTGTTACGTTTTGTAAACTCTTAGTTAAACCGTGCGGTTTAACTTGACGAACGATGAAACTACAGGTAAAATTAAGCTAACTAAAGGGGAGTAGCTCTAACAATAATGTCGTCATTACGAGATCTTTATCTCCGGCATTACTGGCAACATCCGTTGTAGGCAAGACCTTTACCAATATAACACTATGGGTGTTTGTTGGTAAGGGTCTTTCTTATGTTTACAAAGCCACCTTTACGTAAATATTATAAAGAGCTTACGAACGAATACCTAAAGAAGGAGTGAGAGGGATGTCTTATTATCAAAAGACAGAAGAAGAGACGTTAAATGACTTACAAGCTAGTATGGATGGTCTTTCAAAGCAAGAAGTCAGCTCACGTCAAGAACGTGACGGGTATAATGAACTCGAACAAGAACAAAAAGCATCCACATGGAAATTATTTTTAGATGCCTTTAAAGATGCGATGGTGATTGTGTTACTGATCGCCGCCGGTGTACAAATGCTTCTCGGGGAGTATGTCGAGACGATTGTTATTATGATTGTTCTTATTATGAATGCGGTCATTAGTGTGGTCCAAACAAAGAAAGCAGAAAGCTCACTGGATGCTCTAAGAGAAATGTCAGCACCCAATGCCAAGGTTTTACGTCATGGTGAAAAACAAACGATTCCCGCACGAGAACTTGTTAAGGGTGATATCGTTTATCTAGAAGCAGGGGACTATATCCCCGCAGACGGACGTTTACTTGAATCTGGTTCACTACAAGTCAATGAAGGTATGTTGACGGGTGAATCACAAGTGGTTACGAAAGACGTGGCGGTGATTGAAGAGGAAGTGGCACTCGGTGACCAGGTGAACTTAGTCTTTTCAAGTTCACTTGTGACCAATGGCCGGGCAACCTTTGTTGTGACAGAAACCGGTAAAACGACGGAGATCGGTAAGATTGCGAATCTATTAAATACAGCCGAACAAAAACAAACACCACTTCAGCGTAAGCTCGATGCGTTTAGTCGTAAACTTGGGTTTTGGATTTTAATTCTTTCCGGTGTGATTTTCTTAGTCCAAGCACTAAGAATTTGGTTAGGTGACGGACCGGTGGATGTAACGACAGAACTCCTCAATGCACTTATGTTTGCGGTAGCAGTGGCGGTTGCGGCCATTCCGGAAGCCCTACAGTCGATCGTGACGATTGTGTTATCTGTTGGAACAAATAAGATGGCGAAACAACATGCGATTATTCGTAAGTTACCGGCGGTTGAAACACTCGGTTCAACGCGCGTGATCTGTACGGATAAAACAGGAACACTCACTCAAAACAAAATGACCGTCATGAATCACTTTACGTTCTCTGAGGGTGACGAGACATCACTTGATGAGCTAAGTGACGATGAACGTTTACTGATTGATACAGCTGTCTTATGTAATGACTCTTACATTGATTCAAAAGGACAAGAAGTTGGGGACCCAACCGAGGTTGCTTTAATCAATTATGCCAATAAAGCGGGTGAAGATTACTTAGCTTTACGTGAGCGATATGAACGGATCAGTGAAGTGCCATTTGATTCTGATCGTAAACTGATGTCCACTTTAAACGATTATGAAGGGTCACGCCTCTTATTTATTAAAGGTGGACCGGATGTCATGTTTAAGCGGGCAACGAAAATCTTAGAAAATGGTGAAGTAAAACCATTAACAGATGAACGAAAGATGCGTTTGAATGAACAAAACGAAGCGTATTCTCGTCAAGCCTTGCGCGTGCTGGCATTTGGTTTTAAAGAAATGCCCGAAGGTACCGCGGAGATTACCGTTGAAGATGAAGAAGACTTTGTCTTAATTGGACTTCTCGCGATGATTGACCCACCTCGTGAAGCTGTATACGCAGCAATCGAACAGACAAAACATGCAGGTATTAAAACCGTTATGATTACCGGTGACCATAAAACAACCGCAGAAGCGATCGCAAGAGAGATCGGTATCTTTGATGACGATGACTTGGCACTCACCGGGACAGAACTTGATCATTTAACGGATGCTGAGCTAGAAGAAAAACTCGAACACATTCGTGTTTATGCTCGTGTGTCACCAGAAAACAAAATCCGCATCGTGAAAGCATGGCAGAAAAAAGGTAACATTAGTGCGATGACCGGTGATGGTGTCAATGATGCCCCAGCACTAAAACAAGCAGATATTGGTGTGGCGATGGGTAGTGGGACTGACGTCAGTAAAGATGCCGCTGCGATGATTTTAACCGATGATAACTTTGTGTCGATCGTGAACGCGGTGAAAGTCGGTCGGACGGTCTTTGACAATATTAAAAAAGCGATTGCGTATTTATTTAGTGGTAACTTAGGGGCGATTATTGCGATTCTCTTCGCTGTTATTGCTGGTTTCCCTAATCCATTTACTGCGCTACAGCTGTTGTTTATTAACTTAGTCAATGACTCTTTACCAGCGATTGCTTTAGGTATGGAGAAATCAGAACCTGATGTCATGGACCGTGAACCACGTTCGATTGATGAAGGCATCTTTGCGGGTGATACTTTACGGTCTGTCATGACACGTGGGTCCTTTATCGGGATTGCGGTTATTATTTCTCACTTAATTGGTCTTCAAACCTCACCAGAGATTGGTGTGGCAATGGCCTTTACGACCTTGATTCTTTCACGGACCTTACAGACATTTGCGGCCCGCTCAAATAAACAGACGATCTTTGGTGTCGGTTTATTCACAAATAAATACGTTCTAGGTGCGGTTGCGTTATGTTTCGGTCTTTATCTCATCACGGTTATTCCTGGACTACGTTCCATCTTTGCGATTCCAAGTAGCTTTGGTCTGACTGATTGGAGCATTGCGGCAGGACTAGCGGTATTAGCTGTTGTGATGATGGAAATTGTTAAAGTGGCGTATCACCGTTTCTTGAGTAAAGATAAATAGAAAAGTGCGTCTTTAACCACTAACAAATACAACAGATATTTAAGCAGAGTCAAGGTTTTATTATCTTGGCTCTTTGCTTTTGTTGTTTTGTCTATTTTTTATCCGTGCCGCCTTTTTTGTATTATTCGGATATATAATATTTGGTGTTGGTCAACGGATACATCCCGTTTTTCAGGGGTGGTTTTCTGTTGAATCTTGTAGAGAAATAGCGAAAAAAGTTAGACTAGCATAAAGAGCAAAATTATTTAGTAAACGTTTACGTTTTAGATGCATAGGCTATAGAGATAGTGTTATAATCAAATCAAATTGTCTAAGGGAATTAGGTGACGCGAAATGGAATTGATGAGTCAAGCAATCATTGATGCAATGGAAGACATGGTGTTTGTCATGCGTGTGAGTGAAGATGGCGAACGCTTTTTTTATGAACGAGTCAATCAGACAGTCAAGCGGATCTTACGATTTACTGATGATATGATTGGTCAAACCCTTACGGATGTGAACCCGCCGACAAAAGCAACGATCTTACAAAACCAATACCGTAAAGTGGTTGAACAAAAACAAGCGTTACGTTATCAAGATGATTATCATATTTCAACCGGACAGCGCGTGACAGAGTCACTCTTGACACCTGTCATTAACAATGGACGGGTAACGCATATTGTTTCCGTCTCACATGACTTGACGAAACAGAAACTGATAGAAGATCAAATGTATATTAGTCAACGTCGTTTAGAACTTTCCCGGGAACGTTATAAATCACTGTTTAAAGAGAATACGGATCCCATTGCGTATACAAACAATTCTGGACGGGTGATCAAAAAGAACCATGCCTTTACACGATTAATTGAGACGATTCACCATGAGTATCAGCCGAAGGATATTTTTGATGTATTTCAACACTCGTCGAAAAAGTTTAAAGCATGCTTTTATGACACGATTGAAGGTGAGCCTGGATCGATTGAGATTCAACTGAATACGAGAGACGAGGTAGGAATGGAGCTACAAGTGAAGTTCATTCCGATGCAGTTGGACGGGGCTGTCCAAGGTATTTACGTTGTGGTTAAAGACTTAACGACAGAAAGCTTCGCAAGAAGCGCCCTTCTTGAAAGTGAACAACGTTTTCGGTTGATTGCCGAACATACATCAGATCTTATACAAGTACTCAATGCCAAACATCAAATGGTCTATCTATCTCCCTCCCATGAAAAACTGTTAGGCTATGAAACAAATCAGTTGCTTAATCAGCCGATACAAGCGATTCTTTCAGATAAATCTATCGTTCAGATGCGAGGGGTCTTTCATACAATGTTGATGGAACACCAATCGATTAAAAAAGAGGGGAAAATTATCGATGCGTTTGGTGATGAGCATTGGTTTGAGTTACAATTAGAACCCATTTTCGATGGGAATACTCACATTCAAACGATTGTTGTGGCACGAGATATTAAAGAACGGAAAAAATATGAACGTGAACTGAAACAAATGGCTTATCAAGATCCACTTACCGGTTTAGCGAATCGACGGTTGTTTCAAATTCGTCTGGAACAAGTGGTCAGTTTATATGAGCGTCACCACATACCGTTTGCGGTCTTAATGTTAGACTTAGATGACTTTAAAGGTATCAATGATCAATATGGTCATGAAGTAGGGGACCAAGTTATTGTTGAAGTAGGCCAACGTCTCACAATGGAATTACGCGAGATGGATACTGTCGCAAGGTTAGGTGGGGATGAATTTATCGTTCTTTTACCTGAAGTTCAAGACGTAACGAACTTAACGCGAATTGTTGACCGCTTAGAGACGCGTTTTAGAGATCCACATATTGTGAACGAGAATGAACTATATGTCGGTATTAGCGTCGGTGTCGTGATGCCTGGTCAATCAGATTGCCAGCTGAATAATATTCTCTCACATGCGGATGAAGCCCTTTATCAAGCAAAGCGAGACGGTAAAAATCAGAGCGTATTTAAATCAGTCCGCCAATTAACAAGACAAGGGCCATCAGGTCCTGAAGGCGTTGAGGAATAGTAGACGTGACAATTTAATGTATAACAGGAAAGAACAAAACGAACAGTCCCACTAGGATTGTTCGTTTCTTCATGGGATGTTTATCTACATTTTTTATTGCGAGAGGTGACTATCGAGCATTACAGAAGTTACCGGGTGACAGCTCGCGGACACGACTGAACAACCGTTGTCAGGTCGACGGACGTCCGCGTGGCTATAGGCGTAAGTTTGGACTGTCGCGAATTAGCCTTACGTGGTCAAATTCCTGGTGTCACGAAATCAAGCTTTTAATATACAAACAAAGTATTAGCACTCTTTTGATGTCAAATGCCTTGTTTTTCGTATTCTTTTTTCTTTTTCTGTTTCTCTTACCTTCTTTTCATCGCCTACCTAGCGCTCATGCGCTTGAGGAGGGTGTCTTTTTGCTCTAAATGATAAAGCTTTAAATGGATGAAGGTCAACAAATGACGATCCCATGAGAAAAAGTGAATGTAAAAGCTCGAAGGTAAAATTCATTGTCAAAATTTGTTGACAATTTCCGAGTTTCACTATAGTATAAATTTTGTATTTAAATTTGACTAAATTGGTCGGATTAATATGTCGAGCAGAGGAGGCAGTTATTGTTTCAAGTAAATAAGTCTCAAGGCTGAAATGATTTTAAATGGATATTGGCAGACGTATTTTTAAAAGGGAGTAACAATCCATAGACATCAGACGCATGCTCGACAGGATATCGGTTCTTTTAGTTACATTGATACAAAATACTTATTTGGAGGTATGAATATGAACACACTGTATACATTACTTATTTTATCTGTCGCTGTTGCCATCATTTTCGGTCTTTATGTTATGCAGAAAAAACACATGAGCTTTACGAAGAGAGTTCTTACCGCATTGGTAGCTGGAATACTTTTTGGTAGTGTACTTCAGCTGCTCCTTGGTTCTGAATCAGAATTAATCGCGTCGTCCAATACGTGGATCAGCATCATTGGTTCTGGTTATGTCAGACTTCTTAATATGATTGTCATCCCACTTGTATTTGTCGCGATTTCCACCTCTATTGTTAATCAGGATGCCAATTCGTTGAGAAAGAGCGCTCTTTCCATCATTATCGTCCTGATGTTTACTACAGCTATTTCAGCTGGTCTAGGTGCAGGTATTTCTACCATCTTCGGACTTGATTCCAGTGAAATTCTGGCTGGTGAGGCTGAAGCCGCCCGAGGTCAAGCTCTGGAAGATACCTTAAATGATTTCCAAACAAAACCTATCCCTGAACAGATCACAGAAATCATTCCTCGTAATGTGTTTTATGCGATGAGTGGTCAAGGTTCTTCTGCCACACTGTCTGTTGTATTTTTTGCCGCTTTTTTAGGTATTGCGACAATAGGGCTTAGACGCAAGAAACCTGATAGCGCTGAAGCCTTCACCAAATTTCTGAACATGCTTCATGATGTCGTTATGCGAATGGTTACATTAGTGCTAAGATTCACACCGTATGGTGTATTTGCCCTACTGTCCAGGTTTGTCTCTACTTCAAATTTATCGGAAATTTCAAGACTGTTTGAATTTGTTGCAGCATCCTATCTTGCCATTATTATCATGTTTATCATCCATCTCATCATCCTTGTTGTTTACAAATTAAACCCAGTAAAATATCTGAAGAAAGCAAGTGTCCCACTTTCTTTCGCCTTCTCATCAAGATCAAGTGCTGGTACATTACCACTGAACGTTGAAACTCAGATAGAAAAACTCGGTGTGTCAAATGGTGTTGCCAATCTGTCAGCTTCCCTTGGTACGAGCATCGGTCAGAACGGCTGTGCAGGGATTTATCCAGGTATGCTCGCAGTAATGATTGCGGTTGGTACAGGTGTTCCTATGGATGCCTCCTTCTTCATTAAACTCATTATCATTACAGCCATCAGTTCCTTTGGTATTGCGGGTGTTGGTGGAGGTGCGACATTCGCAGCACTTACGGTTTTATCCTCCATGGGATTGCCTGTAGGATTAGTTGGACTTCTTATTGCCATAGAGCCACTGATCGATATGGCGAGAACAGCACTGAATGTATCTGGTTCCATGATAGCAGGTCTTGTAACCGCAAGAAGGCTCGGAGAAATAGATATGGCGATCTACAACAAAGAATTCAAAGAAATAGAAGAAACCGTATAAATAATGATTCTCCTCATTCATTAATAATGGATGAGGATTTTTTTCGGGTAAGCCTGGCTTGAGTAGTAACTTGGTGGTGAAAGGCAACGGTAGACTTAGTAATAAGGACTGTATGCGTTTCTTCCGTGAGGAAGAATCTGAAGGAAACAGCAGCTAATTGCTTATGCTGAGGAACAGAAACGTCAGACGAAAGCTTAGGTGGAATGGATAAACTGTCATGACATGACTCATATGAAAAAGTTTATCCAAGTGGGGACTTAAGCGTTTAAATCTTCGATTTAGTGAGTCTACTCATGTCGTCTGGTTCATTCGTTGTTTGTTGATTTCATAGCTGGGCTTGGCCAGCGTTTAGCTATTTGTCTATTGCGTTAGTTATTTAGTATACGCTAGCATGGTGGTGTTACTTAAGTTATTAACTATAAAATAACTTTATTTAACTAATGAACATAGTGTATAATGTAAGCGTAAGGCATGATTAACTATGAATAGAGGAAGGTTGTTAGGAAATGAAAAAGGAACGGATGATTTTTATTGGTGATAGTATTACGGAGTGGGGTAAGGCGGATGACACGTTAGAGATTGGTGATAACTACGTCCGCATGATTCGTGACCACTATGCGACGTGTGAAGGACACTTACCTGAGATAATTAATAAAGGTATTGGCGGGAACCGCATCACGGACTTAAAAGAACGCTGGGAGGAAGATGTTATTCGTTTAAATCCTGATGTGTTATCGATCTCGATTGGGATTAATGACGTGTGGCGTCAGTTAGATTGTCCTAATATGGAACAAGTAACTCCTGAAATATTTGAAGCGTTATACCATGAACTGATTAAAGACACACAGGCAAAAACAAAAGCAAAGATTATTCTCATGGAACCGACCGTGATTGAAGAAAATCGTCACTCAAAAGGAAATACCCTACTGAAACCGTATGTCGAGATTGTCCAACGGATGAGTGAGACGTATCAGTTACCCCTTGTTAAAACACATGAAGCGTTCTTAAACTATATTGATCAGTCACTTGACTTACCGTTAACAATTGATGGTGTGCATACGACATCTACAGGTGATACATTGATGGCAAAAACATGGATTAAAGCGATCTTAAAAGATAAGCAGTAAGATTTAGATGAAAATAGACAAGTAAATATCGAAGACAAGAAGCTGTCACGAATTGTTGTGACAGCTTCTTGTCCATTTTATATTCATTCATATCCCGAGTGTCGGGTATAAGTATAACTTTCGGTGTTGCTTTCTTTTCTAGCATGGTTGATATCTTTTGTTTTATCTTTTTCTAGTAAGTATAAACACGGTTACCGTTTTCTTCCGGTAATCATATTGTAGATAAAGACGATTAATGCGACAACAAGTAAGATATGAACAAGTCCACCTGCCACGTCAAGCACAAACCCAACAAGCCAAATAAGTAGTAAAATACCAATAATAGTCCATAACATCATTTCTCACCTCTCTTTTATATCGTGTATTGTTGTTTTAGACTGATACTTTAACTTACCCGTCTAAAAAGGAAATAAACAATATTTCCAACAAATAGGAAAAAAGAATTAGGGGTTGCGGTCTGTTGAAAACGGTGCTATAATACAAGTTATCACTTTAGCTAACGCAGTATTTCGTTTTTAAAAACGAAGTGTTGCGTTTTATTTATGCCTTTTTTCGATTAGTTCAATAGTAATATGAAAGAATGTGTGGGATGTAAAATGGCTTATAACACGTTAAAACAAGACATTATAGATTATGCTGAAAAGATTGGGATTGATAAGATTGGTTTTGGCTCTGTTGATCCGTTCACTCAGATGAAAGCGCGATTAAAAGCCCAACAAGAAAAAAACTATCAGTCAGGGTTTGAAAAAGGAACGATTGAAGAAAGAACGGAACCGGCGATGCATTTAACTGGAGCCGAATCGATTATATCGATTGCGTTAGCTTATCCGTCTAGATTGACAGACCGACCAGCAAATAAACGCGGGGCAAGACGCGGGAATGTCTGCCGGGCCAGTTGGGGCGTGGATTATCATGTCGTATTAAATGAGAAGTTAAACAGGCTTCATGCTTTTTTAGAAAACCGTGTCCCGGGGTTTCGGTCAAAAATTATGGTCGATACCGGGGAATTACCCGACCGTGCGGTCGCAGAACGTGCCGGCATTGGTTTTAGTGGTAAGAACTGTTCGATCATTACTCCTGAGTTTGGTTCTTATGTTTATTTAGGTGAAATGATTACCAATATTCCTTTAGAACCGGATGAGATGTTAGAAGACGGTTGTGGGGATTGTACGAAATGTATCGACGCTTGTCCAACCGGGGCACTCGTTGGTCCAGGTCAGTTAAATACAACTAACTGTATTGCTTTTCTAACGCAGACAAAAGATTATTTACCTGATGAATTTCGCTCGGTCCTTGGTAATCAACTGTATGGCTTTGATACGTGTCAGCTTGTCTGTCCGTATAATAAGGGCGTGGACTTTCATCTTCACGAGGCGTTTGAACCAAAACCAGACCTTGCCAAACCAGAACTGTTGCCACTTCTCACGATCTCTAACCGAGAATTTAAAGAGACGTTTGGTGAAATGGCCGGTTCATGGCGTGGGAAAAAACCACTTCAACGGAATGCTATTTTAGCACTTGGTCATTACCGAGAAGTCTCAAGCATCGAGACGTTAGCGACATTGATGCGAAAAGATCCGCGTCCTGTCATTAGAGGAACCGCGGCCTTTGCGATTGGTAAGATTGGCCGGGAAGATAGTTATGAGCTTATTCGTGAGGCGATGATAAAAGAAGAGGATGCGACGGTAATGAAAGAGATGGAAAAAGGTCTGGAATTTGAAGCGATTTACGCAGATAATGGTAAACTAAAAGCACGGACAGAATAAAGTCAGTTTGTGTCTGAGATAATGAAAAGATTAGAAATAAATCGTTTAGTAAGATGAAGAGGTGAAGAAAGATGGGACTCCATATTGTTTTGTTTGAACCTGAAATACCCGCAAATACGGGTAACATTGCCCGGACGTGTCTGGCATGTAATGCGACACTCCATTTGATCCATCCGTTAGGGTTTTCAACTGATGATAAAATGTTGAAACGCTCAGGGCTTGATTATTGGTATGACGTGAACGTTCAGTATCATGATTCGATTTTTGACTTATATGATAAGCACCCAGACGGGGACTATTATTATATTGAGAACTTTGGCACAAAGTATTATACCGATGTTGATTTTAGTGATGCATCAAAAGAATGGTTCTTAGTATTTGGTAAAGAAACAACTGGCATACCAAAGGATTTACTTGTCGGTAAAGAAGACAAGTGCTTGCGGATTCATATGGCCAAAAATGACCGGGTCCGTTCGCTTAACTTATCGAATACCGCCGCTATTATCGCTTATGACGTGTTGCGTCAACAACAGTTTCCTGGCATGCATTAAATCAGCAGGCAAGTTAAGAGAAAAGGTCATATTAAATCAGGATGACGATCATAAGTCATACGGAAGATAATAAAAGAGGTTACTTATTTCGTCCTATGTCTAAGGGTGATCAAAAGAAAAAGGCTTACCGTTTTAGTTCTTAAAACGGTAAGCCTTTTTATCTTCATCTAGCGGGTCTTTCGGGACATACTTAAAGATGTCTTGTGAGTCAAACAACTCAACGATGCGTTCAATCCATTCAAAGTAACGGATCGATGCTTTTGAGTCTTCCATTAAGTTCTCTGCTTCAGCTTTAATTTCCGGTGTGGCTTCTTCGTCTTCGTAAATCTCCATCAGTTCTTCCATAATCTTTTGTTCAATCTTTTTATTGCGAATCGTCACCTCACGCCAGTTAGCCGTAAATAAGGTAATGAACGTTTGGTAATAATCTTCTTCGACAGTGTAGTGGTCTTTACGCGACCCCTTCACAAACTCTTTTTCAGCAATATTGTAACTCGTCATTTCTCTCAGTACTTGGCTCATGCGGGTTTTACTCATGCCGGTATGTTCGGCAAGTTCATCAAGGTCGAGCGCGCGCCCGGCATAATAGATGGCCGCAATGACCCGACCAATGGTCGCAGGATAACCGTAAGACTTCATATTTTCAGCAATTTGTTCACTGACGCGATGCTTCACGTGTTCTAACTGATCGTCTAAGCTCATTTTTTTATTCATTTTATCACTCTTTTTGTCAAATATTTGTTTGACTTTAACATTATCATAGTCAGATGTGAATGAAAAGAGCGAACTTTGGTAGGATTATAGAGGAATCCGGCGGAATTTTAAGATAGAACAGTTTATACAATCTATACACTTTAAATTGTATAAAGTTTGTACAATTTAAAGTGTATATCGGATTTTGCATTTGTCTTGCTCTTCTGTAAACTTATGATAGTAATCAAAACGAACGACGAAAGAAGGGAATGCTCTTGATTCAATTAAAAAACGTAAACAAGGTCTATGAGGATGGCTTCCATGCCTTAAAGAATATTAACCTCACATTTGAAGAAGGCAAACTTAATGTCTTAATTGGACCAAGTGGTTGTGGTAAAACAACAACAATGAAATTACTCAATCGCTTAATTGACTATACCGATGGCGAATTAACGATTGATGGTAAGTTAATATCAGACATTAATCCCATTGAGCTGAGACGTCAAATGGGTTATGTCATTCAAAGTATTGGTTTATTTCCACATATGACGATTTATGATAACGTCGCAACCGTCCCGAAATTATTAAAATGGGATAAACAAAAGATTAGCCAAAAAGTAGAGGAACTATTAAAGATGGTTGATTTAGACCCAGATACTTATCGTGAGCGCTACCCACATGAGTTGAGTGGGGGACAACAACAACGGATCGGTGTGATTCGTGCCCTTGCGGCGGAACCGAAAATTATTTTGATGGATGAGCCATTTAGTGCGCTTGACCCGATTAGCCGGGAACAACTTCAAGATGAACTTGTTCGCTTGCAGAAGGAAATCAATAAAACAATCATCTTCGTGACACATGATATGGATGAAGCGATTAAGATTGCGGATCAAATCATTTTAATGCGTGATGGGGAAGTTGTTCAAAAAGGCTCACCTCATGAATTATTGACCAATCCTATTAATCAATTTGTGGAAGACTTTATTGGAGAAGACCGCTTAAGACAAGCGCGTGGTCTACCACCGATGACAGCCTTTGTCGATGAAGATTATCCGAGTGTCAAAGTGACTGAGTCACTAGACGCGGCGATTAATGTCATGGTAGAAAAGAAAAAAGATCAAATGCCGATTGTCGATGCAGATGATAAATATTTAGGTATTCTCTCGCTATATGATGCGGTGAAAAATCGCGACAGTGAGATTAAAAATCTTGTCGATGAAACAGTCATTGCTTACCGTGAATCGGCGGAAGTTGAAAAGTTTGTCGCAAGTAAAGAAACCATCGCACCGATTGTTCGCGAAGATATGAGCTTTATCGGGGTGTTAGATCAAGATCAACTATTAGAAGTGCTTCATGAACAAGTGGATCAAAAAAGTGGTGTCATGTCATGAACTTAATTCAAGAGTATATTGAGTTTTGGGAAATTCGTTACGAGAATATTTTCGAGTATTTACTTGAACATTTATCCATCGCCTTTGTCTCCATTATCTTTGCGATTGTTTTGACCGTTCCACTGGCCATTGGGATGACAAAGATGAAAAATGAACGACTGAAGCAGGCGATCTTTAATGTTGCGAACTTCTTCCAAACGATTCCAACGATTGCCTTATTCGCCTTACTTATTCCGATTTTCGGGATTGGTTTTACACCCGCAGTCGTGGCTTTATTCTTATATGCGCTACTTCCGCTCTTACGTAACACGTATGCCGGGGTGGAGTCGATTGATCAAGGTATTGTCGAAGCTGCTAAAGGGATGGGCTATTCAACGGTTCAACGCTTGGCGAAAGTGGAGTTACCGATTGCGGTGCCTTATATTATGTCAGGGATTCGGATTACAACCGTCTATATTATTAGTTGGACGACACTGGCAACCGTTATTGGTGCGGGTGGATTAGGTGACTTGGTCATGGCTGGTATTGGTTCAAATAATACGTACATGATTTTTACTGGCACAGCACTGGCAATTATTTTAGCGTTAACGGTTGATTTGATTTTTGGTTTGATTGAAAAACGTTTATCTGTTTCACGTGGTTAAGTGAGCGTGAACGTAAAAATAAGGATAGCCTTCATCGATTATGATGAAGAAATATAATATAAAGGGGTAAATACTTATGAAGAAAAAACTATTACTAGCTTTACTTGCAAGTGCGATGTTGCTGTTAGCGGCATGCGGGGGAGAACAATCAGCTGATGGGGGCGAAGTGTTTGAATTTGGCGCCCAGTCTTATACCGATCCAAAGATTGCCGCTCAAATAGTGAAGATTTTAGTTGAAGAAAACACCGATCATGAAGTGACTATCACAGAAGATATTCAAGCAAGTCCACAAATTTTAGCGTCAATCGACCGTGAGGAATTTGACTTTGCGATGTTATATTCAGGTGAGGTATACAACAATCACTTTGATGATGTTGAGTATTCAACCAATTCAGAACAAACAATTGAAAATGCGCAAAACTTATTCGGTGAAGAATATGATATCACGTGGTTTGATTCAATCGGCTTTAAGAATGAATATGCGATTGCGATCCAAGGTCAACTACAAGATAGTGAAGGGATTGAAACGATTTCTGATTTAGAACCACTTGCAGGTGACTTACGTTTAGGAACAGACACCTCATGGGTTGAGCGAGATAACGATGGTTACCGCGGATTCCAAGACGCCTATGGTTTTGAATTTGGTGACGTACGTGCAATGGAAGTGTCACTCATGTATGAAGGAATTAAAAATGATGAATTAGATGTTGTCACAGCTTATACCGTTGACCCACAAATTGCGGAATATGATTTACGTATTTTAGAAGATGATGCGGAATTCTTCCCACCATACGATGCCTCACTTGTGGCACGTAATGAGGTATTAGACAACTATCCAGAAGTGAAAGAAATTTTTGATAATCTTGTTGATACCGTATCAACAGAACAAATGTCACAACTGATTTTAGAAGTTGACTTAAACGGTCGTTCGACAGAAGAAGTGGCACGTGAATTCTTAGAAAACGAAGGATTACTAAACTAATCATAATGGGGTTATATGATGGAATTTATCACTGAATTACTTCAGTATATGTCAGATAATAGCGCAGAACTCATCGCCTTAACTGTTGAGCATATTGTGATGGTTTTACAAGCGATGGGACTTGCTTTACTCGTTGGGGTACCACTTGGTATCCTAGCAGCTAAAGTAGAAAGGTTAGCACCGGTGATTTTATCACTCGTCAACATCTTACAATTGATTCCGAGTTTAGCGATGTTGGCGATTCTACTTATTTATTTCGGTCTAGGTAACGAGACCGTTGTGATTGGGTTGTTCTTCTACTCGTTACTCCCGATTGTACGTAACACGTATGTAGGAATTAAAGAAGTAGACCCAGGTGTATCAGAAGCAGGTATAGGGATTGGTATGACACCCTTCCAATTACTTGCGAAAGTGCAGTTTCCGCTGTCGATTCCATTCCTTATGGCCGGCCTACGCGTGGCCTTTGTCATTGCCGTTGCGGTCGCAACGATTGCCCCGTATATCGGTGGTGGTGGTCTCGGTAAAGAGATTGTCGGTGGGATTAATGGACAAAATGATATTCGCCTGATCGCAGGGGCAGTACCGGCGGCACTACTCGCGCTAATGGCTGACTTTATACTCGGCATTGTAGAAAAGACGACGAAACGTCGTTTCCGCAGTGTTTCATAATTTATACAAGAACTAAAAAGGTGTCGTTTACGCGACACTTTTTTTCGTAGAACACAATGCATTATAAAGATGGGGTGAACCAATGACAAAGCTACAGACAAACGTTTATGACATACTTACCAATCTCGAACAAGAGATGATTGACTTAAGACGCCATTTCCACCAATATCCAGAACTTTCATTTGAGGAAGTAAACACACCGAAAACCATTGCAGCCTTTCATAAAACGCTCGGTTTAGACGTCAAAGCACACGTCGGTGAACGAGGTGTTGTCGCGACGCTTAAAGGCGCACATCCTGGTCCGACCATCGCGATTCGCGCGGACTTTGATGCGTTGCCAATCAAAGAGGAAACAAACCTTCCGTATCAGTCAACGGTTGAGGGGGTCATGCATGCGTGTGGGCATGATGCCCACACCGCAATTGCGATGACGGTCGCAAAAGCACTGGTGTCTGTCAAGGATGACTTACACGGCACCGTCGTATTTATCCACCAACACGCAGAAGAACAAGACCCAGGCGGGGCGAAAGCGATGATTGAAGACGGCGCGATTAAAGACGTGGATCAGATTTTTTGTCTTCATATGGAAAACTATTTACCAGTCGGAACGATTGGTGAAACCGATGGACCAATTTTAGGGGCGAGTGATGACTTCTTTATTACCATCGAAGGAAAAGGGGGACACGCGGCTTTACCGCATGACACCGTTGATGCGTTAAGTATTGGCGCACAAATCGTTACCCAACTGAATCAATTAACGTCACGTAAAGTCGATCCGATGAAACAAGCCGTACTAACGGTCGGTAGCTTTCATTCAGGGGACAAAGCGAATGTGATCGCAGAAAAAGCATATATTGAAGGCACGGTACGTACGTTTGATAAAACGATTCGTCAAGAGATGAGCGAATGGGTCAAACAAGTGACCGACTTTACCGCCAGAGCCCACGGAGCGAAAGCAACGATCGATTATCAATTTGGCTACCCAGCAACCATCAATGATAAGAAAACGAATCAGTTAATGGTCGGTGTAGCTAAAGATATTATTGGTGAACAAAACGTGATCCATTTGGAACCGAATATGGGGGCCGAAGACTTTAGTTATTTTGCCGAACAAATTCCAGCGACTTATTTCTTTTTAGGTTCAGCTAATGAAGAAAAAGGATGCGTGTATCCTTATCATCATCCGAAATTTATGATTGATGAAGATAGCTTGTTGATTGGGGCAAAAGTATTAGCGGGAAGTGTCCTTACGGCTTTAAATAAGTAAAACAGAAAAATATATTGAACTACCCCCACCTAACATTCTCACGAATGTTTGAGGAAGGGGATTCCATAAGGACACCCTAAAGGCGACCCATGCTCGTTCAACTAAGCATAGGTTTTTCTACTCTCCAACCGCCGCAAACCTATTTTCTCAACATCTGTTAGAGCATGTTGGGGAAATAGTGTGTTCCAGGAACACAACTTGCTTTAGTCGAATCGTTCTGTCTGGTAGAACGCATGGGTTCTAACAAAAGACAGGGTACGCGTCATATACGCCCATTGCGCCCAATGGTGTAGACCTTGTTTCTGCTCTGGAACAAGTGAATACAACATCGGTGGAGGCCACTGAAAATCTTACGATTTTCTTAATGTAAGTTTAATTAGAATCAAAAAAGACGACACATTTATTCAAAAATATGAATAAGTGTCGT
>NZ_FPAI01000021.1 GCF_900116255.1 Halolactibacillus miurensis
CGCAGATACGAACAGGCAAAGAAAGACGGCAAGCCGTTGCACGAAGCAAAAAATTATCAAAAGCAAAAAGTGAAAGTTGCCCGTATTCACGAAAAGATTAAACATGCACGTACGGATTTTCTGCACAAACTCAGTACCGATATTGTCAAAAATCACGACATCATAGGTATTGAAGATTTGCAGGTGTCAAATATGATAAAGAATCACAAGCTCGCAAGAGCGATTAGCGAAGTCAGTTGGTCAGAATTTCGTTCAATGCTTGAATATAAGGCAAAATGGTACGGAAAACAGGTGGTGCCAGTAGGAAAAACCTTCCCTTCGACCCAACTATGTTCTTGCTGTGGCTACCGAAATAAAGACGTTAAGCATCTTGCTTTGCGTGAATGGAAATGTCCAACGTGTCACACCCATCACGATAGAGATCTGAACGCAAGTAAAAATATTGAAGCTGAAGCGATAAGACTTCTAACCGAAGGGACTTCGGGGATAGCCTAATCCATAACTGACCGTTAGGTTGGTCTTCTTAGGAATCTCCATCTTCAAATTTCGTAAGAAATTAAGGTGGAGTAGTTCAAATAAGGATTTTTTTCTATCTACATTTAGTGTAAAAAAAGCTACTAAGAAAAGAAGCGAAAGGGAGAAGAAAAGATCTGTCAGTGGAGATAGCAAGGTATAAATACTTATGTAAAGGACACTGATGAGTAATGAACTTCCAAAAAGAAAATATGCTTTCATTTTATTTTCTCCATTTATTTGTCCTAAAGGCATCTTCAATGGTATCAGCTAGTGAACTACTCCTACCACTTACCACCCTTACGGGTTGCTTGAAGAGGGAGACTTCTTTCGGAAGTGCGTTAAACCAAACCCTTTTAAAATATAAAATATACATCACACCTTTTTGTATAGTCATAACTTAACATTTTTGACTATGAAACTAAAGTGTGATAGAATCAGTATATAGAGTTTGGTCAAAACACTTAGTCAAAAGTGAGGTGATATTTTGGAGTATGGATATTGCAGAGTGTCAACGAATGGTCAATTTGCACATGGTTCATCTTTGCAAGCGCAAGAAGAAGCCGTTACAAAAGCTGGCGCAAAAAAAATCTACAAGGATGTTTATACTGGAACAAGCAAAGATCGACCAAATTTCCAAGAATTATTAAATGTTCTATCACAGGGAGATACATTAATTGTTACTAAGCTCGATCGCTTTGCTCGCTCAACTATTGAAGGAACAAAAATTATTAAAGAATTATTTGAAAAAGGGGTAACTGTAAAAATATTAAACCTTGGAACAATCGAAAACACTCCTAACGGGCGACTAATTTTTAATATTTTTATGAGCTTTGCAGAGTTTGAACGGGATATGATTATGGAACGAACACAAGAAGGAAAAGCCATTGCTAAGCAGCGACCAGACTATAAAGAAGGGCGACCGAAAAAGTTTAAGAAAGCACAAATCCATCATGCACTAGATTTACTCGAGACGCATAGCTATAAACAAGTTGAGGAGCTAACGGGAATTAGCGCAAGTACACTAACTAGAGCTAAACGAAAAAGAAAGCAAGAAATAAATAAATATAATTGAAAAACATACTATCAAGGAGGGCACGTTGATGTATTTTATCAATAATAGTCACGAAAAAAATTTTAATCATCTTACACAAATGGTTTTTAGAGCATCGAATGATGTTGAGTACCAGGTACTTTCCTATGTTTTAGCATTACCTGAAGTTTATAATCGCTGTATTGAAGATCCGTTACTTCATGAATCACCATACGCATGGATTTATGATTATAAGGATGTTTCTTATACAGAAAAAGACGGTGACGAGTTAATAGAAGTATTCGACATAGAATATAAAACAGATAAAAAAGGCGTACCTGTTTATAGTGATGCATACTCGGTACTACCTACAAGCTATAAAATCATATTAGACGTAGGCATAAATTTGTTTAATAATCGTGAGCAAGATTTCACGGTTATGGATGGCCTAGGCACATGGGACGATAAGTTATTCAAAGTATTTCTTCAGCTCATTTTAATTAGAAAATCTACCCGTAACATGCCTGGTGTAAAAATAACCCTACACTAAAGAACATATTCATGAAGGAAACGATTATCATAGGGTCTCAATTTCTAAACTATTTAATGCACCTTATATTCACTCAGAAGATAGAAAAGACCTTGAATAAAAGCCTTTCTATCTTCTTTTTAATTAGATGGTAGATAAGAAATCTTCATAGGTTAAGTAGTATGAAGTTAAAGAAGAGCCTTCTTTAATGTGCATATAAATAGCCCATAAACGTAATGCGCTTTCTTCAGATAATTTATTATATATAATCTGTTCTTGTTCTGAATCAATATATCCTAAATCATATAAATCAAAACAATTATTAAGTGATTCGCAGAGTTCCTCTAGCGATTGGTATTTATTTATGATATTTCCTAACATTTTTTCTTTGTCAAAAATATTAATAGCCTGGCTCGCATTCTCATGCTTTTCATATCCGATATTGTCAAATAAAAATTTAATAATAGCTATCTCTTCATCTCCGTAGATTGTTTTAAATGTACACTGTTTGTTTGTTCTACAACCGATTTCCACATCTACATCTGTTTCCTCTAATAAAATTTCTAAACAGGTGTCAACGTTATCAGCTTGTATCACTGTTATGATTTCCTCGCTTTGTGTTTTAAGAATGAAATTTTGTTCTTCTTTCTCTAGAAAATAAATGGTTTTTGTCATGCTTTTTCCTCCTTGATTTTTCGTTTGTCATGCCCCTGAAACGAAATGTGTTCCCGAAAAGGGGAGTATTTTTCCCTTTTGCATGATGAAATCTAAAACCAGCATAAAAAATTGTCAATATGACCATGAAATACCGGAACATCGTGAGGATATGTCGTGAAAGCTTATTGATGGTTTTTTCAAGAACTTTGGGGATCGGCGGAAAGGTTCGGGTGCCCTGCCGCCTAGCCCCTTAGTTCGCCTGGTGTGTTTTACGATTCAGGGGCAAAAGGAAAAATACGCAATAAAAAAAGCAAGCGTATGCTTGCTATCCGTACGGAGGGGTCTATGGTATATAAGGGTTTTGTTGTCGGATATCCGTCAATAAATCATCAGGAATCTAGAAGAAATTAAGAAACGATTGGGGTTTCTTTAATTCTTCTGATTATCGAGGATTTTAGGGAAGAGCGAGACAGTTAGTGCCTGTCCGCAGCTGATCTTTAGCTGCTTACAGACACTTGCTGGACCTTCAGGCTACCCAACTTAAGAATCAATATCTAATGCCTTCTCACTATCGTCTAATATTATTCGTCCAATTTCAAAAATAGCGGCCATTTCAACAGACCTAACAGGAGCGAGCTTGGTAGAACTTTTCTTGTCAAAAAAATACACACCATCGGTAAATATCTCATTATATATTGGCGTTAAATCTAAACAACTTGTTACCTTAAATGGCGATTCATTAGTTATGATATTAATCGAGGACGAGTGATAACCATTTTCTATCACAGCAATGTTTAAAGGCTTTATCAAGCACACTTTATGATTAATTGGTTGATGCTCCCATTTATTCCCGACAGCTTCTCCAATTTCTTTAAAAGCATCAATCATCCTTTGTTTATTCCAGGGAAAAGAAAATACCAGGGTTTCACTAGGTGATATAAATGAATTATCATCTCTACGATCTTGTATATTTACTATTTCATAACCAGAATCAGAAAGCTTATGAAAATAATAGTTGCATTTATTTGTATCAAAGAACAAGTCCATAATGCTATTATTCGAATTAATTTGGTACCCCGTTTTCTTTATAATATTATTTATCAACTCAAATTGATGAACTCTACCTAAAGAATAAATGACATCTTTAATTCTATTCTCTGCCTTCTCTCGTTTCAACTGATTAACAAATGATAAAATCTCACTAAATTCATTATTTTAAAGTTGAACAATCTAATATTAAAAGTTCACTTACATCAATCCCTATTTCGTCGCATATTTGTTTGGCATTAGCATATTGCATTTTCCCATCAGGATTTGTTATTTGATTTTTCACCCACCGATTAAGTCCTGTATGAATGCCCTTAGTTTTATCATTTAATTTTATAGCAAATTCTTTATTTACCGGATATAATCCTTCAGGTTGTTTTTTAGCCATTTTTTCTACCTCCATTTTTCGATATATATTAATTTCCAATAATGTATTTCTATTTTACCATAGTAAAAAAAAGAAGACACGCTATCCATTTCAAATTAAGATAGATAGCGTGTCTGTTTTAAACTTCATTATTTGTTTTCCGGTACAAAGCAACATATTTGTTGCTTCCAATTTCACCATACCCTAAAACTTCATCGTCTAATGATTTATGGCGATCACTTGTTAAACTATTTACTGTCTGCCATTCTACTTGATCCATGATTGGCTTTTCACTTGCTTCAATTTCATATAAATAATATTCTCTCATTGGAAGACTCTACCTTTCTAATTCTGTACTGATGAAACTTAAAAGAGGTATAGAAAGACCTTTTTATATTGTACATTTTACTTCTCTCATTAAATCATATAAATTAATGCACTCTACATTTAAGTCTTTACAAACATCTGGTATTCTCGGTTCTTTACTTGTTGGATTATTTGCATTTAAATTCCGGTTTGATTCCTCCATTGTGACAATGGTATAGTCATTAGCTTTAGCTATTGCTATCAACCATGGATCAGCTTTTTGATTATCTGCCCATTCATGAAAACTTTTTTCTGTATAAAATGGTGAACTAGCTATATGTCTTAATACATTTTGATATTCTATTAATATATCATCGTCACTATTCGGATGAATTATTTTTCCTTTATCCAAACAATTGTTTTCCACCCAAACTTGCAACTCATCTTTGGGTTTGTGTTTATCTTTAACATGACAAAGTTCATCTCTAACCCTGTCTACTAATAATATCGATTGATCATAAGTCTGTTTAAACCATCCCCAAAAAGACGGAACTAAATCAAATTGATAAAATGTTCTATATGGTGATATCAAGCTATTACTATCCACTAGATATGTTTTCATTGTCCGCCCTCCATATGTCGTACTAACTTATCGTATGTGTTGCCTTTAGCACCTAAGAGCTCATAAGCTTCTGTGTATAATATTTTACCTTCTTTTGCTCTTCTATCAACTGATCGCACAAAGTTAATATCCATTCTAGAACCCTGTGTACGATAATAATCTCCACCAGACTTCTTTGATTTTTTTTCTTCTTTTAGCATATTTTCATTAATTTCTTCTAATAGCAAGGGGTATAACTCATTAAAAATCTTCGGTGATATCAACTCTTCTTGTTTCATCTTAATACATACTACCAAGTCACTAACATTAAATTTGTCTGATATATTCTTTAAATTTTCATATGGGGTAAGGTTGTGATCAAAAATGTTTACTAGTAAATCTAAAGGAAGCAACATTTCTGCTGACACTCTATTACAAAACCTTTCTAATTCTGCATTTTCAAATTCTTGATCTCTTTTAAATCTATCATTGTACAACTCGTCCAATCCTAACCATATATGAACTAATTCATGGCACACAGAGAATATTTTACCGTTCTCACTATCTTTAGAATTTAGAAAAATGAGAGGTGCATATTTATCAATCAATACAAATGCCCTAAATTCAGAAACATCTAATGATCGATGAGTATTATTTCCCGCGATTCCATTTTGCATCAGTATAACACCTATATTACTTACTGCTTCTCTTAAGATATTAAAAGTATCTTTATTCTTTTTGTTCCAACCCTTTTCTAAGTTCAACTTCTCAATAATATCTTTAGAGACTTTTCTAAAATCATCTTCTAAAGTCTTACATCCAACAAAAGGTAGCGGTGAAAAACCATCTTCAACTAAAACTTCCTTCATGAAGTTTTGTCTCTTTTCCATGCTTCTAATAGTATCTACTAATTCTCTGCTTGGGTTCTCATTTTCTAAATTATTTATTGTTCTATATTTCAACAATTTAATATCTTCTTTGGGTGGTGTTTCAAGAATAAAATAGCCAAAAGGAATACGTAGCTCCTTACTTAGTTTATTCAAATCGGTTACACTCAGTTTGCTTTCGATTGTAGACCATTCCCGTATTTTTGAAAACTTTTCAGATATATTTTCTACGCTTTTTCCTGAAGCATGGATTGCCCATCGAATAACACTTGGATTAACACTAATACCCTTAGCCATTTTTTTCCCTCCCTCATACAATCAAAGTTTATCATAGTAATAAAATTGGAGCTATTTATTAAAGCGGAATATAGTAAAATACAGTAAGTTTATTGCTTTTTAACTTACTATTTCCTAAAACTATTTATTTAAAACACCCTATCTTTCATATTCATCATCAAGCTCTTTTATTTGTGCTTTTTCTTTATTATTAAATCGTTGCATTCTTTGAGCTTCATCACAAATCAGCTCATAAGAAAACTTAGTTATGCCATCAATATCTTGTTTTGCCAAGTAGTTAACATAAGTCGCTTTATCCTTTGCTTGAATGATTAATGGTGGCAAGTCATGCTGCATTAACGAGTAATTCATCAACATCCGGCCAGTTCTTCCGTTACCATCTGAAAATGGATGAATACGCTCAAATTGAATGTGGAAGTCCATAACCACTCTTAAAAGGTCTATATCTTTACTTGTACCTTCTAACTGATAATTGAGATTATCAATCCATTGCTGCATTAAGATAGGTGTTTCCTGGGGGGATGCGGTTAGAAAGTCAGCCCCTTGAATCGCATTTTCACTTGTTTTGAATTGGCCCTTATCAACGAGTAATCGATCCATAAGTTTTTCATGAATATCCTTTAAGACAGAAAGGTTTAACGGTTGTTTATCTCGTAACTGGTCAATGACATAAGCAAAAGCATCTCGATGATTTTCTATCTCAAAAAATTCACGTCTACTATAACCACCCGGTAACGTATCATGTAAAATAATAGACACTGTATCAGGTAACGTTACCGTATTACCCTCGATTGCTGATGAGTGATGGGCTAAACGTACGAGCACATCTTGAAAATACTCTTCTAATTGGAATTTATTCAGCATGATTATAACGTCCTTTCAATTGATTTTATCGGTATATTGGGTGTGTTTGGATGTGAATCTTGATGATCTGGAATACCATCGTTGTCTGTATCTGAGCTGTACGGATTCGTTCCTAGCTTTAGCTCTTCTAAATCTGTTAATCCGTCCTGATCGGTATCTCTTGTACTTAGATCATGAGCTGGATTCTCTTTCGTTAACGAGTGGCCATTTAAAATCTTTGCTAATTGTGTCTTTAATTTTCCTAATTCCGATGAAAAATTGGAAACCAGTTTAATATTAGTTAGACTCTTTACGCCAATCGCATACATTTTTTTCTTTTTCAAATCCAATGGGTCAATGATATCTCTTTCAAAGATATGCGTATTTCCCTTTTCTTTATCTATTTGCTTCACTTGATCAAGTGGCAAATAGCCTTTCGTCTGTTCAAATGTTGCTTTTGCTAATTCTTTATTATCATATATATGCCCAATTGTTTTAATCTCTTCCAGGTTATTTAATACACTCGGTGAGAAATCTCCTTTTACAATACCATACTGATTACCATATTGAACGAGACTTACTTTTTGTTCGCCCTCAATCGCAGGTGCCATATTTTCATCGAGAACAACACCAATATCAAATGTAATGTCTTTCTCAACTATGACGTCCTCAATGCGTTTAATGATTTTTGCACTCTCTTTTTGGATGTCATTTTGATATTCTAACAATAAGTCTTCACTATGTTCTGCTGCCCAACCTCTTATATAAGGAAAAGAATAATCACTTGTATCCATGCCAAAGTTTTTACATGTGATATAAGCTACGGACTCAGCTTGCAATTCTTTTGTTTTCTTATCATATCCATGATACTTACCTTCAGGTTTATGGAAAATAGCATGAGCGTATTCATGAATGAGCGTTTTCTGTTGATTCGTAATATCTCGTTCAGGTCGTGCATTTAGTTCAATGCGGTGTTCTGAAGGCATATAGAAGCCGTTACTAGCCCCTTCATACGATTTATTTAACGTTATAGGTAAATCCCTTTCAAACTCATTTACGAGGTGTTTAAACGCCTTTTCTGCAAACTCACTAGCTGGCACATTCTTAGGCATAATCGGATTTAAGGGTAACGGGACACCGTTTGTATCGCTCACATCAAAAACATTTACCCGTTGAAAGCCGACAATCTTCTGTGTTTTTTCTTCTTTACCAGTTCGTTCATTCATCTCTTTCACCGACTTTGTTCGTGGAGCGATAATCTTAATGGCTTTGGCGCCTTTATTCACCTTGCGTCCGAACTTGTTCCACGCTTTAAATCCTGCGACAAATGTTGCGTCTTCTCGTTGTGAATAGATTAACATCTGATTTCGAAAAGATCGTGTCGGTAGTTTCGTGTAAAAATCCAAGAATTTTTGATATGCTTCCGGATCTGCTACAACCTTTTTCACACCATTAACCAATTCTTGATAATCCTTACTTACTTTGTCTTCAATTTGATCTAATGCACTTGTCGCCAATGTTACCAGCTCCTAAAATTATATTGATCGTCCTTGACTTCTTTTTCTGGTTTTCTTTTTCTTTCGTTTTAAATCTTCTTCAAATTGTTTCTTAGCAAAGCCTTCTTGCTTTCTATCTCTTAGAATACCTTGCATCATACTTCTTAGGCCTTGAACGGCTATTTGTGGAGTAATCTCTTGACTGATAACTCTACGTTCTAACGTTTCATTCATTTCATATAACGGAATAGCATGATTAATATTTTTCTCTCCAACCTGTTCAGGTGAAATTTTCAGAATGTTCACTTTGCTTTCTTTTGATAGCTCTGGATTTGTTAAACATTCTTCTTTAAACAATAGAAGATGAATCGGGTTTTTCCATTGGAAATCCGCAAAATGATTGGCCATAATTTCTCTTTTCACTTTATAAGGTTGGTTGAGTACTTGGATGATTTTTTCTTGATCTTCTGTCGAATATTTTCTTAATTCATTTAAATTTAAATCTACAGATTCACCATAATATTCGCTACTTGAAACAAGTAATTCTTTTTCATGAATCGTTAACGATGACAGATTAATATCCGGTTGCAATCGATTGATTTCCATGTCGTAGAATTCTGTCATTAATGTTTTAACCTCATGCAATGTAACAAGCTTTTCCGAAGTGTCCTTTAGTACATTAACCCGAGGGTTGGATTGGTCTTTTAATAATTTAATCCGCTCAATGTAGTTATCATCTGTGATACCTAACTCAGTGTTAATTTGTCTAAGTTTATTTCCAGCAAGCTCGATATGTTTTTCAACATTAACAACAAATGTCCATCTATTCTTAAGAATACTACTTAGTTCTTGTTGGACTTTTTCACTCTGAATATTCATATGAAGAAGGTCAATTTCATCATCACTTAAGAAATCATTTTGACTAAGCGTTTCATCTACTAATCTCACTTTTTCATCGTAATCTAAACTCTCAACATCCCAGTGCTTATAGTAATCTTTAATAAATCGATTAGCTTCATTTTCTAAAATTTGTTCAGCTTGTTCGATGGCTTTTTCTTCAGTTTCAATGCGTGATAATGCTTTGTATTTATCTTCAGAATCAGACTTGAATGTTACTGATTTTTTCCATTTCTCAAGTTGGATTTTTCGTTCAGATAGTGTTTCACTATTTACAAAGAATCGAAGTTCTTTTGCGGCATGTGATAAGACTGCTTTTTCTTTTGGCGTAAATTTTCGAGTGAATTTATTTTCAAATTGAATTGCTTGTTTCTTTTCTTTAAATGCTTGAATAGATTCAACTTTTTTATTGTACTTTTTCACGTCTTCATTGTAACTTACACGTTCAGATTCTCGACCCTCTTTTTGCATTTTTCGTGCAACAAACCCCTCATGAATTGTTGGTATTTTTTCTGTTCCAATCGCTTTATTTGAAAGATGAGTAATACGTTCGTTGATATTGTTTTTTTCTAAATATTCATTAGCTGTATCCGCCCATTGTTTACGCCAATTATTAAACGTTTTTATTGAATCCCAATCTGTCATATTTATTTTATTAAACTTTTTTTTACCTTTATCATCTAAAACATGTTCGCCATTTTCATCATAAATGTATTGTCTTTTAGACTTTATTCCCCACGACCCGTCTTTATTAAATGGACGCATAGTTAACATAACATGAAAGTGAGGATTGTTTTCATCATCTCGGTGAACAGCAATATCAGCTACCATACCTTTATCTACAAATGCTTTTTGACAATAGTCTTTTGCTAGATTATTTTGTTCTTCTATCGACAACTCTCTAGGTAATGCAATATTAAATTCTCTAGAAAATTGAGCGTTATAATTCTTTTCTACTTTATTGACTTCATTCCATAATTTTTGTCTATCAGTAGCCCATTCAGGTGCATGTTCAGGAGCTAATATAAATGAATCAGGAGATACTTCTCTTTTATAAAACCATTCTTTATCTGTTTTTTCATCAAATAATCTTTCACCTGATCGGTAAGCAGCAACTGCTAATGGACTTTTCGGTTTATTGTCTTTTGTCACTTTTGATATTACTTGACCAGAAAAATGATAGATAGCCATATTTTGTTCACCTTCTTTCTAAAATAACATGAGCGAAGCGAATTTTAACACACGCTTGACGGAAACCCAAATGCAATATGGGTTTTAGCACTCACTCGATAGAGTGTATAAGTGCGCCATTAATCACTTCGTTATGGATTATTATATCACTTAAATTGTTGGTTTGTAAATGATATTGGTATTTTATATTGAATATACTCTTTGAATCGTGTATGATTATATAAAACAATGAGGGGGGTATATAATGTCTAAATCTATAGAATCGACATTAACTAGTATTGACGAGCAGATTAATGCATTGAAGAAAAAAAAGAAAGAAGAACTAGCAAAAATGGAGCAGAAGGTCGGAAAGAAATTTATCGCCACTTTTGATTTATCTGATCGAACTATTGATGATATCTATTCAATCATTGAACAATTAAATAATAAGGATCAAACACCTAGTTCAATCAAAAAGAGTGAATAATGGTGACAAATAAAATTGATAAGATTGATAAACAAATAGAAAAACTAGAAACAGAAAAAAAAATACTTAAACGAAATATTAATAATCATCTCTCACGAAAAGAACGCACACGACGATTGATTCAAATAGGCGCTTTAGCTGAAAAATACTTTGATATTAGCTATAACAACTTAGATGAGGTTGAAGAAATTTTCTTGCAATTCTCAAGTTATATTAAACATAAAAAACTTAATAAACACAAAAAAAACCTCCAATAATATATGTATCGTATTATCTATTATTGGAGGCCCTCACCATATTTAATTTATCATGTCATTATCAGTTACTACAGATTAAAGTCTAACTCTTTAACACTACCGTACTCTTTAATAAGAGGATCTCCTGACCCCCAACTATGTTGTGCTCTTACAGGTAAATCATACGATAATTTTATTCGATATAAAGCAAGTTTTTCTGCTGTCTCTTTATCAGTAATACAAAACGGACTATCCATTTCATTAAATAAAAAGTAATCTCCTTGAAGAGCATCACAATGATCACAACAATTTGCTAAATATGAATTCTTAATTGTTTTTGAGTATCTCATTTTATAGTTGTATTTCGATTGAATATATTTTAATACTTTTTCAGGTAACGGATCAATATAAGAAGCCACATTTATTTCACCTGTGTAATAATGATAAATTGCACATTCTTCTTCATTGTCTTCATCTTCATCAAAGTCCAACCAATAATAATTTTCTATCCCAAAACCAATTACCTTTGTATTTTCCCCACACTTAAAGCATTGTCTATGTCCTTCAATTATGTAAAACACATCGCATATTATATAATCAAACCATTCTTTTTTTAAAATCCATTCATGAAAATCCGGATAGCTATCTTTGTGTGGCGCTATCCACTTTTTAAGTTCGGGATTCCATTTTGCTCCTATAGTTTTCGCCGTATCTTTTTCTTTATAAGGTACGTTCAGTATAAGTGGCATACTATCAGCTCCTCTAATATGTTTGTTTTATAATTCCGGTAATTTTTTAAAGGTACTTTAAATAAAAAGCCCCTTTGATAGGGGCTTAATTTAATATTTAGTAAAAACTAACTTGAGAACGTGAAAAATAAGATTGATCAGACTTTAGCAGCCAACTTCATATTTTCTTCTTTAAAAGTTTTTTCAGTGATCTCTCCGTTTAAATATTTAAAGGCAAGTACCTCTTGTTTTTCAGAAACTTCAAGTCCTTCCATAGTTAAACTAGCCTTTGCTGATTTTAAACCTTTATCATATGACTTTTTATCCATCTTGTTTCACTCCACTATTTTATTTACCGAGGTTGAGAAATTCCGGATCAGCATCAACTCTAAAATCATTGTTACTGTTATTAGTTGGTTGCTTTTTTGTTTCTTTTCTTTTAGACGGATCGTTTCTCATATCTGATGATGGGAAACCATGTCTATCAATATACTCCTTCAGTGCTAATCGAATATACTTGCTTTTCTCTCGGCTTTTAATACTTTTTAAAAAGGCTTGTATCTCCTGGTGTTCTACATCATCATAAGAAAATAACTGTGTTTTTGTAGCCATCTGATCCCCCCTAGCTGCTTTGCATATTGTTAACAAGTAGGCTACAGAATTTATCATAACCATGTACATTGGCCGTCTGTGAATCCTTAACAACATCAAGCGATTCTTCACCGAATACATCTTTGAAATATTCACCGACAGCATTTGCTCCGCCACCCGTCACAACAAACTCATCAATATTTTCTCTAACAGCAACAATACGATCAATTTCTGATACAATTTGATCAATCGTATCAACAATAGCTTCTTTTGCTTCTTGTTCAAACGGATATTGCGAACGTTCTGATATTTTTAGTACATAACCATTCCTAAATCCTTCTTCGATTTGAAGTTGATCTAGCGTTTTCAAGCTATATTTAGCACTTAATTTTCTTTGAACAGCTTTATAGATATCATTCATACCTTGATAAATCGTACGTGACTGATCATCAATACGTTTCATTCCTTTATACGTATCAATAATCGTCGTCCCTGATCCAAAATCAATGACGGTGATTGTATTGTCTGTAAGATTTTTATGCATCTTTCCATCAAGTAAATACTTGTTTAACAAGGTCCCTAGTGGTTGTTCGAGTAAGCGTACATCAACAACGTTGATAACTTTTTCTATACCGTTTCTTTTCACTAAATGTTTTTTCTTCAAAAACTCTTTTAGCTTAGCATCTAAATCTGTTTTGATTTCAGCCGATGGCATTCCTGTAACAAGAACAACCTCTAATGTATCTTCTTCATATTGTGATGCTAATTCTGCTAAAACAAACTGGCAAAGCAGCTTAAAACGTTTATTATTGTATCTGTTTTCGTGCGTATACGTGTGAATTAATTTATTTGGTGAAATAGCTTCTCTTAATTTTTCTCCCCATATGTATTCTGTACCATCATCAAGTGACGATTCAAATACGTTATACTGATCAGTTCCTTTATCAAAAAGGTCACTAATGCTTGATTGGCCTAACGCACTTTTCTTCGCAAATGAACTTGGTGCAATGAAAACTTTTTCCTCATTATTACTTACAGCTTTCACAAAACCGTTTCCAATATCAAAACTCATTTTCACTAACATTCATACCAGCTCCTTTTTTAAGTTTCATTTAATTTCTAACTTTATTATAACACCCTTCATTATATAATGCAATAGATATTGATAAGTTTTATAGATTGCATTATATAATGTAATATATTAAAGATTTTTATACATAAAGCAATATATACTATAATATATAATGAAGTTATTTTTATTACATTACATATACTGTGATATATAATGTAATATATGATATCTCTTTATAAAGAGATCGTTCTACGCTGAAAAATATATTTGCCAAATTTTTTTTTTAGTGGTATTGTAGATGTATCAAAAAAAACGCAAAACAAAAACGCCATGTTAGCACCAACTAACACCGCGTCCTTGTTTTAACGAATAAATAATACATAAAAAGACTCCTAGCCATCTCTATAGTGTTAGCCGCACTATGAGACGGTTTACCCTACACCAACTAGGGAAAACACTGACCAGAATCTTTTTTAATTTATTCAATTGATATTTAAAGTATACTAAATATCATTGAATAAGTAAAGAGAATCACTCGTCTTTTTGTCTTTCTTTTCAACCTTTTTCGGACGTGAAGAGACAATGTTTTCCTAATGATTTTTTAGGGGGAAACATTGTCTTTTTGTGTAATCAAAAGGAGAAGGAAAATATGTTAAATACAACATCTGCAAATCTCAACCCTCAACACTACATCGTGTCCGGCGTAAAGTTCTTTAAAGACACTCTCGATAAGCTCCGCCTAGATGCGAGTGTGACAGATCAGCCAATCACCGCATCGGAAATCTCTGTTCTTATGATTCTACATAGCTATGCAGATGAAACAGGACAGATCCACTCACTCACACATGACAAAAATACCAGCGATCGTAAAGCACTAAGTATCTCAAATATTGCTCGTGATCATGAACTTGTTTACGAGACAACAAAAAAAGCTTTCGACTCATTAATTGCACGTAATTACATAACTGAAGTCTATACATCAAATAGCATGTATTATGAATTAGTTGATTATACTGAGCTGAATAATTCAAATAACTTAAATTATTTCAGAATTCCACAACGATTATTTGAGGAAAAGGTCTTTGGCCAATTGATTAAACATCGCTACCATACGGCACCACTCGTCCTACTAGAGTTAAGTCAATACTTTACTCGACAAATCGGACTAAATAAACGTTTTTCAACACCTCAAGACGTATCGGCTACTCGAACGATGAATTATTTAAAATCAGCTTTAAAAACAACGGCTAAGCGTGTACGTGCATTCACAGATATCGTGAAGAACGTCTTTGTTTTTAAACCGATTGATACCAAAGTAAAAGCGCCTTCAGAATCAAGATCGAATAGACTACGAACATTTGCACAAGTATGTATTGATAAATTTGAATGCTCAATGAACGTTGCGTGTTTTAAAGAAAACGATAAACAAAAAGAAAAAGAAACTTATTCATACGCAAAAAGGGAAATAGCTAACCGTATTAAAAATGCTAGTATTCCTTTAAAGTGGCGTGATCGTTTAGATATCAATAAATCAATGCAGCGCATATCAAAGATTGCGCTTCACCTTGATTGTATAAATAAAAAGCATCACATGTTGAGACAAGTCTTGTTACAAGTAGGGGATGCCTTAGAAACCCTTCACCTTGATGGAGAATTACGTGATATCAAATCTATTGGAGCCTTTGTCAATAAACTTTGTAGTAATGCATGGGAAGATTATAAAACTCGTAATCTATCAGCTGAAGACCGTATTGAAATCATGACAAACTATCAAACACAATACGAAGAGCATCCTGCATTCCTCTAGGTTTTCAAAAAAATAACAACATATAACCCTTTCTAAAAAATCGCAAAAAAAGAAAGGGCTATTTGCATGCCTTTTTTTATTCTCTGACTTCCACAATCCTCTCTATGCTCTATTTTTCCTTTAATAAATATCTTGTAGAGACACCTATTCCCTAATATATACAAAAAGACAAAAAATTATAAATGTATTTCAAAACATCTGAAATTATAAAAATGTATTTCAAGATATGTGAGAAGTGAATACTGTATTTTAGCTTATGTGAATTTGTTAATACTGTATTTCAATCAATAGAAAAAAGAGCTATAGACCTCGTTTTCAAAGGGTTTATAGCTCTCTAGAAAATCTCTTTATTCTTTCTTGTTAATTTTTATTTACTCTTGTTTTGTTATATAAATTATTTGATTCTTTAGACAAGAATTGTCGGATTAATGAAACTCATTTTTCTGTAAAAATAATAGTAATCGCATCATTTTTTCTCTTTGCTCATCATTTAGTGGATCAAATACGCTATGCAATTCAAAAAGTAAATCACTATTATTTAGTTTTTTTATAAACATTAATAATTTTTCTTTTTCTTCATCACGCATTTCCTCAAATAATTCAACAACTTCACTGATATAAGCATGATCAGATACATTAGCAGTAAATGCATCACTTTTTCCAATCAAATAGTCAACAGATACATTAAAAAAATCGGCCATATCCCACAAGCTACTAACTGACGGTTTTACAAGTCCTTTTTCATACTTTGAGATAGCAGCTTTAGATACACCGATAATTTTGCCGAGCTCTTCCTGTGTCATTTTATTTTCTTGTCTTAATAGAACTAAACGTTGTGGCAATAAATCTCTTTTCATATGGAACACCTCCCTTGTAAGTTTACTATAAGTTTACTATACCGTCTAAATGTAACAAATTAAAGAACATTTACAAATATAGTTGAACATAAAGATACAATATGGTACGTTTATATCACGAAAGTAAACAAACAAGATACAAAGGAAGGTATTTCATGGCTCATTTTGTAGAAGATAAAGAAAAATTGGTACACATGTTGAATATTATGATACTAAAGGGTGATAAAAGATCAAAAGAAAAAAAATAGAAAAACCACTTTACAAACAGATGTTCTTGATATAACATCTAAATAAGAACAGGTGTTCTTATTTTTGCTTTTTACTTAAAGACTTCATTACATCAATAATTAATTGTTTATCGTCATCATCAAGGCAACTAAATAATGTTTGTGCTTCAGAGTCAGATTTATTGAACATGTAATCAAGAGAGACGTTAAATATTTCAGATAACTGTAAAGCCTTTTCAACTGAAATAGCAGCATTACTTTTCTCATATCTTTGAATTTGTCTAGGAGTCACATTTAATAAATCAGCAATTTCTTTTTGTTGTTTATCTTTTAAAATTCGTAACTGTTTAATTTTGTTCATTAAATCCATCCTTTCGTGTAAATGGTTGACGAAAAGAAGAAGGTGTTATAAAATAGACTAAACAGACATTTAAAGTCTTGTTTTGTATCAAAAAGGGACTTTAAAAGTTACTTTGTCATTTTACGACATCTTAGCATTTTGTGTTATAAAAATTAGAAGGTGGTGCTTATATGAGAAAGAATAAGTTACCGTTGATGCTACGCTTTGATTTTTTATCTTTACCTAAAGGCACAGTGAGAACTTTCAGCAAAGACATCTACGAAGTCAAATCAGGTTTACTGGTTAAAGACATACATACTAACAAAGTTTTCCGAATACAAGATATCTTTTACGATATTCGTACCGTAAAAGACGCCAATGGTAATATTGTTGCCAAAAGAAAGAACCCTCAACGAGAACTACACATAATAAATCATACTTAACAAAAATTTTCATCTGCTATGATGTGGACATTGTCCATGTTGATCATTGAAAAGTACATATTAAGGTGGAACTCGGTGAAAAAGTCACGTATCGAGAATTCTATACCATATAACTAGTTAGTGGGGGCGACGCTTAAAATCCACTTGTGACTTCGCAAAGTAAGAACAGCACAACATGTGTAAGGTTGTTGGAATGAGCCAAAAACCAACAGAAATGAAAAAGAGTATTGAGTTACCAGCGCTCTGTGAAGGAGCAACCGACTGGTAAAGATCCCTTTTTTTCGACAACGTAAACAATAAAAATCCAGGGTTGATCTTATTTTTCTTACTAAGATCAACCTTTTTATATTTTGTCACAATTGTCTGTAGTCTATTGTAAACGGTAATGAGGAAAATGTGTACATCATAGCAGATGAAAACAAGTGTAAATTGAAGGAAAATGCAGTATAATTAAAAATAAGGACGGTGATCAACGTGAATAAGAAATTTGCAGCGACTCTCTTAACTATTACAACAGTCGTTATTGTTGGAACAACACATACTGTTTTAGGGTCAGAACAAAAGCAAGCGAGCTTAGTATCAGGCATAGCTAGAACAGAAATTATTCAAGAAAAAATAAATACAAACAAAAATAACTTACAGTTAATCCATCAAGCAAAAGAAGAACTTAGTATTGCAGAAGAACTTTTAGATAATGAATCCCTAAATAGTGCAAACGAAAAAATTAACAACGTTCCTCCCTTCATTCGTAAGTTATTTACAATAGAATTTAATGAGTTAACAGAAAAAAAAGAGGCAATGGATGAACAAAAACGTATTGCAGAGGAAAAGGAACTAGCGGCAGCAAAGCAAGCTGAACAAGATGCACAAGTTAAGAAAGAAGCAGTACAAACGGACACAAGCGTTGCATCATCAACCGTTACTCAATCAAAAACAAGCAGCAACACGAACACAACAACAAAGAAAAAGAGTACGCAATCAGGTACAAGCAGTAAAACGCCTGACACAAAAGAAACAACTGCATCTAAAGAATCGACAACAACACCCAAGGAACCAACACCTGAAGAATCAACAACCAAAGAATATTCATCACCAACAGATGCTAGGAAAACAGGCGAAGGTGAAATAAAAAACCATGGTGGTACTGGTAACTCAGGAAGAACTTATGAAGAGTGGACTTTTACGGTTCCGTCTGATTGGGATTAAATCTTAATATAGTAACTAGTTATTATAAATCAAGTCTAGAGATATTGGGGCAACCCTATGTCTGTAGACTTTTTTGTTTGATGAAAATTTAGAGAGGAGAATTATATTAGTGAAAACACGAAAAGAACGATTAGTAGCTTTATGGATAACCATTCTTCTGTGTTTGCAGGTTATTATTTCGCCGTTAGCCGTGTTTGCGGATGCTGACAATAAAGAGACACCAGTTGATCAGAATGGCGATGGGTTCATTTCTGATGATGAATTACTTGAAGTGACCGAAGAAGAATTAGATACACAGTCATTAGCTGTTAATGAGAAGGGAGAAGTGTTGTATAACGGTGAACCTCTTTACGTCGGTGGCAGCAGTGAAGAAGTTCCAGTAACTCTAGATCGTTTGATGCAAGAGGGGGTGAAGCAAAAATTAGTAACCAAAAAAGAGAGTGCCGGTTTACTTTCCGATTTCTTTTTGGCAATTGCTAATTGGATATCCCCTACGCTTGTTCAAGCATCAGATGCGGTGCCAAACATTCGCTACAACGGATCTGTTTCTTATAGCTATTCAACTGTTGGCGATTTTACCATTGATGGACGGCAGGCTTTTTGCGCAGAACATGAAGACTCATCTCCACCCACAGGCACACCATTTAACTCTTTAAAACCATATGATAACGAGAAGATTCAAAAAGCGTTATACTATGGTTGGGGAGGACCTGGCAACCTCTTTTCTAGTCGAAATGAAGGTATCGTTGTGACATCCTTAGTTTTATCAACCATTTATTCTGGTACTACTTCAGGTAGAAACTATCAAGGGTATAAAAATTTGATGGACAAAGTAAACAATGGTTCAGTACCGGATACGGATGTTAGTTTATCCGACACTAATCTTTCAGTTAGTGTAAAGAACGGAAAGCAAGTTTCTCAATCGACTACCTTTCAATCAGATAATAGCAACAGTATTACAATTAATTTGCCATCCGGCGTGACGCTAGTCAACGAATCTACTAATAAATCCTTTACTGGTTCGGCGACAATCAAGGGTAATCAGAAGTTTCATTTAGAAGCTTCCTTGTCTTATGACAAATCTTATAGTTCAGGGAATCTAGCAGGTTCAATGGAAACATATCAACCTTTTCTAACAAAACCAAAATCGGGCGGTTATCAAGATTTAATTACAGCCAGGGCATATAAAGACCCTGCAAACACAACAAGTTTCAGTGTACCGTTCAAAGCACAAACAGTTACCATGACGAAGATTTACAAGGATGAATTTACAGGTAATACGATTGATAGTACCACATCCACGGTTACGATTGGCTCAACTTATCGCGCATGCGGGCCGAATGAATTAAGTTATCAAGGTTACCCGATGATAAAGAAAACTTGGTGTAGCGAAGGCACAGTGCCAAATAAAAATTTCACGAAGACTTTTTGGTACAATTCAGAACACACTTTAAAAATCAACTACTACAACGAGCATAATGGAAAATATATTAAGTCTCTTGGTGAATGGACGTATGAAGCCGGAGAAAATTACAGTAAAACGGTTGTAGATAGTTTTGTTTTTGGTAACAATGATACACTTTATAAATTTAGTGACACTGATAAAACAATCAGTGGGACGATGGGACGTGGAAATAAAACAATTAAGGTTAATTACTATCCGCATCATGATATTGCTGTTACATGGAAAAACAGATACGCAAATTATGATGTATTTAAGAAGGATGAATCAACTGAAAAAGTTGGTCATGATTACAGTTATGATCAACCTGACACATTTACGAAAAATAGTTTAGTCTATGTAAGAGAAAACAACAATATTTTTTCAGGTCAATTAGGATATAGCGATAAATCACATACCTTTTATTACCGATTAAGACGAAATGTCACGGTCAATTATAAGGACATTAGAAATGGTGATGTGATTAAGGATGCTAAAAGTTATGATTTAGTACAGGGAAACACTTATTCAGAAAGCCCAGCGACAATCAAAAACAATAATTATACGTATCGATATGTCAAACATAGTGGTAGCTCAGAAAGTGGTACGATTGGAACGAGTGATGTAACGATGACCTATCACTATGATTTGCCGTTAGCTAAAGTGGGTTTGGAAAAAATTCAAATATATACGGCACCTAGTAGCAAGGGACTGCCAGTGAAAGTGAAGCTAAGTAAAGTGAATAATTATCAAGTTGCTGTTCCTGATATGACTGATTCAACTAAGTCCATCACAGTCGCACTATATCAAGGATCAACAAAGATTGATTCAAAAACATATGTTGCAAAGAATTTGCCGTATGATGTGTCATTCACTATTCCATCAAATGTTCTTAACAAGAATGAAAACAAGCCATATACCGTTAAATTTGAAGGTTATGACACTCATAATTGGGATGTCATTAACGGTCAAGGTGAAATAACTACAGACGGTTATACATCATCAGAGCGCACGATACAAGTTAATGCAGCTACAGATGATCACCTATCTTATCAAGGCGTTGTTATGACTGAAAGAGAAGTTGGAAACATGATGAAAGTCTTCTACGAAACATTAGATATTCCAATTGCTGAACTAGACCCGATCCGAACAGGATATGGATTTGAAATGCCAATCGATATGTCATATGAAAATGATTTAGGCAATGGTGGTACTGATTTTTCCTTTAATATGTTTGCCCCGATGGATATTGTCGATGATACCTACGTCGAATACGATACAAATGGCAGCATAGCAACTGTTCCATTAGAATTAACGAACAATGTCACTAGCACAGATAAAACAAGCTCTAAACAACTATTTGAACTACAACACATGAACGTTGAACGTATGACAGGTCACTTATTTACAGATCAACAAGTGGCTGCCAATGATTCGAGAATTGAAAAAGAGATTATATCAGGAGATCGTAAGTTTTATCTTCCGATTTGGGGATATGTCGGGAAATATGATTTTAATGTCGCATCAGATGAAAAAATAGGTATAAATCAAATTGCCGTAAACATTGATTATACGTTAGATGTTGTTGGTCATATGTATTTGCACATGGATTCACCAACAAAAGATAAAGATGCCATTCATTTTGAACCAATCAATAAAGATGATCCTTTTCCTAATGGCGTACCCAACAATTGGACAGATGAAGAAGTAGAAGCATTTTATTCCTGGTTAGAAAAGTAAGCAGAGTAAGGACAAGATGATTTAAAAGTCTTGTCCTTTTTGCATTTTTGAAAGGAGATGTGCATTTTGTTAGTAGCAAAATCAATAAATATTAATGAACTTAAGAACAATATCGATGAAACAAATATGCTAGATAAGTCTCAAAAAAATTTCTTAGAGAATCTTTTAAATATTGATTCATCCTTTCTCCATTATTCGTTTGGATTAGGTGATCATTCAAGTGTGAATTGGGATTTTATTTATACAGAGTTGAAAACATATGTTATTCCTATCTTCTTAGAAACAGATTGGACATATACTTACTCTCACACAGTATTTGATGAAACAGTTTTTATTGTAAATATAACTTTTTCTCAAGAACAAAAAATCGCTGATTTTTTAATTGGTTCAACTTATGAAAATGATAATAGGACCATTTTTAATCAACTTGAGATATATCTCACTGAAAAGAATGGGCGTCTTCTGAAAGGAGTTAATAATGAATTTAATCGAAAATAACTATATTATCCTATTTCTATTACCTTTAGTTGGCCTTGTCCCTGCTGTTTGGTTGTACGCTAAAGCTATACAATCAGAAATGGAAAAAGAAAGAGCAAAATATACATTATTTATAATATTAATAGCGCTATCCTTCTTAATAATATTATTGTTATACACTTTTCATTAATTATTGAGGGTAATTTAGGTATTACTTTATAAAGGGAGGAAATCAACGTTGATTAAAGATTCTATCTCTATGGTTGGTTTATTTTATATAGCGATGGTGGCGCTAATGCTTTTGTTCACAGCACAACGGGAAGGAATCAATCATGATGCAGTTGTGTCGGCTATGGTAACATCTGGGCAAGTGTCCACAATGCAAGGATTGGACAACAGTGCACGGACGACAAGTGATGCGGTATTTATATCAACCAATCAATTTGAAGAACAGTTTGAAAAAACGTTCGCATCTAACATGAATGTTGATATTGATATCAGTAATATATCGTATGATTATTTTCAGGATAACGGTGATATTAAAGCTGTGAAAATCATTGTTAGCAGTCAAGACGGACAAGAGTATACTACATTTTTAAGACAAAATTTCTATGAATTGGAGTGATTGACTTGGTAAGTCAAGAAATATTACAGGAAATCAAGAATGATCTAAAAGAGTATCATTCAGAACTTTATTTAAAATCTTTCGTAGATATGGATTCGAGAGACATACTAAAGCGCATTGTTAAAGAAAAACATCAAACAATTTTAAAGGATGAAGAACGATTAAATTATGTCGTATCCGAAATCGTTGGGTTAGGTGTAATTGATGACATCATAAGTAAGGATGAAACAGTAACGGATGTCAGTTATAACGGAACTTCTTTAATTGTTGAAACACCAAATGAGAAGTATGAACACGAAAGTGTTATTGAAGAAGATTATATTAATCAAATTATACAAAAATTCGCTAATGCAGTAGGAAAGGAATTTACACCTAAGTCACCAATTCTTGATGCCGCACTTAATAATCTTAGAATCAATGCTGTTCATCGTTCTATCAGTAGTTACGGTACGACAATGGCTATCCGTGTGAGTCGTCCTGTATTGGCGCTAAACCATAGTAATTTTGAAAACTTTGCTCCTGAGTATATGTTGGAATTCTTCGAAGCAGCTGTTACATCAAGGTGTAACATTGTTATTGCAGGCGAGACAGGAACAGGGAAAACAGAACTTCAGAAATTCTTAACAAGTTTTATTCCCTTTGATGAGAAAATCGGATGGATTGAAGATACTTTAGAGGGCCATGTAAAAGAATTATTTCCTGAAAAGGATATTATTAGCTGGCTAGTCACACCAAGTACTAATCATTCTACGTTAATTAAAGCCATGTTAAGAAATAATCCGACGTGGATCAATGTTTCCGAAACAAGGGAAAAAGAAGCCTATGAAATGATTCAAGCCGTATTAAGTGGGCACCATATGATTACTAGCGCACATACAGTCAATGCGCGAGCTATACCGACTCGATTTATTAATATGGCCAAGATGGGGTACGTCGTTGATGAGAAATCATTAGAAAGAGATATTTATAGATATTTTCAGTTGGGCGTATTCATCAAAAAGAAACGTATTAAAGGAAAAATGATACGATTTCTATCTGAAGTTGTTTTCTTTTTAGATGGTGGAAAATGCCACACGATATTTGAAACAATTGAAGAAAATGATACACTCAATCATCGCTTTCATACATTACCGATTGAATTTACTAATCGATTAAAAGAATTCAATATTCAGCTAAGTGACGTGTTACGCATGAATGAACCAATGACAGTATAATAGATGGGGGTAAGAGAAGTGGCAAAGAAAAAAAAGAAAATTTTTAACATTGATGAAATCAATGCTTATAGAGTCGCATATGGAAATCCAATTGAACGGAAAGATATTATCAAATCGATAATCTTTCCGTTTTTTATATGCGCTCTTTTTGTCTTCATCCTATTCTTTAAATGGTGGCTAGCTGTTATTGCAGGTTTTATAGGTGTGGTGTATGCATTCAGCTATACGATTCCTCAAAATGAACGAAGAATTTATGAGTTGAAGTCATTTAAAGAACGCAACAAGTTTGTAAACAACATGACACAGATTCTAACGAATGCGGATCGCACAGTCTTACAAGCGATACAGATTGTATCTGATCGAGCAGAAGGAGAATTCAAACAAGAATTAATGATTCTGCAATCTGATTTAATTGAGGGGTCTAGAGAAATAACATTGCGAGCTTTCAAGCGTTTGGAAGAAAAATATCCTAGCGATGTAATGTTTGCACAGTATATCGAGCAACTTACGACGGCAACTTTAGAAGGCAGAAACAATTTAGATACATTAAAAGATATCAAGTCGTATCACAATATGATTAAAGATCGGCAAAACTCATTTTTTATATCCAAAAAAGAAAAACATAAAGAATTTAATTTCATGGTTAAAGTAGCATTGGTATTTATAGGTGCTATTATCTTTTCTTTTGGCTTCCGACAATATATCGATGTATTCGCTAACGGTATTATTGGTTGGGTGACAGCGAGTATCTATTTAGTTGCTGTTATGTTTATCTACCATTCTTTTAATCAACGAATGGCAGATGATAGTGTACTGGAGGTAAATGTATGACAACGATGGAAAAAGTTTATCATCGATTAGCCGAGAAAGACCTTAGAAAAATGCTGCATCGCATGAGATATAGTGAAGATAAATTTTATGAGATACAAAAGAAAAGAGTCATTCGTGGTGCGCTGATGCTGCTACTAACTATATTTTTAAGTTTATTTTCTTGGGTATATGGTGTGTTTGGTTTGATATTGACCGTTGTGCAATGGATGAGTCAATATCGATCAATTAAAGGTAGTTATCGAAATTTTATATTTAAGCAACAATTAAACTTTTCTAAATTTGCAAGAATGCTAATTCCTTATCTTTATGAAGATGGAGCAACCTTATACAGTGTATTTAATCGCTTATTAAATCGACTAGAAGAAAGCTATGTAAAGCAATGTTTAGAACGATTAATTATAGACATGAATAATCATCCGAATTCTGCTATCCCATTCAAAGAATTTGGAGAGACAGCATCAGGAACAGATGAAGGTGTTTTATTTATGCATACATTGCATGATTATCAACAGAACAGTTTTGACCGTAGTATCATTCAAGAACTTGGCCGCATGGCAAGCGAAGACTTGTTTAAGGGAATAGATGAAATTATTACTTTTAAATTAAAAAAATTCAATCTGTTTCCCACTAAATTAACAATGATTAATTTAATCATCGCTATGGGCTATATGTTTTCTGTATATAGTCACTTATTTAAAGATCTCTTACCTAAGTAACATTTTGAAAGGATTTGATTAAATGATAGAAGGTAGTGTTATGAACGTCGGAAAAATATATATGACTATGTTATTAGTTGCACTGATTGTAACAATATCTGTCTTTCTTTTCCATGTTCAGCAATCCAATCATTTTAAGCAGTATATAAATTATCAGATTGAACGTTCCGGTGGACTCACATTGGATACGATAGACAGAATTAACCAATATAGCGAACAAAATTTTAGCGGTGTTTTTTCTTTAGATGATTCTCAACAAACAGAAAAAAAACCATATGGCGAAACTGTTGAATATCAAGCGAATGTAAGTATTAAGTTTCTATTTTTAGACTTCGATATTGTTGAGTTACCAATTTCAGGGTCTGCAATATCTTTAGTTAGATAAACAATTTGAAGGAGGTGTTATTCATGTTAGATCAAAACACAGATCGCTCAGGGTGGGCGATGGTGGCCCTTGTAGCATTAGGGATCACTGTGGCAATCGTTAAAGTATCATCAACAGAAATTGGTACTTTAATTACGGATCAAATTAAAGCTTTATTTTTAAATGTATAAAACAAAATCTAGTTAATAAAAAGGAGACGATAAAATGTTAGATCAAAATACAGACCGTTCAGGGTGGGCGATGGTGGCCCTTGTAGCATTAGGGATCACTGTGGCAATTGTTAAAACATCATCGACAGAAATTGGTACGTTAATTACAGATCAAATTAAAGTTCTGTTTACTGGTTGATGATTTTCATTGCTTGTTAATCCACAGTCAATTACCCACCACTTAAACGCTAACGCGTTTTGAAGTGGGGCTTGCAAAAGCTCTAATTGTCTAGCCTAAGTCTTTCGAGGACTACGTTAGAAAAGTGAATACGGCTTTGTATGATTCCCTAGTACATTTTGTCGTTCAGGCGCTGTAACAACTCTGAGAGGTAGGAGTGGTCAACCTGTTGCACGAAGCTTTTCTAACATTGGCGAAGGGAAACTAACCCTAAAAGGAGGGCGAATCTTGAGAGTATTCGTCAAATCCATGCGAGGGTTCAATTTGGACCCTTGCAAAAACCAAAAAGCAAGACAATTACTCAAAGAAAAGAAAGCCAAAATTATAAGTTACAAACCTTTTACGATTCAAATGTTGATTGCGACGGGTGAGACAACACATGAATCGCATGTCGGTATTGATTTAGGCGCTAAGTACACAGGTGTTGCGATAACACAAGAAGACAGAGTCTTAGCAAAAGGCGACATTGAATGTCGCCAAGATATAAAGGCGCTACTTGAAACTAAAAAAATCTACCGAAGGAGCAGACGCTCTCGTAAAACACGTTATAGAAAATGTAAATGCAAACATAAAACAACGCGTGTTTACTCAAACAAGAAAGGGAAATGGGTTAAGAAAAAAACATCTTTCACAAGCCCCAGACCCAAAAGCTGGCTACCACCAAGTCTTGAAAGTCGTACACAAAACTTATTCTTTTGGATTGATACATTCACTTCCCTTTTACCGAAGGTAAAATTGCATATTGAAGTTGGAAAGTTTGATGTCCAAAAGATGAAAAGTCCAGACATTCAAGGAAAAGCCTATCAAGAAGGGGATACCTTTGGGTATCACGATGTCCGTTATTTTGTTTTTGCTCGTGATCACTACACCTGTCAAGTGTGCAAGAAAAAAGGAAACATTCTTAACACGCATCATATTATCTATCGAAGCCACGGCGGAAGCGACGCACCTTCAAACTTAATTAGCGTATGCACAGATTGTCACACAAGCGACAATCATAAAAGAGGTCGCATTCTTTGGCACTGGATGGAGAAAAGAAAAAAAGTACCAACGTATAAAGAACCGCCATTCATGAATGCCTTAAGAATACGCACGTTTCGTAGATATCCTGATGCTAGAATCATCTACGGTTCTGAAACAACGCCAAGAAGAAAAGAACTTCATCTAGAGAAGACACATTATAATGATGCGATTGCCATATCAGGCATTCAACATATCAAAGAAAATCCACATACGATATTTTATATCAAGCAATTCAGAAAGAAAAAACGTTCTTTACACGAAGCGACAGCTAGAAAAGGTCGGAAGAACAAGAACCTAACACAAAAACGCAACAAAAAAAATACAAAAGAAATGAAAGGTATTCATTTGAATGACACTGTACGCATTTTTGGAAAAATCGGCTTTGTTAGCGGATTTACCACCACTGGTATTTATATCAAAGACATCCACAATGCCTATATCACAAAACCGGGAAAGACATACAAACAAGTCGGTTTCAAAGATGTGACAGTGGAAAATCATAACAACAATTGGCAATTCATCTCCCACCTAGCTCCTGACGGAGCTTGAGGAAGGAGACTTCTTGCCTAAGTTCGTTGAACGCTTTTATAAATGAAGCTATATTTTAAAATCAGAATGGAGAATGACACATGAAAAAATTTCTACTTAAAAAGACTTCTAAAATAATATTAGCAATAGGTTTTCTATACTTTATTTTATTACCAGAAGTAAGTTTTGCAGCATCGACATCACAAGTGAAGACGAAATTAAATAGTGGTTTTACAGCTATACAAGGTGTTCTAACAGGTGTTGTTGTTGTTATTGGTGTAATTGCAGCCATTAAAATTTTCCTTAAATACATGCCTTCTTTAGATGATCCGCACAGCAAAAATGAAATGTGGAAATCTATCGGTGGTGTAGGCGTTGCGGTTGGTGGCGCAGCAGCAGCCGTGTGGCTTGTACCGTGGATTTTTTCACTCTTCCAGTAATCATAGCGAATGGGGAGATAAAGATGTCAGATGTTAATGATGTAAAAGCAAGTTTACTAGAGTTGTTAAATGAAGGTCGAGAGAATCAACGCAAGTGGTTTTTCCCCCGAAATGTAGATAGTCGTTATAAATTAATTGCTAATCTCACATTAGGTGAGATTGTTAAATATTTCATCCCTGCACTAGCTTTAGTTGCAGGGATTTGCTTTATACCGCCTTATAATAGCGCCATTCTTTGGATAGTAAAATCTGTTTTTATTGTACTAATTCTACTTGTGCCAATGGTTTATGTTATGTATCGGCCAGTAAAAGGACGAGATAATATTCGTACGAAAGACTTTATCAAAGAATATGCAATGTTCCAACAAAAACAAAAAGTGTATTACAAAGAACCGAAAAAAAGACCGTGGGAGGTTGATCCGTCATGAGTGATAAATTTATAGATGAATTAAGCCCAATCGGCGGTGTGTATTCAGATTTTATCTATATGAAAGATAATCGGTTGATTTCTATTATTAAAGTGCAGGGGTTTAACGTAGATATGTTATCATCCTATGATCAGAACGCATTATTTGATGATTATGGTACATTCATTGCACAAAATGCACACTACCTACCGCAAACTGTATCAAAAACTGTTCCTATTAGGTTGGAAGATTACATTAAAAATTGGAAGAAAGTTTATGTCATGTCTGAAAAAGAAACGCAAACCAATGAAGAATTACGACAACTGAGGGCAAGCTATTTGGCAGAATATCAAAAAGTAGAATCGAATGTAAAGATGGCCAAGAAAGAACATTTTATGGTCTTGAGTGAGGATATCAAAAATCCAACAATTGAATTTTTAAAAGCAGCTGAACAAAACTTACGAGCAAAGACAGACGAGGTTAAACGGTCTTTAGGTGATTTCCTTGAAGGATATACATCGAATATTACTGTTTTAAGTAGTTATGAGGCGAAGAAATTACTTCACCAATACTTAGATTATGAAATGTCTATGTTTGGATAGAGAGGAGAATAAAATTTGGGATTACTAATGCCATCAAAAAAGAAAAGTAAAACACAAAAAACAACAAAGAATGAGATAAAGTCACTCATTGATCAAGAATCTTTGGAAAGTATCTATCCATTTGTCTTTGAACTAAATAGAGAATACATTGCATCGAGTGGAAATTACATTAAACCTTACGTCATTTTGACGTATCCAAGTGAACCGACAGGAAATTGGCTTTCCCCCCTAAAAAAATTAAAGGGGAATATCACGATTAGTCAATTCCTTGAACCTGCTAATGGGGAGGTCTTAAACAGTTATTATAACGAAACAATTAAGAATAAAGAAGCTGAATTATTAAGAACAGTTGATTATCAAATGCAACAAAAGATAAACCGAGAGATTAAAACCGCAAAACAGCAATTAGAGCAGTCGTTAGATGAAAAAAGTGCGTATGTTTATTTATACACATACATACTACTTCAAGGTACGTCTGAAGCCGAATTAAAGGCCTTAGAAGAAAATTTAAACCGCATCTTATTAAAACTACACGTTAAAGCTATTACGCCTTACAGACGCATAGATGAGGCATTCTGGTCAACGCTCCCAATCCAGCAGAACTCTTTAAAAGAATACACGTACTATATGACGAATTCAATGAGTGCCAGTTCTTTTTTTCCTTATGATGATAATGAAATTTGTGATATCACGTCAACTTCAACATTAGAAGGGATTAATAAAGAAACGGACAGTTGGATTTCGATTGATTATAAAAACAAACGAAAAACACTTAATCGTGGGAAAGTTGTGATTGGTACTTCCGGTGTTGGGAAGACGACTTATATGTGGTCAATTTTATTAAAGAAGCTCGCTTTAGGTGAAGATCAGATTTATATTATTGATCCGGAAAATGAATACAGCGAAAAGGTTCGGAAATACGGCGGAACGGTCATTGATTTATCAAGTGTCAGTTCAACGATCATTAATCCATATCAAATTTTTTCATCGGTATTAGATGATGAAGAAAATAATCACAGTATTCATGAAGATTTAAGCGAAGTGGAAGTTGAAAACTTAATTAAGCAACGGATTCAACGGTTAAAAGGGTTTCACAAAGTATTAAAACCTGATATGAACCAAGAAGAAATATCAATTATCTCGTCGGAGTCAAAAAAACTTTACGATACGTTCCGGTCAGTTAAAAATCTTAATGTAATGGAAAATACAGATTGGCCAATTTTAGAAGATTTATATAATCGCTTGAGCGAGATGAAAAGTCATGATCCAAGTAAGTTTAAACGTGTTGAAAGTTATTATTATATTTTAGAAGACTTTGTTCATGGATCAAGTACGTTATTCAACGGACATACGAATATTGAGTTAAATACAAAGGTTGTGTCCTTTAATCTAAAGCCACTTCAAACAGAAAAAGACGTACAAAGCGCTGCTTATCTCAACACATTTTCTTATCTTTGGGAGATTATCACAGCTGATAAAACACAGTCTTGTGAACTTTTTTGTGATGAATTCCACTTCTTATTATTAAATGAGGAAAGTGCTGATTTCTTCTTTCAAGCCTATAAACGGTTTCGGAAGTACAATGCAGGGGCGACAGTCACCACCCAACAAATTGAAGATGTATTGAACGCTCCTAAAAATACGGGCGCTGCCATTATCGGTAATAGCTTTACAAAGATATTTTTCGGATTAGAAGGACGAGAAGTCGATGTATTAAAGGAAAAATTAAAACTTCCCTTCAGCGAAAAAGAAATAGGTTTCCTGAAGCGTCAAACACAGGGGGAAGCACTCATTAGTTATGGTAGCCAACGAGCGTTTTTAAAAGTTGTTCTAACGGAAGAAGAAAAGCGCATCTTGAATCCTGAAGAGTATGAACGTACAACGGGTAAAGATGCACGAATACAGCCTGATTGGTCAAGTAAAGTATTCCTTACACAAAATGAAATATTTGAAATTGAAGATTTAATCGATAAGGAGGTGCGACTGAAACGATGAAAAAGATTACGACTATTGATAACTTAACGTTTTATGTTAGTGGGTTATCTTATAAAGTTGAGGTCAACGAATCAGATACAACGGCAAGATCAATTGAAGATTTAGAAGACCTTGAACGTATTCATCCTGCTTATGTGGAATTAGACAGTGTTAGTCGTTCAGATCAGAAATACCATTTAAATTATGAACTTCCGGAAGGCTATCAACCATTCACTCATGCGAAAAAGTATAAAGTGGTATCAAAACTACAGCTCATTCAACGGCTGTTAGCATTTGATCCTTTAGGTGACGGAACAAAAACATATTTAGATTTGAATAATGTCTTTTTCAAAGGGTTTAAAGAAATTAAAGTATTATATCGTTCAAATGGGCACTTACCTTATCACGGTATTACCCCTTTAGAACAGTATAAATTGTTTGCACTAGGGTTAATCAGTGAAAAGTTCACTTATAAAAAATATGTGGTGAACAAAGATTTATTGTTAAAAAAAGAAGATGAACATTTATTGTATCGTATTAATGCAGCGCAAACCGTTAGTGAATTAAAAACATTAATTAGTGAAGTGTTGGTTGATGAACAAGCTAAGTATCATGAAACAATAAAAAAAGAAGTCGATCAGAAACAATCTAAAAAAAGAAAATCGTGGGTGTTAAGAGGAGTTCTAACTATATCAATAGTTAGTGCTTTTTTCTTTGGCATGCAACAAGTTGAATCAGCATTGGCCGACGCTTATGAAGATGATTTATATCAATTAAATTTAGAGAATGAAATTTTACTCGCTGCATCATCTGGACAAGTAGAACAGGCGGCGGAATTGATGGAAGGACGAGGCGACGACCCGAAAGTCATCGCTCAATTATTTTTAGATACGGGCATGTATGATGAAGCCATCGCCTATGATGAGACGATGGAAGAAAACGTCATTGATCGTTTATATGAACTAGATCAAAAAGAAAAGATTTTAGGTTTGGCATCAGACTCAGAATTTATGGCCATTGAAAAGCAAATTGTGGAATATAATACCGATGTTCTAGATAATCAAATATCACTGATTGAAAACAAAGACACACTTAAACGTTTAGGTTTAGCGTACATTGAACATGAAGACTATGAGAAGATAGAACGATTACAACAATTTTTAGATGATCAAGAACTTAACCAGTATGTTGAGCGCTCATATTTGATGAAAGACATTACAGAAATCAATAGACAGATTTATGAGCTATCAGAAAATAGTGATGATCAAAACAGTGAAGAAATTGAAGTGTTGAACGAAACATTGAGAAGTAAACAACGAGAATTACTAGAAATTGAAGACTCTTTAGGGATTGATGTGCAATGAATCCAGTAGCTGTAAAAATTGCGATGCAAATTGCGGCGGAAGCCTATAAACATCGCAAAAAAATTATAATCACCATTTTTATTATGTTGATTTTTCTTTTCATTTTATTCACGGCTATTTTTAGTTCTTCAGATGAGTCTAGAAGCGACTACCCTAACATAAATGATGAAGTAATGGCTTTTCATCCTGTAGTAAGTAGTTTTGCAATGCAGTACGGTATCCCAGAGTATACAGACATAATATTAGCAATTATTATGATAGAAACAGAAGGCAAGCAACTTGATATTATGCAAAGCTCAGAGTCACTAGGATTGTCTGCCAACGCTATCACTGATCCTATTCAATCTATAGATGCCGGTGTTAAACACTTGTCTGAAATGATAAGCGATGCAGAAAAGAAAGGATTGGATTATTGGACACCTATTCAGTCGTATAACTTTGGTGGAGGATTTAATGATTATATTGAATCAAACGGAAAGCAATACACATTTGATTTATCATCAAATTTTGCAGCAAGTAAGTCAAATAACAAAGTTGTCCCCTATCAAAATCCTGTCGCCTCTTTCAATGGTTATTGGCGGTATAGCTATGGAAATATGTACTATGTTAAGTTAATTCAACAATTTATTGGTGGCGCAAGTGATATTGGTAATGTAGATGCAAGTCCTTTAGGCGGTGATAACTATCAGACGCTAATGAGTGAAGCTTTACGATATGATGGTTGGCCATATCAATGGGGAGGACAGAGTCCTGGAACGTCGTTTGATTGCTCGGGACTCACACAGTATGTCTATAATTCAATCAGCTACGGTTTACCACGAACAGCAGCTGAACAATATAATGCAACGATTCGAGTTGCAGAACCGCAACCAGGAGATTTAGTATTTTTTAAGGGTACCAATCCCTCACGTCCGGCTAATTCTATTACACACGTTGGTATTTATGTTGATCATAACCGTATGTTTGATGCATCATCATCAGGTATCGGCTATCATAGTTGGTCGAGTGGTTATTGGAGCAAACACTTTGCTGGATTTGGAAGAGTCCTTAAATAGAGGGAGTGAAACTAAATATGAAAGTGAAATTAATTATTATTTTAAGCGTTATAACAATGATATCATTATTTGCCAATCTTGTTATTTCCTTAAATTTAACACAAGCATTGTCTGAGAAAGATGATGCCATTAATCAATCTCAGAACTATGAAAAAAAGCTTGAAGAATTAGAAGGAAAAACAATACAAGAAAGTCGTCAAGAATATGTAAATGGTGATGCTGTTGAAAAATTGATTGAGTCTTTTTTTAGAACAAACTATGAATATGATCAATCGGGTTATAAAGAAAGAATTCCTAGCATCAAGCCATATGTCAGTGACGAAGTGTATGGCCAATTAACAACGGCGGGTGTTCCTGAAATACCTGGTATCGAATTCTCAAATACTATTGAAAATATTCAAATATATTCAACCGAAAAATCATCACATGTCGAGTCGCTTATTTTACTAGATACTACTTATCAGGTCGAGGGCTTTGATAACTCTGTCATAACCCAATTATTTAATATTCAGGTAAAGGGCGATGTAATTACTAAATTAGAACAAGTCGGTACATTTTCTAAGCTCTCGGAAAGTTAGGTGGATGAAATGAAATTTAAAATTATAATGGTAACGACATTGAGCCTATTGCTGTATGCAATGGTTCTTTTTTTATCTGGTATTTTACCTTTAATAGGTCAACATAAGACATCTTTTAACCAATCCATACTTCTTGAATACGCCATTGACTTAATGCGGCACCCATTTTCAAATGCTAAATCAATGATTATCAGTGGAAATCCCTTATTTATCATAGGTATGATTGCGGCTACAGGCGTTATTGTTTATATGATAGTTAAGATGTTTTCTAAAAAAGATTATGAGAATGTGGGAGAAAATTATGGGGTGCAAGGTTCAGCTCGATTTGCTAAGAATAAAGAGTTGTTTATTGATGAACAATTATGGCACCTTGACTCCAATTTGCTAAATAACATTATTGTAAATAATTTTAAAAAAGAATTGAAAGATGGTGAATGATATGAAGGAAGCGTACAGTGGCATTATTTCAGGTATCAAAGATGGTGAGTTACTTATTCAACATGAAGAAAGTAAATTAGCTAATCGTAATTATTATGTTGTAGGAGGGCCTGGTTCTTTTAAAACACAGTCGTTTGTTTTAACGAACATGGTCAATATAAGAGATTGTTCCATCGTTGTGACAGATCCGAAAGGCGAAGTTTATGAGAAAACAGCGAAGATCAAAGAAGCGCAAGGATACGAAGTCCGGGTGATAAATTTTAAGAACATGACAGCTTCAGATCGTTATAACCCCTTTGGTTATGTACGTAAGGACTTAGATGCAACGACAGTTGCAAATACGGTTGTCAGTGCAAAAAACGATCCAAAGAAAAAAGACATTTGGTTTAATTCTCAGCTTAGTTTACTAAAAGCACTGATATTATTTGCAAAGACTGAATTTCCACCAGAGAAACGCAATATGGAGGGTATCTTAGACTTTCTACAAGAATTTGATCCTGAAGCCAATGAAGACGGCGAAAGCGAATTAGACAATCAATTTATGGCCTTAGATTTAAGACATCCGGCTAGGCGTACTTACGAATTAGGATTTAAGAAATCACAACAAAACACAAGAGGAAGCATCATCATTAGTTTACTCACAACTATTGGTGATTACGTTGATGAAGAAGTATCAAACTTTACAAGTACGAACGATTTCTTTTTTCAAGACATTGGGAAAAAACGTATAGCACTATATGTATTAATCCCTACGATGGATAAGACCTGGGAATCTCTGATTAATCTATTCTTTACACAAATGTTTCAAGAGTTATACTTACTCGGTGATAATCATGGTGCAAAATTACCCGTACCAACCGTATTTTTACTTGATGAATTCCCCAACCTCGGACGTTTTAATGATTATGAAGAATTTTTAGCAACGTGTCGTGGTTATCGTATCGGATGTTGTACCATTCTTCAAAATCACTCGCAAATGGTTGATAAATACGGTCGAGATAAAGCTGAATCGATACTTGGTAACTGTGCATTCAAACTGTGCTTAGGTAATGTTAATGAAACATCGGCAACCTATTTTAGTAATCTGATGGGTAAAACAACCATCAAAGTTGATACAGGGGGTCATTCGGTATCGAAAGGAAAAACAGGTAGTTCATCCAGTTCTCATAATTACTCATATTCTCAAAGGTCATTGATGAATATGGATGAAATTTTAACAATGAAAGAAGACGAAAGTATTTTGATTATTGCCGGAAAGTACCCTATCAAGATGAAAAAAGCTTTTCAATTTAAGCTATTTCCTGGACTACTGGATCAATACACGGTGTCGCAACAAGATTATCGATATCATATGTCCGATGAAGCCAAAGCGTATTATGATAGCCTAAATGAAGCTTATAATAATGGTGTTAAGACAATAGAAGAAACACAATTGATTGAAGCACAAAACGCATCAGAAGACAGACAAACCCAAGAATTAGATAATGCAAAACGAATGATGTCGGTGTTGAGAAACGAGGTGGAGTAAATGGTTTCAGATTGGATAAAAGGGGAACTTAATGGTTTAATCGAAGACACTTTAAACGGTTGGATAGAAGAGTTCATGAATTTTATTTTATCACTCGTCAATGAGCTCGTTTTTAATATACCTGAGAATGACTTTGCAAACGATATAATTAATATTTTAACTTGGTTGACCAGTTTGGCTGCGGTTGTCGTTGTCGTTTATAAAATTATCGAGTACATCATCAATACATCAACAGGGACACAACAGTACCCTTTAGATGAAATTTTCGTTCGTGTGGGAAAAAGCGCAGGAGCTTTATTGGTTTTACCTTGGTTTTTGCGTTGGATGATCTTTGACGTAGCTTTTCCTTTATCCAACTATTTTGCGGCAGCAGGGACAGATTTTGATGGACAGGCCGGATTCACACTATTAAAAGCAGCCTTAACAGGTTTTTATACAGGGATGGGTGGAATTGTACTTGTTTTATTTTTAATCTTTTTCCTGGTTGTCTTCATTATGTTTCTTTATTCCGTTTGTGTATTTTATGCAGATATATTACTGATGCAAGTTTTTATCGCCCCCGTAGCTTTATCAATGATCGCTGATGATAATAACTTTATGCAAGTATGGTGGAGAGAATTGTTATCACAAGTGTTATCACTATTAACAAAACTCTTTCTCATGACGCTCATTATTAACACTTTATTTACAGGTGAAGGTAATATGATGCTAGCGATTGGGGCGGGAGCACTTATTATTAAAAGTCCATCTATACTAAAACATATGTGGTATGGCGGTGGCGGCGCACGTGCGACAACAAGAGGTATTGGATCAAGTGGATCAATGGCTACACGTGTTATGATACAAAAGTTAATGAAGTAGGGGGTAACAAAGTTGTATTTGATAGAGTTTAAAAACATCAATCATACAGACGATATATTCTCTTTCGGTAAATACCTCACATTTACTAGGGCAAATGAGATGCTTTTAGAAGCTGTTAATCGATATAAGATTAAAGGCAAGAAGTCTAAAATCGGTTATAAAATTATTGAACAAGAATCCAAAGATATTTTATTTAACTCTCGCATCATCATTAATGGTGATATCGAGAGTCTTTTTAATATCATTTTAAATAATAAGGGCATAGATATAGACATTAAAAACTATGTTAAAAACGTTTCTGATGAAGCAATTATAGAAACAAGTATTAATATCCCTGAAGCGAAAAAACAAAAAGAAAAAGTTAATGATCTACGTGAAGAAAAAGAGCAATTAGTTACTTTACTTAGAGAACAAGAAAAAGAGTCTAGTAATAGGGAGTTAGAGCATCAAGAACAATTAAATAGACTAAAGCAAGAAATCGATCAAATTAAACAAGTTGTGGATAGCAAGGGAAATGAAGAACAAAAGTTAGAACAGGACCGTCTTAATCAGATAAAGGCATTAGAGGAAAAAAGATATCAACTTGAGCAACAAGCTCAAGAAAAAAGAAATGAAGAAAAACGAAAAAGAGAGCGTCATGAAAAAACTTTAGCTGAACTTGAGAAACAAAAAGAACTAGCTGAGGAAGAACTATCAACTTTAAATGAACAAGTAGAGATGTCTGAGGTTGAACGTAAAAAAAGACGACTAGAGCTTGAAGAACAACAACGGGAGTTAGAAAGAAGTAAAGAACTAACATTAAATCAAATGACATTAGAGGAAGCAAAAGTAGATGCAGAATTCCCTTTAAACAATTCTAAAAAAGAAGCACCACTCACACAAGCCGTTTCTGTACCAAACATTGAAGAAGAAGAGCAAAATAAATGGATTATTTTTTCGAGAAAAGCATGGGGAATAGCGAAAAAAATTACTCGATATATATTTATTAATAGCAAAAGACGTTTACGAGTGCATCGACAGAATAAACGAAAAAAGAAAGCTTTTGATGAACAATTACAGAAAGCGAAGATAGCATTCTTAAAGGAAATTCAGCAAGATAAAAAGCATCGAGAAAGACAGATTACGAAAGCTGAAAGAGAACGTTTAAAGGATCAGATGGCTTATGAACGCAAAGAAGCTCGTTATTTGAGAGAGATAAAGAAAAAGAAAAGAAGTTTTCCATCAAGAACTATATTTAGAATGTTAATAATTCTTCTGTTGATCTATGTTGCATTTGATTTCTTCATAAACCGTGATAGCAGTTATTTAATGATTATCCAAGAGAGGGGAAAATCTGTATATTATTCATTAATTGAATCTATTTTTAGCCTATAAGGAGCATTCCTGTAAGGAACTAAATACGAGGGAAAATAAATGATTTTGAAGAATGCAAAAAAGAAGCCCCTTTGGTACGATAGTGAGTGTCATCGATGACCTCTAATTCAAGTACCGAAAGGAGACTTCTACAATGGATTTTACACAAAATCAACGCTTAATGCAAATCACAGAAAACACATTAATTATTGGGGTGGATATCGCTAAACGTAAGCACGTGGCTCGCGCGATTGATGATCGCGGTCGAGATCTTGTGAAACGCTTGGCGTTTGAGAATACACTCCCTGGCTTTAAAGACTTATTGACCTGGGTTGAAACACTCAGACATGTCGAACGACGCTCAGACGTTATTATTGGCATGGAACCAACAGGACACTATTGGCTGAACTTAGCTTATTATCTACAAGACCTTGGGTTTAAGGTTGTCGTCGTGAATCCGTTAAAAGTGAAGCGTTCGAAAGAGATGGACGATGATTCACCAACAAAAAACGATGCAAAAGATGCGAAGGTCATCGCACAATTAATCAAAGATGGCCGGTTCAACGAACCGACGTTACCAGAGGAGCTGTTCGCCGAATTACGTGAAGGTATGAAGTTACATGACATGATTCAGGAAGACTTATCATCGATCAAAGCACAAGTGCATAATCTGCTGGATCGCTACTTCCCTGAATTCCTTACGGTATTCAAAGACTGGACAGGTCGCTCGGCTTTGCATCTCTTAACAGAGGGATACTTCCCTGTGGATATTATCAACACATCGGAAGATGTGTTACTAGAAGAGGTCAACAAGGTAACGAAGCGTTCAGTAGGTATAAAGCGTATTCGCGCTTTGAAAACGGCCGCTGAAAATAGTGTAGGCATACGTGTTGGTTTAAAGATGGCACGTCAGGAAATGGCTTATCTTATGGATCAATATCATGGCTTGGCAGAACGATTAGCGTCACTAGAAAATGATCTCGTCACGCTTGTGATGGAGGTTCCAGGCGCAGAAGAAATGATGAATATCAAAGGCATTGGAGCGATGACAGTGGTGGCCTTCTTTTCTGAAGTTGGTGATATCACACAATACCGAGATCCACGCCAAATTATTAAACTAGCGGGACTTAATTTAAAGATGAACCAATCGGGCTTACACAAAGGGCGCACCTCCATTACAAAAAGAGGACGCAAACGACTTAGAAATATTCTTTATCAGGTTGCCATTCCATTAGCCAAGCACAATGCCGCCTTCAGCCAATTACATGACTACTATCGCACACGAGCCAACAACCCGTTAACAGGGAAACAATCCTTTATCGCCTTAGCTAGAAAACTAATTAAAATCTTTTATGTGATAGGCACACGCAAGTGTGCATTTGATCCACAACGCATGATGCAAGATATCCCATCATTACAGGGAATTCAGGAAGCTGCTTAAAAGAAAGTAAGTACACAAGATCAAAAAATAACGCTGATGACACACCGTTACATCTAAACAATTGAAGCACGGATTAGCCGGTCGATATTATTTCCATTAGGGCCTAGACCCACCAAAGGAGCATTTCCGGCATCCACCATGGAGAGGTTGAGCGAAGGAATTTGCGCACATAGATGCCGTGAGACATGGGAGGGTACACCGCCATGAATAAGTGGAGATCCACACGTGCGATTATACCTTTATATACATTTAATGGAAATTAAAGCATTGATGTTTATTTCACCCAGGCCTCGCATTCCAATATTTAATATTTTTTGAATAATTAGGTTTGACTAATCTGTGGTTTAATATCATATTGGATAGAAAAACGGAGTAAATCAACGAAATTTTAAGAATAACTTATTTTATAGAGGGAGGTTGATATTGTTGTTTGTTAATGAAGATCAAAAAAAAGTGGCTAACGATGTGGATATGGTTGATTATCTTCTAGCTATAGGAGAGCCTTTGAAGCAAGAAGGAAGTTATTATCGTCATAGTGATCACGATAGTTTAGTTATCAATACGAAACAAAACTACTTCACATGGAACTCAAAAGGCGTTAGTGGTAATGCCATTACCTATTTAATGCACGTGAAGGGATTGAGTTTTCAAGAGTCTGTTCTCAAAATAAATGCCGATCTTGGCCAAAAAGAAATCAAGACATTTGATCATCAAAGTTGCAATAATTACTTAGATGAGTTTGTTTATAACGTAAATGAAGTTAGTAATACAGATGCTATTGAGTCTTACCTGATTGGTGAGAGAGGTATAGACAAAGATATTGTAAGGGATTTAATTAAAACAGATTATATAAAGCAGGACAGCTACAAAAATATTGTTTTCAAGTGGAAAAAAGACAATATGACTATTGGAGCCAGCTTACAAGGAACTACACTTATTCCTGAAGAAAAGCGAATTAGCCCAGACCGAGCTTATTTCAAAAAAATACTTAAAAACACCGAAGAAAACACGTATGAAGGTTTTTCCGTTCAAATAGGTCAACCTAAAAAAATATACTTTTTTGAATCGCCGATCGACTTGCTTAGCTATATGAGTTTATATAAAAAAAATATTAAGAATTGTTTGCTTAAAAGTATGGATGGATTAAAGCATGAAATCGTATTTAGAACAATATCTAGTACGTCAGATGTATTGAGACAACAAAAAAAGGATATTGAACAAATAAAGTTATGTGTAGACAACGATCAAGCAGGTAATGAGTTCGCTAATAAATTATCGTGTTATGCATATAAGAGAATAGATAAACATAAAGTGAAATTTACTTCCCATGTTCCCCAACGACCTAAAAGAGAAGAAAAATGGGATTGGAATAATGAGCTTAAAAAAAAGAAGATAGATAGGAGAATGGATCATGAAGGAAGTCTTTGTTTGTGAAAAACCGTCAGTAGCAAGAGATTTAGCTAAAACACTATCAGGTGGATATAAAGAGATAGGTGGCCACTATCAAGGAAATGATGGCCGTATCTATGTGAGTGCTTTTGGTCACCTTGTTACATGTGTAAAACCCGAAGAAATGAATAGCAATTGGGGATGGAAGGGTGATATATCACACCTTCCATTTTTCATTAAAGATATACCTAGAAAAGTAATTGATGATACCGGTATTAAGAAACAATATAAAATAATTGTTGATCAGATGAAACAAGCTGATGTTATCGTTATTGCGACCGATGCAGGGCGAGAAGGAGAACATATTTTTAGAAATATCTATAAACTTGCAGGTATCAATAAGCCATTAAAGAGATTGTGGGTACAAGACAGCACGGATTCAGGTATTCTAAAAGCTTACGAAAACATGAAAGATGGCCAAGACTATGAGGGCTTAGCAGAAGCAGGAAAACTAAGGGAAGAAAGCGATCTTCTTATTGGATTAAATGCTACACAACTCGCAACAAAAGTGACTGGCAATCAAAAAGTGTTGTCATTAGGAAGAGTACAAACACCTACTCTTGCTATGATCGTTAAACGAGACTTAGCAATTGAAAACTTTTCAAAAGAAGTGTTTTATACTGTCATTGCGCCTATTAAAGATGGTAAAGGAGCATTTGAATTAAAATTAGATAAAGATGAGCGATTAGACAAAAATCATGCAAATACAATCCTTAATATGTTGGGTAATCGCACAGGCTGGAAAATCGATAAGGAGATTAAAAAGGAAAAGCCCAAAGGGCTATTTGATTTAACAACCTTACAAGAATACATGAATAAAAAGCATAAGTGGGGAGCAAAAAAAACACTCACTGTTACGCAAAAATTATATGAGAGTAAGTTTGTAACGTATCCTCGTACAGACAGCACATATATTGCAAGTGACGAAAACTTACCAGGTATTTTAGAAAAACACCAAGATAATAATGTGGTAAATCACATACTTACAGAAGGATATAAAATAGAGAAAACATTTGTAAATCCATCAAAAGTTAATGATCACGAAGCTATTACAATCACAACAAATGCAAATATAAAAAATCTCGAAGGTGACCAAAAATTACTGTATAACGAAATATTCACTCGTTTTATTGCGGCTTTTTATCCTTATGCTGTTAAAGAAATAACCACTCTTTCATTTAGTGATGGTGAATATCGTTTCGATACAAAAGATTCACGATATATTGAATTAGGTTGGCGATCTCTATATGATGAAGAAAAAAAATCAGAAGATACATTATCTAACGTAACATTAGATGATATTTTAGATTATGAATTAAAAGAAAAAGCAACAACGCCACCAAAATATTATACAGAGGGTTCGCTGATCAATGATATGAAAAATGCCGGAAAGTTTTTATTGGATAAAGACGAACGTAAAATGTTAAGTGTAGTACAAGGAATCGGTACGGTAGCAACAAGAGCTGAAATTATCGAGAAATTATATCAGCGGGAATTTATTATGAATAAGAACGGAAAAATTATGTCCACTGCTTTAGGTCGTGAACTCATTAATATGATGCCGGACGATTTCAGCTTGTACAATGTTAAATTAACGGCCTTTTTTGAGACATTATTAGCATCTATTGAAAAAGGTGAGCTAAGTACGGAAGTTTTTTATGAAGAACTTGAAGGCATGGTTAATAAGATGGCCAAGGAGATAAGAAAAAACGCAAAACAATTATCTTCAGGAAAAAAAGAAAAAGAAGTGATTGCGAAATGTCCGAATTGTGGCCGTCCAATGTATGAAAATCAGAAAGGTTATTCTTGTTCGGGATATAAAGAAGGATGCTCTACAACACTATGGAAGAACGGTTTAGAAAAACTCGGAAAGAAAAATATCTCTAAAACAGAAGCACAAAAACTTTTATCGGGGAAAAAAGTTAATGTAGCACTAAAAAGTAAAGCAGGAAATAAATATAAAAAAGACGTTACATTTAATACAAAAACGAATTGGATTGAAGTTGGTCAATTACCCCCACTTAAACGCTAACGCGTTTTGAAGTGGGGGCTTGTAAAAGCCCTAATTGTCTAGCCTAAGTCTTTCGAGGACTACGTTAGAAAAGTGAATACGGCTTTGTATGATTCCCTAGTACATTTTGTCGTTCAGGCGCTGTAATGACTCTGAGAGGTAGGAGTGGTCAACCTGTTGCACGAAGCTTTTCTAACATTGGCGAAGGGAAACTAACTCTAAAAGGAGGACGAATCTTGAGAGTATTCGTCAAATCAATGCGGGGGTCGAATTTGGACCCTTGTAAAAACCAAAAAGCAAGACAATTACTCAAAGAAAAGAAAGCAAAAATTATAAGTTACAAACCTTTTACGATTCAAATGTTGATTGCGACGGGTGAGACAACACATGAATCACATGTCGGTATTGATTTAGGCGCTAAGTACACAGGTGTTGCGATTACACAAGAAGACAGAGTCTTAGCAAAAGGCAACATTGAATGTCGCCAAGATATAAAGGGGCTACTTGAAACTAAAAAAATCTACCGAAGAAGCAGACGCTCTCGTAAAACACGTTACAGAAAATGTAAATTCAAACATAAAACAACGCGTGTTTACTCAAACAAGAAAGGGAAATGGGTTAAGAAAAAAACACCTTTCACAAGCCCCAGACCCAAAAGCTGGCTACCACCAAGTCTTGAAAGTCGTACACAAAATGTATTCTTTTGGATTGATACATTCACTTCTCTTTTACCGAAGGTAACATTGCATATTGAAGTTGGAAAGTTTGATGTCCAAAAGATGAAAAATCCAGGCATCCAAGGGAAATCTTATCAAGAAGGGGATACCTTCGGGTATCACGATGTCCGTTATTATGTTTTTGCTCGTGACAACTACACCTGTCAAGTGTGCAAGAAAAAAGGGAACATTCTTAACACGCATCACATTATCTATCGAAGCCACGGTGGAAGCGATGCACCTTCAAACTTAATTAGCGTATGCACAGATTGTCACACAAGCGACAATCATAAAAGAGGTCGCATTCTTTGGAACTGGATGGAGAAAAGAAAAAAAGTACCAACGTATAAAGAACCGCCATTCATGAATGCCTTAAGAATACGTACGTTTCGTAGATATCCTGATGCTAGAATCATCTACGGTTCTGAAACAACGCCAAGAAGAAAAGAACTTCATCTAGAGAAGACACATTATAATGATGCGATTGCCATATCAGGCATTCAACATATCAAAGAAAATCCACCTACTATATTTTATATCAAGCAATTCAGAAAGAAAAAACGTTCTTTACACGAAGCGACAGCTAGAAAAGGTCGGAAGAACAAGAACCTAACACAAAAACGCAACAAAAAAAACACAAAAGAAATGAAAGGTATTCATTTGAATGACACTGTACGCATTTTTGGAAAAATCGGATTTGTTAGCGGATTTACTAACGTAGGTCTTTACGTCAAAGACATCCACAATGCTTATATTACAAAGCCGGGAAAGACCTACAAACAAGTCAGTTTCAAAGATGTGACAGTGGAAAATCATAACAACAATTGGCAATTCATCTCCCACCTAGCTTCTGACGGAGCTTGAGGAAGGAGACTTCTTGCCTAAGTTCGTTAAACAGTTAGAAGCTAAAAATAGGGAATTAACACAAAGTAATAATAGTTTGACCAAAGAAGTTGGCTTATTAAGAGTAAGGTCTGGCAAATTAGCTTCGGAATTAAGTAATCTAAATTCCGAAAATAGTCAGCTAGAACAAGGCTTATCAGATGTTATTGATAATGTACCTAGATTTGATGAATATATTAAACTTTTGGGATTTCAAAGAGTAATAAATCGTCGATCGACAGAAGCTGAAATGTATCATTTTAATAAGGCAGAGGCTCAAGATGTTTTTAAACTAGGCTCAAATGTTGTTAAGAGTTTCATGAAAAACGAGGAAGCAAATATTCCATTTAGAAATGACACAACTAAAACAGCCAAGCTACTATTTGATAAACAAGTTAGTTCTACCGGAAATGATTACACACTGAGAGTTCAAGTGACAGATAGGGCTGATAATTCGATTGAAACGGATAGGGTAAATGATTTTATAAATAAGTACGAAAAATACATTACTTTAAACAAAGTCGACCAGTCAATAGATTCAATGAAATTACTTGAAGAAGTAGTAGATAATAAATATTCTATAATTTCAGCCAAAGAAGAATTGGATAGCTTAGAATATCTAAAATCGAATGTTTTAAATGGTATACATGAATCTTATCATGATGAAATTAGAGGCGGATTTATGAGCTATGAACATATTTCGGCATTAGAAAAAAAAGAAAACGCTAAATTAGATGTTGAAATTGCAAATACAGAAAAGTACTTGAATAAATTTCTTGATAAAGAAAAAGAATTGCAAAAATATATTGAAACAAACGGGAGTAATTATAATGATTATCTCAAAGATAATCGAGTGGATGAAATAGTTGACTACATTGATCATACTGGTGATAATTTTGAAGATGCATATGATAACGTTATTGAAGATAAGCAAGAAACATCGCAAAGTTTAAGCTTATAACTTTTTAAAAGATCTCTTTCTAATAAGAAAACGATAGATGTTTGATAATCACTATTTAAAAGGGGCAGATAACGAATGAGTAAATTAGATTGTTTAATATCAGGTGTATTTCAAATTAATAAATAGGGTGGTGCTATTTTGAGAAAAAGAAAAACAAGAATAAATTCAGTAAATATGATACTGTTTTGTGTGCTATTTTCTTTAATAATGGTCGTATACCATCAGGTATATTGGCCATTATTTTTATTTGTTACTATTGTTGGATGTATAGGGTTTACCAGGGTTTTAATTAAACAAAAACTGCAACTAAGACTCAAAAAATCCGGCATAGAAGACATCCTACAGATGGGCGGCTTTCAATTCGAGCATTATTTGGCCACGCTATTTAGAGACAATGGTTATGCTGTCAAAGTTACAAGTGCCAGAGGGGATTTTGGCGCTGATCTCTTACTAAGTAAAGATGGTAAAAAAATTGCTGTCCAAGCGAAAAGATATATTAAACCAGTTGGGATTAAAGCTGTCCAAGAGGTTATTGCTGCAGCAACCTATTACAAAACCAATGAATCGTGGGTTGTCGCCACAAACAGTTTCACAAAATCAGCAAAGGTGCTCGCTCATGCTTCAGAAGTAAAACTAATCGACAAAGAAAATCTGATTAGCATGATATTGAAAATGAATCCTGAAGCAAACGAAGTAGCTTCTAACACCTTGAAAAAAATTAAACCGAAAGATATTCGTTGTAAAAAGTGTGGTGGTGTCATGAGTGTGAAAAAAGGTAAGTACGGTAATTTTTATCTAAATTAGGCGAGAAAACCCCCATCTTCAAGGAATGTTATGGGCTAAGCCCAATGAGTAAGTGGGGGATGAATCGCCTTTGGGCAAGGGATAGGACTTCCCCGTCTTAATTGCCCGACTTGTCGAGTGCTACTTGTATGAGGTGAAAAATAGTTTGTGTACGAGTACCAAACCCTTTTTCATCTTTGTATTTGTCCACTCTATTCAAAAGTGTTTTTGGGAATCTTAATACAACGGATTGTTTTTCCATCATAACCCCCTAAA
>NZ_FPAI01000034.1 GCF_900116255.1 Halolactibacillus miurensis
GGTGTGGCTCTCTTCATTGCACTCAGTGGCTCAGTTCTCCGCCCTGAATGGCTCTATTTTCCGCTCAAGTGGCTCTATTTCAATGCAGTATTCACAGTTTGATAAAATCCTCTTAAGCTAGGTTCAGGACCTGATTTAAACATCATCATAATGATAATTGACACAACAAAAAGCAAAAGAATAACTCTTTTCATTCGTCTCCTCCTCTAATGCAATATGATTACTTACCATAACTTTGTTTTGGGCTCTTACAGTTGTCATAATTTGATTATATTACAGTGTAAATAAAAAGAAAAGAAGTAAAAAAATACAATTACATATGATCGAATTAACTTCATAAATCAATATAAACATATCGAACAAATCATATATGGACGTTTTCGTTCTTTTATAACAAGTCTCATGTCCAAACTTCAATGAGAGGGAATGACTATAAACTATTTAGCGCAACATGTGTCTTGTCAACTGTATAAACTTAAGGTAAGATAAGCTGTAAAGATTAATAAAAAATAAGTATGATTCAGGGAGGCAGTCACATGCGCACGTTTTTAGAGAAAAAACATATTGAAGTATCATTTCATCAATATTTTATTAAAGCGTTAAGCTTTATGGCACTAGGTTTGTTTAGCTCGTTGATTATTGGACTCATTTTAAATACGATTGGTGAACAATTAGCTAACTTTTTTGGCACATCGGTCATAACTGAAAGTCTCGTCGAGATGGGAACTTTTGCGATGGATGGAAAAGTCGTTGGAGGGGCCATTGGAATCGCGATAAGCTATAGTTTACAGGCACCGCCGCTCGTATTATTTTCTACCTTGTTTGCGGGGGCGTTTGGCTATCAATTAGCTGGCCCGGTCGGGGCTTATATCAGTGCTTTATTTGCGAGTGAGTTCGGAAAGTTGATTTATAAAGAGACGAAAGTCGATATTATTTTAACCCCCTTTGTGACGATTCTTGTGGGATTTATCGTCGGTAGTTTTATTGGTCCCCCCGTTGATCGTTTGATGACAGGTTTAGGCGAAATTATTAACTGGTCAACGGCGCAACAACCGTTTATTATGGGGATTATTGTGGCGGTTGTGATGGGCTGGGCATTAACAGCCCCTATTTCAAGCGTGGCGATTGCCTTAATGTTATCACTGGACGGATTAGCTGCAGGCGCAAGTGTGATTGGTTGTTCTGCTCAAATGGTAGGGTTTGCGGTAAGTAGTTATCGCGAGAACGGGTTTGGTGGTTTTATTGCGCAAGGTATCGGAACATCGATGTTACAAATTGCTAACATATTGAAAAAACCGCTTATTTTAATTCCGCCAACAGTCGCAGGTATGATCATGGCACCACTCGGAACGGTCGTATTTCAAATGACGAATAATGCCTCAGGTGCTGGTATGGGAACGAGTGGTTTAGTTGGTCAAATTATGAGTTTTCAAACCATGGGATTTGAAATGTCTGTCCTCTTTATGGTACTCTTTGTTCATATCATTGGACCGATGGTGATTTCTTTCTTGTTGTCTGAATGGATGAGGAAAAAAGGCTGGATTCAGTTTGGTGATATGAAAATCAATTATGAGTAAGTCGGAGGGATTATCTTTGGAAAAACTACAAACAGAAGCACAGTTTCAAGAATTAAAACAACAAGGAAAACAAGTCTTTTTATTTTCAGCTAATTGGTGCCCGGATTGCCGTGTGATTGAGCCATTTATTCCTGAATTAGAAAAAAAATACGAAGATATAAACTTCACGTATGTTGATCGTGATGAATTTATCGATATTTGTATCGCGCATGATATTTATGGTATTCCAAGTTTCTTAGCGTATAAAGATGGCGAAGAAGTAGAACGCTTTGTTAGTAAAGACCGGAAAACACGTGAACAAATCGAGGCATTTTTAGATCAGATTTAACGGCTCAGAGTGGTCATATATGTAGGACAAGGGAAAGTACTAGGTACTTTCTTTTTGTTTGACCTTTAACTCATGATACAATAAGTCATGCATGCACGTTGAAAGGATGAATAGAATGTCACAAAAGAGTTTCGAAATAAAAAGAAAGCTGGATCAAGCCTTTGATGAGACATCGTATCAAACCCAGTTTGATCGTGAAACGGATCAGTATCGTGTCGTTGACCAAGAGACGAATCAAGGCGTCACCATTCACTTAACAAAATTAATAGAAAAATACGAAAAAGTAGGGGACCAAGCACTGTGGCCTCTCGTTGAAAAAGTTACACAATCTTTAAATAAATTAAAAGTCACACATAGCCTTCGCGGAAATGAAAAACAGGTATTCCCTGTGATTCGGGCGGAGAGTTTTAACACGACACATGGTTTAGATAAACAACTGGTTTCGACTCCACACACAGCGGAAACAACGATTTTTTATGCGCTAGACTTAGAGACGAGTTATCAATTAATCGATCAAGCCTTACTTCAGGAAAGTGGTTGGACAAAAGATCAGTTACATGATTATGCTTTGATGAATCTTGCAGATTTACCCGTTGATTTGAATAAACAAACCGTGGCAGGGAATGATTTTTACTTCGTTAAAAATCAAGACGGCTATACCGCAAGCCGGATTTTGCTTGATGAATTTTTAGAGAATCAAAAAGAGCGCGCGACAGGTGAATTATCATTTTGTATCCCACATCAAGATGCTTTTATTATCGCAGATATTCACAATCCGAAAGGATATGATATACTACAACAGATGGCCATGCAATTCTTCTCAGAAGGACAAGTGCCGATTACGGCTTTGTCATTTTTATATGAAGAGGATGCTCTTACGCCGATCTTCGTTATGGCAAAGAATAAACCAACAGATTAATTAGAAAAGGAATGAGTCAAGAATGAACGTGTATTACAATCAAACAGGAATAGGTGACGTCCTTATGTTACCAATTAAGACAGGTAAACGTTACGAAACAAGTTTTCGTCGTTTTGGTGATGTTGTAGAAATTTTTGATACGACCGATGAGACAATTCTCGGGTACAATATCTTTCATGCGTCAAAGTACTTCTCGCTTAAAGACGGTCAATTTAAGTTAGATGGCGCTTTCTTAAGTGAGATGAACGATGTTTTAAAACAAAATGGTTTAGAGAAACCACTCGATATCGATCTATCACCCAAGTTTGTCGTAGGTTTTGTAAAAGATATTCGCAAACATCAAAATGCGGATAAATTAAATGTCTGTCAAGTTGATTTAGGGACTGAGACCGTTCAAATTGTGTGCGGTGCGCCTAATGTAGCTAAGTACCAACATGTTGTTGTCGCTAAAGTTGGCGCTCTTATGCCAGGTGGTATGGAAATTAAAGAAGCCAATTTACGTGGTGAAGATTCATTTGGTATGATTTGTTCACAGCGTGAATTAGGCTTACCAAATGCGCCAGAAGAAAAAGGCATTTATGTCTTAGGTGATGAGGTTAAGGCTGGCGATGAATTTACATTTTAAAGATGATGTGCGCAAAAGACCTTGTTCTTTTGCGTTTTTTTTCAGGATGAAAAAATAATGTAGAAATAAACCATTTTAACGAAAACTTTGTTAAAATGAAACTAATGACTTTATAGAGAGAGTGAATCATATGTGGAATAAATTTAAACAACACTTTAGTCACCTCTTCCATCCTGATGATGAACAAGGCACTGATGAGGAGAAAGACGTTATACATAGAGATGAAAAGCAAGTGAAGCAAAAAAGAACACCTTATCGTAAAATTGATACGAAAGTGACTTATTATTATCCGAAAGAACGCGAGTTTAAATTTCCTGTTTCAATAGATGAAGTAGGAAAAAGTAGAGAGTCACACCGTCAAGATATGACTTTAGATGAGAAAGAAGACCGAAAGTCACCTAAAGAGGGATCAAACAAACCATTTAAAGTGACCGAAATTCCGTCACCCGTTTATGGTTTTAAAAAACGCCTGCAAAAAACAGCGGCAACGTCAGAAACCGCTCAAATCATGCGTCAAACAACTGATTACACATCACCAGCTTATGTATCAAATATTTTAAGCGAAGTGAGACGGACGCGTGGAGAAATGTCGGATTATGCATACGACCGGATTGGCCAAAAGAGACAGGTACCAGTTGAAACAGAGGATGTCTCTCGCCTAAATGAAAAAGACACCCAACTAGACGTACAACCTTCATTACCTGAACAAAATGAAGAAGATAGGATAGAAGGTACCGGTGTGTTTATTAGAGAGGAACAAGAAGTGTCAAACACTTCTATCCGAATGGAAGACGTCAATGATGTCAACACAAGCAACGAAGTGAATGCCGGTAAGCTTGTTAGCCAAGAAGATAAACCTACTTTAACTCAATCAACTCCGGTGCATCAGGAAGTATCTGAAACAGATGAGCAGGAAACAGTGCTAAAACGGTCCCCAGTTCACGAACCAGCTAAACGTGAAATGAGAAAGGGTCACACACCCTTTAACGTGCGGATGCGCCCAAGTGATAAAAAACGCTACTATGATCGTTTAAAACAACAAGAACAAATAAATAATCAAGAAAAGACAAAAAATCAAACACGAACTGCCGTGGCACGTCATGATCAACACTTAGATCAAGTAAGTCATCAATCTGTTGAGAAAAGGGCAATGCCAAATAATGACCTGCCTCTAACAGTTGAAAAATCAACCATCCAAGCACTACCACTTCATTTATTAAACGACCCGGTCGTATCTGCGAATGAGGATGATACGTTTATACGTGAACAATCAACCCGTTTAATTGAGGCACTCAGCCAATTTAATGTCAGAGCAGAGGTTGTTAACGTGATGCAAGGTCCAAGTGTCACCCGTTTTGAGATTAAACCTGAGACAGGTGTGAAAGTAAGTAAAGTAAAAAACCTAAGCGATGATTTGAAGTTAAGTTTAGCAGCAAAAGACATCCGAATTGAAGCGCCCATTCCAGGTAAACATGCGATTGGGATTGAAGTCCCAAATGATGCAACCCGTCCGGTAATGTTAAGTGAAATTCTCGCTTCAGCTACTTTTCAACAGGCGTCATCACCTTTAACGGTCGGACTAGGTCTTGATATTTCAGGTGAAGCCATTGTAACAGATCTTCAAAAAATGCCGCACGGTCTTATCGCAGGTGCGACGGGTTCAGGAAAAAGTGTCTGTATCAATACTATACTCTTATCGTTACTTTATAAGGCAACCCCAGAGGAAGTGCGCTTACTTCTTATTGATCCGAAAATGGTTGAGCTTCAACCATACAATGCCTTGCCGCATTTAGTTAGCCCGGTTATTACTGATGTAAAAGCCGCCACTCAAGCGCTCAAATGGGCTGTTGAAGAGATGGAACGACGTTATCAACAATTTGTTGAAAGTGGGGCGCGAGACTTATCTCGCTATAACGAGAAGATGCGTCAAAGTGGTCAAGCGACCTTACCGATGATTGTCATTGTCATCGATGAGTTGGCCGATTTAATGATGGCTGCCCCACAAGATGTGGAAGACGCTATCTGTCGTATAGCTCAAAAAGCACGTGCTGCTGGGATTCACTTGCTTCTTGCGACGCAACGACCATCTGTCGATGTCGTGACAGGACTGATAAAGTCTAATATACCTTCGCGTATTGCCTTTAGTGTGGCATCTCAAGTGGACTCACGCACGATGATAGATACAGCAGGAGCTGAGCGGTTATTAGGTAAAGGCGATATGTTGTTTGTTGAAAACGGGGCAAGGCACCCAGTAAGAATTCAAGGCGCATATGTATCAGATGATGAGATTGAACGGGTCACAAGGTATTTAAAACAACAAAGTCAGCCAAACTATTTATTCGAACAAGAAGAATTACTACAGTCTATTGAACAAGAAGAAATGACGGATGAATTATATGACGAAGCGTTAAATTTCGTATCAGAAAACGAGACAATCAGCACTTCTTTACTTCAACGTCGTTTCAAAATAGGCTATAATAGAGCAGCAAGGATTATAGACTCATTAGAAAACCAGGGGATTGTCTCTGGACAAAATGGAAGCAAACCACGCACGATTCTAGTCTCTAAAGAGGAATTAACGCATTTACGTCAGACAGAGCGGTAAAATAAAAATAAATAAATGAAAATAAGGGGTTAATACGAATGGAAAAAGAAATCAGTTTAAAATTAAATGGTAAGATTGACCGTTTGACTAATAAAACATTTAAGTTTGATGAACGTATTAAAGATGGTTGGTTCTCAGCTGTTTATTTCTTGAAAACAAAGGAAATTGCCCAAAAGAAACGTCCGAATAATGAAGTGATCATGCAGTTTTTCCAAAAAAATCATGCAGTACTTTGTGGAACGGATGAGGCGATTGCGCTATTACATACATTTAGCGATGAGCCGGAAAATTTAGAAATTCATTCGCTAAAAGATGGTGATAAAGTCAGTCCATTTGAAACAGTTTTAACGATTAAAGGCCCTTATCAATCATTTGGTTATTTAGAAGGGATTATTGACGGTATATTAGCGCGTCGTACCTCGGTTGCGACTAATGTCTATAACGTAGTAAAAGCAGGGCGGACATCAGGTAAACAAAAACCGGTCATGTTTATGGGAGATAGAGATGATCACTATACCCAACAAGCGGGAGACGGTTACGCCGCATTTATCGGTGGATCAACTGCTCAAGCGACCCACGCGATGAATGAATGGTGGGGAAAAACCGGCATGGGCACGATGCCGCATGCTCTCATTCAATTGTTTGAAGGTGACGTTGTTGCCGCATCAAAAGCCTACAAAGAAGTCTATCCAGATGACGAACTGATGGTACTCGTTGATTATAATAATGATGTTATCACCGATTCATTAAAAGTCGCGCATGCTTTTAAAGAGGAATTAAAAGGCGTACGTCTTGACACATCTAACAACGTTGTTGATAAGTATTTCTTACGCAATGAGCATATTATGGGACCATTTGACCCGCGAGGAGTCAATCCAGAACTTATCTTTGCTCTACGTCAAGCACTAGATGATGAAGGGTTTGATCATGTAAAAATCATTGCGACAGGTGGCTTTACCGAGGAGAAAATTAAACGATTTGAAAAACAACATGTTCCGGTTGATATATACGGCGTTGGACGTAGTTTACTTGATAATAAGATTGGATTCACCGGTGATAGTGTGATTTTAAACGGTAAACCAGAATCTAAATTTGGTCGCCGATATCGTCCTAATCCACGGCTTGAAAAAGTGCAATTTCACCAGTAGTTATCCTTAATGATTTAGTTTTTAATCATTCTATGATATAATGCATAATTGTGCTGTTTAAGCGTTACAATAAAGTAACTGCTAGGCAGTATGAGAACAGCGTTAGACACTTACGGGGGTAAAATTTATGACAATTTACCATTTTATTGGTATAAAAGGAACAGGTATGAGCGCACTTGCACATATTCTTCATGATGAAGGCGAAACTGTTCAAGGTTCCGATGTTGAGAAGACATTTTTTACAGATCAAGCCTTACTTGAAAAAGACATCAGGGTATTACCTTTTTCTAAAGATAATATCCAGCCAGGTTTAACGATTATCCAAGGAAATGCCTTTAGTGATGAACACGAAGAAGTGAAAGCAGCAAAAGCTTTAGGTTTAACCATTTATAAATATCATGAGTTTTTAGGTATGTGGCTTAATCAATATACAAGCATTGCGGTGACAGGGGCGCATGGCAAAACGTCTACAACTGGTTTACTTAGTCATGTGTTAAAAAATATCGAACCTATATCCTATTTAATTGGTGATGGTACAGGAGTCGGACATGCAGATAGCCGCTATTTTGTGTTTGAAGCTTGTGAGTATCGCCGTCATTTTTTAAGTTATGAGCCAGATTACGCCATTATGACGAATATTGATTTTGATCATCCAGACTATTTTTCGAGTATCGATGACGTCTTTGCTGCTTTTCAATCGATGGCAGAGCAAGTGGAAAAGGGTATCATTGCTTGTGGTGATGATGAGTACTTGCATAAAATCCAAGCAAAAGTACCGGTTGTCTATTATGGTTTTAGTGAGGATAATGATTTTCAAGCGAAAGACATGCGGGAAACCGAAACAGGTACAACGTTTGATGTGTATGTGCGTCATGATTTTTATGATACATTTACAATTCCCCTCTTTGGAAAGCATAATGTTCTAAATGCTTTATCAGTGATTGCGCTTTGTCACTATGAAGGTTTTGAGAGTGATCAAATGAAACACTTAGAGACCTATGGTGGTGTTAAGCGACGTTTTTCTGAAAAACGTGTAGGGGATCAAGTCCTGATTGATGATTATGCGCACCATCCGAAAGAAATTGAAGCAACACTCGATTCAATTAGAAGAAAGTATCCAAATAAAAAAGTAACGGCAGTATTTCAGCCACATACGTATTCGCGAACAAAAATGTTTTTACAAGCATTTGCGGATAGTTTAATGCTTGCTGACCATGTGTATTTAACGGATATATTTGGATCGGCTCGGGAGTTAGTTGGTAAATTATCGATTGAAAATCTTGGTGATCTGATCGAAGATTGCCGTTATGTCACGTTGGGTAACATCGAGCTACTGGCCGAGAATCAGGCGGATGTTATTGTCTTTATGGGTGCAGGAGATATTCAATCATTCCAAACAGCTTATGAAAAACATTTAAACAACTAAGAAGGAAAAACTGACTAACATGACGAATTAAGTGATGAGTGGTCAGTTTTTTATTTTTTTAAGTTTACAAAATTTTAAAACAGGGTAAACACCACTAGAACAAATTTATAAAGACAAATAAATGATGAGGGAGTGATTAGTATGGATAACCTTCTCTACATCTCGGCATTAATTGCTGCGATTGCTTTTGCTGTACTTGTGATTTATCTTGTGCGTTTATTAAAAGAGTCTGAGCGTACGATGACAAGTGTGGCAAATACTTTAGAAGGCTTAGAGAAACAAATGGAAGGTATTACAACAGAAACAACCCTATTACTTAATCGAACCAATGCATTAGCAGAGGATATTAATCAGAAAGCGGATAAATTAAATGGACTTGTCGATAGTATAAGTGGTTTAAGCTCAACGTTTACGACGTTTAGCGCTTCTGTTAAAGAAGTATCTGATACAATCTCTAAAATTGCTGTCGAAAATAAAGAAGAAACAGCCCAAGCCATTAAATGGGGCAATGTTGCTATGGAAGTATTTAAGAAAAAGAAAGATAAAAAACGTACTAAGTAATAGACTATATATAACGACTTAGTAAAAATTTTAAGGAGGAATTATTTATGACAAACCAAGAAAATAAAACAAACGACAATATTAATGCAAAGGACTTTCTTATCGGTTCACTGATCGGTAGTATTGTAGGGGCATCAGTGGCCTTATTATTTGCACCTAAATCAGGTAAAGAAGTAAGACAAGATATTAATAAAGGAGCAAATGAAGTAAAAGAAAAAGCTCTTGTTTACAAAGATAAAGCTTTAGAGAAATCAGATGAATTCAAATCTTATGCAAAGGATAGAACGGCTGATATCCAACAAACAGTCACTGAAAAATCTCAAGATTTCCAATCAAAATTCAATGAGACGAAAAAAAATGTACAAGATAAAATTAACGAAACAACAGAAGAGTTAAAAAAGAAAAAAGCAGCAATGAAATCGGACGCAGATGATTTACAAGAAGACGTTGAAGACGTTGTAGATGCTAAAGCCGAAGAAGTAAAAGCAAAAGCGGAAGCGGCAAAAGACACAGCTGAAAGAAAAGCAGAAGCGGCAAAAGATGCGGCTGAAAAAGTAAAAGAGGCTGTAAAAGAAGGCGCTGAAGACGTAAAAGAAAAGTAAGCATCAATAGAAGAACCCCTATGACACAATTAAAGTGTCACAGGGGTTCTTTTCTTCTTGATAAGCTAGAAATTATTAGGAGTCACCTCTCAGTGATTAAGTGTGTTAAGTCTTTGACTCGTATTTGATTTCTAATATGTCTCCACCGGTTATTGGATCTAAAAAGGTGGTTGGGGCGTTATTTTTAAGAATACAAACATGTCCGCGTTGTTTCATTAAATCAAAGTGAACATATCTAAACACATCTTGAAAAACAAAGGTTGTGTCTGGTAAAGATTTTAACGTTAACTTAGACAACGGTTCAATAAGATCGTCGTCTTGCAATTGTCGGTCATGATGATATAGGGCCCGCTTCGCTTTTTCTATCGTTACCGGTTCACCATTAAATGTGACGTTGATCTGCTCAGTAAGATCGAGGTTTAATAAATCAACGAGTCTTTCCTTCGTTACTTTTTGCAGAGGGCTGTAACTAATTTTGTCTTGCGCTCTTAATTTTGTTTGCATGGTTGCGGGTTTATTGTTAATAAGTAAACGTTCTGAAACAGCTTCAAAAGGCATGAATTTATCATCAAGATAAATAGCAAATATTTCAGGCTCATGCGCTAAGTAATGAAACTCTGATTGATTTAGCCACGATTGTAAATCGATTTGTTCAATGAGCTCTACTCGGTCACCATCTTTAAGTGGGTACTCGAGCGTTGTCGGTTTGTCATTCACCTTAATCATTGGGAAGACCTTATAGGATTGCTCATTAAAATAAATGTTAAAGGGTTGAATATCACCGACAACATCTAGAAGGGTAACCTCAGGTTCCTTGCCATCATCCCCTTTTTCAACGAGCATTTTATCGTTATGATGGATTAATGCATCAACATGGATACTCTCACCATTTAACTGAATTTTAGGTGGTGTGCCGTGAGTACCAGGTAAGGTGATAGTTTGACTATTGACCGTAATCATATAAGCCATCCCTGGTCTCCCGTACATTTTCTTAATCTCAATACCAGCGGCAAGTAAACAGTCCCCCACAGTCAGTTGTTTCATATCAAACAATCGAACCGCGCGGTCATTGACTGTGACGCTAATATAGTGGACAGGGTTTTGTTTGGCGGCAATCGCAATACCAATAGGTGTAATGAATTCTGGACCTTGCGGGACGTCGATATCTGTTTGTAAATCTTTAATCGCCTCTGTTCCTCTAGTGGCTACTCGGTTAGAGGGTAATTGCAGTTTTTCGGCTAGAGCGTGGGTCAGCATAGGGGTTAAACTCCCGCCGCCAACCAGCATCACGGCTTTAGGTGCCCGTTTATTTAACGTCATAATTTCGGATGCGATCGCTGTTGCTAAATCATCAATCGCTTCTTTAATATCCATAGCGAGTTCTTTTTTAGTTACGACGGTCTCAAAACCTAATATATCTTGAAGAGTTGCTTCACCTTGTTCAGTAATTTCTCGCTTGACGCGTTCAGCTTCATTAAAATCAAGTAAATAATGATCACTAATCGCTTCGGTAATCTCATCACCTGCTTTAGAGACCATTCCGTAAGCTGTAATCGTACCTGCGTCTGTTAAGGCAATATCACTTGTACCCGCTCCAATATCGACGAGAGCGACATTTAAACGCCGCATAGACTCTGGTATTAAAACGTTGATCGCCGCAATCGGTTCAAGCGTAAGGGCCTCCATGTCTAAGTCCGCGCGATTTAAAGCCGAAATCAGTGATTCAACGACGACTTTAGGAAGAAAGGTCGCAATGATTTCAACTTCAGCCAACGCACCTTGTTGGTCAATGAGTGAACCAATAATATCGCCATCTAATTTATACTGTAAAACAGAATAACCCACACAGTAATAATGGGTCAATTGATCTTGATCTTTTTCTTCTTCGGCTAATTCGTATTGAGCTTTTTGAACAGCACTAAGCTCAAGAAACGAAATCGCCTCCCGGTCCATCAGCGGTTGCTTCTGAATATCTGTTGATACGATCGTCCGTCTTGTTTTTAATGCACGACCTGCCGCAGCGACACATACTTTCGTTAGAGTGATTTGGTGACGTTCTTCTAACTTTTCTTTTACAGTATGAATGATTTTAGATACAGCCACGACATCGTGAATTTGGCCATCTAACATGGAACGTTCCGTATGTTCCATACTTTCGTAGTCAATTAATCTATATTTGCCTTCGGTGACATTAAGTAGGAGACCATTGACTGACCGCGTACCAATATCTAATGCGAAAATAATATCCTTCATAGTTTATAGCTCCTTATTAAACGATCTTTAACGCTTTCTATTCTTTAGTTTAACAGATTTTATCTGTCTCGTATCGCCTTTTTTAGTAGAAAAGTTTAAAGAAAATACTAAATATTTAAACAATGTAGTGACAATTCGGATGATTTTAGCTATAATGAATCCTAATTATCCATTCTTTCGTTTTAAAAACATGTCGCGGCATGTTTAAAGAATATGTAAAAGATAAACTAATCATAGGGGGAATCAACATGTCAAACGAGCAGTTAGATTTACTAAGAGAACAGCTAGATGAATTAAATATGGACTTGCTTAACTTAATTAATAAGCGCGGTGAATTGGTTAAGAAAGTGGCCAAATCAAAACCAAACCAAGGCCCGGATAAAAAATATGATCCCGTACGTGAGCATCAAATGCTAGAGAAAATTAAAAATCAAAATGAAGGACCGTTTCAAGATGCGACGATTATTCATTTATTTAAAGAAATTTTTAAAGCAGGTTTAGAACTACAAGAAAAAGATTACCACAAAGAAATGCTTGTTTCACGTAAACGTAAAAGTGAAGATACTATTATTGATATTAACGGTGAAAAGATTGGTGATGGACAACCTCACTTTGTTTGTGGGCCATGTGCTGTTGAATCTTACGAACAAGTAAGAAAAGTGGCTGAGCAAATTAAGAAACACGGTTTAAATATAATCCGTGGTGGTGCTTTTAAACCGAGAACAAGCCCATACGATTTCCAAGGGTTAGGTTTTGAAGGGTTAGAAATTCTTCGTCGTATTGGTGATGAGTTTGACCTTGCGGTTGTAAGTGAAATTGTACGACCACAAGATATGGAACAAGCAGCAGAATATTTAGATATGATTCAAATTGGTGCACGTAATATGCAAAACTTTGAACTGCTTAAAGCGGCAGGTGAAGTTGATAAACCAATTATCTTAAAACGAGGTATGTCAGCAACTGTCTCTGACTTTATTAATGCCGCTGAATATATTCACTCAAAAGGTAATAGTAATATTATTCTTTGTGAGCGTGGTATAAGAACATATGAAACATCAACACGTAACACACTCGATATTACCGCAGTGCCGATTCTGAAGCAAGAAACACACCTACCTGTTATGGTGGATGTGACGCACTCAACTGGTCGCCGTGACTTACTTATCCCGGCAGCAAAAGCAGCGATTGCGATTGGAGCAGATGCCGTTATGGCAGAAGTTCACCCAGATCCAGCGGTTGCTCTTAGTGATCAGCAACAACAAATGAATTTTGAACAATTTGATGCATTCATGGAAGCTGTAAGAAAATAATACGTGTCTAAGCCTAATGGTACAGATTTTCCTGTCCATTAGGCTTTTATATTAGAAAAATTAGCCTGTTTTCATTTTCTTTCAAAAAAAACAAGTGAATTTGAGGCGGACGATAGATAAATTTGATATACTAGACAAGAGATTTTCTTGATATATCTATGAAAGCTAGTCTATACTATATACATACGAATTAGACAGTGAAAATGATGGAGGAGGATGTAAGAAAATGAATATTACAATATACGATGTTGCACGTGAAGCAAATGTATCGATGGCAACGGTGTCACGTGTTGTTAATGGTAATCCCAATGTGAAACCGGCGACACGAAAGAAAGTATTAGAAACGATTGAACGATTAGGTTATCGACCCAATGCGGTTGCTCGTGGTTTAGCCAGTAAAAAAACAACAACCGTTGGGGTGATTATCCCTGACATTTCAAGTATCTTCTTCTCAGAACTTGCACGAGGTATTGATGATATTGCTAATATGTATAAGTACAATATTATTTTAAGTAACTCAGATCAAAATATTGATAAAGAGATTAAGCTAATTAACTCCATGCTTGAAAAACAAGTAGATGGTATCGTTTATATGGGTGGTAAAATTACAGAGGAACATATCAATCAGTTTAAAACATCACCCGTCCCAATCGTGCTTGCAGCAACAGTAGATGCAAGTGAAAAGACACCATCTGTCAATATTGACTATGAACAAGCGGCATTCGAAGCGGTTCAATTGTTACTTGATAATGGTAATGAAAGTGTGGCATTTGTGACAGGTTTGGAAGAGACGACTGCTAATGCTTTAAAATTTGAAGGGTATAAACGCGCACTTAAAGACGCTGAAAAATCAGTTCAGGATGATTACCTCATTCGAGGCGATTTAAGCTATCAATCAGGAATTAAAGCGGTTGAAACATTACTTGACCTTAACGAACGTCCATCAGCTATTTTTGTCGCTTCAGATGAAATTGCCTTAGGTGTCATTCACGGCATTCAAGATCGTGGTCTTTCTGTACCAAATGATATTGAAGTTGTTGGCTTTGATAATACAAGGCTCGCTCAAATGGTGCGCCCAACACTTTCGACTGTTGTTCAACCTATGTATGACATTGGAGCTGTAGCCATGCGCCTTTTAACGAAGTATATGAATAAGGAAGAAGTATCAGATAATACTGTCGTACTTCCGCACCAAATTATAGAAAGAAACTCAACAAAATAATAATTGTGCCGATATAAATTTTGTGTGCGCTCTGCACACAAAATTTATTTTATTTCTCGAAGCTAAGGGGAGAGTTTATGAAAAAGACAGATATTTTAACACCCATAGGGATTACTTTAGGTATTGCCATGATTTCATTTGGTATTATTTCAAGTGCGGGCTTAGGTGGTTTTGTTGCTTTTGTGCAATTGGCCTCAATCATTATCGTTATAGGTGGTCTTATGGCAGCGATATTGATTAACTTTAATATTGATCAAGTGAAGTCAATGGGACGTGTCGTGAAAGAATCATTCAGTCAAAACGAAATGGATTTAGAAGGTCTTATCTCTCTCTTTGAACGTTTATCTGAACGAGCTAGACGTGAAGGCTTGCTGGCGTTAGAGACAGAACTTGAAAATGTGGAAGACCCGTTTATTAAAAAAGGCATTTTGTTAGCCATCGACGGGATCGAACCGGAAGTGATTCATGATATTATGAACGCAGAAATTACAGCGATGGAAGATCGTCACTCAAAAGGACGATTGATTCTTGAAAAAGCAGGCGAATATGCACCGGCGTGGGGTATGATTGGAACACTGATTGGTCTAGTACTGATGTTAAATGATTTAAATGATCCGTCAACGTTAGGCCCACAGATGGCGGTTGCCTTACTCACCACCTTTTATGGCGCAGTACTAGCGAACCTTGTCTTTATTCCGATGGCAGGTAAGTTAGAAAGTAAAACAGAACAAGAAGTTTTTATGAAACAAATTGTTGTTGAAGGTGTTATTGGTGTGCAATCTGGACAGAACCCTAGAATTCTAAAAGAAAAACTAAGTGCCTTCTTATCGGATGATATGAGGAAACGTCGTGAAGAACAAGGAGATACCGAGACGGAGGAAGTCAGAAATGAAGCGTCCTAATAAAAAGGTTAAAAAAGGCGCACCGGCGTGGATGACGACATTTAGTGACATGATGACATTGATTCTTGTGTTTTTTATTCTGTTATTTTCTATGTCACAAATTGATGCTGCTCGATTTGAAGCGGTAGCAGAGTCGTTTCGTAATCGTATGATCTTTACTGGTTTTCCTTCGAATATGGATATGGATAACCCGACAGAAAATTCAAATCCGAATCAAAATGATGAGGGAGCAACAGACTTTAAAAATAACTTATTTGATGATGATGTTGACGACTTAGACGAATCAACAGAGGGTAATGAAGAAGAGTTAGATGAACTGCTCGAAGAAGTGGAAGGTTATCTCGAACAAAATGACTTAGAAAATGTTATTAGTGCCAATCGAACCGACCAAGGTGTCGTGTTAGTATTGCAAGAACGGGTTCTGTTTGAAACAGCAGAAGCAAATGTTAAAGCTGAAGGCGAACCTTTTTTAGATAAAGTCGGATTATTACTTAAAAATATTCCAAATGAAGTCCGGGTAGAAGGACATACGGATAATCGCCCGATTTCAACGGCAGTCTATCCGTCCAACTGGGAGTTATCTGGTGCGAGAGCAAGTTCTGTTATTCGGTTTATTTTAGACCAACATGATTTGGATCAAGAACGCTTTATAGCAGTAGGATACGGTGATACGCGTCCTATTGTTCCAAATGATTCTGTTGAAAACTGGCGCAGAAATCGCCGAGTAGAGATTGTCATTCTTGAACTGGGACAAGAGTTAACCTCAGAATAGTGAAACAAGCATTATACAACCGAACGTGTATAATGCTTGTTTTTTTAATACTAAAAAAGCGACTCAGTTGTTGAGTCGCTTTTTGTATTAATCATAACCATTTATTAAGATGTCGGTCCATTCGAGTTATCACCGGGTGATTCATTATCTGTTGAATCGCCATCGGTTGAGCCATCATCTGAAGAATCATCATCAGGTGGTGTTGTGTCACCATTTGTATCATCTGATTCATTATCTTCTGGCGCTTCAGGTGGATCCGGCTGTTCGGGTTCTTCTTCTGTAAAGTCGCCATCGACAAATGGAATCGATGGTTGTGATTCACGTCCAAAGTAATCAACGGCTCTAATCTGATAAACAGCGGGTGAATTTCCCACATTATATTGATTGTTTGTTGTTGAATCTAACAGACTAAAGTTACTATCAGGATCATTGGCCCGGTAGATCCGGTAACCAATCACATTACTACTACGTGACTGTTGCCAAGTTAAGACGTTACCTGATTTTGATACACCTGTTGGCGCAAGCGGACGCTCGCCGCTATCTTCAATGTCTTCATCGCTTAGATTTGGAAGTAACAAACGTTCCCAGCCACCATTACGTGAAGGGTATAGCTGAGTAATGTCTATAAGTTCGTCATATCCTTTATCTTTTAGCCAGTCTGGATTAAACATATAACCTGAACTAGATGTGAATTCATTTGGTGTTTGATCATCAACAAGTACAGCACTATCACCAACATTGACAACGTCTGCTGAAATGATACTGTAGTCTTCTTCTTTTGGTACATATTTTGAGTTAAAGATGTCTGACCCAACCAGTCCTAATTCACTTGTAAGACTAGACGGTGACATACCTGAGACTAAACTAAATGACCGTGACACAATATTGTTTGGTCGTGCAAAGCGTTCAGACGGCGCCATAATCTCTGGAGCTACTTCGGTAGCCGCATTAACTAATTGAGCCCAGAACACTTGATTACGGCCACTATAGCCGGTATTCATTGGTTGTTCGTATTCATAACCCATCCAGCTTCCGAGTGTGACGTTAGGGTTTGTCGCAATGAACCATGTATCTCTAAAGTTGTTGGATGTCCCTGTCTTACCAGCCCAATCAATATTAGGGTTAGATAAGTTACTTCGAGCGGTCCTTCCTGTTCCGCTAAGTAGAACATCTCGCATCATATCAATCATTAAATAATTGGTTTCGGTGCTAAATACGCGTTCTGTCGTTGATTCATGCGTATACACTTCTTCACCGTCAGCATTTTCAATCTTACTAATGATAAAGCTATCGGTATACTGCCCATCATTACCGAAAGTTGAATAACCATTTGTATTTTCTTCGACTGTTGCGTTATGGCTACCTAGTACCATTGATGGCAAACGGTATTTTTCTTCTGGGAAGTTACTGAATCCCATTTTAAGTAAGTAATCTGGAACGGGATTAGCATTTTCTAATAAGTCTATATAAACTCTACCAGCAGTAACATTATACGATTGTTTTAAGGCGTTTCTTACTGTCGTTAGGCCATAAAAACGAGATGAACTGAAGTTCGTTGGTGTCCAATTTTCGCTAAGTGAGCCGCTATAAGTAAACTTAGCATCAGCAATAATAGAGCCAGGTTGCAGTAAGCCTTCCTCAAGTGCAGGTGCATAAGCGAGCAACGGTTTAGCCGTTGATCCCATCTGACGGGGAGCGTTTGTCGCAAAATTACGATTTTGCAGATCGAAATCTCGACCACCGACAAAAGCTAAAATCGCGCCGGTATTATTATCACGTAAAAAGCTTCCCACTTGAACAGGGGCGTTATAAGGGATTAGCTCACCTGTTTCGGGGTCCTCAGTCATAATGGTATCTCCATTCGCGTTATTTTTCGCGATTTTATTAGGACCATAATTGTTATAATTATTTTTTACCTCTTGGAAAACGTCATAAATATCTTTGACAATCGTCGTATGAATTTTGTAACCGCCTTGAGAGATCTCACGGTCAGCTAAAATTTCATATTGTTCAATTAATGAATCGTTTGAATTGAGTTCTTCAAGTGTATAACCATCTTCAAGGGCAAGTTTTTCTTTAAAAATATCGATTGCGTCGTTAGTAATTTCTTGCGTCAAATAAGGATACCGCTCGAATGTAGACGGCGAACCTTCTGTAAAGCTTGCCACTAAATCAAATTGAAGAGCTTCATCATATTGATCTTGGGTAATATATTCATTGCGTAGCATCCTGTCAAGGACTGTCTTCATTCTTTCAAGTCCTGGTGCTAAACCTTCCGCGCTTTTTACTTGTCCACCATTGGTAAAGGGGCTATACATAATCGGACTCTGAGGGAGACCGGCAATGAAAGCGGCTTGTGCGAGATTCACTTCATTAGCATTAACCCCGAAAATACCTTCCGTTGCGGTTTGAACCCCCGAGATATTCCGACCATTTGCATCACGGCCAAAAGGCACAATATTAAGATAAGCTTCTAAAATTTCATCTTTTTCTAAGAAGTTTTCAACTCGTAAAGCCAGCAAGATTTCTTTTGCTTTTCGATCGAAGGAAACTTCATTTGTAAGGATTTGATTTTTAATAATTTGTTGGGTTAACGTACTGCCACCTGTTTGGGTTGCCGCACCAGTTAACTCTTGGAACACGGCACGTAAAATAGCTTTAGGAACAATACCTTTGTGTTCTTTGAAATACTCATCTTCCGTGGCGATGACGCCATTAATAATATCTTGTGATACTTGGTCAGCCGTTGTTTCTTCACGATAAATGTCAGAGCCGACTTCACCCATGAAAATGTCATTAGCAAAATATATTTCTGATGTCGCTTCATAATTATATATGGCCGTTGTCATGTCTTCGGCACTACGCAGCGGTTCATCCTTAACTAAGGCTGCAAAGTAGCCAGCTCCTAGACCGCCGACAAAAAAGGCTCCGACTACAAATAAAATAATGAAGAAAAGTGAGATATTCCACGTTACATCATAGCTAATGCGGAATATTTTAGGGACAGTTTGACTAATTTTTTCCCATATCTGTTTAAGTGCATCTTTATTAGGTTGATTCATTGTTTATACCTCCTAAAATTCCAACATTAATTATAACATAGATGATGTCTGAAGGACGAAAAAATAAGATTTTAATTAAAAAAAGCTTGCTTACTTCTCGGTTCTATGTTTAAAATAGTATCAATATCATATTTTAACGGCGATGAGAGTTTGCAGTAGTCATACACTCCCTTTTATAGAGAGCTGACGGTTGGTGGAAGTCAGTAAATAGTGACATGATGAATTACGTGCTTGAGCTTCTTTTTGTGATGAGCAAAAAGACGGTAGTGATATCGTTAACGAACGAAGTGGCAGTGAATGCAATGAGGGTGGTACCGCGAAGAAATTCGTCCCTTTTTGAACGCACTGTTTTTTTATTTGCAAAAAATGGCTATGTTTGAGTTTAGTAAGTAGTCAACAACCCCTGTGAATTCCAACCCTGGGTTATTGACTTTTAAGGTCATCATTAAAAAAAATAGAATAGAGGAGAATACTTATGAACATTATTCAAGATTTAGAACAGCGCGGACTGGTTCAACAATTTACCGATGAAGCAGGTCTAAAACAACATTTAACCGATCATATTGTCACACTTTACTGTGGTTTTGATCCGACGGCAGATTCTCTGCATATTGGTCACTTAGTGCCAGCGCTTATGCTTAAACGATTCCAAAAAGCAGGGCACCGTCCGATCGCTTTAATTGGTGGTGGGACTGGTATGATTGGTGACCCTAGTGGTCGGACAGATGAGCGTCAACTTAATGATGAAAAAACAGTGGATTACTTTAGTGAACAAATTAAACAGCAACTTGCGACCATTTTAAAATTTGACGGGTCAGACAATGGCGCCGTTGTTCGTAACAATAAAGAATGGTTAGGTTCATTAACATTGATTGAATTTTTACGCGATACGGGTAAACACTTCGGTATTAACTACATGTTAGCGAAAGATTCAGTCCAATCCCGTCTTGAGAACGGTATTAGTTTCACTGAATTCACTTATATGATTTTACAATCTTATGACTTCATGAATTTATTTGATAAAGAAAATTGCACGTTACAAATCGGGGGAAGTGACCAGTGGGGGAATATTACTGCAGGAATGGAACTCATTCGTCGTACGCGAAAAGAAGGAGAAGATGCTAAAGTATTTGGTTTAACTGTGCCACTTATCACAAAAGCGGATGGGACGAAATTCGGTAAGACAGCTGGTGGAGCGGTTTGGCTAGATAAAGATAAGACAAGCCCATATGAATTTTATCAATTCTGGATCAACACGGATGACCGCGATGTTGTAAAATTCTTAAAATACTTTACCTTCTTATCGATTGAAGAAATCGATGCACTAGAACAATCGTTAGAAGAAGCGCCAGAGAAGCGAGAAGCACACATTAAGTTAGCCGAAGAAATTACTGAGATGGTGCACGGGGAAGCAGCACTCGCACAGGCCAAACGTATTACCCAAGCGCTCTTTAGTGGAGATATTAAACAATTAAACGGTGAAGAAATTAAGCAGGGCTTTAAAGATGTGCCATCAAGTGACATCACGTTACAAAATCAAACGCTCGTTGATTTACTCGTTGAAGCTAAAATTGCGTCATCAAAACGTCAGGCACGAGAAGATGTTCAAAACGGAGCGATTTACATTAACGGCGAACGGAATCAAGACGTAAATTATACATTACAGTCAGAGGATTTAATTGACGGTGTATTTACCATTATTCGTCGTGGTAAGAAGAAATATTTCCTCTTAAATATAACAAAATAACAAGATAATTTGAGGTATTAACTGTTGAAAAAGAGAAAAACAAGCCAATAAAAGCAGATGCTTTTATTGGCTTGTTTAAATTATATCGCCCATTTACGATCTTCAGTGAACGAAACGGTAAGCCAGATTTCATAAGGATATTGTGAGAGGTAGGCATGAATTTGTTCCCGAATCTCATCTTGTTCAGAAATCGTTTCAGTAATTTCGCTCTCCGCTTCAGCAACAAAATCAACCTCAACCCATAATGTTTGACCGACCTTGCTGACACGTGTAAAAGCTTCGATAAACTCATGCTCGATCCGAATGGTTTTGACATATTGCTTGATTTGATCTGGAACCTTTCCCTTTGGTGGCATGTCCAGTAGTTCTCTAAGACTTGATCCGATTTCACTGATAGGGACACGAATAAAGTAAAGTGAAACAATAACGACCATTATCGGGTCGATATAGGGAATAAAATCATTTAAACCAGGCATTAAACCGAAGATGAGAGACAGTAAAAAACCGATTAAAACACCGACACTGACAAGCGAGTCCATTAACCATTGATTAGCCTCAGCATGTAAAAGTCCGGATTGCACTTGTTTCGCACGGTGTTTGATGTAAAACGTAATGCCTACACATAACAACGTCCCGAAAACGGAATAAGATAAAGCGAGATTGATATCAACTTCTCTTCCCCCACTGATTATTGCCATCGTCGCTTCAGTGAAAGAGGTGACGACAAGGATAAGTATCACAAGATACTTAATAATGATCACGAGTGGCTCAATTTTGTCTTTGCCAAAAGGAAAGTTTTTGACATCGGTTTTACGCATATAGTGGGAAGCAAATAGAGAAATCATGGATAGAATGAGACTAACTAATGAATATAATCCATCAAAAACAATCATTTGTGCTCCGGAGAGAATACCAAAAACAATCCCTGTAATCGCAAAAAATAATGCGCCATACACTGATATCCTTAATAAATGTCGTTCGTGGCTTAATTGTTGATACATATAAAACGCTCCAATTGTGTTTATAGTAAAGAGATAGGCAACCTTTTCGGTTACTTTCCGTAATCATATTATATGACAGGATGATACAAGGAGCAAACAACAACCATTGAAGGAGTTATTTTACATGATTACGTTAACTAGAATGCAAGTAGGTGGGGGTAAGTTTTAAGTTTAGTCTGCTTTACTCTAGTGAACATCCTCTTGACCATGACGAGTATGATGAGCCTAACCAATAGATACCATAAATTATCTAAAAATTACCGAGTGCATGAAGTATGAAGACAATCAGGAAAATACTTATGTTTATTAGGGGGATAAACTTTTTGTTTTGCATTATTCTACGCCCTTATAAATAACAAGTTGCTAATGATTTGCTAAAACCATTATAGTATATATAAGGGAGGGGAAAAGGTTGATTCATCATATAGAATTATATGTTTCTGAATTAGAAACATCCATGAACTTTTGGGGCTGGCTGTTAGAAGAATTAGGTTACACACTTTTTCAATCATGGGAGAAAGGACAAAGTTGGAAGAGTGGGGACATGTATCTTGTCTTTGTACAAGTAGAAGACCGTTTTAAAGATAGCCCCTATCACAGATGTGGAGTCGGTCTCAATCACTTAGCTTTCCATGCTCGTTCGCGTCAGCATGTCGATGAGATTACGAAAAAGATAGAACAGAAGGGAGTCGACATTCTTTATAAAGATCGACATCCCTTTGCGGGTGGAGAAACACATTACGCTGTTTATTTTGAGGATCCGGATAGGATTAAAGTTGAATTGGTTGCACCTTGAGTTTGTAATTAGCTTCATTGTAATTATGGCATGCCAAAATTACAATGAAGCGTCAGTCGAAAATACTGGATTACACGGGCGATGACTTCAGTCAGTGGTTGTTTACAGAAATAACAATATTATAAGCGGATCTGATGAAGAAATTCTTATTGAAAAATAGAAAGGATAGATGGATGATGCTAAATTTATGAAGTAATCAATAATGGAATGAACATATTAGAGAGGGGGCGTATAAATGTTTAAATATTTTATAAGTGGGTTGTTTTGTCTTTTGGTAGGTATACAGCTATTCTTCATAGCGGAAGGCTTGCGTGTAAGTCAAGCACCTGCTGTTTTAATAGTCATCTTAAGTGTCGTATTAATGCTTGTTCCTTTTGTCATATCTGTTAAAAAGGTAGAAAAGTGAAAGTATTGACTTTGTAATCAGGCGGAAATTCTTTTCATGGTTCATTCGTTTATAATGGTTGCATATGAATGGAATTCATAATGTCATGAATTATAAAATGGATGTTTTACTTATGTCCTTCTAAAAGTATGCCTACGCATTATGATTTTGGTTCTTTGTCAAATCGTGTTGGTGAGAAGTTTTAACCAATAATTTCAATCTTATATTTCACATGTTTCGGCTCTTTTTATGCAGCTGAAACATG
>NZ_FPAI01000011.1 GCF_900116255.1 Halolactibacillus miurensis
CATGTTTCAGCTGCATAAAAAGAGCCGAAACATGTGAAATATAAGCTTGAAATTATTGGTTAAAACTTCTCGCCAACACCATTTGACAAAGAACCGCTTTTTATTATGACAGATCAAAGGGTGTCTGTTGCACTGTGATAGCTTCTGTGGGACAAGCCTCCCTAGCATCAATTAAATCATCTTCAAATAGCGTTGGAATATTAGCTTGACCTGAATTATTATCTAACGCATTATAAGCAAGTCCTTCATCATCATAATCGTAAATATCAGGTGCCAAAGCTCCACATGAGCCGCACGCGATACATAAACTTTTATCTACTTTCGTGTAATAACACATGTTGTTCCCTCCAAGTTAGCCATCCGTATTCATTCTTATTCTAAAGATTAATGTTAAAAGAGACAACCCTAAGATGGAACTAACGCTCGAATTTTTTTCATATAGCTGATATGATGATAGAAAGGAAGTGACACGATGTTTCGCTATCTCATGATTTATTTACTAAAAACCATTAACAGTAATCGGTCTCCTGCGGCGATTTATCATATCTTAACGGGTAAAAAATCATCTCAAACCATTCAGGATCTTCACTTGTTTCAATTACATACGTATTATCGGTTATTACCAAATTTATCACGCCAAGCTTTTGACTATGATGTTGATCAGATGGTTAATGAAGGTTTGATGGAGTGGCTTAACGCTAAAGATTACCGTCTCACAGACAAAGCGTGGGATTATTTATCGACTTACAAAGATACTTGTGATGAAGCTCATAACTTCGAACGGCCAATTGATCATCAGTCAAAAGAAATCTTTACTAAGCGGTTTTATTTAACGATACAAACGTTTACCCAGCGCGTTATGGATGACACTGGTTTTATTCCCTTGATAGACGATATAACGATTCAAGCATTTGTGAAACAATATTACCATCTGCATAAGCACGCTTTACGTGATTGGCTGGAGCAATGTTACGAACAACTTTACGATGTGTTAAAAACCTATCCCGATATTAGGCGCCACATTTATTTGGATCGTTTATCAACGGCTAATCATAATGGCCAGTCGCTGCAGCAACTTGTCGATCGGTACCATGTGACAGAAGCCGATATTTTACTGACACTGGCTTTAATTGAACGCACGTTATTTATTCGTAGTCAACAACACCAGACCCTTCTATCTGATTTATTGCCTGCTGACAATCAACCAAAGATATACGAACGCTTGATGACACGTTCAGCACGGAAAACGCATCAACTCGTAATCAAAGGCTACAAAATTGAGGATTTAATTCAACTACGTCAGCTAAAACGTGGCACTATTGAAGATCACCTCGTAGAAATCTGTATGTTGGATGATCATTTTAAACTCGATGATTACGTCGAAGAAGAGAAGATTGCGATCATTGAATCTTATCTATCAAAACGTCATACACAAAAACTTGCCGAACTTAAACGCACGTTACCTGAAGAAATGACTTATTTAGACTTGCGGTTAGTGTTTGCTCATTATCAAAAGAGGTTACATCAATGAATGCATTAGAAACGTTACAACATTACTTTAATTACCACGCATTTCAAACCGGTCAAAGAGCGGTCATCGATGATTTAAATGAAGGGCATGATGTACTACTAACGCTCCCAACGGGAGCGGGTAAATCAATATGTTATCAAGTACCCGCTTTAATGAATGACGGGTTAACCCTTGTCGTAACTCCGCTTTTATCATTGATGGAAGACCAAGTAAGACATTTAAAAGCGCACGGAATTAAGCGCGTTGCCGCACTTAATAGTTTTAATACAACGACCGAACGTCAACACGTTTTAAAAAATTTGAAGTTGTTAAAGATTCTCTATATTTCGCCAGAACTTTTACAGCAAGACTGGATTTTAAAGCGATTAAAACAATTGTCTGTCCGATTTTTTGTTGTCGATGAAGCCCATTGTATTTCACAATGGGGACATGAATTTCGTCCGGATTATATGAAATTAGAAAGTGTGTTGCAATCGTTAAAACACCCGACACTACTACTTGTAACAGCCACACTAACAGCGGATGTTAAACGGGATATCTATCAACACTTTTCTTCCAGACAAATCAAAGAACATCTTCATATGATTGATCGAGATAATATTAGTTTTATTGTGGAAAAATGCTCCTCTAATTATGAAAAAGATCGTTATATTGTTGACTGTTTATCCACTTACCACGTCCCAACCATTATTTATTTTTCAAGTAAAAAGGAAACGGAACGTGTGAGTCATTATTTAAAAGAACACGTGCCAACCCATCGTATCGCATATTATCATGGTGATTTAGAAAATAATGAACGGATGCTTATCCAACAACAATTTTTATCAGGTGAGCTTGATGTTATTTGTGCGACAAGCGCTTTTGGTATGGGGGTCAATAAAAAAGATGTCCGATTAGTGATGCATTATCATTTGCCAACGCAAATTGAAAGTTTTGTTCAAGAAGTCGGACGTGCAGGACGCGATCACTTACATAGTGTCAGTATTTCGCTAGTGACGGAACACGACCGATTAATTACCGAACGATTAATTGAAGGCGAAATGATAGAAGAGAATGTCCTGTTACAACTCTTCCGCCTGTTAGACCAACAAACGCATCTGGATTTGGCCCTTTTTTCAGATACCCACCAATTAAATGAGATTCATCGGCGCTATTTACAAAACTACCTTGAAAACCATGACATTATCACCGATAATAAGACTATCAATCATCACAAACTTACCGATCAGTTTAAAGATACATGGGTAAGAACAGTAACAGAAAGGCAACAATTTAAACGCAAAAAATTATTTGAGTTGTTGCTGGCGCTAAGTGATGATCGTTGTATTCGGCGATCAATTTATCAACCGTTTCAGCATGACATAAACAAAGACCGATTCGGTTGTTGCTCGGTATGTGGATTTCGATTGGCCCAATTTGAGCCGATACAATTACAAACGTCAATAGAAAACTTAACGTGGGAAGATAAGTTAAACAGGCGGATTCGTCCGTATACAGAAGTGTAAGATTGGAAGGGTGAATAAGATGGATGATCAACATGAAGATCAGGCAAAAGAATTAAGACAACGCTTCGAACAAAGTAAAACCGAAATAGATGAAAAACGCTTTTATACTGAAGATGAAGAAGCTCAAGATCGCAGCGTTCAAGAGGGAATTGATGTACTTGGGTTACCACCAAGAAGTCGCCTCCATGAAGAAAAAAAGCAGAAAGTAAGACTAAAAATCAGTTATGCGATGATTCGCTTAATGGTGATTATCTTTATTCTTCTTGTCGTATTGCTGCTGACGTATCCATATTGGAAAGATACATTTTTTAACACCTCTCACGAAGAAGTCGTTGGTGCACAAACGTTCGATCAATCAACTGTAAAAGACGACGCTCGTTTTCGTTTATCAAAAGAAATTGAGCGACAGGTAGAAGGACCGGCAGGAGAATTTGTCACGTATGAAGGGCGTTTATATATGACCTTAAAAGATGAAACGTTGGTTCAGATTGTTGACCGGTTTTATCAAACACCGGTCATACTTGACACAATTAAAGACATCAATCATATAACGTCAACAACTGAGGTGTTACCAGAAGGCACCCGTCTCTTTTTACCCCATGTAAAAAAATAAGCATCTAAGGAGGCGTCTTTAAGGCGTCTTCTTTCATGTCTAAATACCTAGTTTATTCAAGCTGTTAAGAAATGATCATAACTTTTTATCGTAACTTATGATATAATATTAACGGTTCAACGGAAGGAGTTGTTTTATTTGGAAGACGTATTAGTTATACATACAGGCGGAACAATCGCCATGATGGATGATGTTACATTAGGGACTATTGTCACAAAAGAGCATCCGTTAAAACAATATCGCAATGACTTAAATCAGTTGGCGACGATTGAGGAAGATTATTTATTTGATTTACCTTCTCCTCATATAACGCCAAAAGAGATGTTGCAGTTAGGTCAACATATTGAATCGCGTTTAAAAGAACGGGCGTTTTCAGGTATTGTTGTGACACATGGTACCGATACTTTGGAAGAAACAGCTTACTTTCTTGATTTATATTTACAAACATCCACACCTGTTGTTATTACAGGCGCGATGCGTTCAAGTAATGAAGTCGGAGCGGATGGATTATATAATTTAATTGGAGCAGTAAGGGTTGCGAGTGCTAAAGAGTCAATCAATAAAGGTGTACTTGTCGTCATGAATGATGAGATCCATAGCAGTGCATATTGCATTAAAACATCATCAAGTTCAGTTGCGACGTTTCAAAGTCCGCAATTTGGTCCGATTGGGATTATTACAAAACAAGAAGTTTACTTTTATCATAAATGGATGGAAAGAGAAAAAATTGCTTTTCAGACTGTAAATACTTATGTGCCATTGATTAAAGCGTTCGCAGGCATGGATGAAAGATTTATTGCGTCTTTGACAGCTCAAGAAATGGATGGCCTAGTGATTGAGGGATTTGGTCAAGGGAATTTACCGCCACAAACCGTTCGAACATTAGAGACGTTAATTGAGCAACAGATACCTGTTGTTATTGTGTCTAGAAGCTTTAAAGGCGTCGTTCAACCGACGTACGGTTATCCAGGAGGCGGCCGTGATTTAAAAGATAAAGGCTTTATCTTTGCTAAGCGTTTATCGGGGCCAAAAGCTAGAATAAAATTAATGGCCTTGCTAGAAGCGGGGTATAAATATCAACGTATCGAGGAAATTTTAGAACGTTAATGTATATTGGGGTGAAATGGATGGTGAAGATTGGAACCAATTTAACGCTTGAATTGAATGGTTTAGATGATGAAGTTAAACGCTTTAAATGTCGAGTTGTTGAACAGAAACAACACAAGCTCTACATTGATTATCCAATCAATGTAGAAACAAATCGAACGGATATTTTTCCAGTTGGCACAACTTTTCAAGTCTTTTATGTTGATGACCAGCAAATGGCGTATCGCTTTGAGGGAGAAATTACTGGACGTGTAAAACGAAACGTGCCTATGTTAGAATTAGTATATGATCCGAAAAAGATGAAAAAAATTCAACGGCGTGAATACGTACGGATTAATTCCAGTATGGATGTGGCGTTAAAAGAAACACAGACGAATAAAAAAATAGTGACACTCACCGCTGATATTAGTGGAGGGGGCATGGCTGTCCATGTGCCTCAAGCTTTGTCTTATCAACCAGGTACGACATTTGATGGCTTACTTGTCTTTAAAGTGAACCATGGTGGTTATCAATATGTTTTCGTTCAAATGGCATTGATTCGTATGAAAGAAGAAGCCGAACGTCACAATGTGATGTCGTTAAAATTTGTGTCAATTGATGAGAAAGATAGAGAAAAAATTATTCAGTTTTGTTTTGAGGAACAACTACGTCAACGACGTGGGGATTAAGAAAAAGGGGTTTTACACATGGAGAAAATTAATATTGCTATTGATGGACCAGCTGCAGCTGGAAAAAGTACGGTCGCTAAAAAGGTGGCAGAAGCGTTACATTACACTTATATTGACACCGGGGCAATGTACCGCGCAGCAACATACCTAGCCCTTAAAAATCATGCGAATTTAGATGATGAGCGAGAAATATTAGCTTTGCTTAAACAAGCGCCAATTTCATTGTCGTATACAGATGATGCTCAACACATTTTCTTAGGTGAGGTGGATGTAACTGATGCTATTCGGACAGATGACGTCTCAAACAACGTCTCACTCGTAGCGACTCATAAAGGTGTCCGAAGAGAAATGGTAAAAATTCAGCGTGAGCTGATTAAACAAGCAGGAGTGGTAATGGACGGCCGTGATATCGGGACACACGTTATTCCAGACGCTGCAGTGAAAATCTTTATGATTGCTTCAGTAGATGAGCGGGCGGAACGTCGATACAAAGAGAATTTGGCTAAAGGTTATGAAGCAGACTTAGAAGCGATTAAAGCGGATATTAGACAACGTGATAAAATCGATCAAGAGCGCGAAGTATCACCACTCGTAAAGGCATCGGATGCGATTGAACTTGATACGACTTCACAGTCGATTGATGAAGTGAAGAATGAGATTTTAGCCATCGTCAAAGAGAAGGTGAACTAAATGTCCTTTTATTATTTTGTGAAAAGTCTTGTATGGTACGCGTTAAAACCTTTATATCGAATGGAAGTCAAAGGTGAGGAGAACATTCCAATGACAGGACCTGTCATTGTCTGTGCCAACCACATTTCAAACCTAGACCCACCGCTTGTTGGCGGTTCAATCAAGCGGGACATGTACTTTATCGCTAAAGAAGAGTTATTTGAGAAAAAGTGGCTGAGCAAACTATTGTCCAGTATACATGTCTTTCCTATTAAACGTGGCATGAGTGATCGCGGGGCATTAAGAAAAGCGTTAGGTCTGTTGAAGAACGATCAAGGTTTAGTCATTTTCCCAGAAGGTACAAGAAGTAAAACCGGTCAATTAGGGAAAGGACTCAGTGGTGTCGGATTTTTTGCCTTAAGATCACAAGCAACGGTCGTCCCTTGTGCGATCATCGGTCCTTATCAAGTAGGGAAAAAAGTAAAAATTGTTTACGGGAAACCGATTGACATGGCCACTTTCCGTCAGGAGAAACAAGATGTGAAAGCTGTGACAGAGCACATTATGCAAACGATTAAACAATTAATTGAGAATAATCAGTAAAATTAGGAGATATCACTTGACAAATCGGCTGAAATGTTAGAACTTAGTACAAGGATAGTTATATTTTTGTTGGAAATGAAGGAGGACTTTTTGATGGATGAAATGACAAATGAGTTAGAAAATTTCAAAACATTTGAAGTAGGTGAAATTGTTACGGGTAAAGTTGTAGCAATTGAAGATAAGGAAGTGCTGGTTGCTTTCGGTTCTAAGGATGATGGCCGTGTGCCACTTAAAGAACTATCGAGTCTACCTATCGAATCACCTCGTGAACTCGTAAATATGGATGATGAATTAACATTAAAAATTATTAAAATTGATGATGAAGGTAGCGCTATTTTATCTAAGCGTGCCGTTGATAGTGAAAAAGCTTGGGATGACCTAGAAGCAAAACTTGCATCTGGCGAAGTATTTGAAGCACCAGTTAAAGATGTCGTTAAAGGCGGTTTAGTAGTGGATGTAGGTGTACGTGGTTTTATTCCAGCGTCACTTGTTGAAACGCATTTTGTAGATGATTTTGAGGCTTATAAAGGTCAAACACTGACACTAAAAGTAGAAGAAATCGATCGTGAAAAAAATCGCGTTATTCTCTCACACCGTGCCGTTGTTGAAGCAGAACAACAAGAACAAAAAGATCAAGTATTAGAGGCGATCGAAGAAGGTCAAGTATTAGAAGGTAAAGTAGCCCGCCTGACTGACTTTGGTGCGTTCGTAGACCTTGGTGGTATTGATGGTCTTGTACACATTTCACAACTTGCGCACGAACATGTTGAAAAAGCAAGTGATATCGTCAGTGAAGGTGATACAATCAAAGTAAAAGTCTTGTCAATTGATAAAGACCAAGAACGCATTTCATTGTCACGTAAACAAACGTTACCAGGACCTTGGGAAAAGGTAGCAGAAGAAATTAAAGCAGGTGACGTTGTTGAAGGTACCGTAAAGCGCCTCGTAAACTTCGGTGCCTTTGTAGAAGTATTACCACAAGTCGAAGGTCTTGTGCATATTTCTCAAATTTCACGTGAACATATCGGCACACCTCAAGAAAAGCTTGAAGAAGGTCAAACAGTAACAGTCAAAGTGCTTGAGGTCAATCCAGATGACAAACGTCTTTCACTTAGCATTAAAGAGCTTGAAGATGAACAAGTAGACCAAGAAGTTAAAGCTTATGAAAGAGAAGATGATGATCAAGGGTTTTCATTCAGTGACATGATTGGTGACAAGCTCGATCAGTTTAAAAACGACTAAGCGGATCGTTAACTAGTGAAGAAGGCAGACGAGTTTCTCGTTTGTCTTCTTTTTTGTTTAGTTAAGTGCAAGATGTGGAATGATATAAGGTAAGTAGTAGTAATAAGGGTAGGAGACCTGTAAGATAAGGGAAGGTCTATTCTTATTATGTACGATAAAATCAATGAAAAAGATTGTTTAATTGTTTGATATTTGCTAAACTTAAACAGTTAGTTTTTTATTGACAACAAGCTTTTTAGTGATGATGTCGGAACAGTAGCATCACTGGAAAATGCCGTTATCATGCATCGTTTGAAGATGAGGACCGCTTATCTTCATGTGGACGTTTTGCATGGTGACACTATAAGAAACAGAACAAATCACAAAACTTCAAATATAGAAAGGATGAACCTTTCATGAGAAAATCAACCGTAGCTATTGTCGGTCGACCGAACGTTGGTAAATCGACTATATTTAATCGATTAGTTGGTGAAAGAATTTCAATTGTAGAAGATGTACCAGGTGTGACACGTGACCGAATTTACTCTCAAGCAGAGTGGCTGACAACGTCATTTAATTTAATTGACACAGGAGGGATTGAACTAGGCGACGAGCCCCTCCTTGTCCAGATGCGCGAACAAGCGGATGTCGCGATTCAGGAAGCGGACGTGATTATCTTTATTGTTAATGGACGCGAAGGTATTACAGCGGCCGATGAAGAAGTCGCGAAAATTTTGTACAAGTCTAATAAGCCGGTTGTATTAGCCGTCAATAAAGTAGATAACCCAGAAATGCGAGAAAGTGTTTATGAGTTTTACAGCTTAGGATTTGGAGAGCCCTACCCGATTTCAGGAACGCACGGGTTAGGGTTAGGGGACATGCTGGATGCGGTGATTGGTCATTTCCCTACCCTTGAGACAGAGGAAAAAGATCTCGATACGATTTATTTTAGCCTTATTGGTCGACCTAATGTCGGTAAATCATCACTTGTGAATGCGATTTTAAACGAAGAACGTGTCATCGTCAGTAATATCGCGGGCACGACTCGTGACGCAATCGATACGCCGTTTAAACGCGATGATCAAGATTATGTCATCATTGATACAGCTGGTATGAGAAAACGCGGGAAGATCTATGAATCAACCGAGCGCTACAGCATTTTACGTGCTTTAAAAGCCATCGAACGTTCAGACGTTGTCTTGACACTTATTGATGCTGAAGAAGGCATCATTGAACAAGATAAAAAAATTGCGGGTTATGCTCATCAAGCTGGTAAGGCGATTGTCATTGTCGTGAATAAATGGGATACCGTTGAGTCAGATGAAAAAGCAATGAAAGCATTTGAGGAAAAAGTTCGTGTTCACTTCCCATTCTTAGATTATGCACCTATCGTCTTTTTATCAGCACTAACGAAGAAAAGAACACACAAATTAATTCCTGAAGTGAAAAAAGTCAGTGAAAATCATGCGATTCGCGTTGAAACGAACGTCTTGAATGATGTGATTATGGATGCCGTTGCGATGAATCCAACGCCAACAATGAATGGTAAACGATTAAAAATACTTTATGCGACACAAGTAGCGGTGAAACCACCTGCTTTCGTTGTTTTTGTCAACGATCCCGAACTGATGCACTTCTCCTATGAACGTTTTTTAGAGAATCGTATTCGTGATGCCTTTGGTTTTGAAGGAACACCTATAAAAATATTTGCCCGCAGACGTAGCTGAGGAGGATAATGATGGAAAAAGTAACGGTTTTAGGTGCTGGTAGTTGGGGTACAGCGCTTGCGCTCGTACTCAACGATAATGGTCATGATGTTTGGTTATGGACGCACTTAGAGGAACATGCTAAAGAAATCAATGAAACCCACCATAACAAAGCTTATTTGAATAACGTAGAAATTCCGGAAACAATCACGGTCACAAGTCATTTGACTGAAGCTGTGAAAGATACGACTGCGCTCGTATTTGTCTTACCGACCAAAGCAATTCGTCCGGTTTGTCAACAAGTGAAACAAGTGTTAGACCATCACGTCACCATTATTCATGGAACAAAAGGGATTGAACCAGAGACGTTTAAACGCGTCTCAGAGATGATGGAAGAAGAATTGACTAAAGCATACTTCGATGAGGTTGTTGTCCTCTCAGGGCCATCTCATGCAGAGGAAGTAAGCATTAAACAACCGACCACGGTGAGTGCTTCTTCATTATCAGAAAAAAGCGCGACGCATGCGCAACACTTATTTATGAACGATCGTTTTCGTGTGTATACGAATAAAGATGTTGTCGGCGTTGAACTTGGAGGCTCACTTAAAAACATCATTGCCTTAGGGGCTGGTATTTCAGATGGTTTAGGATATGGTGATAACGCTAAGGCTGCCTTAGTCACGCGAGGACTTGCAGAAATTGCACGTCTTGGAACAGCGATGGGAGCCGATCCTCTGACCTTTATCGGTCTAACCGGTATTGGTGACTTAATTGTGACTTCAACAAGTCAACATAGCCGTAACTGGCGAGCAGGGAACCTTTTAGCCAAAGGTGGTTCACTCGATGACATTTTACAAGAGATGGGGATGGTCGTTGAAGGTGTAAGAACCGCTAAAGCGGCCTATCAGTTAGCGAAAGAAAAGGGTATTGATATGCCAATTACCTCTGGTATCTATCAGATTTTATTTGAGAATGTCGATCCTCAAGCAATGGTTGATCAATTAATGACGCGTCAAAGACGTCCAGAAACAGATGAAATTCATGAGATGTTAAAAGCGCATTATTTAAAACAAGAACAATAATCTTATGACTAAATAAATACGTTTAATTTTTTACACATATACACCTTCTCTTGCATATAGTAAGTATTATGCAAGGGAGGTGTATTTTTTGGATCAAAAACAAATTGAACAGTTTATGGGCTACATTGAACGTCATACGTCTTTATCTGCGGATGATATTTTAAAGGTCGTACAGTCAGTTGATCATGCTGATTTCAGCGATGAGACGACGGTGCACGGACTGGTAGAGACTTTAGAACGTCTCACGCATAAAGAATTATCACCTCAGAAGAAACAAGAGGTCATCCGCATTATAACTTCTAATCAGCAACAATCGGGATTGTTGTCACTATTAAAGTTCTTCCACTAACAAATTCATGATTCGATGCATAAACCTCCCCCTACTCATCATACGCTTTAATATGAGCAGCTTGTCTTGAGATAGGGGAGGATTTAAATGGATAATGAGGCAGTCTTAAAAGATATTTCACTGAGAACAGATGGCGATATTTATTTAGGTGTTGTGGGTGCAGTCAGAACGGGTAAATCAACGTTTATTAAGCGATTTATGGAACGGGTGGTTTTACCACACATTAGCGATTTCTCAGAACGCGAACGAACAAAAGACGAACTACCACAAAGTGCTAAAGGTCGAACAATTATGACAACTGAACCAAAATTTGTCCCGAATCAAGCGGTGCAATTATCGGTCGATGAGGGGTTTGATGTCAGAATTCGCTTAGTGGATTGTGTCGGTTATATTATTGATGAAGCCCAAGGTTTTGAGGATGAACATGGCCCGCGGATGATTCACACCCCGTGGTTTGATGAAGCCATACCTTTTAAAGATGCGGCTGAAATTGGTACAAGAAAGGTAATTCAAGACCATTCAACGATCGGTGTCGTTTTATCAACGGATGGTAGTTTTGGTGAAATTCCAAGAAGCCACTATGTTGAAGCAGAAGAAAAAGTGGTCAGTGAGTTAAAAGAAGTCGGTAAACCGTTCATTATGGTGTTAAATACAACCAAACCAACGAGCGAAGATACCTTATACTTACGTGATACGTTAAAAGAAAATTATGATATTCCGGTTATTCCTTTAAATGTTGAGGAAAGCACAGAAGAAGAATTATACGCGATTTTACGCGAAGCGTTATTTGAATTCCCAGTATTGGAACTAAATGTGCAATTACCAGAATGGGTGTTGACCTTACATGATACGCACTGGTTACGGCAACATTTTAACCAAGCGATTAGTGAGACATTAAAAGAAATCAAACGATTACGAGATGTTGAAGAAATGATTCAAGCCTTTCGGACGTATGATTATATTAGTGAAGCCCATATAAATACAATGGAAATGGGGCAGGGCATTGCCTCGATTGATTTAGATACGACCGATGACATTTATGACCGCGTCTTAACGGAAATGATTGGCGAAGAAATTGAATCCAAAGCTCAATTTATAAAATTAATGCACCGTTTAACCTTAGCAGAAAAAGAGTATCGCGAAGTAGAAGGGGCACTACAGATGGTCAAGCAAACCGGTTATGGTGTCAGTAGTCCACAATTAGAAGATATGACGTTAGACGAACCGGAAATTATTAAACAAGGTCAGCGCTACGGTGTGAAACTTCATGCGAAAGCTCCATCGATTCATATGATTAAAGTTGATGTAACCTCGGAATTTGCGCCGATTATTGGGACGGAAAGTCAAGGTGAAGAATTGATTCGCTATTTGATGCGAGACTATGAATCCGATCCATTATCGATATGGGACCGTGAAGTTTTTGGTCGCTCACTTAGTGCGATTGTAAGAGACGGCATTCAAGCGAAACTCGCGTTAATGCCAGAGAATGCAAGAGAAAAACTCCAACTGTCACTGACAAAGATCGTCAATGAAGGGCATGGCGGTTTGATTGCGATTGTTTTATAATTGAAGCGTACGGCTTTGCCGTACGTTTTTTTAAAATGCATGTTTAAAACGAAAACAGTAGGGAAAACTGAGGATGAGCTTCTGTCATTGAGTCGTAACAAGTGCCATTATTGCTAGTAAAAAGGCTGAAATTAAGTGTTTTAAGGTAAAAAATGGGTGATAATTAACGAGAATGGGTTATTTTTCATTCTTTCTTTCGATTTTTGTTGAATTTATGGTAAAAGTCGTATATTATAAGGCTTGTCACCGATTTATTTGTGACAGAAGTATAGAATTGCAGAAACTTGTGAACGAATGGATTAAACACCATTTAAATTCTCATGCTTCATGAATTTAAATGCGGGAGGAGGTGAATATCATGAACAAGACAGATCTAATTAATGCTGTAGCTGAAAAAAGCGAACTTTCTAAAAAAGACGCAACTAAAGCTGTTGATGCAGTTTTTGAATCAATCATGGATTCACTTAAAGATGGTGAAAAAGTACAATTAATTGGTTTTGGTAACTTTGAAGTGCGTGATCGTGCAGCTCGTAAAGGCCGCAACCCACAAACTGGTGCTGAGATTGAAATCCCAGCAAGCAAAGTACCTGCTTTTAAACCAGGTAAAGCCCTTAAAGATATCGTAAAATAATGTTACATAGGGCTACTTAGAGGATGCAGCTTTCTGCATCCTCTTTTTACATCTAAAATGAAAGGGTGACCAACATGCAACCAGATTACATGATCATTAAAGCATTAGAAAATGGTGTTCAAGTCATCGGTTTGACCCGAGGGCAATCAACGAAATTTCATCACTCAGAGAAGTTAGATGAAGGAGAAGTACTTGTTGTACAATTTACCGAACATACATCAGCAATTAAGGTCAAAGGACATGCCGAAATTAAGTCGGGTTATGGAGATATTACAAGTGGACGAACAGTTCAAACGTGATCTCCATCGATTAGTGGCACATAAAATGAATGGGATGTTGTCGACAGATGAAACAGGTCTGATTGATACGTGTCTTTTGTCTATAGAAGGAGCGACCGTAGACCAAGAAGTTGTGATACATTGCCTGATACCAACACTCTATCTCATGCGTAGTCTTACCTGTCATCAGGTAACAGATGGCGTGTTAAGGGAAAATGTCCTTCAAGGAGATTATTATAGTAGTCTCTTTTACCGCTATATGGTTCAGCACCATTCACTCAGGACGTTAAAACGGGTATTAAAGGTGCTTCAATCGACTTACCTAGCCAATGTGTCTAATCAACAGAATAGACCGGCACCGCTTCAATATTTTCACTTATTATGGCAAGGTGATGACACACCAGAAGGACACCGATCACATCATCCAGTTTCGTTGTCAGACGTTAAAACGCTCGATACATATAAGCAGCAAGTCAAAATAGAAATGGTGTCTCTTTTTACAATGTTTGATTCCACACACAATGATGCGCTCAGTGCTTTAATGACTTCAGGTGGGAAACAAACCCGTCTTACCTTGTTTTATCACGCTTTAACTAAAGATTCGTCACGACAGCGGGATTTATTATCTATCGGGATCGCGATTGAAGGCATACATCTGGCCAGTTTAATTCATGATGACATTATTGACCAAGCAGATATGAGACGTCATCAACAAACGTTACATGAAAAGTTCACTCCTTATACGGCTTTACATATGGGAAATGCCATTTTCACTCAAAGTTTGCTTGCACTTGCCGATATAGAGGATAGAGAAGTTCACCGCGTGTTTAGTCGACTGTTTTATCAAATGGTCCACGGAGAAATACAACAACAATCTAACCGCTACAACTGCCACGTATCAACGTATCGCTACTTGAAAGTCATCCGAGATAAAACCGCGCTCTTTGTTGAAAGCATTTTGTACTTGGCAGGTTATTTATCAGGCTATACAAATGACACATTAAGGCATTTTCGTCGAAGTGGTTATTATATCGGAATGGCTTATCAACTAAAAGATGATATATTCGACTATACATCAACAGCAGCCACACTTGGTAAACCAGTCGCGAGTGATCAGAAAAATGGTTATTATACATTGGCTAGTGCTGTAAATGGGCCAAGACAAACAACACAGTTGGCCCACCGGTTTATTGAACGCGCACTGATTGAACTGCGGCAGTTACCGACCGACATAGATCAACGTGAACTGATCTATTATACAACCATCCTTTATAAACGCACGCGGTAATGAGAGAAAAGAGGAAGAGATATGTCAGACTATAAAGCATTTGTTGAAGCAATTTATAAACAGACAGGGATCGATTTAAAGCTTTATAAAGAAGTACAAATGAAACGACGGTTAACGTCTTTACGAGACAAAAGAGGTTTTACAACGTTTATGGACTATCATGCGGTATTAAAGAAAGATGACGCTCTGTTGCATGAATTTCTCGATAAAATGACGATCAATGTATCGGAATTTTTCCGTAATAAAGCACGGTGGGATGTGTTAGATAAAAAAATATTACCCACCCTGATAAAACCGAATCACACACTTAAAATCTGGAGTGCGGCTTGTTCATCGGGAGATGAACCGTATACGCTGGCGATGTTGCTTAGCCAACACATGGATTTAAAACATGTTGACATTCTTGCGACGGATTTAGATGAAAAAATTTTAGCGCGGGCAAGAGAAGGTATTTATACCGAACGCGCCCTAAAAGAAGTGCCAGAATCGTTAAAAAAACGTTATTTTAGCTTTGATCAAAATGTTTACCGGATTGATCCTGCACTGAAAAAGGCGATCACGTTCAAAAAACATAACTTACTAGAAGACCCGTATCCGAAAAATTATGATTTAATCGTCTGTCGCAATGTGATGATTTATTTCACCGAAGAAGCGAAACATGCCATCTATCATAAATTCTCTGATGCATTAAAAGATCAAGGTGTTTTCTTTGTCGGTAGTACGGAACAGATTTTTAGTCCAGAACGCTATCAATTCAAAGTGATTGATACTTTTTTCTATCAAAAAGTCAATAGTATGCCGAAGTAATCGATGGAGTAGTGTGCTACTCCATTTTTGTTACATCTGTTTAAAAGTGCGAAAAAAAAGAATAATCTATCAATTTATCACACACAACAGTCTAAAGGTATGTTATATTAATTTAAAAATAACTTTTGGGGGAGACGGATTATGAGATACTTAACTGCAGGAGAATCCCACGGTAAACAATTGACGACGATTGTAGAAGGTTTACCAGCTGGGATGCCACTCACAACAGAAAATATAAATGAATCACTACTAAGACGACAAAAAGGCTATGGCCGTGGTAAACGGATGCAAATAGAAAAAGATCTTGTTGATATTTGTGGTGGGGTACGCCACGGTTATACACTTGGTTCACCGATTGCGATGGTCGTAAAAAATGACGACTTTAAACATTGGGAAGATATTATGGGGGAAGATCCGATAGATCTTGATCAAGCGATTAGACGTACCGTGACACGTCCGCGTCCAGGTCATGCCGATTTAAATGGGGCAATTAAATACGGTCACCGTGATATGCGTAATATACTAGAACGCTCATCTGCTCGTGAAACAGGCGCCCGCGTTGCGGCAGGAGCGGTCGCTAAAACCTTGCTGAATCATCTCGGAGTGAAAATTGTCGGTTATGTGCATGAAATTGCCGGTATTACAGCGAAAGATCAACCGAGCTTAACAATCGATGAAAAAATCGAAAAATCAGAAGCATCCGATGTCCGTGTATTAGACCGTGATGTCGAACAACCAATACGTGATGCGATTGACCAGGCGAAAAAAGATGGCGATTCCATTGGGGGTATTTGTGAAGTTATCGTTGAAGGATTACCAGCCGGTATTGGTTCTTATGTACATTACGACCGTAAGCTGGATGCTCGGTTAGCTTTTGCGGTACAATCGATTAATGCCTTTAAAGGTGTGGAATTCGGTATTGGCTTTGAAGCGAGTCGTCGACCTGGCTCAAAGGTGCACGATGAAATCATTTGGTCAGAAGCGACTGGATTTAGTCGACGGACGAATAATTTAGGTGGTTTTGAAGGCGGTATGACCTCAGGAATGCCAATTGTTGTCCGCGGTGTCATGAAACCTATTCCAACGTTATATAAACCACTCCAATCGGTTGATATCGAATCAAAAGAAGTTTTCAACGCCAGTATCGAACGGTCAGATTCTTGTGCGGTTCCAGCGGCAGCTGTTGTGATGGAGCATGTCGTTGCTTTTGAGATCGCTAAAGCTATTTTGGAACAGTTCCCACATGATCAATTCAAGAAATTAAAAACAGCTTTTGATGACTACCGCGAAGAAGTGCGGTGTTTCTAATGGAACAATTATCGATTAAAACGAGTACACACGATTACCCTGTCGTGATTGATCAAGGACTTCGGTTTAAACTGAAGTCCTTCATCAATAAAGACTATCCATCCGTTTATATTATGACCGATTCTAATGTTGCACCGCTTTATTTAGATGACGTATACAATACACTTAAAGATCAATTCCATGTAACCTATTCCATTATCCCGGCCGGAGAAGAATCAAAAAGCAGTCGGGTTTATTTCGATTTAATGACACAGTTGATTGAAGCAGGGGTCGATCGTGATGGTCTCATCATTGCTTTAGGTGGTGGGATGATTGGCGATTTGGCTGGATTTGTGGCCGCGACCTATTTGCGAGGCGTTGATTTCATTCAAATGCCAACGACCATCCTAGCTCATGACTCAAGTGTCGGCGGCAAAGTAGCGATTAATCATCCACTTGGTAAAAATCTCATCGGCGCTTTTTACCCGCCTGTGGCGGTTATTTATGATGTCGAAACACTGCAAACAATTCCGTTTCGAGAAATTCGCTCAGGGTATGCGGAGATCGCTAAACATAGTATGATTCACACCCCACCATTTTGGGATCAAATTAAATCAGTGACATTAGATGAATCTTTATCTGAGACGACACTTATTCGTGATTTAATCCACGGGATTAATGTGAAAGCGAACATTGTTGAAATGGATGAACGTGAGGCGAATATTCGTCAGTTTCTTAACTTTGGTCATACGCTTGGTCATGCGATTGAATCAGAACTTGGTTATGGTAAGATGACCCACGGAGAAGCTGTGGCGATCGGTATGTTATTTGCGATGGAACTGAGTGAACAACATTTTTCTGTGTCGCTACCTGTTGATGCCTTTTATGACTGGATGAAGCGTAATAATTATCCGTTGAATTTACCACGTCTTAGTGTGAATCGATTGATGGAACGAATGAAACGTGATAAAAAAACGAAGAATGCGACGATTAAAATGGTGTTATTAAAAGCGTTAGGTGAACCTATACTCGTTGATATGGAAGACGTTTCCCTACGTCAACAGTTAGAATCCTTTTTAGAGAAGATGGTGATAAGATGATGAGAGGCATTCGCGGAGCAACGACAGTGAGTCAAAATAATTCGACCGAAATTTATGAAAAAACATCGGCTTTACTTGAAGCTTTAATTGAAAAAAATGCTATTGACCCGGAAGATGTGGCCCATGTGTTCGTCTCTGTAACAGATGATATTGATCAAGCTTTCCCGGCACGTCCCATTAGAGAAAAAGAAGGTTGGATGTTTGTGCCGGTGATGTGTATGAAAGAAATCAATGTGCCTAACGGCCTGCCACTTTGTATCAGGTTGATGTTATCAGTCAACACGGAGCAACCACAACAAGAAATCATCCATGTCTATCAAGAACAAGCTGTGACATTAAGACCGGACTTAGTAGAAAATGCGGAGGGGAAATAATGAAACATAAACAAATCTTTAATCACATGTCACCCTATAAACCAGGGAAACAAATAGAAGAAGTCAAAAAAGAATTAGGTTTAGATCGGATCGTTAAATTAGCATCCAATGAAAATCCATTCGGTTACTCAAAAAAAGTTGATCAAGTTGTGAAAGACTCAGCGAATCACTTTGAGATTTATCCGGATGGTTATGCGACAGTGTTGCGTGAGGTCATCAGTTCAGATTTACAAGTTGATTTAGACCAACTCGTGTTTGGTTGTGGTTCTGATGAAGTGATTGATATTATTTGTCGTGTTTATTTAGAAAAAGGCACCAATACGATTATGGCAACACCAACGTTCCCACAATATAAGCATAATGCTCTGATTCAAGGAGCTGACATAAAAGAAATCCCACTATTAAACGGTTACCACGATTTACAAGGGATGTTAGATGCGATAGATACCGATACACGCATCATCTGGCTCTGTTCGCCCAACAACCCGACGGGTTGTATCATTAATCAACCATCGCTCGAACGCTTTTTAGAAGCTGTACCAGAAGATGTGCTTGTCGTGATGGATGAAGCGTACTATGAATACATTGACCGCGATGATGCGCCTGATAGTTTAAGCTACTTAAATCAGTACCCTAACTTTATTGTGCTTCGTACGTTTTCTAAAGCCTATGGTCTAGCAGGTTTGCGGGTAGGTTTTGGTGTGTGTGACTTAAGTGTCGCCAACGTTTTAAACATTGCTCGTGGACCATTTAATACGACCAAGCTAGCACAATTTGCGGCAACGGAAGCTTATCGAGATCAAGACTTTATTCAGCATACTGTCGGTGAAACGAATAAAAACAAGCAGACGTTTATAGCCTTTTTAGATGAGATGGAGCTGGATTACTTTGATAGTGAAACGAATTTTGTCTTAGTGAAGTTACCTGTCTCAGGTGATGCGCTCTTTGATTACTTACTCAGTAAAGGGTTCATTATTCGGTCCGGTGAAGCGTTAGGTATGCCAAATAGTGTGCGAATTACGATAGGAGAAAAAGCGGATATGGATACTATGCAAGCACATATTCGTACTTTCTTAGCTGAACATGAAAAGGAAGATATGTAATGGCGCGGGTATTAGTAGCGGGTCTTGGTTTAATTGGTGGGTCGTTGGCGCTAAATTTAACGTCACATACCAATCATACGTTATTAGGTTATGACCATGATCAGAAAACCTTGCAGTATGCGAAAGAAAAGGGTCTCGTGCACGAAACCTACACCCTGTTTAAAGAGGCCGTTCAAGCGGCCGATGTGGTCATTTTATCGTGTCCTGTATCCGTCACGTGTCAATTAATTGATGACTTAAATCAGATTCCTTTAACAAAGCCTGTACTAGTGACAGATGTTAGTTCAGTTAAACAGTCCGTGTTAAAACAAGCGGAACAATTAACGAACCCACAGATTCATTTCGTTGGCGGACACCCGATGGCCGGCTCGCATAAACGGGGGGTCGAGGCAGCGAAGGAACATTTATTTGAAAATGCGATTTACGTGCTAACAAAAACAACGAGTGCAACAGCTGACGATATAACGTATCTTGAAGAGCTACTCAGCTCAACAAAAGCAAAGTTTATCGAATTAGACGGGGAAGAACACGATGAAATGACATCGGTTATTTCTCACTTCCCGCATTTGATTGCTTCAAGTTTGGTTCACCAAGCGGAGAAGTGGCAAGAGAAGCATCCGAGTATTCCGACACTCGCAGCAGGCGGGTTTCGAGATATTACCCGTATTGCTTCAAGTAATCCGAAAATGTGGCAAGATATTTTGTTTCAAAATAAAAACGTCATGAAACGGTTATTAAAAGATTGGATTGAAGAAATGAAACAGCTGCATCGCATGTTAGCATCAGATGAATCAGAAGCGATGTATCATTACCTTGATCAAGCTAAAAGATACCGCGATGGACTTGATCGTAAAGGACGCGGAGCTTTAATGTCTTTCTACGATGTCTATGTCGATATTTTTGACCAGCCAGGTGCGTTAAAGACCGTGGTTACTTTATTAGCTGAAGCTGATATCAGTATTAAAAATATTGAAATCCTAGAAGTAAGAGAAGGCATCACCGGTGTCCTAAGGTTAAGTTTTGTTTCAAAAGAGGATCAGTTAACGAGTCATCGCCTACTCATTAAGCATGGCTATGAAACGATGTTAGAAGACTAAAGGAGGGGTAATTTTGAGTGAGATCACATTACAACCAACGACAACACCACTGAAGGGTAAATGTTTTGTGCCTGGAGATAAATCGATTTCCCACCGCGCCGTTTTTTTCGGGGCACTTGCACAAGGTAAGACGGAGATTACGAATTTTTTAACGGGTGATGATTGTTTAACGACGATTAAAGCTTTTGAATCGATGGGTGTACAGATTACCCAACATGATGAGCATGTAGAAATTGATAGTGAAGGTTACAAACACTTTAAGGAACCAACGCAGCCAATTGATTTAGGTAATTCCGGTACAACCGCTCGGTTGTTGTTAGGGGTTTTAAGTGGGTTACCTTTTCATACAACCTTATTTGGTGATCAATCGTTAACGAAGCGACCGATGGACCGAGTGACGATTCCATTGCGTGAAATGGGCGCAAACATTGATGGCCGGGAAGAAGGTAAGTATTTACCACTTGCGGTGCGTGGACAGGCGTTATCGGCGATTACTTTTAAGCCTGAAGTAAAAAGTGCTCAAGTCAAGTCGGGTGTCCTTCTTGCGGGACTGTTAGCAAATGGGACAACGACGGTCGTTGAGTCAACAAAAACGCGCGATCATACAGAGAATATGTTACAAGCATTTGGGGCCGAGGTGACAGTGGATGGCTTAGCTATTCATATTGAAGGTAAACAAACGCTAAAAGGGACAACGATTCAAGTGCCACGCGACATTTCTTCCGCGGCCTTTTTTATTGTGGCTGCTTTAATTGTCAAAGGGAGCAAAATTACAGTAAAAGATGTTGGATTAAATCCGACACGGACAGGCATTCTTGATGCAATTAAGTTAATGGGGGCCACGCTTGATATTAAAGAAACGACAAACATCGGCGGTGAGATTATTGGAGATGTGACGGTGTCCTACCAGACGCCTAAGGGAGCGGTTATCGAAGGGGATATTATCCCGCGAATGATTGATGAAATTCCTATTCTCGCTCTCTTAGCCTCACAGGCCGAAGGTCAAACGGTGATCAAAGATGCAGAAGAACTTCGGTTTAAAGAAACAGACCGGATTGATAGTGTCGTCCATACGTTGCGTCTATTTGGCTGTCACGTTCAGCCGACACCAGACGGCATGATCATTGAAGGTAGCCAAACACTGACGGGTGCGACGGCTGATTCTCATGGTGACCACCGGATTGGCATGATGATTGCGATTGCTTCACTTATTGCGACTGGTGAGACAACTCTGACAGATAAGGAAGCCATTAACGTGTCTTATCCTTCTTTCTTTGACCATTTAACTGCGCTAACAAACGACAAGTAAAATAGAGTCACGCCAAGCTAGTCATCTAACTAGCTTGGCGTTTTTATTGAACTTCGCTCCGATTTTTTGTATGATAGTACTATTCGATTTTTTATCCTATTTAAACAGGAGAAAATAAAGGGGCGTTGACAAGTGGAAGAGATCTATCAAGCGATTCAACTTATTGAACAAAATCAAAACGAAGAAGCCTTACACATTCTTTCAGATTTTTTACCGGAAGCAAATGACGATGAGCAATTCGTCATTAGTGATTTATATATTCAACTCGGATTATTACCAGAAGCGAAGGATATTTTAGAGCGACTTTACACAAAATATCCAGAAGAGACGGAAATTAAACTGGTCTTGAGTGAAATTTATATTGATTTAGAAGATGATGAAGCAGCGTTAACATTGCTTAATCAAATTGATGCGAACGATCCGCATTACTTAGAGAGTTTACTCACACAAGCAGATCTCTATCAAACACAAGGGTTATTTGAAGTGGCTGAACATAAACTCTTAACGGCCAAACAATTGGCACCCAATGAAATTTTGATTGATTTTGCTCGGGCAGAGCTTGCCTTTTCTAATGGGGAGTATCAAAAAGCCATTCCGCCTTATCAAAAAGTTAAACAAGAGAAAGACACAATCGCAGAAGTCGCGATCGATAGCCGATTAGCTGAGTGTTATGCGCAAGTTGGAGAGTTCGAATCAGCTTTAGAACATTATAACCAATTCGATCATGAAGATGAGGAAACGTTATTCAGATACGGTTTTGTCGCTAGTCAAGCGCATCGAAATGATATTGCAATCAAAGCCTGGGAAACGTTGATAGATTTAGAACCAGAATATCCATCGGTCTATCCACAATTAGCTGACATTTATGAAGAAGAAGGATTGATAAAAGAAGCGTATGCCATTGCTAAGCGTGGTCTGGACTTTTTACCGCTGAATAAAGAGTTATTGCTTACAACAGCTGGGTTAGCTCGTCGAAATGGCGAAAAAGAAAACAGTTATCAATATGCTAGAGAATCGGTAGCCGTTGATGTTGGTTATAAAGAAGCGGTGTTATTTTTAATTGAAAATTACCGAGAAGATGGCGATGATGAAGCGATTATTGAACTGATCACGCATATATTAGACCAAGGTGAAGAAGATGGTTATTATCTTTGGGAGCTTGCGAAAGCATATGAAGAAACAGAAAACTTTGACCATGCGCTTGAAGCGTATCAAAAAGCCTATCCGGATTTCAAAGATGATCTTGATTTCTTAAAAGCGTACGGGTTCTTCCTCGTTGAGGAAGGCAAACATGCTGAGGCAAAAATCCTATTTGAACGATATTTATCATTTGATGTGACAGATTATGAAATTGAAAATTATTTGGAACGACTAAGTGATTCATCGTTGTAAGACGATGGAAAAAAACCTTTAATAAAGAAGGTGATAAAGTGACTGTTTCAATGCAGGAGAAAAAAGCGTGTCTTCACTGGTTTTTAAATAGACATCAAGTGAAACAACGCGATTGTATTTATTTGTTGCATTATTTAATGCGTGAAGAACATCTGTTAAACCACGTGCATTTTGTTTATGATGTCCAGTATGCACCGCGTGGTATATTAATATCAGCCGAAGGGGCAAAAAAACCGGCGTTTAAATTTTATAAAAATCATCTTGTCACAACCGAGGTCGATAAAGCGTTTCATGATATGCGGTTAAATAAGGATGAACCACTCTACATTGAACTAAGCTTTCTTGGCGTGAAAAGAAGTTTGGATTATCACCGAGTGTTGGAAGAAAATCCGTATATACCGGATGACTATTATTTGAATGAATCAGATAAACAAACCATCGATGCATTACTTAATCAGACGTTATCTGTCGGTTATGAAGTATGGCTAAGAAAAGAAATTGATCGCTGCTTGGATGAAGGAGATTTGGAACAGTTTCACGTGTTGTCTGAGCAATTAACCCATTATTTAACGGAAGAACAACATACTCTAATGGATTCCCATCCGTTAAATAAAAAGTGAGGAATAAACTGTGGTAACCTATTTTTACACTTTGTTAAAGCAACGTTTGTTTTTAATTGTACTACTGATCATCAACTTTTTCGGGACGATTTATGGCTATATTTGGTACGGTCCGCAACTCGCACAAACACCGGCGCGCTTTTTATTGTTTGTGCCTGACTCCCCGACGGCAAGTTTGTTTTTTACCATTTTTCTGTGGGCGCTGCTACTAAAAAAATCATGGCCACTTGTTGAAGCATTAGCGGTTGTGACCTTGTTTAAATACGGTGTTTGGGCGGTTGTGATGAATGTATTGATGCTTTTGACAACCGGTGATTTATCACCTGCGGGCTACATGTTAATCTTTTCTCATGGTGCTATGGCCGTTCAAGGTCTCTTATACTTACCGTTTTATCAGTTTAAGACAAAACATTTAATCATCGTCTTAATTTGGACATTGCATAATGACTTTATTGATTATGTTTACGGCATGATGCCCTCTTACCGCTCGCTATCAGACTTTACGCCAGCGATTGCTTATTTTACGTTTTGGCTCAGTTTAGTGAGTGTCTTTCTCGTTTATTATTTGATGAAGCACAAAAAAATAAACCACTTGCGTCGAGTCGTTAGGCGCTAAACAAAAGACAACGGTTTTCTTCATTGAAAATGGTTGTCTTTTTTTGTACAATGATGATAGCTTTGTCATTAAATTTGCTGTTTTCTGAAAAATTAGCTAGACTAGAGAGGAGAACGAGATATGTCAGACCGTGATCAACATGTTACATACGATGTCCAAAAGATGCAGACACGAGTGGACCGTTTTATTCGACAATTTGAAGAAGGTTATTTTAGTCCAGAAGTGATGATGTTGCGCTTTACTGAAGAACTTGGCGAATTAGCGAGAGAAGTCAATCATATGTATGGACCTAAGAAGAAAAAAGCATCTGAGGCGGCCAATACAGTGGAAGATGAACTCGGTGATATCTTTTTCGTCCTGTTATCCTTTGCCAATAGTCTTGATATTGATGCAGCAAAAGCGTTTGATCAAGCCATGACTAAAATTGAAACACGCGATAAAAACCGATTTACAAAAAAGAAGGAGTGATTCATGTGGCAAAAATTAACGTTGTCGTCGCTGGAGCGAGCGGTAAAATGGGCAGTGAAGCCTTAAGAATGATAAAAAAACATCAAGATCTTTGCCTTGTTGGGTGTGTAGATTTACACCATAAAGGTATGAAAGTAAAAGAAATTGAAGGGTTACCAGACTTTGATGCGATCTTTTATGATGATATCAATCAATGTTTAGATGAAGTTGAAGCAGATGTACTGATTGATTTAACGTCGCCAAAGGTAGGGTTTAAACACGCAAAAGCTGCGCTATTACATGACGTGAGACCGGTTGTTGGTACGACAGGGTTTACAGCAGAAGAACTTGAGGAACTGACCCAACTAAGTAAAGAACGAGAAGTCGGTGCTGTCATTGCGCCTAACTTTGCGATGGGTGCGGTGTTAATGATGCAGTTTGCTAAACAAGCAGCAAAGTACTTTCCAGATGTTGAAATCATTGAAAAGCACCATGATCAAAAACTTGATGCCCCGTCTGGGACGGCCGTAAAAACAGCCGAGCTTATTCAGGATACGCGGAAACAAAAGTCACAAGGCCACCCAGATGAACATGAGACCATTGATGGTGCGCGTGGGGCGGATTTTGATGGCATGCGGATTCATAGTGTGAGACTACCAGGACTAGTCGCTCATCAAGAAGTTATTTTCGGTGGACCAGGTGAGAACTTCACGCTTAAACACGACTCATTCCACCGCGAATCATTTATGTCTGGGATTAAATTTGCGATTGATCGCGTTGTTAAGTTAGATTATTTAGTATACGGGCTTGAACATTTAATGATGGACTAATGTTAGGGGGATAAGACAGATGAAAATTGCATTGATTGCACACGATGAAAAGAAAGATGACATGATTAATTTTGCGATCTCTTATAAACATATCCTTAAGGAGCATGCTTTATTTGCGACAGGAACAACAGGACAGCGAATTGCTGAAGCTACTGGCTTAGATGTGCACCGGTTTAATTCAGGGCCACTTGGTGGTGACCAACAAATCGGAGCGAAAATTTCAGAGAATGAAATGGATTTAGTAATATTCTTTAAAGATCCATTAACGGCTCAACCACATGAGCCAGATATTAGCGCCTTAATGCGATTATGTGATGTTTATCAAATTCCTCTCGTCACTAATCTTGCGGGTGCTGAAGTGATGATTCGTGCGCTAGAAGCAGGGTTTTTTCATTGGCGCGATGTCATTGATGCGTAAGGCAGGTAACTAAAACGATCATCATGTAAGTCATTATTAATATATTTAAAACACTCATCTTAACAGATGGGTGTTTTTAATGTTAACAAGGATATTTATGCTGTTAACATTCAAAAATTCGAAAGGTTATGTTAAAATCATGGTAACGACTGAAAGAGAAGGGGTTAACAAATGGATGTTTTCAAACCAGCCGAGCCGATTTTAACACGCTTAATTGAAGCAGGTTATGAGGCTTATATCGTTGGAGGTTCTGTGCGCGATTACTTATTAGGACGACCGATTAATGATATTGATATTGCGACAAGTGCACGACCTGAAGATGTCTCAGCGCTCTTTAGTCAGGTTATACCAGTAGGTATTGAACATGGTACCGTGATCGTTCGTCATGATCACACATCATTTGAAGTCACAACGCTACGTGAAGAAACGACGTATAGTGATCGACGTCATCCTGATAAGGTTAACTTTGTCACGGATGTCACAAAAGATCTAGCTCGTCGTGACTTTACTATGAATGCGATTGCTCTTACGCAAATGGATGCGCTTATTGATCCCTTTGGTGGGCAAGTGGATATTAATCATAAACGGATTCGGGCAGTTGGTAATCCTGCTGCACGCTTTAATGAAGATCCCTTAAGAATGTTGCGAGCGATTCGCTTTAGTAGCCAACTTGGCTTTGCGATTGAACAGAAAACTAAAACAGCGCTCACAGAGTCGCTTGCCTTGATTGATCATGTCTCTATTGAACGGATTCACGTCGAATTGGATAAGTTTTTTCAAGGAGTATATTTACATGAGGCGCTGATGCTTGAGGAAACAGAACAGTTACTCTTGCGTTTACCCTTTTTCAAAGAGTTTACAACAGTGATGGATGATTTAAAGCGTGTGAAAAGAGCCTTTCACAGTCTCATAGATGCGCTGGTCTATATCGGTTTTCGTCATCAAAATACCGCGTTAAAGTCTGTTTATGAGGCTTACCGGTTATCCAATGTTCAAAAGCGGGAGGCTAACATGCTTTATACATCGCTTACGTGTTATCAAAGTCAGCAACCCTTACCGTTGATCGCCTATCATTTAACTCCTCAGCTGTATCATCGCTTTACCGATTTAGCTGATCGTCTCTTCGATGAGACGCTATCATTAGAGGACTTAACAAAAATACATCAACAGTTACCCATTCATTCAAAACAAGACATAGCCCTCTCAGGCAATGATGTGATGCAATTATTTCCTGAGCGTAAACGCGGCAGATGGATTGGTCATATACTTGACCAACTTGAAGAGAAGATTATTACCGGTGAACTACCAAATCAACGAGAACAACTAAAGGAGTGGGTCATATGGTCCTATCCAATCGAGAAAAAATCATTCAATTATTAGCACAAAATATGCATACGTATGTGTCAGGACAATGGTTATCTGACCAACTCGGTATTTCAAGGACAGCGGTCTGGAAGCAGATGAAACATTTAGAGGAAGATGGTTATCATTTTAAAGCTGTTCCAAATAAAGGCTACCGATTAATTGATATGCCGGATAAGGTAAGTGAAAACACGTTATTTTGGGGGCTAGATACCGATGTGCTCGGTCAGATGTTAGAATACCACGACCAATTAACATCGACACAAGATTTAGCGCACACCCGGGCTAGAGAAAATAAGCCGGATGGCTATCTAGTTGTCGCTGATTCACAAACGAAGGGACGAGGAAGGCTACACCGGGCGTTCAGTTCGGAAAATAAAAACGGGGCATGGTTTAGTTTTATTTTAAGGCCAGAGCTATCGCCCGTTGAAGCCCAAAAAATCACCTTACTAACAGCGGTGAGCTTGGTGCGCACGATTAAACAAAAAACAACACTTGAACCCAAAATTAAATGGCCGAATGATATCTTAATAAATGGTAAAAAACTTGCCGGTATTTTAACGGAGATGCAAGCAGAACAAGACCAAATTCATTATATGGTGATTGGTGTAGGTGTAAATATTAATCAACGGCTGGATGAGTTTCCAGAAGACCTCCGTGATACGGTGACATCACTCATGATTGAAACGGATGAACGCTTTAAGCGGCGTTATTTTATTCAAGACTTCTTAAAACATTTTGAAACCTTATACCGCACCCTATTAACGGACGGGTTTGATTCGATTAAAGATGAATGGGAACAGCACGCTTTCAGGCGAGGTGAGACATTAACTTACCGATTGGGTGACAAAGAAAAAAGTGGCGTCTTTGTTGGCATTCATGAGACCGGGGCGTTGCTTATTAAAAATGGAGATCAAACCGATCGATTGTATTCAGCAGACATTCACTGGTTTGAAGGAGGTCACACATGAAAACGATTCTTGATTTTTATCAGATGAAACAAAACCGAGAGAAGGCTGTGATGATTACCGCTTATGATTATCCGTCAGCAAAAATGGTTGAACAATCAGGCGCAGACTTAATTTTAGTGGGGGATTCATTAGGCATGGTGATGCTAGGGTATGACTCAACAACCGATGTTACGCTTAGTGATATGGTTCATCATGCGAAAGCGGTTAGACGCGGGGCAAAAGAGACCTTTATTGTCGTGGATATGCCCTTTATGAGTTACCATATTTCAGTTGAAGACGGATTAATGAATGCCAAAAAACTGTTTCAAGCATCACAAGCACAAGCGTTAAAATTAGAAGGTGCAAGTGAGATGGTGTTAACGTTAACGAAACGTTTAACTGAAGCAGGGATTCCGGTCGTGAGTCATCTCGGACTGACCCCGCAATCAGTCCATGTGATGGGCGGCTTTAAAGTTCAAGGAAAAGACAAGCAATCAGCCGAAAAGTTGATAGAAGACGCAAAAAAGGTCGAACAACACGGCGCTGTCATGTGTGTATTAGAAGGTATTCCAGCCCCGCTAGCTGATAAAATTACGTCAGCGTTAACAATTCCGACGATCGGTATTGGCGCAAGTTTAAGCTGTGATGGTCAAGTTCTTGTTTATCATGACTTGTTGCAGTATGGGACGAGTCGCTTAGCGAGATTTGTGAAACCTTACGCAGATTTAAATCTGACCATTAATCAAGCGCTTAGTACCTTTGTGAGAGAGGTTAAACAGACACAGTTTCCTGAGGAAAAACATACCTATCAGTTAAATGAAGGTGTGTCGTTAGAGGAGGAATGAGTCCGATGGAAATGATCTACACGATTGATGACTTGAAGCGCTATGTGAAAGGAAAACAAGACGCTAATCAGACGATTGGCTTTGTGCCAACGATGGGGTATTTACATGAGGGGCATACGACATTAATTGACTATGCGAGAGAAGAAAATGACGTGGTTGTGGTTAGCGTGTTTGTTAATCCCCTCCAGTTTAATGACCCACATGATTTAGAGGCGTACCCTCGGAGTGAGGCCCATGACACAAACATCTGCGCCGCACAGGATGTCGATGTTTTATTTATGCCACATGCACGTGAGATGTACCCATTGGAAATAGGGGTGACGATGACTTTAACGAAACGCATGGGGGTCCTCTGTGACCGCACGAGACCCGGACACTTCGGTGGTGTACTGACGGTGTTAACTAAATTATTTCATCTCGTTGAGCCAACCCGTGTCTATTTCGGTTTAAAAGATGCCCAACAAGTGGCTGTCGTTGATTTATTAATTCAAGACTTTAATTTTAATATCATCTTACGACAGATCCCAACCGTCAGGGAACCTGATGGATTAGCGAAAAGTAGCCGTAATGTTCATCTCAGTGCTGACGAACGTCTTGAAGCCCCGCTGATTTATCAAGCGCTTAGTGAGGCAAGGACAATGATCACTAACGGTGAACGGAATCAACAGATCATTCTGTCACATGTTCAGGCTGTTATCAATCAAAGTCGTCACGCTGAGATTGATTATATTGAACTGTTGAGTTATCCTCAATTAGAAGCCTTAACATCATTAAAAGGACAGGTGATTCTCGCCTGTGCGGTTAAGTTTGAAAAAGCGAGATTAATTGATAACGTCATTATTGACATGAAGCTTGATGCTTAAAAACAATCAAGCTAACAATCAATGAATGCATGACACAAAAAAAACATGACATCCACATCAAAGAAGGGATCGATCATTATGTTTCGTACGCTAATGAAAGGTAAGTTACACCGCGCCCGTGTCACGGAAGCTAACTTAAATTATGTGGGTAGCATCACGATTGATCAAGCGCTTATGGAAGCGATTGATTTGCTACCCCATGAGAAAGTCCAAATAGTCAACAATAATAATGGTGCACGCCTTGAAACGTATGTCATTCCTGGTAAGAGACACAGTGGTGTCATTTGTTTAAACGGGGCTGCAAGTCGATTGGTTCAACCAGGGGATATTGTGATTATCGTTAGTTATGCGCTCGTATCAGAAGAAGACTTAACGACATTTACACCTAAAGTTGCCATTTTAAATGAAGACAATACGATTAAAGAGATGATTGACCAAGAAGCCCCACGCACCATTATTGAGTAAACATGAGTGTCACGTGAAAACTATGATTGAAGGTGAGCGAGATGACGACATTTGCGGTTGTCGATTTAGAAACAACAGGAAACCAAAAACAAGATCGAATCATTGAAATCGGGATTGTCATCTATCGCGATCAACAGATTGTCAAAACGTATCAAACCCTTATTAATCCGCATAGACATATTTCTCGGTTTATCGAACATTTAACGGGTATTAATAATGCGATGGTGATGGATCAACCGACATTCGAAGAAGTAGCGAATGATATTCATCATTTATTTGATGAAGCTTATTTTGTTGCGCATAATGTGCCGTTTGACTTAGGTTTTTTAAATCAAGAATTTGCCCGTGTTGGTCTTGAAAAACTTAACGTCAAAACATTGGATACGGTCGAACTAAGTCGCATGATGTTGCCAAAAGCTCCAGGATTTAAGTTGAATCAACTGGCTCAATTTTTAGCACTGACCCATGATGATCCCCATCGAGCCCTATCAGATGCCTATGTGACAACCGAATTATTAAAGGTGTTATTAAGTGAGTTAACGCAATTACCAAAGACGACCTTAAAGAAATTGTTGCCGTTAGCTGAGAAGTTGAAAAGTGATGTGATTCCAATCATTCATGACAGCCTTAATAAACCGCAAGCGGATCTAATTAAAGAGACAGAGGATCCATATGATTATCATTATGGTTTAGCGATTAAACGTGTCACTGACATCAAACCGAATCGATCTGAACCGATAACGCAATCGTTTGGTGACTGGCTAGATACATTTGAGACGGCGTTTAATGTACCACTTCGTCTCGGTCAACGCGAAATGAGTGAAGCGATTTATCATGCCTTTGTGACGCAATCATCGGCGTTGATAGAAGCGGGAACAGGAATAGGTAAAACGATGAGTTATCTCCTTGCGGCTATCTACTTTGCTAAAACATCAAAGGAGAAAGTGTTTATAAGTACCTATTTAAAGCAGCTTCAAAAACAGGTGCTACATGAAGAAGTACCCAAAATATTGGCTCATCTCTCTGAAACGTGTCAGATTGAAGTGTTAAAAGGGAAAAATCAATATGTAAGTTTAAAACGTTTTAGTGAGTGGATTGTGAAAACGGATAATGACCACTATGACTTTACTTTAACAAAAGCGATTGTCCTTATTTGGTTAACGAAAACAGAAACGGGTGATGTTGATGAAATTCAATTACCTCGGAGTGGGTATCAATTGTTTCATCAATTTTCTCACCGCTTTGATACAGATGAAATACAAGCCTTTAGTTATTATGAACATAAACTAGCCCAAATCGAAGTAGCAGATATCGTTATCGTTAACCATGCGCTTATGCATCAATTGATTCTGCAAGATAACATGCCTCTCAATCGACTGATTATTGATGAGGCGCATCACTTACCAGAAGTGATTGAGCAAGAAGAAGGGTTAATGTTTCACTCTCAAGCGATTCATGCCTTTTTAAATCAAGTGGTGCATCGTTTAAAGACATTTGATGTGTTAGATAGCAAGATGAAAGCCGCTATTGAAGATATAAAATATGATTATCAATGTTTCATTGATTACGCCCGTCAGTTTATGACCCATCACATGACAGCGGAACGATCAAAGAAGATGGTTACGATTGACCCGTCAGCTGCTGCGTTTGCAACGATGAAGGTAATGTATGAACGGTTTAAATTGTTGCTTGACGACCTACTTAAAGACGTTTATCGTACCCCACATCCGTTGATTCGGGAAGAGCTCACACCGATTGTTTCAGCCTTTTTGGCACCGTACAACCAATTTTTTATCGAGGATTCCACAGATGCTGTGTATTGGTTAGAAATGGATTTGACTCATCAGCAACAGCCGATCAGGTTTTATAAAAAACCAGTCGATATTAGTGAGACTGTGAATCGCTATTACTTTACTAAAGAGCGATCAGTCATTTTAACGAGTGCGACATTAACGGTGAATCATCGCTTTGATTATTTACAAGACCAATTAGGGATTGAAAAACCAATCAATACGTATCGCTTTCCAGCACTATATCCGACTGAGGACAACGTTCAAGTCCTTGTCCCAAATGATTTTCCGCGTCTTGATAATCGTGAAACGACCGCTTATATTGAGGCGTTAAGTGAACTTGTTTTTTCTTTAGCCGATCTAACTAAAGGACGTATGTTGATTTTATTTAATTCTTATCACATGTTAAAAGAGACGTATGCGTTATTAGAAGAACTGTTTCAAGATGATTACGTCTTAATTGCTCAAGGAATCTCAAGCGGGAGTCATGAAAAATTAAAGAAACATTTCCAACAAACAGACCAAGCTATATTGCTCGGAACCCATGCCTTTTGGGAAGGGTTAGATATCCCGGGTGATGATTTGAAATGCGTTGTCATTGCTCGATTACCGTTTCAATCACCGAGCCAGCCAGTCATTGAAGCAAAATTGAAGCGAATAGAAAGCAACGGTCAATCAGGTTTTTATTGCTATTCATTACCTGATGCGGTTATTCGCTTTAAACAAGGTTTTGGAAGATTAATTCGTCATGAAACAGATATAGGTATCGTTGTCGTGACAGATGATCGCCTGGTAACGAAAAGTTATGGTCGAACATTTATTGAATCGCTACCGTCAGTACCTGTCTTTCATCGACGTACGACAGAATTGTTAGACATGGCTCAAACATTCTTGAGTGACAAGTAAAGAGGTAAAAAACATGGAGAAATCTTAAAAAAGCCTCGATAAGCATTATGTTTCCTTAGAAAACCTGCTATAATATAACAAGGTTTATCATTACTTGTCATAAACACAAAATAACTAAAGGTTGGGATACAATGCGTAATGAAAAAATAGAAACATTATCAACGGTTAAGTTACAGAACAACCCAGAACTCTATAAAATAGTTGATAGTTTGAACCGGACATTAAAGGATGATGATTTGATGTTTGGTTTAGCACTAGATGAGGATGACGATGAGACAGCAATCTTCACAATTTATCGAACTTAATTACTTTAAAATTGTTGTCAGTATTTTATTACTTATAGGTTTATTCAGCGTTGGTTATAGCATTCATCTGTACGGTGTCATTCGCGATCATGAAGACCAAGGGTTTGAACAATCGATCGCACGTGTAAAAGAAGCTTATGACCCATCAACGATTGAAGAGGTGACTCGTTATCACGGGGAAGTCTTTTATCATGTGATTCACACACGTGATGAAGAAAGTGTCACCTATTACTTTGTGAATCAAACAGATGAAACGGCCGCGATTACCACTTACACAGTGGCATCTAATGACCCACTTCAGCCAATGATAGCAACATTTAAGTCTGAAAGACCGACCAACAAAGTGATTCGTGTGAACGTAGGTTTAAGACAGCAAGTACCGATTGTTGAAATCGTTTCAACCACAACATCTGGTACAGTTCGTTATGATTATTACCGATTAACCGATGGTACATATGAAAGTGGCTTAACCTTAAATAATGTGAACTAAGGAAAGGTGATTATATGCAATTAGCAAAACGTGTACAAACACTGACGCCCTCCACAACTTTAGCAATTACCGCAAAAGCGAAGGCACTAAAAGACAGTGGACATGATGTGATTGGTTTAGGCGCAGGTGAACCTGACTTTAATACGCCCGAATATATTATCGAAGCCGCAGAGCGTGCCATGCGCAGTGGTTTAACGCGTTACACGCCATCGGGTGGTATTTTGCCACTTAGAGAAGCGATTGCACGTAAAATGTTAAAAGATCAAGGCATTGATTATGACGCCGATCAAGTCGTTGTGACAACTGGTGCCAAACATGCGTTGTATACCTTATTTCAAGTGTTGTTAAATCCTGGTGACGAAGTCATCGTACCTGCTCCTTATTGGGTCAGTTATCCGGAACAAATTAAGCTTGCTGAAGGTGAACCTGTGTTTGTTTTAGGTAAAGAGGCGAATCAGTTTAAATTAACGCCCGAACAATTAGAACAAGCCATCACCGAAAAAACACGAGCGGTTATTATTAATTCCCCGAGTAACCCAACAGGAATGATGTATACAAGAGACGAATTAATGGCCCTAGGCAAAGTCTGTATCAAACATAATATTATCATTGTATCAGATGAAATATATGAGAAGTTGATCTATACAGACCAGCCACATGTTTCCATTGCCTCATTATCAGAACAACTAAAAAAACAAACCGTGATCATCAATGGTGTGTCAAAATCACATGCGATGACGGGGTGGCGAATTGGTTATGCGGTCGGGCGGAAAACAATCATTAAGGCGATGACAAATCTGTGTAGTCATTCAACATCTAATCCGACAACAATTAGTCAATATGCTGCGTTAGCTGCCTATACTCATGAAGAAGAAGAGATTACTCAAATGGTTGCCTCATTTAACGAAAGATTAGCGTACACATACGATTTATTAACACGTGTGCCTGGTATGACTTGTGTTAAACCGCACGGAGCGTTTTATTTGTTCCCGAATGTAGAAAAAGCGATTGACATGTGTGGTTTTAGTGATGTCGAAGAATTTTCAACAGCTCTGCTAGAAGAAGAACAAGTGGCTGTGATTCCGGGTACTGGTTTTGGCGCACCGAAAAATATCCGAATATCGTACGTGATTAAGAAAAGTCAATTAGAAGATGCGATGATCCGCATGACCCGCTTTATTGAGCGGCATGCAAAAATATAAGAGAGAGATTTTGGAGGGAAGTTTGTTGAAAACAACCATTAGTAAAGTAAATGAACATTTAAATGAAGAAGTAAAAATGGGCGCTTGGCTTAGTAACAAGCGTTCAAGTGGTAAGATTGCTTTCTTACAATTACGCGATGGCACAGGGTTTATTCAGGGTGTTGTCGTTAAAGCAGCGGTATCAGAAGAAGTCTTTAACTTAGCGAAATCTTTGACACAAGAATCATCGGTTTATGTGACAGGAACAATTGTAGAAGATACGCGCTCGCCTTTTGGTTATGAAATGCAAGTCACTGACCTTGAACTCATTCATGAATCCGTTGATTTCCCTATCACGCCAAAAGAACACGGGACCGAGTTTTTAATGGACCACCGTCACCTTTGGTTACGTTCAAAACGACAACATGCGGTGATGAAGATTCGCAATGAAATTATTCGCGCGACTTACGAATTCTATAATAAAGAAGGTTTCATTAAGATTGATCCACCTATCTTAACAGGTTCTGCAGCGGAAGGGACAACGGAACTCTTCCATACCCAATACTTTGATGAAGAAGCCTACCTATCTCAAAGTGGTCAACTTTATATGGAAGCAGCCGCAATGGCCTTTGGGAAAGTTTTTTCATTCGGACCAACGTTCCGTGCAGAAAAATCAAAAACACGTCGTCACTTGATTGAATTCTGGATGATTGAACCTGAAATGGCCTTTATGGAACATGAAGAAAGTTTACAAGTACAAGAACAATACGTGAGTTACTTAGCGCAATCTGTTGTTGAAAACTGTGCGCTGGAGCTTGATATTTTAGAGCGCGATGTTGACAAATTAAAACAAATACAAGCGCCATTCCCACGTATTACGTATGATGAAGCCGTTGAATTATTAAAAGATAAAGGCTTTGATGATATTGAGTGGGGAGAAGACTTTGGCTCACCTCATGAAACAGCGATTGCCGAAAGTTTTGATAAACCTGTCTTTATTACGCATTATCCAAAAGATATTAAAGCTTTCTATATGAAGCCAGACCCAACCAACGAAGCGGTTGTGCTTTGTGCCGATTTAATCGCACCGGAAGGCTATGGTGAAATTATCGGAGGCTCACAACGGATTGATGATTTAGACTTAATGAAACAACGTTATGAGGAACATAACTTATCAGGTGATGCTTACCAGTGGTATTTAGAATTGCGTCAATACGGTTCAGTGCCACACGCTGGTTTTGGTTTAGGATTAGAGCGAACCGTTGCTTGGTTTAGTGGGGTTGAGCACGTACGTGAGACGATTCCATTCCCACGTTTATTAAACCGTCTGTATCCATAAGCTTATATGTGACCATAAATAAAAACCCTCGGATCTTGTCCGGGGGTTTTCACCATCATGTGAATGGGGGAAGAATGTTGAAACAACACTATGAACGATTTATGCGCGATCAACTCACGTTCTCGAAAAAACTCTTAACCGATTACCGTCAGATTGGTATGGATGAAACGGAAGTGATGGTTGTGCTGCAGCTGATCCGTTTCCAGGCTGAGAATACGATGTTTCCGACACCGTCTGAAATGGCTGAGGTGACAAATTACGATGATCAAGTCGTCAGTCGCAGTTTGCGCCAGCTCATGCAAAAGCATCTTATGACAATTGAAGAAACTGAAAATGGTGCTGGTATTGTTGATGAATACTACTCATTAGAGCCACTGTGGCAGACACTATACACAAAAGATGATAAGAAAAGTACGCAGCCAACGGATCAAAGTGTCGAAGTGTTTAAGCAGTTTGAGCGTGAGTTCGGTCGTGTGTTATCGCCAATTGAAATTGAAACCATTAATATTTGGTTAGATGAAGACCAGTATGATGTCCGTCTCATTCAACAAGCGTTAAGAGAGGCTGTCTTGTTAAGTAAACTTAACTTTAAGTATGTTGATCGTATTTTACAAGAGTGGCAGAAAAAAGGGATTAAAACGGTAGAGGCTGCTAAAAAAGCCGGCAAGAAATTTCACCAACAGTCGAATCAGCGCACAGAAAAGGCAAGAAAACGCACCGATCCATCTGTTTACTATAATTGGCTAGATGAATCAGACGATTAATGGAGGTGGCAAGTCGTGTTAACGAATAAACAAATACGGTTCGTCCTTGATACGATGGCTGAGATGTATCCTGATGCTTGGTGTGAATTAAAGCATGAGAATCCGTTTGAACTCGTCATTGCGGTCGCCCTATCAGCCCAGTGTACGGACCAACTCGTCAATAAAGTGACGGATGCTCTCTTTAAAAAATATAAAACGCCTGAAGATTATTTAGCCGTGCCATTAGAAGAATTAGAACAAGACATAAAATCGATTGGCTTGTACCGGAACAAAGCAAAAAATATTCAAAAATTATCACAAAGAATTAAAGAAAATTTTAACGGTGAGGTGCCACGGACGCATGAAGAACTAGAATCTCTTGCAGGTGTTGGACGAAAAACAGCGAATGTCGTTATGTCAGTGGCTTTTGGCGAACCAGCGATTGCAGTTGATACACACGTGGAACGTGTGTCTAAACGCTTAGGGATTGCCCGTTGGAAAGACTCGCCGTTAGAAGTAGAAAAAACACTGATGAAGAAAGTACCTAAAGACGAGTGGAGTGACACGCACCACCGGATGATTTTTTTCGGGCGTTACCACTGTAAGGCGAGACATCCTCAATGTGACACGTGTCCGTTACTCGACCTTTGCCGGGAAGGACAGAAACGTTTACGTAAAAAGGAGAGAGAACATGCCAACAAATCGTCATGAGTTATTCAGTCGTTTTGATCAACAAAAACCTCATATCCAACAGTTATTTGATGCGCGTCAATTTAAAGAGGCGATTCAACCGATGAGAGAGGCGATTCAATCATTTAAAGTGTTATTGTATGAGTTGAATCAAACGGATGATTTAACGAAAGATATGGATAGCCTTTCAATCAAGCCGATCAACATTAAAGAACGGTTTGAGTATGTTGAAGGAAATCTAAAACAATACCATGCGTATTTACAACTCATCACGCTCTATGAAGAAGTAGAAAAGTTGTATGCTAAAGAAGCAATCAAACAAGCGATGAGACATCAACAGATACACCACTAATATAAAAACATCCCCAGTTATCTCTTAGTATAAAAAGATATCTGGGGATGTTTTATGTTAGTAATAAAGAGGATTAAGCCGCATCATCTTGTTGTTCAGCGTTTGTTTCCTCATCCGATTGATCGGTGTCATCGTCTGTTGGTTGGTCCTCATCTGGCTGGTCTGGTGTGTCTTCATCATCATCATTGCCACCATTCCCGTCGCCATTCCCGTTACCATTGTTATCATTACCATCAGGGGCTTCACCATCTGGTAAGTCGATCTCTGGTAGGTCGGGTTCTTCTTCTTTTTCTTTTGGCGTCATGATTTCAACGGTTTTTGTTTCACTCGTTAAGGTGACTTTTTCTGGATTAAAGGCCGTCACATTAATGGTGTACATGGTTTCAGGTTCCACCTCTTCAATCGTGAAGGTTGTCGCATCGGTATTGACAGGTTCACCTGATTGATAGTTGACCTCGAAGGCAACATCTACATCCGCCTCCATATTATGTTCCCACGTTACGGTGATGCTGTTTGTTTCCTCATCATAAGTGGCTTTTAAGTTCTCAACTGGATTTAATTGCTCATAAGCATCAGATACAGCCGAAGGCTCTGTCCCACGTTTGAATAGCTCAGTAATGACTTGGTCATTTGGTGTGAATTCACTCGGTAATTGAGCAGGATTTGTGCCCGCTTCAACTTTGACAGGTATGACACTGTCAGGACGAGTGAAATCGGTCACCTCTACGTTTTTAGATAACTCTGTCATCGCATACTTAAACAGCAGTTGTGAGTTGTATACATCCGGGACAGGTTTTGTTGAACTGTCAGCATAGCCTGTCCATACACCAATCGCATACTGGGTACTCAAACCAACAAACCATTTATCAACATTATTATCGGTTGTCCCGGTTTTACCGGCTACTGGAACACCTGAAACATTGGCTCTTGTTCCTGTACCTGAGCGTACAACATTTTTCATCATGTCTGTGACCATATAAGCCGTTGCTTCTGACATGGCCACAGTCGTTTCAGGTTCCACTTCAATGCGTCGGCCATCGGGATATTCAATCGCAACAACGCTATATGGTTCGGTATATAATCCACCGTTTCCAAAAGCCGCATAAGCTGCCGCCATATCAAGCGTAGAAGCTTCAAATGTTGACCCGCCAATCGCATCACGGACGTTTAATCCGCCATCAGGAATGGTTAAGCCAAGCTTTTGTCCGAATTCGCTGACTTGACTTCTTCCGATTTCATCAAAAAGATGGGCTGCGACGACGTTGGAAGATTGTTCTAAAGCGGTTCGTAATGTGACTTGACCACGGTAACGTCCCACATTATTAATCGGCTTTGAGCCGGTTACTTCATAAGGACCGTTATCCGGCATTTGTTCATACGTTGAGTAGTTTAAATACTCAATCGCTGGGCCATAAGAGAAAATCGGTTTAATTGATGAACCCGGTTGTCGTTTCGCTTGGATGGCCATGTTGAAGCCACCTGCTTCACGATTTCTGCCACCACCGATCGCTCGAATCGCACCTGAGGTTGTTTCAACGACAGAAAGACCGGACTGTAGTTCACTATCTGAATAACTGACGGGACTTTCATCAGACAGCAAGTATTCCACATAACTTTGTGCCTCTTGGTCCATTGTCGTATATACTTTCACACCATCATTGTATAAATCAATGTCATATTTCTCTTCTAATTCACGCTGGACTTGATCTAAAAAGTCGGTGTGACTGGTACGAGAGGCTGTTGAGACATTTAACATGTCTTCAATGGCCACTTGTTTCGCTTCTTCTGCTTCACTTTCCGAAATTTTTTCGTGTCGGACCATTAAATTCAGGACCGTTTCCATCCGTTCTTTAGCTAGGTCTGGGTTGACCGTCGGGTCATACGCTGACGGGCGTTGTGGTAACCCAGCTAAAAGAGCGGCTTGAGCTAAACTTAGTTCATTTAGATCCGTTATACCGAAATAGTTTTGAGCAGCGGTTGCGACCCCGTAGCCGGCAGAACCGTAATAGATCCGATTTAAATACATTTCTAAAATCGTTTCTTTAGAGTAAGATAAATCAAGTTGAATGGCTAACCACTGTTCTTGAACTTTACGTTCTAGCGTTTTATCAGGGTATAAAAAGGCGCCTTTAATGACTTGTTGGGTAATCGTTGACCCACCCTCTGAACCGAAACCGTCGGTCAAGTTGGCAATGACCGCTCCACCAATCCGGCGGATATCAATGCCGAAGTGGTCGAAGAACCGGACATCTTCTGTTGCTAATACGGCATCGATTAACACGGGTGGAAGCTCATCATAACTGACTTTGACCCGCTGTTCTTCACCAATATCAGCAAAAAGTTCCTGGTCTTTATCATAGACCTTACTTGAGGCAGGAATACTTAATTTTTCTGGGTCAAGTTCTGGTGACTTAGAGATGTAATAAGCAAATAAACCTCCCACGCCAACCACAGCAATAAGTCCTAAAATAAGCAAGGTTAACATCACTTTCTTAAAAGATACTTTCTTAGTTTTTTGTTTCTTATTTTGTTTCTTTTTCGTTTGTTTCATCTGTTCTTGTCGGCGTTTTTCACTACGCGACTTGTATTGATCAGACATCATTATTTCCTCCATTCATTCTTAAAAAAAGATCTCGTCAACGACAGTTAAATAATCAACGAGGGCAGGGAAACTTGCTGGGATGAGTGTCCCTTCATCTTTAACGGCTGTATAAGGTATCGACTTTCTACCGTCTTTAAATTGACGATGCCAATACGGAAAAAGTTTCACAGCCGGAAAGACATATGATTCATTATAAGCCTGGAAGCGAATAATCACAAAACATATCCCTTCGTGTTTCACGATATCTTCCATATGGTCGATTTGATGTTGATGGAAATTACTGAGTGGAAACGATGTTTTATTCTTCGTTTCTTTCGCTTCAAAATCAATGTACCTACCTTTATAGAGGCCGTTATAATCCGTTGTTGATGCTTGTTTAAAATAGGCTTCTTTAATCACTGCTGCACTACGTTTAGGGTAATCGACTTTTACAATTTGTACCGGGGTTGGTTTTTTGTGAATCACACATAGTCCCCGACTTAAGTAGTAATTGTTTGTGTCATTAATATCTTTTTCGAGCGTCATACCACGATTACTGAAGCGGTCATGCGGTGTATTGTTCTTCGTTGCATGTTGAGTTTTTACTTTTTTACCATTTGGGTAATTCAAACAGCATCCCTCCTGTTTCAAATATCATATCAAAAATTTATAAAATGGCGAGTGAAAAACACGATTTTAAGGCTTTGGGCTGATAACCGTCTCGTCATGGTCCAGTTGAGTTAGTCTAATTAAATGGTTGAATCTTCCTATAATAGTATAGCATATAAAACGTATGTTTGTATAATGAGAAAACAATGAAAAAAAGGTGAGAAAATGGTGGGTGAATCTTATTGTTTTTGTGTTTGTCAACGGACTCTATCCGTGCTAAAGTATGTATCAAGAGGTGAAAAGTCATGTCAGTCCTATCACAAACAGAAACAATCGATCAGATAAAACAAGCGTGTTTCATCCGCTATCAGACAGATAAGCTCCCGGCTAAACTTAATGACCGGGAGGCGTTTAACGTTATTAAAGAAGAAGTCACCCCACAGTTTCAGTTAATGGAACAATGGGAAGACCAACTTTTATCAGATATTAAAACACATGCCTTATCTATCCATCCGTCACTCGTTCAGTCTACCCGAGAAAACATGGAATTAATCATTATGCATAGCTTTTATCATGATACGGATGAGAAAAGGTTTCATGAACTCGTCAAATCTGTTGATGTGGTTCTTGATATGGTAAGAAGGGTATATCAACATGACTAAAGTGTTAGCGGTCACCGGCTATAAATCATTTGAATTAGGCATCCACAAAGACCAAGATCCACGGGTGATGATTATTAAAAAAGCGTTAGAAAAAAAGCTTATTGGATTACTTGAAGACGGCTTAGAGTGGGTGATTGTCTCAGGACAGCTAGGGGTTGAGCTATGGTGCGTTGAAGTCTGTCTCGACCTACAAGAACATTATGATTTTCAAATTGGGATCATTGCGCCATTTGAAGACCAACATAGTCGTTGGAAAGAACCCGATCAAGAGAAATATCAATTATTGACGATGACGGTTGATTATTTCAATACGCTCTATCAAGGTGGGTATAAAAATCCGGGGCAGTTTAAGATGAAAAATCAATTTTTTTTAGCTAAAGCTGATGCCAGCCTGGTGTTAATTGATGAAGACCATCCAGGAAGTGTGAAATTTTACTATGAGACGATCATAAAAGATACGGATCATTTGACATATACAATCACACCACTGGATTTAGAAGATATTGGGCGAGAACTACAAGAGATGGCGACATTTGAACAATCATAAGGACCGATGGTATGTTCGTTACTATAATTCTTATGAAAGTTTGATATAATAGAACAGATAAGAGAAGACAGGTTAACCTTATATTTATAACGGGGTGAAAAAATGGAGAATAAATTAACACAGTTATCAACAAAAGATATTTTAGACAAAGACTTTAAAACATCGATGCGTGGTTACAATCAAGAAGAAGTGGATGCCTATCTTGATGTGATTATTCAAGATTATGAAGCACTTGAAAGTAGAATTAAACAACTCGAAGAAGAACAAGCCCGCGCGTCACAAAGAAAGCCGGAGGAACCGGTAAGACCTCGCATGCAGGCAACGAATCATCAAGCTAACTATGATATTCTTAAACGTGTATCCAATCTAGAAAAAGCTGTTTTTGGCAAAAAGTATGCCGATGATTAAGTATTTCTAGACATTTCCACGTGTCAAATGACGTGAGATGTGTTATACTATTGAAGGAAAAATAAAGGGAAATGAATGTTTTGGTAATCGCTACAAGCGCTTCGCGTTTGTAGAGGAAAGTCCATGCTCACACAAGCTGAGATGCTTGTAGTGTTCGTGCTTGATGAATAAATAAATCAAGGCAGTCACAGTTGTGATTGACGGCAGGGAATGGCGCTAAGTCCTTGGATATGTGCCTAGTACCTTGAAAGTGCCACAGTGACGAAGTCAAGCGGGAAACCGACTTGAGTGGAACGAGGTAAACCCCACGAGTGAGCAACCCAAATTTTGGTAGGGGCATCTTGGAGTAGGGAACTTAACCGAAACAAGGACATAGTCAACTATGTAGATAGATGGTTACCGCTAGAGTACGAGGCTGACCACCGTTTGTAGTGCTTTAGAACAGAACATGGCTTATAAAACATTCATTGGTCATTTATTTTGAATCGATGAACCTTCCTCTGACTTTTCGGTCGTTGGGAGGTTTTTTTAATAATAATGAGGTGGATAAAATGAAAAAAGTACGGTTATTGGCAACAGCTGCAATGGGGCTGGAAGCACTTGTCGCAAGGGAAGTAAAAGAATTAGGGTATACAGATGTGATAGTTGAGAACGGGAAAGTGATGTTTGATGCTGACGTGAGCGCGATTCCGCGCTTAAACTTATGGCTAAGAACAGCCGATCGTGTTAAAGTCATTGTCGGTGAATTTGAAGCAAAAACGTTTGATGATCTCTTTGAACAAACAAAGGCGTTAAACTGGGAAGATTATATTCCTGAAGACGGCGCCTTTCCTGTTATTGGTAAGTCGGTAAAATCAAAACTTTACAGCGTGCCCGATTGTCAGCGATTAGTGAAAAAAGCGGTCGCGGAGAAATTAAAACAAAAGCACGGCGTCGCTATCAACATGCCAGAAACAGGAGCGATGTACAAAATTGAAGTCGCGTTATTAAAAGATAAAGTGACACTCACCCTCGACTCCTCAGGTACCGGCCTACATAAACGTGGCTACCGTCTGCGTCAAGGGGAAGCCCCGCTCAAAGAAACGCTCGCAGCGGCGCTTGTCATGTTGACAAACTGGAAAGCCGATTACCCATTAGTTGATTTATTCTGTGGGTCAGGGACGATTTTAATTGAAGCAGCTTTAATTGGACAAAATATTGCGCCTGGCTTTAACCGGGAGTTTGCGAGCGAGTCATGGGATTTCGTACCCCAGACGCTATGGGATCAAGCCTTTGACGAAGCAGAAAAACTGGCTAATTATGACCAACCACTTGACATTACTGGTACTGACTTAGATCCAAAAATGATTGAAATCGCTAGAGACAATGCCATCGAAGCGGGACTAAGTGATTTAATTACGTTTAAACAGATGCAAGCACGTGATTTTCACCCGAAAAAAGACAATGGTTATTTAATCACCAACCCACCTTACGGTGAGCGTTTAAATGAAGAAGAAGAAGTGAAACAAATGTATCGTGATCTAGGAAAATCGATGGCGCTTAATTCAACGTGGAGTAGTTACGTCTTAACGTCACACGAACAGTTTGAGAAATTATTTGGTATGAAAGCTACGAAAAAACGGAAGCTATTTAACGGATTTATTAAAGTTGATTACTACCAATACTTTGGTAAGCACAATAAGTAGGAGGGATGAGGATGACCGTTACTGTTCAATCATTCAAAGACTATTTAAAAAAAATTAAAAGTTATGAAGAAGCACTGAATTTAATGGCGTGGGACCTAAGGACGATGATTCCTAAAAAGGGGATGGACCAGCGTTCAGAGGTTATCGGGCAATTGTCTGAAACGATTCACACACTGAAAACTTCCGAGGAAATGAAGCGGTTTTTAGATGAGCTACCGGCAGAGGTTGAGAGTGATCCGGTCATGAAACAAATGTTGAACGTTTGTCAGAAAGATTATGACCGCGATTCAAAAATTCCAACCGCAGAATACACCGCTTTTGTGACCCTTCGTTCTAAAGCAGAAACGGTTTGGCAAGACGCGCGCGAAAAGAATGACTTTTCCATGCTTGCCCCGTATTTAGAACAACTCGTTGAGTATAACCAACGGTTTAGTGAGTATTGGGGTTATAAAGATAATCGGTATAACGGTTTATTAGACCAATATGAGCCGGGATTAACGACGGATGTTTTAGACCCTGTGTTTGATGAGTTAAAACAAGCGTTATCAACCCTCGTTAAAAAAATTCAACAATCGGATGTTGAGGTTGATTCCAGTCAGTTGCTTCATTATTTCCCGAAAGACAAGCAACAAGCCTTTAGTTTGAGCGTGCTTGATAAGATGGGGTATGATTTTGATGCGGGTCGTTTAGATGAGACGATTCATCCCTTTGCGATTGGTATTAATCAAGGAGATGTGCGCGTGACGACACGTTACGATGAACATGATTTCAGAACGGCGATTTTTGGGACCATTCATGAAGGGGGCCATGCCCTGTATGAACAAAATATTGACTCTGAATTTGCTCTAACACCACTCGCTGAAGGTACATCAATGGGGATTCATGAGTCACAGTCACTGTTTTGGGAGAATTTCATCGGACGAAGTGAAGCGTTCTGGAAAAGTCAGTATAGGTCTTTCTTATCGTTTGCGCCTGAAGCGTTCCAAACGATTGAACTATCAGACTTTTACCGGGCGATTAATGAAGTGAAGCCAAGTTATATTCGGATTGAAGCAGATGAATTAACTTATAGCTTGCACATTATTATTCGCTATGAATTAGAAAAGGCATTAATCGAAGGGTCATTGAAAGTAAAAGATTTACCTGAAGCATGGAATGATAAGATGGAAAGTTACTTAGGTATTCGCCCAACAACAGACCGTGAAGGTGTGTTACAAGATATTCACTGGGCAGGCGGGGACTTTGGTTACTTCCCAACGTATGCCTTAGGTTATATGTATGCTGCGCAGTTACATGAGGCAATGAGTAAACAAATCAATATTCCAATGATGATTCAAACGAATGACTTTGAACCGATGAAAGAATGGTTAACAGAACACGTTCATCGCCATGGACGGATGAAAGAACCGTTAGAGATTATTAACGATGTCACCGGTGAAGGGTTAAATCCTAATTATTTGATTAATTATTTAACCGAAAAATATCAAGTCATTTATCAATGGAATTAAATAATGAAGCAGCTCACCTCAACACTCGTCAGTTGAGGTGAGCTGCTTCATAATAAAAGAACATTCGTTCTTGTAACGTGGCGCGGGCTACTTTATAATGAAAGCAAGACGAATCCGCGAGATAAAGGTGGTAGAGTAAATGGTAGGGCAATTAGAATCGTATTTGGATCATTTATATGCCAAAGGCTTTAAGTTGTCAGCGTCAGATATCAAATTTATTTATTTCGGTAAACAAATCACAGCGGCGAGTGATTATACCGTTCGTCTCGCCATTGAATACACGTTAAAACTAACGTATGGGTTTGACGGGTCTTTTTTTGTGAATCTACTAGAACATCTCGATGAACAAAAGATTACCAAAAGACATGAGGTCGAAGCTTACTTAAAAGTTAAGAACATGATTGAATAACGGTTGACTCTGTTTGTAAGCCGGTGCGCGCTAACAGATCGGCTCGCTTATTGTCTTTGTCAGGAATCCACTTGATGAACACATACGGAAAATGGGTGATAAGTTCGGCTATTTTTTCATAATAACTTAGAAAGGCTGGATTTTTCGTGTAGGCTTTTTCAATCGTATCAACGACAATTTTTGAATCCGATCGAATTGAGAGAATCTCATCTGGATAGTTATTCTTTAGAGTAACAAGCGCAAAGAAAAGGGCGTGAAACTCCGCTTCGTGATTTGTTTTCTCACCAATAAAGGTATAACCCTCTAGACAAACCTGCTTATTTTTCGCGACGAAACTTGCCGCACTCTTACCATTCTCGCCAAGGGTGGCCCCGTCAATATATACTTCTAACATGCTTATACCTCTTTATCTGTTCAAATTTTTAATCTATGTTTTTAGGTAGGCGGATCGTCTAACATATAAAAAAGCGATGAATCAACGTCACCGCTTTAAGGATGAGATTTAGTTTTTTGTGACGTTAGCGGCTTGAGGTCCACGGTCACCTTCAATGATATCAAAAGCAACAGATTGACCTTCCTCTAACGTTTTAAAACCATCTTCTTGGATGGCAGAATAGTGAACGAAAATATCATCACCTTCTTCAAGTTGGATAAATCCGTATCCTTTTTCTGCGTTAAACCATTTGACAATACCGTTTTGCATTGCGTGTGCGCCTCCTCAATCTCACGAATTTAAGCTATATAAAGAATCATCAAACATAGAAAAAGCCAATACCTGTGTCAGATATACGACACGTGCATTGACATTCATAAACCTGACTTTTCCCTTAAGCTTTGGTCAAAATGATAACGCATTTATTGGAAAAAGTCAAGCATTACACAATCAAGAAAAGGAGAGAAAGTCATGAACGAACATACCGTATTATCTACACTTAAAAAACACATCTATGACCGCTTCTGTAACGATACATCTGGCCATAATTACGACCATATGATCCGGGTAAGCAATATGAGTATCTACATCGCCAAACAAGAAGGACTTGACCCGTTTTTGCCAGAAGTGATAGCCCTGACCCATGACTATTATGATGACAAATTAGTCCAAGACCCAGCGAAAAGTAAACAGGCACTCATGGTACTATTAAAGCAGGTCTGCTTTAATAACGATACGATTGACGTGATCATAAACGCCATTGATGTCATTTCCTTCAGGCACAACAAAGAAGCAACCACCTTACTTCAACAAGTTGTTAAAGACAGCGACCGACTCGATGCCATTGGGGCGATGGGGATTATTCGTACGATTCAATACGGCACGACGCACAACCGTCCGTTGGATGAAACGATACAGCACTTTGATGATAAGCTATTTCACTTAAAGGACTTGCTTCATACGAAAACAGCACAAACGATCGCCGAAGAGCGCCATCAGTTGATGCGTGCTTTTTATGATGGCTATTACAATGAACGTGATTTTCTCAAACATAATAATTAAAGACGCTCGACACGTGTAAAAAAAATTCCGAGTGGGATTAAAGCAGCTTTTCATGTATAATAGTGTCTAGTATATTTTTCAAATGAGGAGTTTTAACATGTCTGTAAATGAACAACAATACTTAGATTTATGTCGCCATGTGTTAGCTAATGGTGAGAAAAAGTCCGACCGAACAAATACCGGTACATATTCTGTCTTTGGTGCGCAAATGCGCTTTGATTTAGCAGAAGGCTTTCCGCTACTAACGACCAAGAAAGTGAATGTTAGATTGATTGTCTCAGAATTATTGTGGTTCATTCATGGCGATACGAACATTCGTTATTTACTGGAGCACAACAATAACATCTGGAATGAATGGGCCTTTAAGCGCTGGGTCGAGAGCGAGAATTATACCGGACCTGATATGACGGATTTCGGTAATCGTTCCCTTGTAGACGCAACATTTAACGCCGAGTATAAGGAACAAATGGCCATTTTCAAACAACGTATTTTAGAAGATGATGCGTTTATGACACAATACGGTGACTTAGGTCCGGTGTACGGCAAGCAGTGGCGTCACTGGCAAACGTCTCGTGGGGAGACGATTGATCAATTAAAAGACGTGATCGAGAGCTTAAAAACGAATCCAGACTCTCGTCGCCATATCGTCACGGCTTGGAACCCAGAAGATATCCCAAGCAATATGGCTTTGCCCCCGTGCCATGCGATGTTTCAGTTCTACGTGGCGAATGGCAAGCTAAGCTGCCAACTCTACCAACGCAGCGCCGATATCTTTTTAGGTGTCCCGTTTAATATTGCGAGCTACAGTCTCCTTGTCCACCTCATTGCTAATGAAGTGGGGTTAGACGTCGGGGAATTTATTCATACCTTAGGGGATGCCCATATTTATCAGAATCACCTGACTCAAGTAGAAGAACAACTCTCACGTGAGATGTATCCTCTACCTGAGATAAACATCACAGAAGGTAAAAGTTTATTTGAGTTAACGGTCGATGATATTACACTTGTCGGCTATGACTCACATCCACCGATTAAAGCACCGATTGCTGTATAGGAGGGCTATGATGATTAGTTTAATTGCCGCACACGGAAAAGACTTTGTGATTGGAAAAGATAACTGGATGCCGTGGGACTTACCACGGGACTTACAGTTTTTTAAAAACCAAACACTCGGTAAAACGATTGTAATGGGACGAAAAACATTTGAAAGCTTTAAAAAACCTTTAAAAGACCGTCATCATATGGTGCTTACGAGGCAGACAGACTTCACTTATCCGGGAGTAGAGGTCTATCACGATATTGAAGACTTAAAACAGGCGTTACAAGCGCGTGATGATGAAGTGATGATTATTGGTGGTGGAGAGATTTACAAACAATTTTTACCGGTCGCTGACCGGTTATATATCACCTATATCGATGCCTCTTTCGAAGGGGATACGTATTTTCCGGATTACCGTGACGCAGGATTTGTTGAAACGTCAAAAGAACAAGGTGTAAAAGATAGTGAGAACCCTTATGATTACTACTTTATTCAATATGATCGCGAGTATCTGGATAAAACTGTGAAGGAGTGAAGCAGATGGGCAAAAGTTTTTATGAATATATGATGCGTTACCGAGGCATGAAGCAGTTAACAGATGAAAAAAAATTGGCGGATTGGATGTTTGAAGATCATGACTTTCCGCGTCAATCGGAAAAATATGATGAAGTGAGTCGTTATTTAGAATGGAATTTACCGTTTACGACTGTTATGAGTGTGTTTGATGCGCTCTGGTATGATTATTTAGAAACGCGCCGTTAATACTAAAAAGAGCTGGATGATGACTTTCAGCTCTTTTTTCAAATCAAAATTTAGAGAGGTGAGAATATGAAAATCCTTCATACTGCCGATTGGCACTTAGGTAAGATTGTCAATGCCGTCCATATGACCGAAGACCAGGCCTATGTGCTTGATCAATTATTTGACATTATTGACGCGGAACAACCGGATTGTGTCGTTATTTCGGGTGACATTTATGACCGCTCAATCCCTCCGAAAGAAGCGGTTGATTTATTTGACCGAACGATCACTAAACTAAGCCAGCAATATGACTTTCCGGTCCTTGTGACATCAGGTAACCACGACAGTCCTGATCGCTTACAATTTGGTCGGGCCTTATTTAGAGACAATCAGTTATATTTTGAGACGAAACTGACCCATCCGATTGAACACGTGACCTTGACGGACGATAAAGGCCCAGTGACTTTTCATTTGATCCCTTTTTTTGAACCTAATGAAGTGCGGTTTCACTTTCAGATTGATGAGATGCTCACGCATCATGAAGCGATGGAAATTGTCGTCCAATCGATTCGTGACCGCATGGATTTATCCGAGCGCCACGTTATTTTAGCGCATGCTTTTATCGCAGGTGGAATGGAAACAGACTCAGAGGAGCGCCTATCGATGATTGGTGGGAGCCCTTATGTTGATCAGTCCGTGTTTGATGGGTTTGACTATATTGCTTTAGGACACCTCCATCAGCCCCAACAAGTGAAACGCCTAAATGTGCAGTATAGCGGGTCGTTATTAAAGTATTCCTTCTCAGAAGCCAGGCATAAAAAGTCCGTTACCATTGTTAACTTAGCCGAAAAAGATAACGTCACGATTGAGCGGCATTTACTTGAGCCTAGACGCGATTTACGCATCATCGAAGGGACGTTTCATGACATCATGACCACAACCGAAGCCAGTGATGATTATTTACTCGTTCGTTTAGATGATACCGAAGAAGTGATCGATCCGATGGCAGATTTACGTAAAAAGTTTCCGAATATTTTACGACTAGAATATAAGCGGACCCACCGGGATGTGGCCTTAGATGAGCTTGACCAAACACCGGTGACCGAGCGGATGAGTGATGATGCGTTATTTGAACACTTTTATCAAGAGATGACGGGTGAGGCGATGACTGATGATGAACGCGCCTTGTTACTGGAAGGGCTCGACTCAATTAAAGACAAAGAAAGGGGGCGCTAACCTTGCGGACACTTTTTTTAGAATTTCAAGCCTTTGGGCCATACAAACATAAACAAACACTAGATTTTACTGAGCTCGGGGAAGAGTCACTCTTTCTTATTACCGGACCGACTGGCGCGGGGAAAACGACAATTTTTGATGCGATTTGTTTTAGTTTATACGGAAAAGCCAGTGGCACTGACCGTGACCATGATACGCTAAGAAGTGACTTTAGTAGTCATGACACCGACACGTTTGTCCGCTTTACCTTTTCTGTAGGAGACGAGACATACCGTGTGTTAAGAAAACCAAAACAATGGATTCCAAAACTTCGCGGCGAAGGCCTAAAAGAAGAGCCTGCCACCGCCGTATTAGAAACATGCATTGACGGGGCATTTGTTGTGACGGAATCAAAGATCAATGAGGTCAATGATAAAATTAAACGGGTCCTTGGTCTTGACTATGATCAATTTTTGAAGATGATTATGATTCCGCAAGGTGAATTCCGCCGTTTGATTAGTGAGAATTCACAAGAGCGGGAACAAATCTTACAAAAGTTATTTCAAACAGCGAAATACGCCGAGCTACAAGACTATTTTAAAGACAAAGCGAAAGAACAAGCTCAGCAGTTAGCCGATTTACAACAAAGACTTCAATTTGAGTGGCAGCGCATTCCTTGGGATAGTGAGGTTGAGGTTGATCAGTTAACAACAACTCAACTGATTGAGCGACTTGAAACAAAAATGCGTGAGACGAAACAGCACATCCAGCACAATGAGACCAAACAAACCGAGCTCAAACAATCTATGGATCAAAAAAATAGAGCGCTTCAGCATCAAACGCACTTGCTCGAAGCTTTCAGTGATTACGAAACAAAACAACAAGAACTCGCGGTCTTGTTAGAAAAAGAACCTGAGATCACCAAAAAGAGACAGACACTAGAAGCGGCGGAAAAAGCGGCGACACTCGATTACTATTATCAAGACTATCAGAGTCGAAAACAAGAAGTGCAAAACAAATCAACAGAACGGGATACCGTCCTAAAAAAAGTAGCGAACGTGACCCAAGCCTTTCATGAACAACAAGCTGAGTTTGATCGCTTACACAAACAGGTGGACACGTTTGATTCCGTAAAGGATGACTTAAAAGCAGCCAAACAACAACGCGAAGATTGGCTGACCTATGAAAAAAAGACAGACAGCTTAATAGAACAAGGCAATCACTTACGTACACTGACAGAAACCTACGAAGAGAAACAGGCAACCCTGTCTACCTTAGCTACAGCCATAAAAGAGAAGGAAGTGATTCTAAACGCGCGCCATGAAATGGAAGCAAGCTACTTGAAAGTTTTGAATGAACAAGAAAAACAAGAAACGGTGCTTAAAAAATTAAGCGAGGCAAAAACCGCGACCCAAACACTCGCGCAGTTAAGAAAAACATATAAGGACGAACAAACGCAGCTCCAGTCTTTTGAAACGGCTGTTGAGAAAGCAAAGCAAAAAGAAACGGAGACCGACAAGCGCTGGCGCGACGGTTACGCTAACCGGCTTAAGGAAGCGCTATCCAGCGGGGAACCTTGCCCTGTCTGTGGTTCTAAGGAACATCCCGGTGCTCGGCATACGCAAGTAGCGCTCGTGTCTGATGCGGTATTACAAGCGGCTAAGACTGATCGTGAACAAAAAGAACAAGCGCTAAGACAAAAACAAGCGGAGTTAGCCGAACTGAAATTGAAAGGGACTTACCAAAGAGAAAAAGTGGACGGTTTACTGAAAGATGTCTCAAAAGACAATGCCTCTACTTCTGATGTTTCGGCATTACAAGAATGGATTGACGAACGTGAAGCGCAGTTAACGGACGTTAAAAAAGAAGTTAAGCATTACGAAGAACAAAAGCGTCGATTAAGTGAGCTTGGGACGACACTTGAAAAAGAAACAAAACAATACAGTAACTTAGAAGCGGAACTAAATGCGCTGATGGATACAATCGTAAAAGAAAAGGAAACCGTTCAGAAGCTTGAAACCGAATGTGAGCTGTTAAAACAACGCTTACCAATAGCTGAGATGACGTTTAGACAATTTGAAGCCCAGTTTAAAGACAAACAAACAAAGCTTAAAACATTCGAAATCGAGTATGAACAAGCCGATAAAAAAAGACGCCAACTCGAGACTGATAAACAGACACTCGAAACAGAACTAAATAGTCTCACCCGTTATTTAACCGAACTGCGTGAAAAAGAAACAGATCGACAAGCAGCGTTTCAACAACAGTTAATCGATTCAGCTTTTCATAGTGAAGCAGACTTTTTAACCGCGCGGCAACCAGCTGATGTGAGAGAAACATTGAAACGTGAGATTCAAACCTTTGATGAGGCGCGACAAACGTTAGCGGTTCACATTAACACCTTGACCGACCGGATCAATGATCAAGAAAAACCAGATATCGCCCCACTTAAAGCGGAACTTTCAGTACTTGATGAGCGCTATAACACGCTCGTAAAAGAAACGACGCGACTGGAAGAATTATTCGAGTTAATGGCGCAGGTAAGAAAGAAAGTAAACCAACAGTTAGACACTATCAAACAAGCCGAACAACAGTATCAGACAATCAAAAAATTAGCGGACTTAAGCCGCGGCGAGAATCACTTGAAGTTATCGTTTGAGCGGTTTGTGTTATCAAGCTTTTTAGATGACATTTTGGTTAAAGCGAACCAACGGTTAGTCGAATTAACCGATTACCGTTATCAACTTAGACGCAGTCATGAAATCGCCAAACGTGGGGCCCAAAGTGGTTTAGACTTAGAAGTGATTGATCACCATACCTCGAAGGTGCGGTCAGTGAAAACTTTATCAGGCGGGGAAGGGTTTAAAGCCTCGCTCAGTTTAGCACTTGGTATGGCTGACGTTGTTCAAGCTTATAGTGGTGGGATTCAACTGGATACGTTATTTATCGATGAAGGGTTTGGCACGCTTGATGATATTTCACTGGAACAAGCAATTAATACGTTAAAAGGGTTGAGTCAGAAAAACCGTATTTTAGGCATTATTTCGCACGTCCCCCAACTAAAAGAAGAAATTTATGCTAAACTAGACATAACCACATCACCCAATGGGTCTGATGCGGCCTTTAGCTTTTAATTATTGATAGAACAGAAATGAGGGATTTATATGAGTATGCCATTATCATTAGAATGGACATTAGTAACGGAAGGAAAAGAGCGTCGACTTGAGGAAGAAGACAATCACTTTACGTTAACACTTGAAGGGTATCGTTTATATCCCCTTCATGAAAGAATTGAAATTAGACGGCATCAAACATCTGACCAAATTGGGTTTGGGGAAATTAAATCACTAACCTTTACGGAAAATAAAACCGAGATCCTTTATCAATTGGTGTCGCTTTATAGTGTAAATTAAGCGTGTATCACCGCTTTATGTCAAAAAAGATTATTTCTTGCGCTTGCCCAGGAAATAATCTTTTTTATTTGTCCATTAATTTCCCCGCACTTATTATCTCAGAATTTAGCTCTATCCTTGAAAGGGTTCATCAATCTATACCAGAAGCAAATGGGACGTTTCTCTTGGCGCGCGCATATAGTAAGGTAAAAGGAAATAATGAGGTGAAACTATGTGTGCTTATTACCCAAACGGACCGTATATGCCCTACCCGCCGTACTACTATCCTTATCAACCACCGACGCAAAAGTTAACCAAGCCTAAAACCTTAACCAATATGACCGCAACCTCTCAAGTAACAAAACAATTAAAAGATTTACCCCAATATTTAGATCAGCTTCAACATGTGTTGAAAACGACTCAATCGTTTGTCCCTTATATTAAACAATATGGGCCTTTGCTTAAGAGTTTACCGGAATTAATTCAAGTGTTTAAGTCTGATGATAAACCGGCGGAAAAAGCGTCCAAGTTACCCGCTAAAACTAAAGAGACAGATCGGCCTAAACAGATGAACTTTTTATCTGAGCCACTCCCTGACACGAACCATAGTGATGAAAGTGAGCAACTTGAACCACTCATCTCTACCGATTATAAACGTCCGAGCTGTTTAACGATAGAAGCATTTGAAGAAATCGTCGACTCAAATGGCCCGGCGCTGTATATATAAGGCGTCCGTAACAAAAGATAATTAGCCAAGCGTCGGTGGTTGAATTAACGTAGAAAGTCGTCAAGTATAATCAAGTTAAAAACCTCCCGCCTCAAGTAAACATCATACACGAGCGAAATAGTTGATTGAAGGCATCTTTCGCCGTACACTGTAATTAAAAGGTGGGATGAAGATGACAAAACAAATCGCAACATTCGCGGGTGGTTGTTTCTGGTGTATGGTTGAACCATTTGATGAACAACCGGGCATTGAAAAAATCGTCTCTGGCTATACGGGTGGACATACAAAAAATCCAACGTATGAAGAAGTATGCTCCGACACAACCGGTCACGTTGAAGCCGTTCAAATCACGTATGACCCGGATGTGTTTCCGTACGAGAAATTGTTAGAGTTGTTCTGGCGTCAAATTGACCCAACGGATGATGGGGGACAATTTCATGACCGCGGGGAATCGTATCGAACAGCCATTTTTTATCACAACGATGAACAAAAAAGACTGGCTGAACAGTCCAAACAACAATTAGAGGCTTCTGGTGTCTTTAAGCAACCTGTTGTCACAGACGTTCGTCCAGCGGATACATTCTATCCAGCGGAAGACAAACACCAAGATTACTATAAAAAGCACCGCTTCCATTATCGTCTTTATAAAAAAGGCTCGGGTCGAGCGGATTTTATCAATAAAACATGGCATAAACAACCGGACCAATCGGAACTTAAACAACGTTTGACCGAGATGCAGTATCATGTCACACAAGAAAACGGGACAGAACCACCGTTTCAGAATGCTTACTACGCTAACGAAGAAGACGGCATTTATGTCGATATCGTCAGTGGTGAGCCGCTCTTTTCAACAACGGACCAATATGATGCCGGTTGTGGGTGGCCAAGCTTTACCCGACCACTTAGTCGTGAACGGCTAGAAGAGAAAATGGACACAAGCCATGGTATGCGCCGGATTGAAATCCGTTCAAAACAAGCTGACTCACACTTAGGTCACGTATTTGATGATGGACCTAAAGACCAAGGTGGTAGCCGCTATTGTATTAATTCAGCTGCGTTACGCTTTGTCAAGAAAGAAGATTTAGAAACAGAAGGTTACGGCGAATACTTGAGTCTTTTTGAGTAAGGAGACGTGAGATAATGGATTGACCGACATACCGCCGAATCAAGCTGATTCGGCGGTGTTTTCTTACATAGGATGAAGACGTAAAGACTAAAGCATTTTATAAGGACTTATTTTAAAGACGGAGGTAATCAGTATGACACAAATTAGACAAGCAAATGAAGTGGATATTCCAGTCATTCAGAAGATTGCAACGGAGAGTTGGCATCACACGTATGAAACGTTAATCCCGCTTGACATCATCAACCAATGTATCGACGTTTTCTATCATCACGATCGATTAATAAAGCGAATAAAGCACCACACAGTCCTCGTCGCCATCAAGGATCAACAACTGATTGGATTTATAGATGCCTCAAACGATAAGCCGGATGCTTTTCTTTATGCTTTGTACCTGAAACCTGACGTCACGCATAAAGGCATAGGTTCAGAGCTTTTTAAGGAATACTTGAGATGCACGCACCCTAAGACAGTGACCGTCGATGTTGAAAGAGGCAATGATCCTGCTGTTTGCTTTTATGAAAAGCACGGCTTTAAATATGAAAGGGCGTTTGTTGATGTGGTGTTTGATTACTCGCTACAAACAGAATGTTACGTTTGGAGAGAAATAGAAGCAACAGCGACACAGGGGTTAAAGTGAAAATCGCAGTGAAATAGCCTTATCTTTTTTGACAAAACATGATAAACTAGAACAGAAGTTTATTGAGCTAAAGGAGAGAATGACTGTGATTCATAAAGATTGGGAACAACGTGACACGATAAAAACGATTCGTTGTGTCCATGCGGACGCAAAGAAGTTTGTCGTTGATACCATGTTAACGCCAGGGAAAGATTATGAAGTGAAAAATGAAACTGATGAATTTTATTTCATCTTGGATAACTCCAATCGTATCGGTGGTTTTAGAAAAGAATATTTTTCTGAAAAAAATGAATAAATGTGGTTTTCTAGGGTCAATTTAAGGTAATAGTTTAGGTAAGAACATTTTTAATGATACTAGCCTCAGGGGGAGATGATCGCATGAAACAACTGATACTCATTCGTCATTGTCACGCAGAAGGTAAGCATAAAGATTCACCGCTGACAAATTTAGGTGTGAATCAAGCACGTCGCGTAGCTGAATACTTAGAAAAAGAAGGACTTCGACCAAAAAAACTGGTATCAAGTCCATACATGCGTGCTGTAGAGACTGTTCGTCCTTATGCGAGACAAAATAATCTTGAGGTGATTAAAGATACGCGTCTTCAAGAACAGGTGTTGAGTGATCAACCCGTGGATGATTATGTCGGGGTCGTGAAAGCGTCTTTTAGTGATCCAGATTATAAACTCCCAGGCGGAGAATCAGCGAAAGATGCTCTCTGTCGTTTTAAACAAGTGATTGATGAGTATAGTGAAGAAGATGCCCCACTTTTAGTGGTCACGCACGGTCATTTACTCGCCCTTTACCTTCATGAAATTAACCCTGATTTTAACTTTAAAGATTGGCAAGTACTGAAGAATCCTGACGTGTTTATTGTCCATATTGATGGTGATCATCAAGAACTGAAACACGTTTGGTGATAAATGGCGTCAACATTGAAGAGGAGGAGAACAAATGGCTTTTGTAATTACATCTGAGTGTATTGATGAGAAAGCAGGCGAATGTCAAGAAGTGTGTCCTGTGGATTGTATAGAAGAAGGAAAAGATATGTACTATATTGACCCCGATATTTGTATTGATTGCGGGGCATGTGAAGCGGTCTGTCCTGTTGATGCGATATTCATGGAAGATGAAGTACCAGAATCAGAACATGACTATATTGCCCTGAACCGTCGTTTCTTTGAAGAAAATGAAGGATGACATAAAAGGTCGTAAGCTTTAAAGCTTACGACCTTTTGATATTGAAAATAATTTTTAACCCCCTTATTATCTGTGATGAATCGTTTAGTTGCGGCTTTAATAGGTTGTTCGAAAACGGCTATAGCCCGTTAGTTCTTCTGTTACCTCAACGTCCACATCTGTCACTTTAGCTGAAGGACTTATACCGCTTTTAATTTCATCGATGAGTTGATAGACTTTGCTTGCCTCACCTTCTATTTCAGTCTCAACCGTTCCATCAGGTAAGTTCTTAACATAACCAAAGACGCCAATCTCGTTTGCTTTCATTTCCGTCATATAACGAAAGCCTACGCCTTGGACGCGTCCGTGGACAATGACGTGCGCATGTAGTTTTCCCATCGTCAATCTCCTTTCTAGCTTGTTTATCTTCAAGTGCTGATCCATTTGTGCTCTATAGATTTAATACCCGATAGCCGGTAACGTTAAACGAAGGAGGCATGTGTAACCGCTTAAATATAGTATTTATAACAAAAAGTACGTTTAACTGTGATAAAAATCACATCATTTTCAGATGAAACCTTTATAATTAGCCATAGACTGTATTTTTAGAGGTGACAAACATGACAACTTATCAACCAGAATTACAAGCAACCGCTAAAGACATGGATGAAGTCAAACGTGTTCTAAAAGCTGGAGCTGACGCCGTATTTGTTGGCCACCAACAATTTGGTAACCGCGTTGCGGGTGATTTTACATTAGAAGATATCAAAGCGGCCACGGCTTATGCCGCGTCGTTAAATAAAAAAGTTTATGTGATGGTCAACGCCATTTATCATAATGATCATTTACGTGACTTACCTGATTACTTAGGGCAACTAAAAGAAATTGGCGTCAACGGTATTGTCGCAGGTGATCAAGCGATTTTTCAAATTATTCATGACTTAGACTTTGACTTACCACTTATTTGGAACCCAGCCACACTTTCAACGAATTATCAAACACTAAACTTTTGGCATAAACGCGGGGCTACGCGTGCTGCTCTATCGAATGAGTTACGCCTCGATGCTTCAATTGAAATTAAAGCGCATGTGAAGTGTTTGATTGATATTCAAGTTCATGGCATGAGCTGTATTTTTCAATCCAAGCGGAAACTTGTCAAGAACTATTATGACCATATTGAGCGCGACTATGATCCAATGGTTGCGCGCTTTATTAAAGAAGATCGTAAATCAGAAACACATTATCCGATTTTTGAAGATGCCAACGGCACCCATATTATGAGTACATCGGATTTAATGATGATTGATCATTTAGATGAGATTCTAGCTGGTCAGATTGACGGGCTCAAAATCGAAGGTATTCTAAAACCTACCGAATACAATGAACACATTGTCGCGATTTATCGTGAAGCGATTGATACATGTCTAAAAGACAAAGACGCTTATCAAATGAAAAAAGCGCGATTTAAACAAGCGATTTATCAGATTCAGCCTAAAGACCGACAGCTTGATACGGGTTTCTATTTCAAAGAACAGATCTATTAAAAAGGGGTAAGGACGATGGAGCATACACGAAGAAAACCAGAATTACTTGCGCCAGCGGGTAATTTAGAAAAGTTAAAATTTGCGATTCATTACGGTGCCGATGCCGTTTATATCGGGGGAAAACAATTTGGCCTGCGTTCTAACGCGGGAAACTTTACATTTGAGGAAATGCGTGAAGGCGTTCAATTTGCGGAGAAATACGGCTCGAAAGTCTACGTGGCAACAAATATTATTGCCCATAATGAGAACTTAGAAGGCGCACATGAGTACTTTAAGACCCTTTATGATGTCGGGATTCATGCGGTCATCGTGGCTGACCCAGCGCTTATTCAAGCCTGTCGTGAAGCGGCACCGGACTTAGAAGTGCATATTTCAACCCAAGCCTCGATCGCCAACTGGAAAACGGCTGAGTTTTGGAAAAATGAGGGTATTCCACGCGTCGTCTTAGCCCGTGAAGTATCGGTTGACGAGATTCGTGAGATGAAAGAAAAAGTTGACATTGAGATAGAAGCGTTTATTCACGGGGCGATGTGTATCTCATACTCAGGTCGTTGTGTGTTGTCTAACCATATGACCTCACGTGATGCTAACCGCGGGGGATGTGCCCAGTCGTGCCGGTGGAAATATGATTTATTTGAAGACGGTACAAAGGATGCAACAGAAGTATCAGATGAAGCGGATGAAATGTATACGATGAGTTCACAAGATTTAAGTATGGTGGAACATTTACCTGACTTAATTGAAGCAGGCGTTGATTCATTAAAGATTGAAGGTCGAATGAAGTCAATTCACTACGTCGCGACGGTTGTGAACGTCTACCGTAAAATCATTGACACGTATTTTGAAGATCCTGAAAACTATCAACTAGATCCTGCTTGGGTTGAGGAGATTTGGAAGGCCGCCCAGCGTAACTTAACGACCGCCTTTTACTATCATGAACCGACGCATAAAGATCAATTATACGGTAAACCAGAACGCTTACCGAAATATGATTTTGCGGGACTTGTGTTAGATTATGATAAAGAGACTCAAATCGCAACGATCCAACAACGGAATAACTTTGGCGTTGGCGATGAAGTCGAATTCTTTGGTCCGAACTTCTCACACTTTAAACAGACGATCACAGAGCTATATGACGATAAAGGCGAACCCGTTGACCGGGCGAAGCATGCGATGATGATCACAAAAGTCAAAGTCGACCAACCAGTGGAATATTTAAATATGATGCGCAAACAAAAATAATATAACTTTTTAGGCATACGATGACATCACTGTTGTCGTGTGCTTTTTCATTGTGAGGAAAGAAAAATCATTGAAGGTATTATGAGAACAAACTAAATACTTTTTTGTATCTCAATAATTAGACGTTTAAATCGCTTAGTTTGGAATGTTTTCTAATAATTTGAAAAAAGTGTTGATAATCGTCATGTAAATTGATACGTTAGTATATAATGTTAAACATTATAGAAGGTGAGTTTCGTTTGAAAAATCATCAGACTGAGGTGAAAGAATGAAGGATAATAGAGATAAGCTTATTGTGTTGTTATTGATGGTTGGTCTCGTTGTGGTCATGACCTTTGGCTTTAGCATCATCAATAGTGTCAATCAGACACATCAACAGTTAAATAACGAGGTCCAATTTTTACACCAACTCGTTAGAGACATGGAATATAATATCTCAGAGACAATCAATCGTGACTTAGAAGAAGTAAATAGTGATATTCATTCAGTAGACGTTCAATACTTATCGGCTGAACTTGACAGTCAAGAGGTCACCGCCGATATCTTTGTGACGTTAAAAGAAACGAATCCTGATGCGACTTATGCGCTAAAATTAATTGACGCACAGTCGCAAGATAATAAGCCTCACGTATTAACGTATGTAAGTGATACGACCTATAAAGTCACGTTATCACTTCCGGTCACGAACAATTATACGTTCAATGTCACTGAAGAAAGCACAGATGGGTCAAAAAGGCTGATGTCGACGGTTGAAAGTGATTTGCCTATACATGATGAACTGTCGTATAATCGCTTTGATTTTTTACAGCATCACATCGGTTTAGATAATGGTAAACTTACTGCTGGATTTGAACTTAATATCAAAGATTTTCAGTTAGCTGATTTTGGACTTCAAAGTGTTACGCTAGAAGTTTGGAGTCATGAGGGCCAAGTGGTTAATCAAGATATTACGGAGCAGTTGACGAGAGAACTTTCACCAGCAATGGAAGAGTATTATACCGGCGCATCCATGGATGCGGAAGGCTACGCCTATGATAATACAGCATCTTATCATTATGAAGAGCCTGTCTATGAAGAAGAGCGAACACGTTATTATTATGATGCCTCTTTAGATGTTGAGGCGTTAAAGGAAACGAACTTAGAACAAATAGAAGTATTCATTACTGTGAAAATGAATGATGGCGTGTTTGAGACGTTTACACTTCATTGGTAATGTCTATATGCGCTATAACAGAGCGGATAGTCACATATAAGCGGCAGGAGAAAAAGATAGGATTCTCCTGCCATTTATTTTTTAAGGAGGATTTGTACCTAATCAATACCGCTCGATTTTAACGGACAAAAGTGAGGGATTAACAGGCTTGATAAAAGGGTATATAAGCATGTAACTTAGACGTTTTTATACATAATAGGGAGTGAAAGCATATGAAAAGAAAACCGATACTCTTACCTGTTTTTTTAGTATGGTATACGATTGGTGTTATTCTGCAAGTCTTTTTCACCGTACCTGACGCGCTTGCTTTTTCTAAGTCATTATTTCTCATCTTTTACTCAGTTAGTCTCATCGAGTTGATTTGGGTATTTGAACAAAAAGGGAAGGCATTACTTGTTGGGAGTGCTATTGTAGGTGTCGTAACATTTTTTATTGAAGTACTTAGTGTCGAGACGGGTTTTCCGTTCGGGGAATATGATTATACGTCTGTTCTCGGTCCGCTCGTGTTAGGTGTGCCGTTTACGATTGCCCTAGCTTGGGTGGGGGTCTTATTAAATAGTTTATTGATGGCAAGTCAAACAAGTAAATGGCGCCGGGCGATTGAGACGGGTATATGGGTTGTGATAATTGATTTGATTTTAGATCCGGTCGCGATCTTCGAATCATTTTGGACGTGGTATAACCCAGGGACCGTTCATTACTTCAATATTCCCATTACGAATTTTGTTAGTTGGTTTGTGATTGGGGCAGGACTTAGTCTACTATTCCCACTGTTCGAGCGTCCAAGACCATTAGCCCGAACGAATACATTGATTTTTGAGCTGATGTTGTTGATGTTTGGTTTGTTGTCGTTGAAGCATGACGAGATTGTCGTCTTTGGCTTAAGTGTTCTTTTCATCCTATTAGCTGAAGGGAAATACCGTTATGATTACCGCTAAACATGCTTCCCTGTTTAAGTCGGTGTTCTATCGCTATCTTAAGTTTTATTTATTGAAGAAGCAGTTCGGGAAAATTGTTGTACATGGTCAGTTAACACCAGTGGAAAAGCCAGTGTTGTATTTGATTAATCACAGTTCTTGGTGGGATGGTTTGATTTTATTTTATTTAGTTGAAACATTAACAAAACAAAATCATTATGTGATGATGGATGAAACCGGGCTGAAACGTTACCCGTTTTTCCGTAAATGTGGGGCGTTTAGTGTGAATAAATCAAAGCCTCGGTCATTAGTCGAGACGTTTCAGTATATGGATCAACTCATGACGCAGCAACAACCTATTTGGGTGTTTCCTCAAGGAAAGGTCGAACACCAAGAAGCGGTGCCATTTGTTTTTGAACCAGGACTCGGTCGCATCATGACATTAAAAGAACACGTCCATGTCGTACCCGTCACATTACAATATGTCTTTTTAGAAGAACAAAAACCAGTGGTATCGGTTATGATTGGTAAGGGTTTAATCACCGCTAAAAAAGACAAATCGAAGCGAGAATATCTAAAACAAGCTGAGGCATTGATGACGAAGCAATACGGGATTCAAAAACAGATGATGATTGATGATCCTCACTTTTATAAAGCTCCCACATGGCAGTCAATCCTGAAGTCTTCGCGCTCAACGAGTGATTGGCTGGATGCCTTTAAGAGGACAAAGCGATGACAACGGCTATTTGTCTCATTATCATCATTCAAGTCATTCAATTATGGTTTGTTGTGGTTAATCTGCGTTATTTTTTACCACCTGAAAAAATCGTGAGTGCGAACGTACCTTTAGATGACTTACCGACGATCAGTGTCCTTATCCCAGCACGGGATGAGGAAGATAATATTAAAGCGTGTATAGAATCCGTCTATAATCAATCAATCCTTCCACTTGACGTACTCGTATTAAATGATCACTCTGTTGATAAGACCGGGGAAATCTTAACGGACTTACAATCCGTCTATCCTACCCTTAAGGTCTATGAAGGTAGAGAACTACCAGAAGGCTGGCTAGGAAAGAGTTTTGCCTGTCATCAATTAGCAGAACGAGCGCAAGGCGATTGGTTCTTACTATTAGATGCGGATGTGCGACTCATGCCGTTGGCGATTGAAAGCATTTTACCGGTGTTAAAGGCACAGAAAACAGGCATGATTTCAGGTTTTCCGAAACAACATGTGGTCACTTTAGCTGAAAAGTTGATGGTGCCGATGATGTTGTTTACCGTGCTCATGCACTTGCCACTTAAATACGTGACCCAATCGCATAAGCCGAGATTCGCGGCAGCACATGGTGGCTTTATCGCGATTGAAAAAAATAGTTATCAAAAAGCTGGGGGCCATGAAGCGATTAGAACGTCGTTATTAGATGATATGTCACTGATGAAAAAACAAAAAGCACTGAATCAACCGGTTCGCCTACTAAAAGTAGACCCATTCGTTCAGATGCGTATGTATCATTCTTTTCAATCCGTCTGGCTGGGGTTTCAAAAGAATATGTTTAGCTTGTTCAATAAGAAAGTAGGCTATATGTTAGGGTTGATGAGCTATTATACGGTGCTATTTCTTTTACCGTTTTGTTTCCTTCCATGGGTAGATGTTAGATATGTTTTATTCAGTTACGGTTTGATGGTTTTAACGAAGCTAGTCATTGACTGGAGAAACGCAGTGCCTAAATGGCTGAGTTTCTTTATACCCCTTAGTATTCTATTTATGATCGGCATCGGTGTCGATTCAATGTATAAAAGTCTCACGCACCGAGGTTACATCTGGAAAGGAAGGCGATATCAATGAAAGATTGTTTAGTCATTGGCGCAGGGTTAGGCGGCTTATCAGCTGCCATAAGGTTAGCACATGCAGGTTACAACGTGACGATTCTAGAAAAAAACGAGGAAGCGGGAGGGAAACTACGTCCTATTACCTTAGGGCCTTATCAGTTTGATTTAGGTCCAAGTACGATGACGTTAAAACACGTGTTTGACATGGTTTTTCAATCTGTTGGACGAAAGCCTGAAGATTATCTTGATTTTTATCCGATTGACAGCGGAACGAGAAACTTTTTCTCACCGGATGTTCACTTAGATTTTTCTCGTGATGAAGCGGCAGTGAAAAAACAAATCGCTGAATTTAGTAGACACGATGCCGATAACTATGAGGCATTTTTAGAAGAGGCAAAGCGCCTCTATGACATCAGTCATCGGCAGTTTTTTAGTCAACTGATGTATCCACTTACGACGCAATTATCACCGTCATTGATCAAAGATTTTATTAAAATCAAGCCGTTTAAAACATTAGCATCATTACTAGATGACTACTTTGAGCATCCTTATACGAAGAAGATGTTTTTACGCTATGCGACGTATGTCGGCTCAAGTCCATACCAATCACCGATGATATTCGCCATGATGGCGCATTTAGAAGGCTCACAAGGTATTTGGGGTGTAAGAGGAGGCACATACGCCATTGTCGATGCGTTTGTCCGTCTAGCAGAAGAACTTGGCGTTGTCATTAAATACAATCAAAACGTGACGAAGATTCGAAAGAAACATGACCGTGTCATTGGCGTTGAGGTAGGAGATATCTTCTATGATAGTGATGTTGTCATTGTGAACGCCGATGCGTTAACGGCCTATCAGACGTTTATGTCACACCATCCACTGAGCTACGCCTTACGTAAAAAAGACGTGTCATTGTCAGGGTTTGTTTGGCTTGTTGGGATCAATCAGACATACGATGTCTTAAAACATCATAATGTCTTTTTTCCAGTAGACTATACACAAGAATTTGAAGCCATCTTTGACGATTTAGATGTACCTGAAACACCGACGATTTATATTTGTCAGTCAAGTGTGTCAGAACCGGAGCGCGCGACACCTGGTGGAGGCAATCTTTTCATCTTAATCAATGCGCCCCATCTTTCAGACAAGTTGGTCTGGAATGAGGCAACCATACATGGGATGAAGCGGCGCATCATCCAGCAACTTGAACATTTTGGTCTCGTGCAGTTAGAAGAGCGGATAGAAGAAGAGTTTTTCTATACACCGAAGGACTTGATGGAGCGGACAGCGGCCTATAAGGGCGCCATTTACGGTATGAGTTCAAATAGTGTTTCACAAGCATTTTTCAAAGTTGAGAACCGTGATCCTATCTATCGTAATCTTTACTTTACCGGTGGCTCCACTCATCCAGGTGGAGGCACACCGATGGTCACCCTATCAGGGCAGTTAGTGGCAGCGGATATTATTAAAAAGATGTAGTAACGAACTATTTTATGTATCTGGTGGGATTAGTTGTATAGCCCATCTTGTTTTTAACCTATCTAAACATGAAAAAGGTGAACCAATGAAGTCATTCATGGTTTACTTTTTTCATGTTTTCGTTATATGATGAGACAAGGTTAAATACTGAAGGGGTTTTTTCATGACACGCCATAAACTATTAAAGGTTAGTTATATCATCATCGGATCTTTTTCACTGGCTTTAGGGACGATTGGGATCTTTCTCCCGGTCTTACCGACGACGCCATTTTTACTGCTTACAGCTTATTTCTATTTAAGAAGTTCAGAGCGACTGTATCACTGGCTCCTTCATCATAAAGTCTTCGGTAAGTACATTCAGGACTATATCAAATACCGAAGCATTCCGTTAAAGACAAAAATACTAGCACTTGTGCTTCTTTGGCCGTCAATCATTGTGACGCTTTATTTCATTCCGCTGTTACTGGTTAAGGTGATGCTTGTCTTAATCGCCTCAATAGTTACCGTGTATATAATAAGACTGAAGACGAGAGTAGAAGAAGAGGGTGTTGAAGAGACGATGTGTGTGAATGAATAACAGAACGCTGATTATAATTAAAACAAAAAGCCTTTCCTGCCTTGTTGTGTAGGAGAGGCTTTTGTGCGTTATCGTATATACTGATCGTGATAATAAAAATATAGTAAATCAGGTCGTATATCTTAAGTGTTATTCCAGATGGTTTAAGTCAAGGTCATGTGCATGATGTTTTTGAACAAGTGCTTCATCGTCTTTTGCGTTATCGGTAAGGGAAATGGTTGTTTGTGTTACTTCGTCATTATTAATTTGGATCTGTAGATGAAATAAGGTTCATCTTCAAAGGTTACTTCCACGCTAAAAACAGGTAACTTGGACAATCTACCGCTGATAGATTTTATGTCATTTTCATCATATGCCTGTGCATTGGAAAATATAAAATTATACCAAGTATGAGTAATGGCATAATCCAAGCGAATAGTGCAGCCGACTTTTTGCTGATTTTAGTCATGTAAGCCTCCTAAAAACAACTGATTCTTATGTTTAAATGTGAAATTAGTCCTTCTTGATAAATACAATCCACCTAACAGTAAAAAAAGGGGGCTTTTGTGGTGGTTGAACTTACTATAATTAGAAAAAGATTTGAAAATACTTGAAAATATGTTACGATGGAAGGGATTACATAGTCGAAATTCATCACGATATGACAAATGTTTGCATGAATGTGGGTTGCTTTAATTAAAAAAGTGTACAAAAAAAGCGCCGAGACAGCGCAACTTTAAGTTGATTTCGGTCAAAGCCTTATTTTAACTCGCCATGTTGAATTGAATAACTCCAACACAATCATTGTAACAAACAAAAAGAATTTTGAAAAGGCTTTTTTAAAAAATTAACTATAATTCACAATAAAGGAGTGGTTTTGGATGAAGAAGGCATATAGTATTGGTCTTGATATTGGGACAAACAGTGTCGGTTGGGCGGTCACAAGTGACGATCATGACTTGATCAGAAGACGGATGAAAATTAATGGCGATCATGATAAAGGATCGATGAAGAAAAACTTTTGGGGTGTCCGACTATTCGATGAAGGTGTCACCGCGGAAGAGCGCCGTGTAAACAGAACAACGAGACGTCGGTTACGCCGACGTAAAAACCGCGTGCATTACTTACAATCTTTCTTTATGGACGAAATGAAAAAAGTTGATGAGAACTTCTTTCACCGTCTAACAGAGAGTTTTATTGTGCCGATGGATAAGGATCATGATCGACATCCGGTTTTTGGTACGATGGAAGAAGATGTCGCCTATCATAACCAATTCCCAACCATCTATCACTTACGAAAATATTTAGCAGATACCGATCAACAAGTAGACCTGCGTTTAGTATACTTAGCGCTTGCGCATATCATTAAGTTCCGTGGGCATTTCCTTATTGAAGGTGAATTAAGCACAGAACATGCATCAAATGATGCGGTCAGAGAGACGTTTAAATCGTTTCTACATCAATACAACCAAGCCTTTCATCTGCAACCTGATGACACTTACATTAATCGGATCCCAGAAGATTTATCGGTTGAAGCGGAATTAACAGCCAAAGTATCGAAATCAAGAAAAGCAGAAAGTGTCTTACATAAAGTTGAGACAGAAAAGTCGAACGGGACGTTCCATCAATTCCTGAAATTAATGGTTGGCAATCAAGGGAATTTTAAAAAGCCATTTTCACTTGATGAAGACCGTAAGTTAGACATGGGAAAAGAAGATTATGAAGAAGATGTTGAAAGCTTGCTTGCAGAAATCGGTGAAGATTACCGGGAGTTATTCCTTGCTGCCAAAGACGTTCATGATGCGATTGAACTGTCGGGTATTTTAGACGGCGCTGAACCACATACAAAAGCACCACTATCAAGTTCAATGATCGCGCGTTACAACGAGCATAAACAAGATTTACAAGCACTGAAAACGCTAGTGAAAGCCGAGCGACCAGATCGCTACTTTGATATCTTTAGAAATAAAGCAAAGGATGGTTACGCCGGCTATATTGAAGGAAAAACAACTGAAGAAAGCTTTTATAAGTTTATGAAAAAGGAATTGAGTAAGGTTGACGGGGCCGAAGCCTTTATTAAAAAAATTGATGAAGAGCGTTTCCTAAGAAAACAGCGCACATATGATAACGGGGTCATTCCTCATCAAATCCATTTACACGAACTAAAAACAATCATCGAAAATCAAGGACAGTATTATCCGTTCTTATTAGACAACAAAGAAAAGATTGAATCGCTATTAACGTTCCGTATTCCGTATTATGTTGGTCCACTCGCCAAAGGACAAAGTGAGTTTGCCTGGATAGAGCGAGAAGGCGGTGAAGCGGTTCGACCATGGAATATAAAAAATGAAGTTAATCTTGTGGGTTCAGCTGAGAAGTTTATTGAAAAGATGACGAATAGTGACACATATTTACCTGACGAAAAAGTGTTACCGAAGCATAGTATGTTGCTGCAGAAGTTTAATGTGTTTAATGAATTGACGAAAGTAAAATACTCAGATGAACAAGGACAAGTATGTAACTTCTCAAGCAAAGAAAAACGTGACATTTATCAAAACTTGTTTAAACTACATCGCACGGTCTCACTGAAAGTATTTGAAGATTATTTAAGAAATGACTATCAACTTGAAAACCCGAAAGTACAAGGGATTGAGAAGAAATTTAATGCGTCATTAAAAACCTATCACGACTTGTTAAAACTGGGTATTTCTCGTGACACCTTAGATAACGAGGCATATGCCGACCGACTTGAAGACTTAGTTAAAATCTTAACGGTCTTTGAAGATAGAGAGATGATTCGTAAACAGTTAGAAGGGTTTAGTGATCTGTTTGATCAAGCGACACTTAAGAAGTTAGAGCGTCGCCATTATACCGGGTGGGGACGACTATCGGCAAAACTGATTAACAGTATTAAAGATGAACGGACGCAAAAGACGATCCTTGATTATTTAATCGAAGACGATGGTCCGAAGAAAAACATTAATCGTAACTTTATGCAACTGATCAATGATGACAATCTTTCGTTTAAAAAGACGATTGAAGAAGCACGTCTCAATCTTGAATCAAATGATTTAAAAGACGCCGTCGACCAAATCCCTGGAAGTCCAGCAATCAAGAAAGGCATCTTACAGAGCTTAAAAATCGTTGACGAGATTGTGGGGATTATGGGGTATGAGCCAGAGTCAATTGTGATTGAAATGGCACGTGAGAACCAAACAACATCTCAAGGGCAACAAAATGCAAAAGAACGATTAAATAACGTTGAAGGTGCATTAAAAGAGTTAAAAAGTGATTTACTGAAAAAACATCCCGTTGACCAAGACATGCTTAAAAATGATCGCTTATATCTTTACTACCTTCAAAACGGCAGAGATATGTATACCAACCAAGAACTCGATATCAACAAATTATCAAGTTATGATATTGACCATATTATCCCGAGAAGTTTTACAACGGATAACTCGATTGATAATCGCGTATTAGTGTCATCAAAATCAAACCGTGGTAAATCAGATGATGTCCCGAATAAAGATGTAGTCCAAAAAATGAAACCATACTGGACCTCTCTTTATCGCTCAAAACTGATTTCTAAGCGTAAATTTGATAACTTAACGAAGATAAAACTTACTGCTGATGATAAAGCTGGTTTTATTAGAAGGCAACTCGTTGAAACGCGGCAAATAACAAAGCATGTCGCAAGCATCTTACATCAACGTTATAACAATCCTGAGTTAGATGAACCAGCTGTTAAGATCGTGACATTAAAGTCAGCCTTAACAAGTCAATTTAGACAAGCTTTTGGTTTATATAAAGTCCGGGAAATCAATGATTATCATCATGCACATGATGCGTATTTAAATGCGGTAGTAGCCCGGTTACTGATGAGCTTATATCCACAACTTATTCCTGACTTTGTGTATGGTGAATACCGTAAGACAAGTGCATTTAAAGAAAACAAAGCGACGGCGAAAAAGGAATTTTACACGAACTTGATTGAACGGTTTAGTAAAGAAGATAAACTACCTGATGAGAATGGTGAGATTGCCTGGGATAAGGCGAGGGACTTAGCGAAGATTAATCGGGTGCTAAGTTATCATCAGATGAACGTTGTGAAGAAAACAGAAACAAATAGTGGTCAATTTTTTGATATAAATATAAAAGCTAAAGGTGCAAATAATAAATTGATACCAATCAAGGATCATTTAGATGTAACTAAATATGGGGGCTATGGCTCTCCGAATATTGCCTACTCGATTATTTTCACTCATGAAAAAGGGAAAAAAGCAAAAGTTGTGAATGAAATTCTAGGTATAAATATAATGGATCGCACTGTCTTTGAGAAGGATAGAGAGAAATATTTGAAAGATCGAGGATATGTCAATCCTATCTTTAAATATAAAGTACCACTTAATACATTATTTGAATTTGAAGATGGTAAGCGCAGAATACTTACTGGTGCAAGCGAACTACAAAAGGGAAATCAATTTATTCTACCAAAACATCTTGTCAATTTAATTTATTACTGTAATAAATACGTAAATTCACAATTTAAAAATGTTGATTATGAGAACTATATATACGATCATAAACATCAATTTTCAGAATTACTGAATTGTGTTCTTGAATTCGGTCAGAAATATGTACTTAGTTTGTCCAAGGTAGAAAAAATAAGGAACGCTTATAAAGAATCATTCAATCAAGCAGAAATCAAAGAAATAGTAGCTTCGTTTATAACATTGATGGATTTAAATAAGATGAAACCTTCTGCAGATTTTAATTTTTTCGGAGTGAAGATTGGAGAAACACGTTACAGAAGTACAAAGGAAGTACTAACTTCTAAAATCATTTATCAATCAGTCACAGGTCTATACGAAACAAGGAAAGAGGTCTGATTATGGGATGGCGAACAGTTGTAGTCAATCAGCATTCAAAACTAGCCTATAAAAATAACGCGTTACTGTTTAAAACCTCTGAAAAGCAAGAAGTGATTCACTTATCAGAAATTGATATCTTAATTCTTGAGACAACAGATATAACGTTAACGACGATGTTGTTAAAACGCTTAGTAGATGAGAATATCCTTGTGATATTCTGTGATGACAAACGGTTACCATCCGCAAAATTGATGCCTTACTTTGGTAGACACGATAGTAGTCTGCAACTTGCAAAACAAGTCATATGGGAAGAAGAAACAAGACAAACAGTCTGGACAGAGATCATCGCGCAAAAAATTCTCAATCAACATCTATATTTAAGAGAGATTGAACATTATGACAAGTCCCAATCGATTTTAAGATTATATGATGGATTGGAGTTGTTTGATCCAACAAATCGTGAGGGACATGCGGCGCGGATTTACTTTCAATCGCTATTTGATAACTCCTTCTCTCGTGAATTACAAACAACAGTTAATGCCGCATTAGATTACGGTTATACGTTACTACTTAGTGTGTTTGCGCGAGAAATCGTGAAAGCGGGTTGTTTAACGCAGATCGGTATGAAGCATATGAATCAGTTTAATGATTTTAATTTAGCCAGTGACATCATGGAACCATTTCGGCCATTAGTGGATCAAATTGTCTTTGAACATAGAGAAAAAGAATTCATGCAGATCAAGCGGCAGCTCTTTAAGCTGTTTACGAATAACTACGTCTATAATTTCCAACAGATGTACTTGACTAATATCGTCCAAGACTATACGAAAAAGGTCATTAAAGTACTAAACGGTGAAGCGGAACTAACGGATATTCCTGTGTTCAAGGTATGAGTTATCGCTATATGCGGATGATTCTTATGTTTGATATGCCAACGGAAACCGCCAATGATCGAAAGCTTTACCGTAAATTCAGGAAATTTTTAATAGACGAAGGATTTATTATGCATCAATTCTCTGTTTACAGCAAGATCTTATTAAATGGCACGGCTAAAGCGGGAATGGTCGCTCGCTTAAAAAAGCATACACCGAACGCCGGTTTAATTACGTTATTAACCGTAACAGAGAAACAATTTGCCAAAATGATTTACTTAAGTGGGGAAAGAGATAGTTCAATTGCGAATACGGACCGACGCATTGTCTTTTTAGGAGATGATTATGATGAAACTTAATTATCCGGTGTTTGATGAGTCCATCACATTAGAAAATTCACCAATTTTAGTACTAGACAATGCGACGTTATTTTCAGATTTTGTCCAAGCAATTTTTAATTATGAAGTGAGTCCATTAAAATTATATGATCAAAGCTATCAATCGCTAAAATCATCTGAACTGCTTGTTATTACTGATATTTTAGGATTCGAATTAAATTCAGCGACAATTTTAAAGCACATATATACAGATCTTGAATCACAATTAAATGATGACCCAATAGTCAAAACCGAATTAGAGAAGCTGATGATGTCCATAAATGACATCATCAGTGATCAATTACTAGATCATGACTTAGATATTCAAATAACAGAGATTACTTTTCCAGCATTATTTAAAGCCTTAAATATAAAAATCAATAATCAAGCGGTATCTGTAAATGACAAGATCGCAGATATCATCCAGCTATTTAAATATCAATCAAGAAAAAAGCTATTGATCTTTGTTAATACGTGTTCATATTTAACAGAAGAACAAGTAAAAGAAACACGAAATTATTTATCGCTGAACAATGTTACCGCTTTGTTTATCGAACCAAGAACGGTGAAAGGTTTTTGGCAGTATATTTTAGATGAAGATTATTATCTTAGTTATGAAAATGTGTTATAATTGTAAAAAATGGTCCTTGAAAATTAAATGTTTAACCATAAATCATTCAATTCTGAAGCTTTGCCATGTGCGAACGGCGCGATTACGAAACCTCGAATTTTTGTCTGCGAGGTTTTAGAGCTGTGTTGATTTGAATGATTCCGAAACCGTTGTCTACTCATTTGCATGGTTTTAAGCGTTTTAGAGCTGTGTTGATTTGAATGATTCCGAAACACGAGATCGCACGTGTGAAACCTATAAAAGGTTTTAGAGCTGTGTTGATTTGAATGATTCCGAAACGAATCCTAACAACCGACCTAAGTTTAAGAAGTTTTAGAGCTGTGTTGATTTGAATGATTCCGAAACTTAAATTTTGGAATGGTGTAAGGGGTATTCGTTTTAGAGCTGTGTTGATTTGAATGATTCCGAAACGGGGTAGAGAGCCTTATATTATGATTGACAGTTTTAGAGCTGTGTTGATTTGAATGATTCCGAAACCTACTGTAACGATTACTAGCGGTATCGGTGGTTTTAGAGCTGTGTTGATTTGAATGATTCCGAAACACAACTTTGATTTCCTATCAACTTTCTGTTGTTTTAGAGCTGTGTTGATTTGAATGATTCCGAAACTGGTATGATGCTGATAAACGTGTGTTGTTTGTTTTAGAGCTGTGTTGAATTGAATGATTCCGAAACAGAGTAACAATGTTACCAAAGAGTTACCGAGTTTTAGAGCTGTGTTGAATTGAATGATTTATTAAAAAACAGAAGAATTAAACAGGGAAGGGGAGTAGTATGCGAATAATTATTTCACCAGCAAAGAAAATGAAAGTAGATACCGATGCCTTTACATATGAACAATACCCGCAGTTTTTAGATCAAACGAAAGAGCTGTTAACGTATTTAAAATCGCTTAGTTATGAAGAGTTGAAAAATATCTGGAAAGCTAGTGACAAAATATCGACAGAAAATTATGAACGAATTGAACATATGGATTTAGAATCAAATTTGACACCCGCAATTTTATCGTATGAAGGTATTCAATATCAACATATGGGGCCAGATGTGTTTGAGCAGCAACAATTTGATTACTTACAAGAGCATTTAAGGATTCTGTCAGGCTTTTACGGTATCTTAAGGCCATTTGATGGTGTGAAGCCATATCGTCTTGAAATGCAAGCGAAACTGCATGACGATACATATAAATCAGTGTATCATTTTTGGTCTGATCAATTAGCAAAACAGTTGTTTAGTGAGACAGATACCATCATTAATTTAGCTTCTAAAGAATATAGTCAAACAATTACGAAATATAACGAATCAGCGCGAATTATTACGTGTGTATTTGGTGAATTAAAAGATGATAAAGTTAAAGAAAAAGGCACATTAGTCAAGATGGCGCGTGGTGAAATGGTTAGATTTTTAGCTGAAAATCAGATAAATGACGTTGAAAAGATTAAAGGATTTAATGGTTTAAACTTTAGTTTTAGTAAAGAACATTCATCAGATGACATGTTTGTGTTTATTAAACAAGACTGATCAGCATGTGTATGCGATGAAGTTAAAAGTTCATATATATAACTGATTTTGTTGTAGGTCTTAAAAAGCTTTAAAATTTTAATTTTGTCTCACTATCTCAAGTATACTTTACTTATGAGATGTGAGATTATTCTTTTAATACAACTTCCTATAATATATATTATGTTAACTAGATTGTTTTATTAAATAAACATGCTGTTGATTTTTAAATAGTCGCTGCTCCCTTCCGCTGAACCGAATTAATGATAAGGTCATTTCTTTATGAGTATGCGTATAACTGTTTGGCTACTTTCTCGCCAGTGTTGTCACTATTCTTTTATTATTGGTGTGTGGATTATGTATTTATACCAGTTAATCTTATCAATCCATTAGCATCTAAACGAACGCTTTTAATTGATTTACATATAACTAGCTACTTTATGTTATTATCATTATTGTACATATTTCTAGCTACATTATGCTCTCATCACGGTAACTACTATAACAATCGTATTTTGGAGGTTCTTTATGACGCAACAAAAAAACTTGAAATCAACTGTCAATGCTGATGGATTTGAACAGATAAATCATACCTTTTATCAACTTCCCCTTCAGTTATCATCCCACAGCATGTCAATCGCTAAAGATTCATACCAACCGTGTTATTTTCATCAAGAAGTTGAATTTATCTACATACTGGATGGCGCGATGGTTATCTATATAAATGGGGCTGTGTGTCACTTAAATAAAGGTCAAGGTTTATTTATCAATACTGAGCGACTGCATGTCATAGCCTCAACTGGGGGTTCAAGGTGCTCATATATGACGATGATCTTTGATTCTGAATTGGTACGTCCCTCCTTCCCTTTTACATATGATGTTATTGAACAAGTAACAAATGAATCTGCGCCTGATTATGTTCACCTAAGGCCAGGACAAGTTAAAGAATCACAATTGCTACAACTCATTATGCGAGTCTATCGTTTAAAAGATAAAACATCTGTGACCGTCGAACTTGATATGATGCGGATTGTGTTATCCGTGTGGTCTATTCTTATTGACTTAGTTGAGCCGCTTCAAGCAGAGTCAGACAGATCAAATAAAACAATTGATCAATTAAAACAGATGCTGACTTACATCCACTTGAATTATCAAAATAAGCTAAACCTTGATCTGATCTCAAAAAGTGCAGACATTTCAAGAAGTCATAGCTGTGACATCTTTCGAGAAGAATTACACAGTTCACCAATTCAATACCTGCAGCATTACCGACTATATAAGAGTCTTGATCTGTTGCTGACAAATGATTTATCTGTCACAGAGATTGCTTATAGTGTAGGTTTTAATTCACTGAGCTACTATACCGAAACATTTCGTAAGGTGTATGATGTGACACCGTCACAGTACCGAAAAGATCATCGATAATAGTGGAATAATTGTGTTATAATCCAGTTGGATTATAAATTTAACAACTTACATAATGGAGGTAATATTATGACGTCCCCTTTAGATAAATTTTATAAAAAATCGATTAATGAACGTATTGAAAGCTTAATGAGTGCTGGATTTATTGAACATGAGCATATCAGCAACTTTAAACAGTCTTTCTCTCTTCCTGAAGGTGTCAGTAACCATATGGTCGAAAATGTCGTAGGTACTTATCAATTGCCTTTAGGATTAGGGATGAACTTTTTAATTAACAGCAAAGACTATTTAGTGCCGATGGCAACAGAAGAACCGTCCGTTATTGCGGCCGCAAGTTTTGGTGCTAAAACGGTGCGTGCGGGTGGTGGATTTACGACAACACAAGAAAAACGTTGGATGATTGGTCAGGTCATTCTAAAGAATGTCGAAGACCCGGAAGCGATGAAAGAAAAAGTCTTAGCACATTATGATGACTTAGTGGAACGTGCTCATGCGGCTCACCCATCGATTGTGAAGCGTGGCGGTGGCGTGAAAGACATAGACGTACGGATCATTGAAAGTAATCCAGAAGAACATACACCAGAATTTTTTGTGGTGCATTTATATGTGGATACAAAAGAAGCGATGGGGGCAAATATCGTCAATACGATGGCGGAAGCGATTAAAGATGCGCTCGAGATTATTACCGGTGGAACTGCCTTAATGGGGATTTTATCAAACTATGCGACCGAAGCCCTTGTGACCGCGTCATTTCGGTTAGACCCCTCCCTCCTGTCACGTAGCGGTTTAGAAGGTACCGAAGTACGTGACAGGATTGTAGAAGCGTCACAAATTGCGAGTGTCGATCCTTACCGGGCTGTCACCCACAACAAAGGGATCATGAACGGGGTAGAAGCTGCGGTGCTTGCGACCGGTAACGATACCCGGGCAACATCTGCTGGGATCCATGCCTATGCGAGTCAGTCGGGTCAATACCGATCGTTATCGAAATACTATGTTGATGAACATGGCTACCTAGTAGGAACCCTCACGATTCCACTTGCGATTGGTACTGTTGGCGGCTCGATTTCGATTCATCCAGGGGCACAGTTCACTCAACATATTTTAGGTGACCCTGATGCGAAGACATTAGCGGGTATTGTTTGTGCAGTTGGTCTTGCGCAAAACTTCTCTGCTCTGCGTGCGCTTGTGACAGACGGGATTCAGCGCGGACATATGGCGCTCCAAGCGAAATCTCTGGCAATGACCGCAGGGGCCGTTGGGGTTGAGATTGATGTCATTAGTCGTAAGTTAAGACGATCGCAACCAATGAACTTAACCCAAGCGGAAGCCTTACTTGAAGAATATCGGAATCAGTCATGATGAAAGAAAAAAAGCGGGTTAAGACGTTACTGATCAATGTTTTAATTGCGGGACTTGCTATAGTGAGTTTTTGGTATACAAATCAAGAGCCACTTAAAGAGAGTGCGTATGATGTTGAAGTTACTGATGAACATGTCATTATCGATCTTGAATTCACGGTGACCAATAAACACTTTTCAAAGCGATATGCGGTAATTAACTATCAACCTTTTATCCATAATCATGCGATTGATATTGTTGAAATTGATCCAAAGTTATTAGGAGCAAATGAGTCCTTACATGGCTCACATACCATCTATCTAAATAAAGAGAACATGAGTGACGCAACGATTAAACAATTGATTAATAAAGACATCAGTCCCATCCAATCTGTCACATTAGGTAAGCGGCATCGATAACGTATAAAATCGCCCATCTACTCAGTAAAATGATGAGAAGATGGGCGATTTTGATTGGTTGTTAAGGGATTAAGACTACTTTGCCTAGTTTGCCTTCTTCCCTAGGATGGATTCATTGTCAGCTTTCCCCGTAATATCTGATCATTGAATCCTCAGGAAAGTAATGGCTCTGGATCGCCAACCAGATTGCTCTCCGGTACCAAAACCTCCCTAACTAAAGCTTAATAAAACTAGTCGCATGAATTACCACGCACAACGTCAATTTTAAAACTATCAAGAAAAAAATGCTGATGATCAATAAAAAAATTAAAAAAATATTACCTGCAAGTCGATAGTCTTCAGTAATAATATAGCTAAAAATAATCATCCCTAATAAAATTGATGACACTCGCACCAAGATTAAGAGTTAATATCTATTTATTATTTAATATTTGTATTTACTCTCACTTCCTGCAACTTTATAGGCTGAGCTCCATTTCAATGAATGTATATACTGCGTTATTAGTCTTTTGAGAGTACTTCTTCGTTTTTGAAAAACCTAATCTATCGTATACTTTTTGTGCTCTAGTATTAAATTCTGCTACACCTAATCGTATTGTTGAGATATTGTAATTATCTTTTATGAATTCGATTATGATTTTAATAAATTCTTCGCCAAGACCTTTACCTGTGTACTCAGGTTTAATTCCGATACCTATTTCAACAATACTTTCAGTCAAGGATAAAGTGAAAAAGCCAAACAGTTCATTATCATTTAGCACTTGAAAATAATTGTCCGCTCTTAATGATGGTGTTGTCATTTCTTCATAATCTTCAGGATCTTCTGTCATATTATAAAATGAATACGGGTCTGGATACTTCCAATTATCAGCAATATCTTTAGCGTTTTCATCGCTCAATAGATCTATTTTATGTTGCATGATTAACCTCCAAACTTTCAAATGTATTTAAATATTTTACGGTAAAGCATAGCTACTCATTTAAGAGTGATCAATAACATCGATCTTAAAACTATGAAAAACAAATATGTCTATGATTATTAGAATCAAACGATAGCTGAGGAGTGAAATAAACGATTTTTCTATAGCACCTAAAATGAATAAAAGTATAGCCGAAATTATTTTTACTGTATACCAACGTGTTGCCGTTATTTCGAGTGTGCCATGGTTGTTTACTTTCACTTCCCTACTTTTCAGTCCAAATTGGCTAACTTTTAATGAAGTGTCTTGTTCCGGAATATTCACGTAAACCGTTTCATTTTCAGCTACTTTAGCGATAATGTTCCTGACTATTTTATGTTAATAGGTGAAAATGAACCAATCTGTCTTTTAAACTTTAGTGTCATTGATTTACTACCCTCTTTTACATAGCAATCGAGACGTAAAATAATAAATTACGGTAAAAACGAGGACGTATAAACCGAAATCTAACAAAAGCTTGATACCAAGACCATCACGAAACGGCGTGTAATCAAAGTTTAAGACCGCTTTGATGACGCTTGATACAATGTAACTTAAGGTAATGGTAACAATCATAACAATTGATTGTTTCGTCTTTGTTTGCACATGTTTCACCTCACTTTTATCATGTTTTATTCTTTCAATAGCAAAGCGTTGTTTCACAGTTTCTCTCTTGCTTTTATGTAAGTGCGCATGATGTTACCCCCATTATACATGAGTCTCTTTCCTTTTATAACATAAAATGTCTATTTATCCGATTTTTCAAAGAAGACCGATGGTTGACTTTTTAAGCGACAAGTTTACACACAAAACTATTTGCTTTTGTTTTAAACGTTAGATATCATTTCGTTATAGAACGCAATACTATGTATAAATTGTACTTATTTGTACAATGTAAAAAAGCTACTAGTGCGTCAACACTAACAGCCTTATAGACTTACTCCCTTCAAGGGGGGACAGTACTGCGATGGAATAATCCGCCGAGACCTCAACTCATAGGCGGATTATTTTTTTGCGTTGTTTAAGGCAGTGTCTGCGAGAATCAACACGGAAACATTAATCATGATGGTTAATGTTTCGAATACCGTCACCTTGAAAGGCAAAAATCCAGAGGACTCACCTCTGGACTTTAAATATTACGCTTGACGTTTATATTGACGCATGTGTTCCGTCACACCTGTAAAGACAAAAGGTGCGGGATCTTTCGTTGTATCAACCGTATAATCTTTCTCACCGACTGGGAGCTTTTCTTCAAAAATTTGTTCATATTCTTCAACGGTAAGTGCCGTACGGTTCTTTAACATGGCTGTATGATGGTCAGTATTTAAGTATTGTTCATAACCAGGTACTAAAACACCGGTAAAGAACTCCCCTACAGAACCTGATCCATAGCTAAAGAGACCAATTCGGTCACCCGCTTCTAGTGTTTGACTATTTTCAAGGAGGGATACGAGCGATAAGTACAGTGAGCCTGTGTAAATATTTCCGACAATCGCGTTATAATATTTACTAATGTCAAAACCATTGAGTAACCGTTCTTGGTCTTCTAACTCTGCCGCTTCAACAGACTTTCTGAGTGCTTTTAAGCCCATTTTTGTATACGGTAAGTGGAACAGTAACGCATCAAAGTCTTTTAATGAGCGGTTAGTTTTCTCGTTATAACGCTCTAATAAATCTAAGAAGAAGTTAATATATTGATCCACTGAGAATTTCCCTTGGACAAAAGCGGTCTCAGAATACAGCGGACGCCAAAAGTCCATCGCTTCTTCTGTCTTATAGACACTCGTTGGTTCGATCGAAAGAATCTTCGGCTCTTTTGCGACAACAAAGGCAACAGCCCCGGCACCTTGTGTGATTTCACCGGCGGTGTTTAATCCGTAACGAGAAATATCACTGGCAAGAACGAGCACTTTACTGTCTGGGTTTAGTGCAATATGTCCGCGTGCGGCTTGGAGTCCTGCCGTAGCGCTGTAGCAGGCTTGTTTCATTTCTACGGCGCGTGTATAAGATGGTAATCCTAATAAGTTATGAATGTATGTGGATGCCGCTTTTGAGTGATCGACACCTGATTCTGTCGCGAAAATAACGTAATCAATCGCTTGTTTATCTTCCTCAGTTAAGATAGACAAAGCAGCATTGGCTGCAAGTGTCACCGCATCTTGAGAAGTTGGTGCGACGGCCATTTTTTCTTGGCCAATGCCAATCGTGAATTTTTCTGGTTCTACCCCGCGTTTAACAGCTAAGTCCTTTGTTTCCACATACAGATGTGGGGCAAAGAAACCAATTTTATCAATCCCTATATTCATATGTTTTACACCCTCTTTTCTTCTCTATTCGTTGTTTTTCATCTTGTGGTGTCTTGTTTAACACCAATCCCCAATACCTACTATAACATTTTTTGATCAAAATCATGTAGATTAATTTCACAATTTGTTATACTAATGTAGTCCTACTATAGCAAATTCCTCTTTAGTTTGTCATTTAGTATGACTAAATTATTAATAAGGAAGTGATGATTGATGAATGACGTCGTCATTGTCAGTGCCGTTAGAACCCCGATTGGTAAGTTCGGTGGCAGCTTTAAAGATACATCAGCACGTACACTTGGTACCATTACGGTAAAAGAAGCGTTAACACGCGCTACTTTAACGCCTGATCAGGTCGATACCGTGATTTTTGGTAACGTCTTACAAGCAGGAACGGGTCAAAACGTTGCCCGGCAAATCGCGATTGATGCGGGTATTCCCTATGAAGTTCCCGCGATGACGATTAACGAAGTATGCGGGTCAGGTTTAAAGTCTGTGATTTTAGGTAAGCAACAAATTCAACTCGGCGAAGCGGATATCGTTGTCGTCGGTGGAACAGAAAATATGAGTATGACCCCCCATCTGATTCATCAGTATCGCTGGGATAAAACAACCGAAGGTAAGAAACCGGTCGACGTGATGATTCATGACGGTTTAACCGATGCCTTTAGTTCGGTCCATATGGGCATTACCGCTGAAAATGTTGCCGAAAAATATCATGTGACCCGAGAAGAACAAGACGCGTTTGCTCTCTCTTCACAGATGAAAGCAAAACATGCTCAAACAAGTGGTCAGTTTGATGACGAAATTGTCCCCGTCCCTGTGAAGAATGATGCTGGCGAAGTGATGCACGTTACACAAGATGAGTACCCGCGTCCACAAGTGACGCTTGACGATTTAACCAAACTAAAAACGCCGTTTAAAGAAAACGGGACGGTGACAGCAGGTAATGCGTCTGGTATTAATGACGGCGCCGCAAGCTTGGTCTTAATGAGTAAACAAAAAGCAAAAGATTTAGGCATTCCTTACTTAGTTGAAATTAAAGCGGATGCTGAAATTGGAATGGATCCGCAATTCATGGGCTATACGCCTTATTACTCAACGAAAAAGTTAGCTGAGAAAGCCAACATTGATTTAAACACCGTTGATTTATTTGAATTGAATGAAGCGTTTGCCGCGCAAAGTATTCCAGTCGTTAGAGACTTAGGGATTGATTCTGAGCGTGTGAACGTCAACGGTGGCGCGATTGCTTTAGGCCACCCGATTGGCGCAAGTGGTGCCCGTATTTTAGTCACCTTGCTGCATGAATTAACCAAACGTGAAGCAAAAACCGGTATTGCTGGTCTTTGTGTTGGCGGGGGTATTGGGATTTCTATGCTTGTTGAACGTGACTAAAGCTAAAAGGTAAAACCATAAGCGGCGAATCAACCTAGATCCGTCGCTTTTATTTTCTTTGGTTAAAAGGATTCATGAGCATAGAAGATAAATAATCGAAAGGAGTGGGTCCGTGATGTTTACCTTAGGAAGAAAAGTGAGTCTCACTTATCGAACGAATCAAATTATTTTAAGTTTGTCGCTCATCTATGGCATTATTTGTTACATATTAACGACAGATATAGCGCAAAGTGCTGTGGCAGCTGGAAGTTTATTTGTCTCCTGGGCATTAGTCAGAGAAATTGATTGTCGGCGTGAGTACGCCGCTTTTGTGGCGGTAGGGATTTATATGATCCTACAATTACTCTTCCCCTTCCATATCAGTTTAGGGCTGATCTTTCTGATGATTCTACTAATGCGGGCAATCAATCAGATTACCGGAAAGCCTCTTTCAGTGATTGATTTCTTGAGTGTGATTGGACTTTCGGGATACCTAACCTATACAACCAAAAGCAGTGTCTATCTGATGCTCGTTATTTTGATGTTGTTGGTTAATGTCCGTTTAAATAAAAACGGACAGAGAAATATTTATCTTGCATTGATGGTTACAGCTATGACTGTCGTCATCAGTCTATTAACGCCACTTAATCTTGACATTAATCGATTAGCCATTGAACCACTCGCCCTTTTCTATTACATCAGTTTACTCGTCTATTTCATCTATATTCTGATAGATAAAGACAAGGAAAGTGTCACCGACCTTGGTGAGCCCGCTTCTGTTAGGCGCTTGCTTTATGCCCAACTTTTTTATGGTCTAGCGCAGGTCGTTTTGATTATATTCGGAGATATGTCAATTGGTAATAGGCTTATCTTTATCTCAAGTATGTTAGGTGTTGTGATCTATGGTGTGATTGATCAATATAAAAAGAAACAAGTGAATGAATAATTTGGATATGATTGTATTGAAGTGTAAAGAGCTCTTTCTTCTCACACTAAAATAAGTAGATGCTAAAAAATAAATATGAAGAGGATTGCTTAAACTTCTACACATTTACGTGGTGTCATACTCTTGAACGGATTTTTAGGGTTATTTTCGGCTAAAGTGGTTCATTTTAAATTACACATACAGTTAAAGACAGTATTGAAGAGAATTTCGGGAAAATTGCTTACCTGCGTTAAAGAAATAAAAATATAAGAAGTCGGATAAGCGAATATAAAAATATGGAAAATGGAATAATTGATAGCAATTTCAACCACTGCTTCTTTGTCGCAAATCCTAGTAGTAACATAACTAGGCCTAAGACAAAAGTAACGTAAATGAAGATAGCTGACATATAGTTTTCCTCCTTAAATGTGTCATAAAATAACTCTATTCTGTCTGACGCAATAAAAGTGACGACCAATGTTTAAAACGCAATCAGCTCATAAAGTACTGTTACACGTGAACGGATCTCAGAGAATAGATAAAGATAAACACACCTATAATATAATACATCATCGCGGTCAATAGATGAGGGGAAAAGTCATAGACGAAAAAAGCCAGGCAATAAAGACCAAGCATAACAAACGAAGGTAATTGGATTTTAATTGTCTGCCAATCAATCATCTCATCTGTCAACTTCTCTTCTTTATCGTCACGATTATGGATAGGGACCGGCCTGCGGTAAATGCCATAGAGTAGATTTTCTGACCCTAACACCATTAAACAATAAACCAAGATGTGGTCATAGTTTTGAAAATTAAAACCAGTGTTATTAAAGTAACGTGTCATTTGAATGACAAACATAAAGGTAGTAAAAACGAAGACAACGGTACAAATGTTTTTACTGAATACGTAATCGACCACATTATCATAGGTTAATTTAGGGTGGTCATTATGAAAAAAACGCTCATTAGCAATGATATATCGGAACAATATGGAGCATAACAACATAAAGGCAATCGATGTGAGCGATGACCAATAATGTAGTTGCGTATTCGCAAGATATAACTGGATAATTAAACTGGCAATAAAAATGAACAATTCTATGCTTCTGCCTTTTAAGGCCACTTTAATTGTTTCTTTTATAAACATCTTGATTTACCCCTTTGCGTTTTTGATACATTACCATGCGTGTCACTTCTCGGTACGTAATAGACCGCTTCAAAGGCTGTCATATGTTTTTTGACAGGATCAATGATATGACTATTATTTATAAAGAAGGTCATAAACCTTTTTAAATGATTGGTTTAAGCATGTGCGTGTATATATTCTAATCGAATAACTATAATAATCTAAAAATTTTAAACATTCATTCTAATTCTTTACCTAAATGTAATACAATAAAAACGGCATGTTTTACCACAAATATGTAAAATCTAAAAGGAGATGTATGTATTGAGAAAAAACAAACTATTAATGTTAGCCGTATCGCTTACCCTTTTACTTATCAGTGTCTTTGTTTGGAATATGCGAGAAAAAGGAAATTTCACAATGCCGCAACAGGCATTAGAGGCATACCTTTCTGAAGTTCAACAAAGACCCTATTCATTTGAAAAAGCTATTAACTATGTAGATGATACAAATTTAGATGATGCATTTTTACAAACGCTTAAAGAAGAATCAATCGATACAAATGCACCAACTTATATAGACTTTGATTTCTTAGAAGAATCGGTAAATTCATCAAACGAAAAGGCATCTATAGAAGTCGAATTTAATTATGGTGATGACTATAAACCTGTCACGACATTTGATTTTAAAAAAATTAATGGTGATTGGAAATTAGATTTACAAAATATCCAAGAAGAATATTATTCAATCATCAATGATTGAGCTATTTATACCGAACTGATGTTATAATTTTTAATTCAGGCTGCAAAACGTCGTCCCCTACTTAATAGTCAGACGAGTCTTTGGTGTGTTGATTCAATTTTAAGGTGTAAACAAGTCCCCAAGCAATGAACAAGGACATCGCTGGAAAGATGATATTCCATGATGTCAAAATAAGTTCGCTCTCCGGATAATAATACTTACTATACCAAGTTTCATAGATAAGATTTAATAGCAATGTGATCAAAGGGGCAACCCATACCTTTTTAGTAAAAATAGCTGCTAAAAGACCTAAGCCGATAACGATTAGTGGAACAATAAATAACTGCATTAAAAAAGGATCTATCGATTCAGTGAATGCCATAATCTCTCTCCCTCTATAAAATATTAAGTAGAAATAAATGTATTGCATCTATCTTTTTCAACAGAGTATCACCTTCATCCCTTCAGTATATGTTTGGTAAATTGGTTTAAATATTTCAAATGAAAGACTAAAATATCCCTCTTTATAATTATAATTTACATTACTGTTATTTACAATGATAGACAAGAAAAAAAGAGGATGTGCTTATAAAAGCATCCCCTCTTTTTATAATGTTTACCTTAAATCATGAATCATGCCACACAAGTGAATCCACTATGAGTGGTAAGCGGGCACTAAAGCCATCCCCAAATTCTGATGGATAGTAATAACCGATGGTATAATCATCGTCTTGATGTGTAAAACTGCCAATCCGACCACTGAAACCGTCTTTTACAAGCGTTTGTTCGGTATCGGTAAAGTCAAAGGCCATCGTATCTGCCGCTTCTGTTGTGAAGCCATTACTTTCGAGTGTGACTAGCACATCTGCTTCCGTTTCTTCGTAGATAAACAACCTTGCATCTTCATTTAAAGTGCCACCGAAATTCGTGTAGACATCTAAGTCACCATCGTTAAATGCTCCTTGCATATCATCAGGAATATAGACGGAGAAATCAGCCTCTTCATCTTGAAGGAGGTTAAGTGTCATCTCCTCTTCCATACCTTCAATCATCATCGTTTCTGTCTTTGTTGCGGGTAGCTCTGGTAACGTCGTGGTGTCATCCTCGCCTTGATCATCTTCCCCTTCATCTGATGGGTCACTGTCATCCTCACCATCGTCTACTGGCTCATCTGAGTCGTCATCTGGTGTTTCTACTGGCGGGTCTTCCGTCCCCTGTTGACCTTCATCTGTTGTATCCTCGCTATTACAAGCAAACAACATGAGAAGACTTGCGAGTAATATAAAAAACAACCGTTTCATCATCAAGATCATCCTTTCTGTTTAAAAGCTTAGTATAGTATACTGTTCCCTGAAAAAGAGATGTGTAAAAGTGACTTTGGGACGAATTTTCACTCGGTCCATTGTTTCAGTCAAAAAAGTATTGGCCAAGAATATTTGGAAAGATAGAGCACTTATTCCGGATGAAGAATAAGTGCTCTTTTCTATCATATTAGAATGAAAATAGAATGCCGATGATGGCACTAAAGGCGATAAAGACGACCGGGTGTAAATGTTTAAATAAACGATGCTGCATGATGACGTATAACACTACACTGAAAATCAACGCTTTGATGTTAATGACGTCCATTAGTGATTGTAGTCCACTATACACCGAGGTATTTATAAGATCATGATACATAAAATTAAAACCAGCGGCCGCAATCAGAGCGGTTGAAGCGGGTCTTAAGCCGTAAAACGCCCCTTGAACGAGTGTGGATTGCTTAAAGCGCTCGAGTACATGGGCGAGAATAATTATGATGATAATGGACGGGCTTACAAGGCCAAGTGTAGCAATAATCGCTCCAGGTACACCGGCGGTAGAAAATCCTGCATACGTCGCCATATTGACCCCAATCGCTCCAGGTGTTGATTCAGAAACAGCTATCATGTCAGCGAGCTGTTCATAACTAAACCAGCCGTAGCGATCAGATAAATCGTACAAAAACGGTAATGTCGCGAGACCACCGCCTACCGCGAAAAGTCCGGTTTTAAAAAATTCAATGTATAACGTCAGTAACATTATTTCACCGCCTTATTTAAGAAGCGGAAACTAACCACACCAAGAACACCGGCAAAGATGACAAAATAGACGGGTGAATAAGACGTGAACACCGCGAGTAAAAAGACAATCGTAAAGATGATCAGACCTACTTTATCAATTACGGCCTTTTTCCATAATTTTAATACAGCTTGTAAAATCAAAATATACACACTCACTCTGATCCCACTAAATGCTGAACTTAACAGCGCAGAATCGCTTACTGCATTTAAGAAATAGGCGATGATACTAATAATAATCAGCGACGGGAAAACGACACCAAGTGTTGCCGCAACTCCTCCCAAAGTGCCTTTTGTTTTTTGACCAATAAAGGTAGCGGTGTTAATCGCAATTATGCCGGGCGTCGTTTGGCCGATGGCGTAATAATCCATCACATCTTCATTTGTCGCCCATTGTTTCTTTTCAACGACTTCGCGTTGTAAAATCGGTAACATCGCATAGCCGCCACCAAACGTTATGGCCCCGATTTTCGCAAAGGTTATAAATAAATCTAAAAGTACCTGCATCGTTATGTAATCTCCCTTATAGATAGCTGTATATTTTCATGTCATCACGAGTTTGACAAGCTGAAGGCCTTCAGCGACTTTTAATGGTGTGATGTCTGTCAAGTCATGCTTTTGGTATAGCGTCATCGCTGGGGTGTTTTCTTGGGCTGTTTCGACTTGGATTGACTTATCTCCTTTAAGGTCAATAAGTGCCTGAAGTAAGTCACTAGCAACGCCCGTTCTAAAATAATCCGGATGAACAACGAGTTTATTGATTATTAGCCGATCTTTTGCTACTTCGTACTGTAAAAAACCACGGATGCTCCCTTTTTCTATGCACATAAGTATCGCATCATCAGCTTGTGCGAAGGCGCAAGAAGTTTCAAGTAGTGGCGGGAAAGTGTCAATATTGAGTAACACTTTTTCAACCGTATAGCTTTGTGTTTGTAGGTCGTATAATTCGTGTATCGTCGTTATTGGTAACGTGTTGATGACCTCAACGGGTTGAATGAATCTGTCTGAACGCTCTTCTATCATTCTAAATAACCATCAAAGTCAAAGCGGGGGTCGTTTGTTAACTTTTTGTAGGCCGCTTTTAGTTTTGGCTTTCTCGCGATAACCAGGCGAGTTTGTTCGGCTAAGTTAATCAGGTCAGAATTTTGTTCTTGTTTCGGTAGTGATCGTTGGTGCGTGACGGTATCATTTAACGTATGATTAAGTAAATTAAGAATGCTGTGTTGGGTTTTGATGATTTGAATAAGGACCTCATCATCGACGTGTTTATCCATGGTGCTTCTCCCCTTTTATTTTTTCTTTTCCTTATACTATACGACTCACTGCATTATCATGCAAGTCATTCATTCAAGAATGATGATTATGTGCTGACATTGTCCAATCCCCTGATTACGTGTATAATAACGCTATAATAATAGATAGGTGGGGTATTATGCACGAATGTCCAAGTTGTGGTAGTGAGTATGGTTATGATGATGGCGTGGCTTATAATTGTCCAGAATGTGGTCACGTATGGACCGATGAATCTCTAAAAGAAGAAGAAATTAAAGATGCAGTCGGTAATGTCCTTTCAACCGGGGATGATGTCACCCTTATTACCGATGTTAAGTTAGGTAAAGATACGATTAAACGCGGCACAAAAGCGAAAGGGATCAGAATCTTAGATGAGCCACACAATGGTCATGATATTGACGGGAAAGTGGATAAATTCGGTAGTATTTATTTAAAGTCTTCCATTGTGAAGAAATTATAAGTCATCAAAAACCAGCATGGATGCCCCGATGAGTCATCCGTGCTGGTTTTATTTGTACAATAGGAGGTGTTAATATGCCAATAAAACGCAAGGTTATTCTTTTTATCGCGTCCAGCCTAGATGGTTATATTGCCACGGAAAAGGAATCACTCGATTGGCTTGAGCGTGTTGAAGGCGAAGGTGATAATGGTTTCTCCGAGTTTTATGACACTGTCGATACCGTATTGATGGGAAAGAAAACGTACGATTGGGTGATGCGCCAAGATTTAGAGGCGTTTCCCTACAAGGGAAACGCGACGTATGTCTTTACCAGGTCTATGGTTGAAGACACGGACAATGTAAGCTTTATGAACAAGGACATAGAGTCTTGCGTGCATCAGCTGAAAAATAAAGACGGTAAAAATATTTGGCTAGTTGGTGGTGGCGACTTAGTTCAATCCTTTTTGCAAGCAAAACTAATAGATGAGATCATTGTGACTGTTGCCCCAACATTATTGGGTAAGGGTATTCCTTTGTTTAAAAAGCAAGATGTATCGGTTGACCTTGAATTAAAGGGAGTTAGAAACTTTAATAAGTTTGTGGAATTACATTATGAGGTTAAAAAATACGTGTGAATATGAAAAGTAGAAGCCCAGACCTATTGCTTAAGTCTGGGCTTTCACTTTAAAAATGCACTTTTAACGATGCGTGTGACTAGTCTTTCATTTCAATGATTCGATCAATCATTTTAGCATGCTGGACGTTATAACACGTAGTTAGACAAAAAAATAAACATAAGAAATATGGCAGCTGCCCATACACAGATTTTCGAAGAGACGGCGCGTTCTATGTCGTGTTTCTTCTCCGTTTCATTAATAACTATGTTTGCTTGTTTTATGGTATAGCTGTAAAAAACAATAAGGACTACATAAAACAATAATTCTAACAGTGAAGAAAAGTTTTGTAGTAGGATATAAAACGGACTAATCAAAGCAATCACGCCTAATGTTAAGACGTTAAATCCGGTTAATTTGAGATTCAAGCGAAACCATCCTTTCATCTTTCTCATAATAATATAGTTTTTTTATGTTGTATTACTCTCTTCCGTTAAGCTCTAAAATATTGACTCCCTCTGATGCTTCTGGTGATTCAAAAAAATTGGTTACATAAGTAAACATTGCTTCTGTATCAAAATCTGCTCTTTCAGGTTGTTCGTTACGCCTTTGTGCCAATTGACATAAGCATTGCTCATTAGTAAGATTCAGATAAATCAATTGATGACTACCCTTAACTTCGAATACCATATCTAAAAACCACTTACGCTGCTTTTTAGTGTTAGCAGGAAAATCCATCACGACATTTGTACCGACACTTAATATATTTTGGACGTGCTTTCTCACCAAGGGTTTGATTTGTGCCGAAAATTTCAGGAAGTCTTCAAATGAGTTGATTTGATTGGGATAAAGAGCAGAAAGCCATTCATCCTCAGATAACAGTACGGCATGTTTATCTATTGCTATTTGTTTTGATTTAGTTGATTTTCCTGCCCCCATTTTCCCACAGAAAAAGTATAGGGTCCCTGTTTGTTTCATCTTTTTAAACCTCCTGGCTTATGTTATTTGTTGTTATGCTACTTTTCGGATCAGGCTGATGTATAGGCATAACTTGCGTGATTATGGTTTCTAAAATGTTCGTATTAGCTTTAGTAGAATAATTACCTGTGTCAGATTTTTTCAAAAGTGATACTGATTTAGTTGTTATCTAAAGCCATTATGCCATCGATTTTAAATTGACCGCGCTCACTATTGAACTACCCCCACCTAACATTCTAACGAATGTTAGAGGAAGGGGATTCCGTAAGGACACCTAAAGGCGACCCATGCTCATTCAACTAAGCATAGGTTTTTCTACTTTCCAACCGCCGCAAACCTATTTTCTCAACATCTGTTAAAGCATGCCGGGGAAATAGTGCGTTCCAGGAACACAACTTGCTTTGGTCGAATCGTTCCGTCTGGTAGAACGCATGGGTTCTAACAAAAGACAGGGTACGCGTCATATACGCCCATTGCGCCCAATGGTGTAGACCTTGTTTCTGCTCTGGAACAAGTGA
>NZ_FPAI01000014.1 GCF_900116255.1 Halolactibacillus miurensis
GAAAAACAATTGATTAAATTGACAAACAAAGTGACGGGTGTGTGTTTCGGGAGTAAGAAACTCGCCCGCGGCCGGTTAACACAAAAGACGTATCACGCTCATCCTGAGCGTTGGCAGAAAGATTGGGCAGCGGCGCGTTACGGTAAGATGACCATTTCAGGACGGAAAGACGCCAAATCAGGTAATTTTGTCTTTCATTATCATCCAGAGACGCATACCCTGTCTTTTGTTAGAACCCATGCGTTCTACCAGACAGAACGATTTGACCAAAGCAAGTTGTGTTCCTGGAACACACTATTTCCCCAACATGCTTTAACAGATGTTGAGAAAATAGGTTTGCGACGGTTGGAGAGTAGAAAAACCTATGCTTAGTTGAACGAGCATGGGTCCCCTTTAGGGTGTCCTTATGGAATCCCCTTCCTCAAACATTCGTGAGAATGTTAGGTGGGGGTAGTTCAATTTTAAAGAGGTGATCATATGTCGACGAATATAAAACATCGGACAGTCATAATGCTTGATCCAGAACTTGATGATTTAAATACGATCGTCAGATATCTACTGTATAGTAATCATTTTCACACAGAAGGTATCATCTATTCGAGTAGTCGTTACCATTGGAGGGGAGATGGACAAGGTACACGATTTTTAGGGGAGTCTGAACATTCTGATCTTGGAATCGGACCGATAACTTGTTGGAGATGGGATGAAGATAGCCGTTTTATAGAGGAGGCCGTTGATATATACGCTAAGGTATATCAAAATCTATCTATTCACGCTGAAGGTTACCCTCACCCTAGCGAGTTACGCGAACGAATATTTAATGGGAATATCGCCTTTCCTGGTGATCTATCTCATTGTACTCAAGGCTCAGAGCATTTAATGCGTCTTATTCTTGATGATGAGCCTGGTCCGTTATATGTATTAACTGGAACAGGTCAATCAACGATAGGGAGAGCGCTTAAATCAATAGAGGAAAGATATCTTCATACAGAAAAGTGGGAGAACATTTATAATAAGGTGTCTGCTAAAGTGATTATACAATCTTTTGGTGATCAAGACGGTATATATGAAACGTATATTCATCCTAATTGGCCTAACATTAGATTCCGTCAAATGGCGACAACGATTTGGGGATATTTTGCGCGAAGCGTCGTTCAACCTGAGGATCGCCATTATCTTTCTGCCGCATGGATAAAGGAAAACATTTCAAGTGTCGGACCGTTTGGTGAGTTTTATAGGGTCTGGGGAGATGGGAAATACATGCATAAAAATGATATCACCGACTACTTTGGATTTAAGTATTTAACCGCAAATCAACTGAAGGCATTGGGGTATTCTCTCTGGTATAAAGACATAGAAGAGCCTGGTTCATGGATATCAGAAGGAGATACCTCTATGTTCATGAATTTAATAGACAACGGTCTAGAGGGGCATGTAGACGCTAGCTATGGTGGATGGGGAGGGAGAAACGGTAAAGACATAGCTCCTGATGGTGTAGCATCTAAAGATTATGCATCTGCTCGTTGGTTCGGGGCTTGTCAACGTGACTTTGCGGCAAGGCTTCAGTGGACGGTAACGCCTGAATATAAACAAGCGAATCACCATCCAATAATTGAATTAATTAATACGGAAAGCGCCATTGTCGCACCTGGACAGACAATTACTCTAAAAGCAATCGCTAGAGATCCTGATGGTCACCATCTATCGGTCAACTGGTGGCAATATGAAGAAGCGGGTGCATACCCAGGCCAGGTAGAACTAATCTCTTTGGACGAAGTCATCGAAAAGGAAGCAACGCAGACGTATCCTTTTGATGTGCCAGCACCAAATTCACTGAATCTATCTCATTTAATACAGGATGAAGTAATAACAGCGTGTACATTTAACATACCTACAGACACTGTAAAAGGACAAACGATCCATTGTATTGTTGAGGCAATAGATCATTGCAAGATACCTTTAACATCATATAAGCGAATAGTTCTGACTGTTGATGATGAATGAATCATTTCATGCAGAGTGTAAGTGATCTTTTTTAATAAACAAAGGACCGTTTTAACAAGCGATTATTAAGAAAGAGCCAGAAGATTTCTCTTCTGGCTCTTTCTATTTGGGGGATATGATTGAACGCAAAGTCGGTGTTACTTTACGTATAATCCTTAGTTAGAATATCTAAAATAATCAAAATCAGCAGGCAAGCGCTCACCAGAGTAATCTTGGGCGCACATACCGACGAAGGCGCCTGTAAAGAAGCCGCCACCTCGGATGTAATCATCCGATAGTTTATATGACTTAAATGTTGGTCCAATGCGGTGGAATGTTTCACCGTCCAGACTATAGCTATAGTAATAATCATTGACCTCAACATTTACCCGTAGATACACAGCTTCGGTATCACCTAACACAATCTCCTCACCCTTAATCGGTTGAGCATACGCTAAATTATCGAGTACCATCATATTGAGCACACGTCCTTTGTCTTCATGGTGCGTGATATAGAGATAGGTCCAGTTATCAGTGTTATAGTAATTCACAAGACCAGCTTGCTGCTGGAACGTGGTTGGATTAAATTCAACTTTTGTTTCTGCTTCAAAAGTAAAGTCTTGCCAACGTCTCGCAACGAGGGCTTGGGTAAAGAGTGATGTTAATGATTCACGCCCTTTAAGTCTTAGATATCCAGGACGTTCTGTTAGTGATAAAATATCTTCACCTAAAGGAATACGTAATGACTGGAAGTCAAGCGGTAACGTCGGCTCATCAAAATGAACGACTTCCGCCACTTTTGGTTTCGGTTGTTCTTGGATAGTCGGTCCGTCAATCTCATCTTTGGGATAGTTACCTCCGACAATATAAGGCCACTGATCGCGCCACTCTACCCGTTGAATCGCTGTCTCGCGACCAAGTGGACAGAACCCACGTGGGTCAAGTAATGGTTCCTCTTCTTTCGGTAAGATACGTCCCGTTAAGTGCACAAAGAACCATTCATCTGTATGGGTTTTAACGAGTGAGCCGTGCCCAGCCTTTTGCAGACGAATCCGCGGATGCGCAAAGGATGAAATGAGTGGATTCTCCGGGTGGACTTCATAAGGTCCATCAATGGTTTTAGAACGAGCTATCGTCGCTTGGTGATCAAACTTCGTCCCACCTTCGGCGGTCAGTAAGTAATAATATCCATCAATATAATAAAGGTGCGGGGCTTCCGTTAATTTCACGTCTGTGCCCTTAAAGATGATTTTCTTTTCCCCGACAAGCTGTTGTTGGTCATGATCATATTCTTGTAAAACAATCCCGTAAAAATTATGATGCCCCTCACGTGGGTCCCAGACCATGTTCACAAAGTATTTTTTACCGTCGTTTGGATTATGGAAGAGTGATGGGTCAAAACCAGATGAATTCATATAAATGGGCTCAGACCACTCCCCATCAATCGTATCACAGGTCGTTAAGTAGTTATGCGCATCTTTCCACTGTCCATCCGTCACTTTAATATCTGAGTAGATTAACCAGAACAGACCATCATGATAAGAGAGTTGTGGCGCCCATACACCACCAGAGTTTGGATTGCCCTTCATATCAAGTAAAGATTGACGGTTTAATGGACGTGAGACGAGTTCCCAATTTTTTAAGTCTTTTGAGTGGTGTATGCTGACACCTGGGAACCATTCGAATGTTGACGTGGCAATATAGTAATCTTCACCGGCACGACAAATACTCGGGTCGGGATTAAAACCAGTTAAAATAGGATTTGAAATTTTCATGTTGTTACCTCCAGTTAGTTTAGTTAGAATACATATTAAATTGTCCTGCTAAGGCAAGGAGACTAAAGAAATATAAGCAGTTATCATAGTAGCGACGATCACCTTGTCGAAGCGGCATCTCAAAAAATGTTTGGACATAGTCGTTAGCGATTGCTGTATCACGCACTAGTCCACCAGCTGCAAGTGTCGCAAAGAGACCAACCGGGTGAAGGGCGGGTTCTTCAAATGGTGTGCCATCAATTTTATAACGACGATAGTCGGCCATCGGTTTATCTTTAAAGAACTGATGCAATCGGTCAATGACAGCTAAAGGTGTATCTTCATCACCGAACCACTCATAATCAAGGGCGATATTTGTACAGACGCGGTAAGAATCACTAAAGAAATCACCAAAGCCACGAATATGATTCGGCGTGCCGTCATAAAAGGCATATTCAGGAGACAAACCTGTCTCTGGATGAGCAGCTAAAGCAATATAATCACGACTCTTTCGTGCGGCTTCTTTCCAAAAGGCGCGGTCTTCTTCGTTTGCCCACTCACCAAATAACTCATAAAAGTGTGGCAAGTGATACGACGGGTCGCTGAAATCAACCTCAGGCACAAATTTAATTAAATGGTTCTCTAAGTCCCACATCGTGTGACCATTATTATTCGGTCCTTTTCGTAAACAACGACGTAAAATCTCGCGTGCTTGTTCCCCGTAGTTAAACGGTGCTTCTTTGTCACCAAAGCGGTGGGAAGCAAAAAAGAGACTCATCGCAAAGTATTCTTCCCCGTCTGGGGCAGGTCCATAGGCATTTTTTGTGCCGTCAAGCTGGCATGACCAAGCAAAGTAGCCTTGGTGTATACCTTCTTCCATATACATATGCGTTTTTGTCCATTTCCAAATGCGGTCAAACACTTTTTGATTATTCATTTGAACAGCCATCATCATCCCGTAAGATTGGCCTTCTGTTCTCACATCATTGTTGCCAGTATCAACAACATACCCCATATCATTCTCTGTCTCAAAATAAATTTTTAACGCAGGGTCTTTGTCGGTGAATAGTCGTTCCCACGTATCAGTAATCTTGTCATCAATCGCTTGTTGATCAATGCCTAACGCTAAAAAACGATTCGTATAATCTTTTGTATGAAAAGCACCTCGGGTCATATAAACCCTCCTTCTTTAGTCTTGTGTGTAACATAACATTGGATTACGTTCATCTTACAAAAGAAAGCGCTTTAATTTAAGGGGAGGTTCTATAGGTTTTGGTGAAAAAACTATAGAAATTCACATAATCTATAGTTTTTACAGTAAACGCTTTAGTACAATTGGATGAAAGCGCTTTTAAATATGGTAGGATAAAACTGACATTAATAAAGGAAGTGACAAGATGAAACCAAAAACGGCACAGATTATGGTTGTAATCATGTATGTTCTCGTTTTACAGTTTTATTTCTATCAATCAGATCGACACGTGCTCCATATGCTGCTTGGGGTTGCGCTAAGTGTGTTTACTTTCAAAGCTTATCAAAATTTAAAACGTCAGAAAAAGAAACAAAAAGCACAGTTTCCATTTATCGTGTTTTGTTTTGTTGTCTATACCTTATTTGTTTGGTATATCCAACCATTTGTCGTTCGTTTGATTGTGTAGGTGAAAAAAATGACCAGCGCTTTTTCAAGGAAAAATATGATATATTTAATAATTATAATGATACTGGTTTTGTTAACGGCTTGTGGTAATAGCAACAGCCATCATGACCCAGAAGTCTTTCATGTCAGTTTTATTTCTAGCGTACCCACAACCATTACCGATGAGATGGAAAGCTATATCACCGATGTATTAGCTGAGGAATTACCAGAGGGTGTCTCAGTAAATGTTAACATGTTTTTACCCTCCCATGATCGTCTAACGATTGAGATGATTGACCGACAAGCGGATGTCATTATTGTGGATGAAGGATTAGAACAACTCATGTTAGATGCTTACTATTTAACCCCAGTTGATGAGTTTAGTGACCGATTGGATGAAACATTATCGCCCTATACAACATTAGATGAACGCACAAATGAAGAACACCTTTACTTATTACCACTTAGGCCAAATACCGCATTTAGGCAAGCAATTGGTTATGAGTTACCAGGTGATTTAGTGCTTGGAATAGTGGAGTCCAGTCCACATCAAGTACTCAGCAAGCGATTAATTGAGGATTGGTTATAAATAGGTTGAGGAGGTGAGGCTAGACGATTCGTCTAGCGGATTATGGGAAGTAATTATGGATTTGTATCTACATCATTTTATCGAGGATTAGAGTGGCTATGGCACTTTGTCTATATCCAACTGTTATTTTTATTTTCAACCCTAATAGGTTTAGGATTGTTTGGTTTTTTTCCTGCGCTATATAGTACGCATAGTGTCATGGAGCGGTTTGTGAAAGGTGATAAACAGTTTTCAATCTTTAAGGTATTTGTGCAAAGTTATAAGCAGCATTTTTTTGTTGCTAATGGGTACGGATTTCTGTTTATGTTAGGCGTCTATCTCCTAACCTTTAATTTTAATTATCTAAAAGTCGCCACGGGATTGGAACATACCTTTTTATCGGTTGGTTGGGTCATAGGGGTAGCTTTATTTATTGTGGTAAGTCTCTATCTATTCCCTACTCGTATTTTAACCGAGGCGAAAGGTAAAGCATTAATTAAGAATAGTATTATTTTAGCTTTAGGGGCTCCGGTTTCATTCATTCTCCTTGTTGCCTCAATGGGTGTGTTAGGCTTTGTGTTGTATATGATTCCGGGTTTTATTCCGTTTTTATCCATTACTCCGTTTAGTTTTTTATTGATGGGACAGTTACATGTGGTAGTCGATCGTATGATAAGAAAACAGGCCGCTTGGGCAGAAGAAAAGTCAGGCGAAGAAAAAGCAAACAACTCAAACGTGTTACCTTCATATTTAAAAGAAAAGACTTCTTAGTAAAGTAAAGAGGGATGATAGATGAAAAAGATAGGGCAATCATTTAATGACTTGAAAATTCGTAATAAGCTATTAATCGTATATATGATTACTGTTCTTTTGCCTATCATTATCTCAAATATTGTTTTTTATCAAACGACAAGTGATAATTTCATTCAACAAAAAAGGCGAGACGCTGATTTAATGACAGAAGAAACAAAAGAAAACGTCAAACAGTTGATAGATCAAGCACTTGGTCTATCAACGACACTTTATATGGATATGCGGTTATATGAGTTTTTTGATACAACATACACAAATCCTGTTGATTATATTCAAGGGTATACGCAAGTGGTTCATCAATACCGCAAAACAGTTCCGCTCTATAATGCCATTCAAGACATCCAATTTTATACGACTAATCCAACCATGTTGTATGCTGGGGGGGTGAATATGTTAAATAATGAAGATAGCGATGACGTTTGGTATAATAGCTTAGCTCATGACGGTACACCACAAATTCTAGCGGCCATGGATGAAGCGGGTGTATCGTTAGATGTATATAGGAAACTCAATTATTTCTCCTTATATAAAAACTATTTACACGTTATTCATTTTCAGTTAGATGAACGGATGTTAAATGATGCGATTCATAATGTCTCGATTCAAGGCGAATTGTATTTGCTTGATGCAGAAGACCGTGTCCTCTTTACGACGGATCAAAACCACAGAGAAGGAACAATATTTACTGAGAATACCGACGTGAAAGAACCGTATATTACTCGCCAAATGTTTACCGATCAATACATAGCAGATTGGTCTGTCGTAACAGTCGTCGATGAATCGATTTATAGAGCAGAGTTATCTGATTCAACAAAGTATATATTATTGCTTGGTCTCATGAACTTTATTTTACCAGCCTTTTTAATCATATATTTATCGCGTTCGTTTCATAGTCGGTTGAATAATATTTTGGATCACACTCGTCATATTGAAAAGAAAAATTTTGCGGAGTATCCACACGTTAGATCAAAAGATGAAATCGGTCAACTTGCCAATCAGATTAATCGAATGACACGAAAAATGAATGAACTATTTAATGAAGTATTCAAAGCAAACCTTGAAAAGAAGGAACTTGCGTTAAGAGAAAAAGAAGCCCAACTAAGTGCCCTTCAAAGTCAAATCAATCCGCACTTTTTATTTAATGCTTTAGAGACTATTCGAATGCGTAGTATTATGAAAGATGAAACAGAAACAGCGCTGATGATTGAAAATATGGCAGGTATTTTTAGGAATTCTTTAAAGTGGGGGAGTAACTGGGTAACGGTACTAGATGAAGTCCGTCTTATCCAGGCCTTTTTAGAAATTCAAGGCTATCGTTTTGGTGAACGTCTAACCTATCATGTCTATGTTGATGAACAGTTAGCGGACTTTGAAATTCCGAATTTATCCTTTTTACCGTTTGTTGAAAATGCGTCCCTTCATGGTATTGAACCGAAAAAAGGAACGGGTAATATAGATATTTCCATTACTAAAACAGCCCTTGGTTTACGTTTTGTTATTGAAGATGATGGGGTAGGTATACCGGAGTCGCGACTCATTCGACTGCAGAAGGAATTGCAAGATGGTGCAACGATGGGTGAGAATGTCGGTATTGAGAACATTTATTATCGCCTTAAATTATACTATAAAGATCAGTTCCGAATGAAGATTGAAAGTGAAGAAGGCATCGGAACGACTGTGACGATTGATTTACCGATGCAAGACTCTAAATTACAAGCTTATTTAAAAGTATCAGACTAAGTCACACCATTGGTGTGACTTACTCATTATATTAATAAAGTCTGTCATAGTGTCATCATTTAATGTCTCTATAGTTCTTATGGTCACTCGTTAAGTTTTTTTGTTCTATCTTATAATGAGCAACACCACCTATAGTCTTTTCGTTTTCTATCTAAAGTTATTTAAAATGTAAGCGCCTTCACCTAAAGTTTTTCTGGCTTTCGGCTATAGTTTACCTAGGTGAGTTTCGCTAAATGGGAAGCTATAATGAAGGTGCTTACAAAAAAGCAAATAAAAAGTAACAATTGAAAGGGGTTAGTCAAGTGTTTAAAAAGAAAGCACTACTCGTATTACTCTTATCAGCCTTATTTATGTTTTTAGTTGCTTGTGGTGGCGATGATTCAGATTCGTCGGCAGGTGACGATAACGGATCGTCTTCAGATGATGGAGGTTCAAGTGAAACGTCAAATGAACCTATCACGTATCATTACTTTATTGGTACAGCTGGCGATGATATTAATTCAAATGAAACAACGATTGGTAAAATGTTAGAAGATGAAACAGGTGTTAACTTCCAAACTGAATACTTAGTTGGGGACTTAATGGAAAAAATAGGGGTTATGATTGCTGGTGGCGAGTATCCTGATGTAGTTATTCCAGACCATGCGATTGAAATGATGTTAGAAGCGGAAGCTTTCATTCCGTTAAATGATTTGTTAGAAGAACATGGTCCAAATATTCTTGAGATGTATAGTGAGTATATTGATCGTTTCACTATGCCAGACGGAAATATTTATTATCTTCCGATTTCACCATCAATTAATGAGCACGTACCGAATCCAAACATTGACCAAGGAGCCTTCTGGATTCAACGTGGTGTGCTTAAAGATGCGGGATTCCCAGAAATCACGACGCTTGATGAGTACTTAGCCTTAATCAAAGATTATACTGATAAAAATCCTGAGGTTGATGGCATGAAAACGGTGCCATTTACAGGTTTAACGTATGATACAAGTTTCTTCACATTCTCAAATACACCGAACCACTTAGCAGGTTTCCCTAATGATGGTTCTGTCCAAATTGATATGGATACACATGAAGCATCAGTATACGCGGATAAAGATGAAGCAAAAGCGTATCTTAAAGCATTAAATGAATTAAATGCAGAAGGTTATTTAGACCAAGAAATGTTCGTTATGAACAACGATGATTTCTTAGCAAAAATTTCTTCTGGTCGTGTGCTCGGTTTCTTCGGTTATGGCTGGCAATGGAATACTGCGGCTACAACGTTAGATGAAGCAGGCAATCCAGATCATGAATTTATGGCTTTACCTATTGTCTTAGAAGAAGGCATTAAAGATCAATACCTAGAACCAGCGGCTTTCACTCAAAACCGCGGGGTAGGTATTACAGTGAATGCTGAACATCCAGAGCGGATTATCCAGTACTGGGACAAGTTAATCCAAGAAGAAACGCAAAGACTTATCATGTGGGGCGAAGAAGGCACACATTACTCTGTAAACGAAGAAGGTCGATTCTACCATACAGCTGAACAAGTCGAGCTTAACAAAGATCAAGATATGCGCGATGAATACGGGATGACGTTATACTCATGGAACTGGCCGCGTTTAAGTGGTTCATTCTCTGACGGGAACGCTATTGAACCGCGTCGTCAACCAGAAGTGGCACTTGAAACTTATGATGAACATGACCGTGAATATTTAGATGCTTATGGCATTAAGACGTTCTCAGAACTCTTTAGTCAACCGGAAGATCGTCCATGGTACCCAGCATGGAGCGCGAACATTGAGCAAGGTTCTGATATGGCATTATTTGCTTCACGTGCAGAAGAATTACAAAAACGATACTACCCACAAATTGTTTTATCAGACCCAGCAAACTTTGAGTCTGAATGGGAAAGTTTTGTTAATGAATACCGCGCGCTTGATGGTTTAGAAACATATGAAAACTTCTTTACTGAAACAGTCAAAGCTCGTATTGAAGGTAACTGGCAATATCGTTAATAAATAATAGTCAAAGAGTAAGTCTGACTTACTCTTTGACTCTCTTCATAAGCATGATTGAATAATAGATAACACCTTGTTTATCCCGAACGCATACTTAGTTTAGAAGAGTAAACGGGATTGACACCTTGAAGGGTTAAGATAAAGAAGTAAAGAAAACCCTTCCTAATGATCCATTGGTTTACTGTTCTAAATTAAGGTAAAAAAAGGAGGAAAACATGATGGCAGATGCAGCCAATGTAGCGGGTACCCTTGCTAAGAAAAAAACAAAAACAAAGTCAGCGAGAGGCTTCCGTTATTTTATTAAAAAAAGTATGGAACAAAAAGAATTATTACTGATGAGTGTGCCTTTCCTCATTTGGCTATTTATTTTTAAATATTTACCGCTTTCCGGGTGGTTAATGGCGTTTCAAGATTATAAGCCAGCTCGAGGTTTTCAAGAATCAGAATTTGTCGGATTTGATCAATTTAAGTTTTTATTCCAAGATGATCGTTTCTTAGAAGTTATGCGTAATACCTTAGCTATGAGTTTAATTAACCTCGTGCTAGGCTTTGTGACAGCGATTACGTTAGCGATTCTTTTAAATGAATTACGCAACGTTGGTTTTAAACGTATTGTACAAACAATTAGTTATATGCCACACTTTTTAAGTTGGGTCGTCGTGGCAGGTCTTGTATCGTCAGCCCTTTCTGTTGATGACGGGATTATTAATATTTTACTGATGAACTTAGGGATTATTGATGAGCCGATTATGTTTTTAGGTGTCGGACAATATTTCTGGGGATTACTTGGAGCATCTGAAGTATGGAAGAGTGTCGGTTGGAACTCCATTATCTATCTTGCGGCCATCACTATGATTGACCAAGAACAATATGAAGCGGCTGAGATTGATGGGGCAACACGTCTCCAACGGATTTTATATATTACGTTACCTGGTATTAAGCCGGTTGTCGTTATTTTAATGATTATGAACATTGGTTACATTTTAGAGTCTGGTTTTGAAGCACAGTACTTACTGATGAACCCGATGAACATGGACTATGCGGAGAACTTAGATATCTTTGTTTTACGATATGGTCTTAGACAAGCAAACTTCTCGCTTGCGACAGCTGCGGGGATGTTTAAAACAGTTATTTCATTTATTTTCTTATTTGCTGCCAATAAAGTGGCCCATAAACTTGGCGAGGCACGCTTATTCTAAAGGAGGGATCTTATGCAACTGATTAACCGTTTAAAAGGAAAACGCCGTAGTATCGATGATTTAATCTTTGATACGATCAACGTGATAGTCATGATCCTTCTTGTGATTGTGATGCTATATCCACTACTTAACACCGTTGCTATTTCACTTAATGCATCAACTGATACGATCAGAGGAGGCATACGTCTCTTGCCACGTGTCTTTACTTGGTATAACTATGAACATGTTTTTACTGAAGCCACCATTATGAGATCGGCTTTAACGTCGGTCCTTCGGACCGTGATAGGGACAGGGCTTGGGGTACTAGCTTCGGCGATGGTTGCTTACACGATTTCACGTCCACACTTTTTCTTAAAGAAATTTATTACGATTGCCTTTGTGTTAACGATGTATATGAACGCCGGACTAATCCCGACGTATTTACTACACCGTGATTTAAACTTAATCGGCTCTTTCTGGGTGTATATTTTACCAACACTCATTGGTGTCTTTAACATCATTGTCATTCGTTCCTTTATTGAAGGCTTACCAGAAACGTTATTCGAGTCTGCTCGGATGGATGGTGCGGGTGAGTTCACTCAATTTTTCCGCATTGCTTTACCATTATCGTTACCGGTTATTGCGACGGTGTCACTCTTTGTAGCAGTCGGTCAGTGGAACCAGTGGTTTGATGTGTTTATCTACAACTCATCGATACCAGAGCTCAGTACCTTACAGTATGAACTCATGAAAGTACTTAGTAACTCAAATGCTGCCTTTAACTCTGGAGGCGGTGCTGCCAGTCAGTTTGCTAACTCCCAAGGAGGAACTGTCGATGTCGTCACACCACAATCTGTTCGGGCAGCGATGACGGTCGTTGTATCCGTTCCGATTATTATGGTCTACCCATTCTTACAGAAATACTTTGTTAAAGGGTTAACGATAGGTGGCGTGAAAGGTTAATTTATAAAAAAACGAAAAGCGTACCGATGAATAGTTGGTACGCTTCTTTTATAGAAAGGATGACAGAAATGTTGTTAAGGAATAACGAAAGATTAATTGATCAATTAACAGAAGCTGACGTCTTAAGTTACCGGGCCTGGTTACAATATAATCCGGTGAAAGATGAGGAATACAAGCAACAAATAGAAGCTGTGCTGTCAGTTGTGACAGTGAAAGAAACATCGATCATCATAGATGCCGCACTATCAGAATTATCGTTAGGTTTAAAAGAAATGTGTGCCTTTCAACCAGCAATTACAACACAATCGAACCAAAATGGTTTACATATTACGATAGAGGATACTCAAGGAAAAGAGACGTTTCATATTACATATGATCAGTCACAACTCTATTTATCAGCGGGAGATGACCGAGGTGTGCTCTACGGAGTGTACCATCTATTAAGGCAGATCCAACTTAAAACACCACTTGAGCAGTTTGGGGTGAAAGAAGCGCCTAAAAACCCAATCAGAATGATCAATCAATGGGATGACATGAACGGTGAAGTTGAACGTGGGTATGCGGGGAAGTCGTTCTTTTATGATCAGTATCAATTTATTAAAGACCGTACACGTGTAAAAGATTATGCGAGACTACTCAGTTCTACCGGCATTAATGCGATCAGTATCAACAATGTGAATGTGCACGAGAATGAGACTGACTTAATTTTTGACCGTTATTTAGCTGATGTCAAACAAACGGCTGATATATTTAGTATGTATGGGATTGATTTATATTTAAGCATTAACTATGCAGCACCAATGGAAAAAGGTTTATCAACGGCAGATCCGCTTGATGATGGTGTGAAAGCGTTTTGGAAAGACCGCGCTAAAGTCATTTATGATAACATTCCACACTTTGGTGGTTTTTTAGTGAAAGCCGATTCAGAAAACCGTCCGGGGCCATTTACGTATGGAAGGAATCACGCTGAGGGTGCGAATATGTTGGCTGAAGCCCTCGCACCGTATGGTGGAAAAGTCATTTGGCGTTGTTTTGTCTATAACTGTAAACAAGACTGGCGTGATCGTCAAACAGACCGAGCTCGGGCCGCGTATGATCACTTCTTACCGCTTGATGGCGAGTTTTTAGATAATGTTATTTTACAAATTAAAAACGGTCCGATGGACTTTCAAGTCCGCGAACCGATCTCACCACTGATTGGTGGTTTAGAAAAAACCAACTATTTACTCGAGTTTCAGATTGCCCAGGAATACCTTGGCCAACAAAAACATCTCGTTTATCTTGTGCCGCAGTGGAAGGAAGTGCTTGACTTTGACACGTATCAAAAAGGTGAAGACACACGGGTGAAGGACCTTGTTTCTGGTAACGTACTAAACCAAAAACATAGTGGGATTGTCGCTGTATCAAATGTGGGGATTGATGTTAACTGGACGGGGCATTTAATGGCTCAGCTGAATCTTTACGGTTATGGCCGCATGATTTGGAATCCTGACCTTTCGTCTGAAGTGATTGCCTTAGAGTGGATCAAACAAACCTTCGGTCATGATGAAGCATTGGTTCAAACATTACTGAACATTGTCATGCCATCATGGGAGACGTATGAAAATTATACCTCTCCACTTGGGATTGGTTGGATGGTGAATATCTCACACCACTACGGACCGAATATTGATGGCTATGAGTACGATAAGTGGGGAACGTATCACTTCGCAGACCGGGACGGTGTTGGTGTCGACCGCACAAAAGAAACCGGTAGCGGCTATAGCACGCAGTATCACAAGAAAAACTTTGAAAAGTATAACGATGTCACCACGTGTCCCGATGAATTGTTACTATTCTTCCACCACGTCCCATATACGCATCAACTTCATAGTGGAAAAACGGTGATTCAACACATTTACGATACCCACTTTAAAGGGGTAGAAGAAGTGGAACAGATGATTGAGCATTTTACCTCGCTTCATGGTGCGATAGATGAGGCACGCTTTGACTCAGTCATGGAACGCCTCGATCATCAACTGTATATGGCGAAAGAATGGCGGGACATTGTCAATACGTACTTTTACCGTAAATCAGGGATTGATGATGCACACGGAAGAAAAATTTATGCATAAGAGGTGACTTAAATGAAAATGACGTTACGGTGGTTTTATACCGCCGATACGATTCCGCTTGAGTATATGAAACAAGTCCCAGGCATTTCGGGTGTTGTCGGTGCGTTATATGACGTCCCTGTCGGTGACGTATGGGAAAAAGAAAAGATTGAACCGATGATGGAGAAAGCGAAACGTGCCGGCTTACCAATTGAAGTGATTGAAAGTGTTAATATTCACGAAGATATTAAGCTCGGCTTACCGACGCGTGATGGGTACATTGACAACTACAAACAAACAATTAAAAATTTGGCCGATTTCGGCGTAAAAGTGATTTGTTACAACTTTATGCCGATTTTTGATTGGACACGCTCGTCACTCGCATATCCACTTGAAGATGGTTCAACGGTCTTAAGCTATGAACGTACCGTCATTGATGGGGTCACACCAGATGACATGATCAAGAGGATGAAAGACGCTTCAGGTAGCTATCAGATGCCGGGCTGGGAAGCGGAGCGCTTAGCTGATATTGAACAGTTATTTAAAGCATATAAGACAGTCACTGAAACAGATTTATTTCATCACTTAGTTTACTTTTTAGAAGCGATCATGCCAACGTTAAAAGAGACCGGGATAAAAATGGCGATTCATCCGGATGATCCGCCTTGGCCGGTGTTCGGGTTACCGCGGATTTTAAAAAACAAACAAGACATCAATCGTTTACTTGAAGCGCTACCAGAAAAGGAAAATGGTGTGACATTTTGTACCGGTTCACTTGGCGCGAGGCGAGATAAAGATTTATTAGACATAGCGGAGTATTGTCTAAAACAAGACCGGATACCGTTTGTGCATATTCGTAATATTACGCATACAGGGGAGGGTGACTTCCATGAAGTGAGTCATTATGATAAGTCCGGGTCAGTAGACGTGGTGGGGTTAATCAAGTTACTGCACAAGTATCAATATGATGGTTACGTACGACCTGATCACGGCCGGATGATTTGGGGCGAAGAAGCACGACCGGGTTACGGGTTGTATGACCGGGCACTTGGGGCAATGTATATGACCGGGATTTGGGACAGTTTAGAGGAGGGAACAACATGTTAGAAAAACATCACGCATTAAAAGGAAAAGTCGCGGTTGTGACAGGCGGTGGCGGGGTGCTATGTGGAAATATGGCGCGCGCGCTGGGACGTCAAGGAATGAAGATCGCGGTACTAAATTATCCGAAAGAACCGGGTGATATCGTCGCGAGTGAGATTAACGATGCCGGTGGTGAGGCCATTTCTGTTTTTTGTGATGTGACCAACCGCGAGGTTGTTGAAGCGGCGAAAAAAGAAGTGTTGGAAGCATTTGGACAAGTCGATTTATTAATTAATGGTGCCGGTGGTAATCATCCAGAAGGTTCAACGACAAATGAAACCTATCATAAGGAAGATGTGACTGATGAGGCAATTAGAAGTTTCTTTGACTTAACGACGGAAGGGTTTGATTTTGTCTTTCGGTTAAATTTAATGGGCACCTTGATTCCGTCACAGGTCTTTACCGATGAATTGATTAAAACAGCAGGGTCAATTATTAATATGTCATCGATGAGTGCCCCGTCACCGATGACAAAAGTACCTGCCTATTCAGCCGCAAAAGCAGGCATTGATAACTTTACCCAGTGGATGGCGGTTCACTTTGGTGAGACCGGTATTCGCGTCAACGCCATTGCCCCAGGCTTTTTCTTAACCGAACAAAACCGGTCGCTGTTAACAAATGAAGACGGCTCTTATACAGAAAGAACCGAAAAGATACTCTCACAAACACCGATGAAGCGACTCGGTGAGGCGGATGATTTACTCGGGACATTACTTTGGTTGATTGATAAAAACTATAGCGGTTTTGTGACGGGCATTAGTGTACCTGTTGATGGTGGCTTTATGGCGTATGCTGGTGTGTGACAACACTTTTTAGAGTGGTAAATCACGATAGTTGATACTGCTGAAATGTAAGCGCTAAAAAAAGTTTAAAAAAACTTTGTATATTCGATAGACTAACTAAGTTAAACGTGATAGAATACAAGTATCGAAAACGAAAAACACAAGGAGGCTATTACACATGGCTTATTTTGATCAAATTAGTAAAGTAAAGTATGAAGGACGTCAATCAGACAATCCGTATGCATTTAAATTCTACAACCCTGAAGAAAAAATCGGTGGCAAGACGATGGAAGAAACCTTACGTTATGGTGTCGCTTACTGGCACACATTCACAGGTGACGGTGGGGATCCATTCGGTGCTGGTACAGCGAAACGCCCTTGGGATCATTTAAAAGGGATGGATTTAGCGAAAGCACGAGTGGAAGCAGCATTTGAATTCTTCGAAAAAATGGATGTCCCATTCTTCTGTTTCCACGATGTTGATATTTCACCAGAAGGTGACACATTACGTGAAACAAATAAAAACTTAGATAACATTGTTGCGATGGTAAAAGACTACATGAAAGACAGCAAGACAAAATTGTTATGGAATACAGCCAACAACTTTACCAACCCACGCTGGACGCACGGTGCTGGTACAGCAACAAATGCTGATGTGTATGCGTATGCCGCGGGTAAAATTAAAAAAGGCTTAGAAGTTGGTAAAGAACTCGGCTCTGAAAACTACGTCTTCTGGGGTGGTCGTGAAGGTTACGAATCATTACTGAATACAAACATGAAGCTGGAACAACAAAACTTAGCCAACCTTTACCATATGGCGAAAGACTATGCGAATGAGATTGGTTTTGATGCACAATTCTTAATTGAACCAAAACCAAAAGAACCAACGACACACCAATATGACTTTGACGTGGCAACAGCGATGGCGTTCTTACGCGAGTACGATTTACAAGATCACTTTAAGTTCAATATTGAAGCCAACCACGCGACACTCGCTGGTCATACATTTGAACATGAATTACGCGTGGCGCGTGAAGCGGGTATGTTAGGATCTGTCGATGCGAACCAAGGTGATTTATTACTTGGCTGGGATACAGATGAATTCCCAACAGATCTTTATGCGACTACGCTTGCGATGTATGAAATCCTTAAAAACGGTGGCCTTGGTCGCGGTGGCTTGAACTTTGATGCGAAAGTACGTCGTGGTTCATTTGATACAGAAGACCTCTTCCACGCACATATTGCGGGTATGGATGCTTTTGCGGTCGGCTTACGTGTGGCACAGAAAATGATTGACGATAACTTCTTTGAAAATATCGTAAAAGATCGTTACCAAACATTTGAAACAGGTATTGGTAAAGACATCGTTGATGGTAAAACAAGCTTAGCTGCTTTAGAAGCACATGCGTTAGATATTAAAGATATTGACCTTAAGTCTGGTCAAGTTGAAAAGATCAAAGCGAAAATGAACCAATATCTATTAAATATCTAATCGTTGATAATTATTTTTTAACACCCTACTCTAAATAGTTGAATAGTGAACACAAACCAATCATGCGAATCGTGCATCCCCCTGCGCCATTCGCATGATTTATATGGAGGCGAAAAACAATGGAATATGTATTAGGTGTTGACTTAGGCACAAGTGCCGTTAAAGTGTTGTTAGTGTCAAAAACCGGTGACGTGGTGGACGAAGCATCAAAGAGTTATCCACTGTATCATGACCAACCCGGCTACAGTGAACAAGACCCAGAAGATTGGGTCAAGGCAACAAAAGAAGCAATTAAAACCCTTACGGATAAGTTAGATGATAAATCAGCGATTAAAGGGATGAGTTTTTCTGGTCAAATGCATGGGCTTGTCTTATTAGATAAAGACCGAAAGCCACTGAGACGCGCGATTTTATGGAATGATACAAGAACAACCGAAGAGTGTCGTGAGATTGAAACGATGGCCGGGATTGATACCCTTCATAGTGAAACAAAAAACCCTGCCCTTGAAGGGTTCACGTTACCGAAGATTTTATGGGTGAAAAAACATGAACCAGACACTTTTGCTCAAGCCGATGTTTTCTTATTACCAAAAGACTATGTCCGTTACCGCATCAGTGGTGACGTATCAATGGATTATTCAGATGCAGCAGGCACGTTACTGTTAAATGTTGAGAAAAAAGTGTGGAGTACAGTCATGTGTGAAAAAACAGGCGTCGATATTAGCCTTTGCCCGGCACTTGTTGGCTCGCATGATTTAACCGGTACGGTACTAGAAGCGATAGCGTCAGAAACAGGCTTATCAACCGATTGCCAAGTTTTTGCCGGTGGTGCTGATAATGCGTGTGGTGCGATTGGCGCAGGGATTCTGCAAGATGGTCTAACGCTTGCCAGTACCGGAACGTCTGGTGTTGTCTTATCTTATGAAGAAACAGGTGATAAAGACTTTGCTGGTCAAGTCCACTACTTCAACCACGGGGACCCAGAAGCTTATTACACGATGGGTGTCACCCTGGCGGCTGGCTATAGCTTAAGCTGGTTTAAAGACACGTTCGCCAAAGAGATTAGCTTTGAAGAACTTGTCGCAGAGGCAAATGCCTCAACAGTTGGCGCGAAAGGCTTACTGTATACACCGTACATTGTCGGGGAAAGAACGCCTTATCCAGATAGTCAAATTCGCGCAAGCTTTATAGGAGCGCATGCCAGTCATACACGCGGTGACTTTGCCCGGGCGGTGATTGAAGGGATTACCTTTAGTTTAAATGAGTCGGTGCATATTTTCCGTGCGAAAGGTAAAACAATTAATAAAGTGGTCGCCAGTGGTGGCGGAGCTAAGAGTGACTTATGGCTTCAGATCCAAGCCGATGTCTTTGATGCAGAAGTCGTAACACTTCAAAACGAACAAGGACCTGGTATGGGCGCAGCCATTCTAGCGGCTGTTGGTACAGGTTGGTTTACGGACCTTAAGAGTTGTGCAAAAGCCTTTGTTCAGTACGGTAAGAGCTATCAACCGATTGAGGCGAATAAACAAGCGTATCAACAATTGTTTAGCTTGTATCAACACATCTATAATCAAACAAAATCAATCAGTCATGATTTAGCGGCTTTCCGCTAATAAAGGAGCGATAGAGATGACGACATTAAAAGATTATTTTCGCTCGGACTTTTTGATTGGTGCGGCGATTAACGAAGAGACAATTAAAGCTGATCAAGCTTTATTAAAACAGGAATTCAATTCGATTACGGCTGAAAATGAAATGAAGTTTGAAGAAATTCACCCAGAACCTGGTCAGTATAACTTTGATGTGAGTGATGCCTTTTTAAGCTTTGCGAAAGCGCATGATATGGGTTTAAGAGGACATACGTTAGTTTGGCATAATCAAACACCAGATTGGTTCTTTCAAGATGATGAAGGGAACGATGTGACACGTGAGGTGTTACTTGAGCGCATGAAAGACCATATTGATACCGTTGTCGGTAGATATAAGGGAGAGATTTATGCTTGGGATGTTGTTAATGAAGCAATTTCTGATGAAGCGGGTGTCTTCTTAAGACCGTCTAAATGGTTATCAATCATTGGAGAAGATTTTATTGATTATGCGTTTCAATATGCTCATGCGGCAGACCCTGATGCGTTACTATTTTACAATGACTACAATGAATCAAACCCAGAAAAACGCGAGAAAATTTATGCGCTTATTTCAGGCATGAAAGCGCGCGGGGTACCGATCCACGGCATGGGCATGCAGGCTCACTGGAATCTCTATGATCCTAATCTAGATGATATTGAACAAGCGATCCTTCGTTACAGCGAATGTGATGTCTTAATTCATGTCACTGAAATGGATGTATCCATGTTTAAGTTTGATGACAAGCGCACGGATTTAACGGCACCAACAGAAGCGATGTTAGAAAAACAAGGTAAACGCTACCAGGCCTTCTTTGAGCTTTTTAAAAAACATGCCTCTGTCATTCATGCGGTGACGTTTTGGGGTGTATCTGACCGTTATACGTGGTTAAATGATTTCCCTGTCAGAGGGCGAAAAAACTGGCCATTTCTCTTTGATGAGAACAACCAGCCAAAAGCATTTGTGAAAGATTTATTGAAATAAGGATACTGAGTATCTCTGTCATGATAGATGAAAAACCAAGTCGAATGTGACTTGGTTTTTTTCTGTAGGGTATTTTATTATGTTAAATGGGTTAGGGTTAAGCTTCCTTATAAGCGTAAGTCTTTTCAATCGTACCATCGTTCCGGTGGATGATGAGCTTTGTCTGTTTGTTTTTTGCGATGGTTTTTCCACGAGCAATGGCGTCTTTTTTTAGATCAAACACATCACTTGCTTGTTTCGCACCACGTGTTTTCACTTGCCACTGATTGCCGTCTGGTAGAATATCAACGGCATGATCTGTTAGTTCAGGACGTGAATTACTTGATGGCGATTTGTTGAGTGCTTTTTTACTGACATCTGTCATGTCTTTCTTTTCTTCAGCTGATGCCTGATTGGCCCAATCTTTTGCTTGACTGATGGCAATCGGTATCGCTTCGTCTTTGTCATAACCGTCCGCAAGTAATTGGTTCGTGATCTCGATGGCTTTTAGCTTTTTTGGTTCGTCAAAGTTCTTAAAAGCAGAGGGATAATCATTTTTTGTATAAGGCAATCAAACCATTCCTTTCTTTGTGTTTATGATGAAAAACCTTTGTCTTTCTTATACTCATACCCCTTGATGCGTGAATGAAACACAGATATGTCACTTACCAAGACGGGACTTTAATATAGTATATACAAGCATTTATCAGGTGAGACAAGAAAAAAAGCCACTGCCAGGCAGTGACTTTTAGCTAAATCAATTTGATTTGTGCTTATTTTTGGTTGTAAGCCCCGTGCATGACAGGACCGACAAAGTCATTTAATTTAAAACCATGCTTGATCGCCGCATGAACGAAATCTTTTGCTTTTGTGACGGCTTCTTTTACTGAGTCACCATTGGCTAAGTTTGAGGTGATGGCTGCCGCAAACGTACAACCTGCCCCGTGGTTATAGCTTGTTTGGAGTTTTTCTTTTTCTAATACAACAAATTCTTGACCATCATAGAATAGGTCAATCGCTTCTTTATTCATAAAGGCTTTTCCACCTTTAATAACGACACTTTTCGCCCCTAGGTCGACAATTTTTTGTGCGGCTTCTTTCATCTCATCTAATGTTTGGATGGAATCCATTTGTGCCAGTTGGCTTGCTTCAAATAAGTTTGGTGTTGTCACTGTTGCAAGAGGTAATAATAACTCGCGCATCGCGTCAGTGTTTTCAGGCTGTAATACTTCATTTTCACCCTTACATACCATTACCGGGTCAATAACGACACGATCAATACCGTGTTCCTTGATTTTTTTCGCCCCAAGTTCAATTATATCAACAGAACCTAACATCCCTGTCTTCATCGCATCAATGCCGACAGATAAAATTGTATCTAATTGTTTTTCAACGATATTGACATCAATGGCGGTAACGTCATGCGCCCAAGTCCCGGGCTTCATTGCCACAATAGACGTAATGGCAGTCATACCATAAACATTATGTTCTTGAAACGTTTTTAAGTCCGCTTGGATGCCAGCGCCACCGCTAGAATCTGATCCTGCAAGTGTTAAAGTTTTTTTCATGTGAGCTTCCTCCTTAGGATGATACCTCGTATTAATACACGGAGTGTATCGCTAGGTATACATATACCTGCCTTCCTATCATAACATGTTTTTTTGAAAAATTAAAAAGATGCTTTCACATGATAAGTCCTATTTAAACAAGCCTTAAATAACGCCGGTCATGAATCTAATGACTGATGCCATTTATGTCGACGCTTACGTAATGTATATCCGTAAGATATATGGCGTTTTGTAGAAAGATGTCTAGACGTCTTTATTGTTAACCGTGTGGCACAAACCGCAACACTTAACAACAGAATGGGTACGATCATAAGAAAGTGGCCGGTGATAAAGGCCTTAATGAAAATAACGATAAATGAACAAGCGTAAATAATTAAAATGGCAGTCATAACAATCATTGACCTGTTTTTTACCAGTGGCTCTTTATTCATAATAATCAACAACTTTAACTTTAGAGATAAGAGATTTTGATCTACATGAACGAACGTTTATATGAATCATAGGTATAGGCGTGTTTGATTGATAAGTCTTCATAACGGACATGTTTCTCTCACCTTTTCTGTCTTTTTTGCACCGTAACTATCTGGCGAATACAGCTTTAGCGCTATTGATTTAAGGATAGCACGACCGTTACATTCATGGTATTGGGAAACTTACGATGATTTTCTCGCGTTGAGTGTGAAAATAGTTTAACAACTTGCCTAATTAACTTATCCGTTAAAAAGGCTTGTTGAAATCACTTATGTTTGATATAAGCATGGTTGAAAAAGGTTTTGATGATTAGCTACTTAAAACAACAAAAGTCTAAACCAATGGCATGGTCTAGACTTCTTTAAACATATTATGATTATTGATCAGTGTGAGTGACGCTTCTTTGTAGAATTCAGCGGCGGATTTATAAGCCCGATATTTATAATAGTAATCACCGACTAAGTTCAGTGCTTTTCGGTACTCATGAAAATCACCGTGCTCTTTAAAGTAAGGAATAATGTCGTGTTCGACTTTTGCGAGGGTGATTTTTTCGTCTCGGTTAGGATGTAGTCGCAACATCAACATAAAGAACTTGTATTCGAATTTTTGATTATTATACCGTGCAGCAAGCGCTAGCCCTTTTTCTACAAGCATATCAGCCGCTTGAAGATCTCCTTTTTCAATAAGAATCATCGCCTTCAAATGAAAGGCAGGGATGTTTTCCTTATCGTTATTTTCATAAGCAATCGCTTGATCAATTTCTTTTAGTGCTTTTTGGTAGTCAGCTGTGTTGTAGTGAATAAAAGCTAAATTATGATAAATATAAGCCCATTGTTGATGATCGGTTGATTCATTAAAGGACAGGACTTTTTTAATATAATACTCAGCTTTATCGTAACTACCGACCAAGTTAAAACTAATACCTAATATGAGGCAGCAGTCAGATGCGCGCGTGTAATTAAAATGCTTCTGGAATAAGTCAAGGGCGTTATGCGCATGCGTAATAGAATCAGGTATTTTATCTACTCGGCTATACACCATGGCTAAGTAAAACTCGAGTTCTGGGTCCGCGATATGTAACTGACTGTTAATATCCTCAGCATGCCTTAAGGAATTCAGGGCATCGGTTAATTGGCCCTTACTATTATAGTAAATACCTAAGAATTTATAATAATGCAGGTTTTGTACCTCAGTAAAGAACACTTGATGTTTGTTTAAATCGACAAGCAACAAGTCCGCTTCATCTAATTGCCTAATCAACAAATAATAGCGAAGTGAAAAAATCTTATAAGGGATTAATAGATCATGGTCTGTAACAGCCGCCACGTCGGTTGAGATTTCTTGATAAAGTTCTTTTGATTTTTCAACGTGTTGCATAACCATGCTGGCGTGCCATTGGTTCATCTTGTTTAACAACCGGTAACGATCCTTATGGGCGTGATCGCTAAGTGATGATGACTGAATGTCTAGACGTTCAGCCAGTAATCGGTAGATTTCTTTACTTGGTGTGACAATATCATTCTCAATTTTACTCAAATACGGAATGGAACAGATGCCGGTAGCTAACTGTTGTTGGGTCATATGTTTAGCTTGGCGATGGAATTTAATTTGACGACCACTGGACAATAGAAGCACCTCCTTGGGTTAAGATATTTTAATGATGAATTGATTTGTGCCTGTATGACTATTTTAACAAAGAACGAGTCATAGTATAAAGGAAGAAAATGTTCGGTGCTTGATAATGTGAAACATTATCTTAAATAGATACGTCACCATACATGAACATGATTGAGATAAATTTAACAGTTACAACAGGAAACAATGTTAAGAAAATCTTACATTTTCAAACTTTTAAACACGGTTATTTCCCAATACACATTTGTTTCCCTTAATGTTAATCTGTAATTGACCTTAGGCGAGGAAAAAATATATTAATGATAAACGGGGCGTTGAAGTAAATGCGAAAATATTTATATTTCATATGGCTGTTATTGATTATACCAATTATCGGATGCTCTTATAATGAGAGCGATCAAGCTATTTTAAATAATACCACTTATAAACAATTTAATGTGACATCGAAGGCTATATAATCATTTGAGTGACACCTATAATGATGTGAACCTTGGTGAACCGGTTATAACAGCCTATCCGTCTAGAGACGAATGGATCTCCGATAATACGGATGCTATCGGAGACAATGTTGACTCACCCAAAAAAGTTGACTTATATATACTTACGCATGAACTCTCTGCTGTGACAAAAGTTTCACTCACTTATAGTAATCAATTAAACAAAAAAGAATTTTTGTCTGTAAATAGAATCGATACATTTAGTGAGACATTCATCGATTCAGAAAATCAAGAAAATTATTTACCTGAAATATATATGGGTAGCTTTACCGATGAAAATATATTAATAGAGGTATTAACTTTTTCAACGGAATATAATTATGAGAATGTAGAGGAATATGAATTAAAGCTTATCGAATGAAACAAAGATGTTATTACGAGAATACAACGAAAACTATTAGAATTAGATTAAGAAATGTCATTTTGTATATGGCTAAAAATTCATGTATCCTCGCAATAGTTATTCCAGAGCAACTATGTTGTAACCTTCGGTTAGGTTACTAACTACTTAGAGGTTAGTATCCTATGGTCGGACATACAAACGCCAAGCAAACCGACAAAGTTATAAAGGTAAACTATTTAAAAAGGGAGTTGGATGGCAATGAGAAAAATAAGAACTTTTTTGGTAACCGTTAGTTTTTCATTGTTAATTTTAAATGTTCATGCACAAGTAGAGACTCAACCTGAAAAACAAAACATTGAGGGTTTTAGTGAAGACCTTGTCGAACCACAATACAATGATGGGCGTTATCCAAATTAAGCTATTGAAATAGAATTTACCAAGGATTCAATAGCGATTTAAGTCATCTATTTGTAGCACGACTCACTGGATTTACCGGAAAAATAAAACTTAGGAGTCACACGGAATTGATTATGACTAAGGTTTAATATTAAAGACAAACACCGAGCGAAACTTTACGTACCTTTAACACAAAGGCAGTGGGATTGATACATAGGCTTGGTACCTAACTGACGAAGGGTATATATTACCGTTAATGTTTAGCTATTGTTAATATTGGTTACAGGCAGAATTTCTAAAGAAGGTGGAAGGGTTATGAGGATATATTTTGATGGTCCATACATTATATTGGCAGGTGTTATTCTAATTTTGACGCTAGTGTTCATGATATACAAATTAAAAACGAATAGTTACTTTACTGTTTTTTTCGCATTGTTTTATATCTATATATGCCTATTGATAAAATATACGCAATTTCCGATTGTATACATACCTGAATTTGTAGAAAGTCATTCAGTCATTTCTCGAATTAACTTCATTCCATTTAATAAAATGACGCACGCACCAATGAATGCCTTTTTAAATGTGGTAATGACCATGCCTTTTGGTTTCTTACTTCCTTTCGTTAAAAGAATCAATAGTAAAAAGACTATTGTGATCTGGGCGATAGTTTTACCATTATTATTAGAAGGATTACAATTGACGATTGGCATGCTTACAGGATACACAGAAAGAATTATTGATATTAATGATGTCATTTTTAATTTTATCGGGGTTATTTTTGGTTTTTCAATATTCAAAGGAATCGTGTCTTTGCTTAACAACTTTTCTATTGAAAAAGAGTGGACGAAAAGTAGCTTTTTTCACTTTATAAAGCAGAGGTAATAGTAGATTTTATATGGCATAGTGAAACTTTACAGACCTTTAACACAAAACCAATAGGATTGATACAAAGACTTGTTATGATGGTATAAAAACTAAAGGGAATTATTAAAATTATGTCACAGAAAATAATCGATAATTTAACTAACATCATTGATAATGAACAAGTAAAAACAGTGTTTCAACCGATTATATCGTTAAGAGATGGACGTGTATTAGGTCATGAAGCCCTTAGTCGGATCACGTGTGAAGGTGAGATTGATAACCCCAGTCTGTTGTTTGAGGTCGCTACTCACTACAATCGATTATGGGAAGTTGAAATGTTGTGCCGGAAAACGGCTTTCGATGCGGCTTATCGCTTTATGATTCCGCCGTATAGTAAAAAGCTGTTTTTAAACGTGAACCCAAACATTATGCATGACGATGCTTTTAGTAAAGGGTTTACGAAAAGCTTCTTGAAACAATTTAACTTAACGTCAAACAATGTCATCTTTGAAATTACCGAACGCGATATGATTACGGATTTTGATAGCTTTCAGTCAACGATGACCCACTACAAAAACCAAAACTTTAAAATAGCGATTGATGATGCCGGGGCGGGTTATTCGGGTCTAAATCTAATCAGTGAAATTAATCCCCATTATATTAAGTTAGATAAACAACTCATCAGAGGGATTGATCAAGACAATATTAAGTATGCCATCGTGAAAGGCATGGTTGAAGTCACAAAGATCACGAATATCGCCTTAATCGCTGAAGGCATTGAAACAAATGTTGAACTAGAAGCTTTAATCGATTTAGGTGTCCATTACGGGCAAGGTTATCTTATTCAAAGGCCAGCCGAAGCGATTCTTGATGTCGCAGATACATTGATTAATAGAATTATCACATTGAATCAGAAAAAACATGTCCTTAACCCATCAGCCCTTCCGCACATGCAGATTGAACATATCTCTTCACTGACAGATACTGTCTCTCCATATGAAAAAGTAGCCGTGATTCAAGCGTTCTTTGCGGCGCATCCTAATCATGTTGGGTTATCTGTCATTGAAGGGAATGTACCTGTCGGGATTGTGACACCTGAGAAGCTTGGGGTGAAATTAAGCAGTATGTATGGCTATACGCTCTACCAAAACAAGCCAATCAGTGAGGTCATGGACTGAAGTTTTCTTAGAGTGGATAGTAACTTATCCATCAGCGAAGTGTCAGCGGTCGCGATGGCAAGACCGAATCATCAGCTGTATGATTGTATCGTCGTCACAAAAGCTGATGACTTTATCGGTACAGTCACAATTAAAGACTTACTACAAAAGTCGATGGAAATTGAAATCACCTCAGCTAAACACCAAAACCCGCTCTCTGGGCTACCAGGGAATTTAATTGTGGAACAACAGTTAGAACAGTTTATATTAAACCCTCAACCGGCAAGTGTGGCTTATATCGATATTGATCACTTTAAGGCCTTTAATGATTGCTACGGTTTTGAAAACGGTGACCGGGTTATTCGGTTTCTAGCAACCCTACTTAAAACGACTTTTCCACATCAATTTATTGGTCGTGTAGGTGGGGACGATTTTGTCGTTGCCCTAGACGAAGCGGTGACAGAATCATATTTTCACACACTCACGCAACAGTTTAAAGACCACGCCGCGTTGTTTTATTCTGACGTAGATCAAGCAAATGGTTGTCTCATTGGTCAGGACCGATGCGGAGACAGACAAACATTCCCGCTAATGACAATCACCTGTGTCGTTGTGAATAATCGTAATCACACTTTCACTAACATCTATGATTTGACCGAATATCTCGCTGAGTTAAAACATCAAGCGAAAACAGAGAAGTTTAGATCGGTGACATAGTTAAGAAGCGCCAAGCTATTTATACCTTTTTAAAAGGGATTAGTTTGCCGCTTTTTTTTGTTTTTCTGTTATCAACGTTGTCTGATAACAGTGATGACATTAAAAGATAGTCATCATTCAAGTGTTTTTTACAGTGACAGACCTTACTAGAATAAATTGATTAGTATGTGGAGTAGAATCTTCTTAAAGTCAATCAATATAGTTTTTGATGGCGTGATGTCACCATCTCAATATTAAGAGGGTAATTTTTTTGTAGCGACGAAAGGAAGTCATTATATAGTTAGAGTGTCGCGTAAAGACATACTACAAAAAGTTAATGTGAATAAATGACAAAATATTTCATTAGGATAATCGGGTCTGTGTTTGTGCAACAACAATTTAAACAGGTTGTGTAAAATTAATTAACTTGCTGATCTATGACTGATTGAAAAAGTTGTTTTTAGGAAGAATACGTATTAGGAAGCTATTTGTATCTTTTGGAAATTTACGCTATTATTTAAAACGTAAGAAAGTTCATTCTTTTCGTAAAAAAGGAGATTTTTTAATGTTAAAAGTGTCTAGTCTAAGCAAAGTATACAAAAGAACAACAGCAGTGGATGACGTGAATTTTGACGTTTCCAAAGGAGAAATTGCTGTTTTGGTCGGACCAAATGGTGCAGGTAAGTCCACAACAATTAAAAGTATTGTCGGTCTGCTGAGGTTTAATGGGGAAGTAACGATTGGTTCGTATGATAATAAAAGTATAGAAGCCAAGAAGCTTTTATCTTACGTACCAGAGATTCCAGCATTATTTCCGCTACTTACTGTACGTGAGCATGTTGAATATATGTCTTTAGCATATGGTAAAAGCGTTAATAAAGAAAAAATTGAAACGTTATTAAAAAGATTTGATCTAGTTGATAAACAAGATAAATTAGGAGATGAACTTTCTAAAGGTATGATGCAGAAGGTCAGTATCTGTTCGGCAGTTATTGTCAACCCGGAAGTGATTGTGTTTGATGAACCAATGATGGGCCTTGATCCAAAAGCGATTAAAGAGATAAAAAAATTAATCATTGAATTAAAAGAAGCCAATAAAGTTGTATTATTAAGCACGCACATGATTGAAATGATTGAAGATCTTTGGGATAGGGTGATTATTATGAAAGAGGGGAAAGTTATTGATAATGTTACGCGATTAGAAACAAATCATCGCGCTTTAGAAGAGTTTTTCTTTGAAATAACAGGTGATACCGATGAATGAGTCTTTACGGTATTTGATGAAAAGGTCGGTTATAAATAGTTTTAAAAAAACACTTAAAAGACCATTAAAAGCTTTTGGCATTTTACTTCTCGTTATTTACTATCTTATGATACCTTTCATAGTGGAGCAATTGATGACGGATATCGGTTTAAAAAATAAGGAAGGCTTTGTCTTAATTGCGAGTATCGGAACGTTATACATTGTTTTACCAATGACCTTATCTTATTTTAAAAGAAAAGGAATCAACTTTAAGAACCAAGATATTAACTTCATCTTAGCCAGTCCAACTTCACCGAAACAAGCAATTATCTATGGTTTATCTAAAGAAATATTTATTAATATGGTCATGCAAATTATGATTTTTATTGCTGCCTTTTTCGTGTTTAACATCTCTTTACTAACGACGGTTGTTTTAATAGCTGTCAATATGGTGTTTTCAAATTTGCTAAGAAACAGTTTAGCAATGATCATGTACGCGAGTGAGGACATAACAATCAAACAAAAACAACTGATTAAAAAGATCGTCTATTCGCTCTTAGCTCTGTTTACTGTTTTTTTACTTACGATTGTCATCAGTCAAACGATAAAAGCTGGATTTGATTTTTCTTATCTTACTTCAGTCATCACTTCACCAGTTGTTTTAATGTTTCCGGTTTTCGGATGGCAATTAGGGTGGATTAATTTAATGATATTAGGACCAACAACTTATACGTTAATATCAACAGGGCTTTACTTTATCTCGTCCATTTATCTCGCGTACGTTGCTTATAAAATGGTATGTAAAGGAGAGTATTATGAAGATGCGTTATCTTTTTCTAAACATGTTAGTCACATCGCAAGTAAAAAGGGTAATATTACAATATCAGAAATATTCGGAAGAAAGAAAAAGAGATATGACTACAAAGGAAGGTTGGAAGGGTTATACGCAAAGGTTATCTTTCATAAACAAATGACTGAGCTTAGAAGATCCAAAAAGATTATCTTATCTCTTAAGGATTTTGTATACCTTGTTGTTGGAATCGGATTGGGAGTAGCTTCGGTCTTTTTTAATGATTTTATCACGTCTGAATATTTCTTTGAAATTATTGTGGCTATTGGTATGTATTTAACGGTCTTTATTAAAACGAGATCAAGTTGGAAAAATGAATTTGAAAATTACTATATATTTATTATGCCTGATTCCTCTATTAATAAGTTATTTCGTGCGACTCTACTAGAAAATATCTTATCCTTTATTCGTGCTATTTTATTAGCAGTACCAGCGGGAATACTTATGCGCGCGCCTCTTTGGCAAATTGTAGGTGCGATTATCGCTCAAACGTTAATAAAAGTAATGATGACGTATGTAAGTATTTATATTGAGGAGATTATTGGTGCTAAGATTGGCAAGGTTATTGCGTCATTCATTAATTTTATTGTTTCAATAGTGTTAGTGATTATCCCTATCGTTGCTATACTTATTATAATGAACGGTATGTTGTTTATCAGTTTTAGCATAATCGTTTTGTATACAATCGGTGTGATTATTTTGTTTTTAGCTTTAGCCGCCATTAATTTAACGAATATTGAAAGTTTAGAGGAGTAGCATTTTTATAAAAACAGACGCTTACTCAAGCTTTCCGCTATATGTCTTAATGAAAATAACAGGATTACTATTATAGACTGTTCCTTGAATTGTGGAGTTAAATAATCAAGAAGTGTCACCAGTTTCTACCTCTTTGAGGTAAAACAGTTGATGCTTCTTTTTTGTCGTGTGAATTCAGGTGATGTTGATAGTAAATGGAAACAAAAGTCTATCATTTTAATGATAAATTACGTATGATGAGAGTATTAAATAAAGGAAATATCGCAGGATATATTGAATCGGTTGTCACATTCACTTATAATTTACAACAGTGTGAGTCTTTTTTAGGAAGGAATTTAATATGACCACAAATAAACAGAATGATCCATCACTATTAACGGAATCATCAAAAGAGCTCATTGAAGTGTGGGAAGATGTGATTGATGTTCACGATTTAGTGTTAGCCATCATCATAACTGTCACCCTCACCATGACTTTATGTGTTTTAGCGCCTAACCAAGCACCTTTTCCGCTGATCTTCGGCTTAGTTGGTGCACTGTTAGGTTTTAGTTTAAGTATCTTTTTAATCAAACCAAAACGAACCGTCATGCTAATCAAAAGTAAGGGGGAAAAGTAAATGGACCCGTTACTGATTATGCAACTACTTATTGCGGCCGTTGCTGGGACACTGATCTATACAGTGATTGGTATTGCCCCTGGGACTGATGAAACAGCGGTACTGGCGCCGGTAACACTTGTTTTAGTCTTAACCGGCTTATCACCGATCATTATTTTAACATTTTTTATTAGCGCGATTGTCGCTAAAAAACTTACCGACTCAATACCGGTCGCGGTCGCCGGCATTCCGGGTGGTGTTATGGCGGCGCCGATGGTCGAACACGCGCTCGTGTTAAAAAAACATAACCGCGCCGATTTGGCGATTCGCAAAATGGCCTCAGGCTCAGTTATCGGGACGCTCATTAGTGTGCCGCTGAGTCTATTGTTAGCGCAACAACTGTTGCCATTTGCCGATATCGTCAAGACATATGCGAACCCACTTTTTTTCTTTGGCGCGATTTTTTTAGCACTCATGTCAAAAGAACGGTTCGTCAGCTTACTGGCGATTTTACCGTTTGCCCTCCTCATCCAAGGATTAAGGGAACTGTACTGGGCAACAGGGGTTGTACCAGAAGGCCAAACGGTTTTTACGTCGTTTTTCTTAGGGATTACGATTGGGCCAGTCTTACTGACCTTATTTGAATTGTTTAATACAGATAAACGCACAACCATAAAAAAACACCAAACAAAAGAAGTGAAACTACGTTACCAACAACATGTAGAAACACTCGACCCATTTAAAATTCTGTCGAAAGAAGAATTAACATGGAGTACGTTATCTAGTGTGTTTGGTTCATTATTATTTATATTAAGTCCAGTCGGGATTACAATTCTCTTAGGTGAAGTTATTTCGAGTCGGGTGAAAGACCCGGTCAGAAAAGCGAGCCTTGCGATCAGTAGTATGGACGCTCTAACAAATGCCGCCTATATCGCCGGGACCTTAATTCCCTTGATTGCCTTAGGCGTCCCGCTCTCACCGGTAGCGATTGGACCAGGTGGAGCCCTATTTAATGCCCCACCTGTCTTTAACGAAGCGTATAATATGCACCATGCCCTGTCGATGCCTGAGTTTATTATCGCCACGCTCATTGGGGCAACGGTGGCGATTGTCATTACCTACTTTATTATCGTCAAATATGCTGAAGCGATTTGTTATGTCGTGTTTAAATATGTCCCACATGAAGCCCTACTTGCACTTTTTATCGGACTCGTCGTCTTACTTAGCTTTATGGATGGTGGCTTACTCAATGTCTTTGGTGTCGGTCTTGTCGCCATTGTGGCGGGGTATTTTCATCGACTTGGTATGAATTACGGCGTCCAATTTATGGTACTGTATGCGGCCCCATGGCTGATTAGTTTATTTTAATAGAGACATCAAAGAAAAAAGGAGACAAATATGGTCACAAACAAACAACGCCTCGGTGTAGGCTTAGCACATAGTAAATTGATTCTTATCGGTGAACATAGCGTCGTCTACCAGAAGCCCGCGATTGCGCTACCGTTTGAAGCGGTCTTTAGTGAGGTCAAGGTGGCACCATCAACTGGCGCCGTAACGTTAGCAAGCCATTTTTATAACGGGAAATTAGCACAGTTACCCGATAAATTACAAGGACTGAGACACGTGATTGAGAGAGCGTGTCAGATCAATAACCAACCAGTGAAAGATTTTACATTGACGTTAACGTCAACGATTCCAATTGGCCGTGGTCTCGGGTCTAGCGCGTCAATTGCGGCAAGTTTAGCCCGCGGGATTTTCGATTATTTTAAAGCGGATCTTTCATTACCAGTTCTCCGTGAACTTGTCGATTTATCAGAAACGTATGCGCACGGTACGCCAAGTGGGATTGACCGGGAAGCGGTTATCAGTGATGAGCCGATTTGGTTTATTAAAGATCAGGCGGTTGAGCCGATTGAGGTAAAAGAACCTTTAAATATCATCGTCGCCGATACCGGAAGGATCGGGGATACTCATGCGGCAGTGAGCGCCGTTAACGCGCGCAGGCAAAGTGAACCGGACACAACGAATCAACTGTTAGAAGACCTCGAAAAACTAACAGAAGATGCCCGCACAATGCTTAAAACGGGGGACTTAAAAGCTCTCGGTCACGTCCTTACTGCCTCGCATGACAAGCTAAAAGCACTCGGGGTGAGTGATGAAGGATTAGACCGTTACGTTGATATTAGTCTCAGTAACGGGGCTGTAGGTGCGAAATTAACCGGTGGTGGCCGGGGAGGGTGCATGTTTGCTTTAACCGCATCCACAGAACAAGCCTTAGCTGTGGAACAAGCTTTACTAGAGGCAGGCGCAAAAGAAACATGGTATATTCAACTAACGAACGGGGTGAAAACAGATGAAAAAAACAGCACGTGCACACACGAATATCGCTCTTATTAAATATTGGGGAAAGCGTGATGAGACACTGTTTTTACCAACGAATAGCAGTCTATCAATCACCCTTGATCAGTTCTATACTGATACGTCAGTAGAATTTGATGAAGTGTTAGACCAAGATACGTTTACCTTGAACGATCAACCAGTCAGTGAAACAGAACGCATCAAGATTAGTAAATTTTTAGATAAAGTCAGAACCTTTACGGGTGAAAAGCGGTTTTGCCGGGTAGAGTCGATCAATCATGTTCCAACAGCCGCCGGCTTTGCCTCATCAGCGAGTGGGTTTAGCGCACTAGCGGCAGCGGCCGTAAAAGCGGCCGGAACTGAGGCAACATTAGAAGAGTTATCGATTCTTGCCCGACAAGGGTCAGGTTCCGCTAGTCGGTCCGTTTACGGCGGTTTTGTTGAGTGGCAGATGGGTGAGCGAGAGGATGGACTTGATTCTTATGCCAAACAAATCTTACCAGAAGGCACGTTTGACGTCTCGGTCTTATCAGTGGAAGTCTCGACCGAACAAAAGAAAATCCTTAGTCGTGAAGGCATGAAGCGCACCGTTGAAACCTCACCATTTTACCAGGGCTGGCTTGATACCGTTGGGGAAGATCTTGCCAATATAAAAGATGCCATTATCAATCAAGACTTTACCCGCATGGGGGAGATTTTAGAATACAATGCACTCAAAATGCATGCGACAACACTCGGGGCCAACCCACCGTTTCTTTACTGGCAAAGTGCCACGTTAAAAGTGATGGAAGAAGTCCAAGCGATGCGTGAATCAGGTCTTGAGTGTTACTTCACGATTGACGCTGGACCAAATGTTAAAGTCATCACCACACCTAAAAAAGAAAAAGAGATAGAGAAACAACTCAAATCACTCGATGTGGTGAAAGAGATTTATCCATGTCGTGTTGGACCAGGTATCCGTTATATCGATTAATAAGGGGGCAGCGTTTATGAACGCACATCGTTATACTATTCAAGCACCAGGGAAATTGTTTATCGCAGGTGAATATGCGATTACCGCACCAAATCAACCGAGTATTGTGGCCGCGATTGACCGCTATTTATCAGTTGATATTCAGTCGAGTCATTTAAAGCGGATTGATTTACCGCAACTTGGACTCACCGATATTCATTGGCGATTTGATGATGATAAGTTTAAGTTATCGGTCCATGATGACCGTCTGCATTTTTTTGCATCGGTGATGAAAACAATCTATCAATATAAGGGGGCAGATACGCCGGCCCATATTTTTGTGACAAGTGATCTTGACCATGACGATGGCAAGAAATATGGACTCGGCTCAAGTGCCGCTTTTGTGGTCGCACTAACAGAAGCACTACTCCAGTGCGGCGATAAACAAGCCGTCGATAAGTTAACGATTTTTAAGCTCGCAAGTATTGCTCACTTTAAAGCGCAAGGCAATGGTTCATGTGCCGATATTGCGGCAAGTGTCTATGGTGGTCTCGTCTATTACCGCAGTTTTGATTTTGACTTTTTATCAGATGCCTTATCAAACAACGTTCCGGTAAAAGAACTTGTCCAAATGGACTGGCCACACCTTCAAATTGAGCGACTGACGGTCCCAACGAGTCTTTATTTTATGGTCGGTTGGACAAAGGAAGAAGCACAAACGAAACCGTTCATCGAACGCTTCCAACAATTAAAAGAAACAAATCTCACGTTTTATCAAGCCTTTTTAGCCGAGACGGACACGATTGTGGAAGCTTTACGCGAAAGCTTTAAGGACAACAATCAAACAGGCGTACTAGAAGGCATTCGCGCCAATCGTCAACTGCTTAGAGCGCTCCAAGAAAAAACCGATGTGCCGATTGAAACAGAGACACTTACAACATTAATCGATAGCGCAAAAACAGGTGCCTTTAAAACATCTGGTGCTGGTGGTGGCGATTGTGGCATCGGTTTTGTCAGTGATAAAGCGACCGTTAAACAAATAAAAGCAGCCTGGCTAGAGCATGGGATTGAGTATCTGGACCTTAATGTGTCCCCGTTTGGAGTTACTGTCAATTAATTATAACTGGAGTATATGACTATCCTTTCTAGAGGAAGGGAGATGTTTATGAAAAAGATAACGACTATGACGATGATCTATACTTTGTTATTACTAGGTTCGTGGGGCTGGTTTTTGTATGTTGACAACAAGCCGAAAACAAGTGTAGATCTAACGGAACAGATGTTGATTAGTCAAGACTTATCTGGCTTAATCGCTCCAAATGCTTCTATATCAGAAAGTGACTTTGAGTCTTTTCAAAACTATTTTTCAGGGGGAGGTCCGCTTAAAATCAGTCAATATACGCTGCTTGAGTATGAAGATAACTTTTTGCTTATTCAAACGAATCCTGGTTTGATCAATAATCAACTATATATTCAAGATATAAAAAGTGTTGACGCAAATGAATTTGAGCGCATCTTGGAAGAAGAGTAACGGGTAATCACGGTTTTATGAGGGTGTTATAGGCACGTTTTCTTACAAACATGTTCATATTATATCTTAAACAAACATTCAAGTAGATGTTAATTCTGCCCTGAATGTTTGTTTTTTTGTTTTAAACTTAAAACTAACTAAGCGTGAAGGATAGAAGTAACTTTTTGTTAAAATGTGAATGAATGACGCAGTAAATGATGTTCTCTTTAAATATATCTTGTACAATAGAAGAAACAAGACAAAGATAGGTGAACAAAATGAAACAAGTTTATGACGTGCTCAAATCATATAAAAAACAGACACTGTCGTTAGGGACATTAGAAACGTTGCTGACACCTTTTGTCGATTCTTATGAATCGTTCAGTAAAATGGTCCTTGAATTAGAGTCACGTGAAGTACTGCTTCCGATTAAATCAAAAGGACGTACGAGCCGGCAATTATCACTCGCCCTCGGTTACCGCCTTAACCGACAACGGTTGAATGACACGGTGATTGATACATTGCAGCACTATCGCCGCATGTTTCATCCAGCAATCAACTTAGATGATTACTACACTAAATCAAAACAGGTATTTGAACAGGATTTAGAAGCGTTAATAAAAATTGATCAGTATCTTCAAACACATGGTTTCCCTGATAGTGACCAATCGTCTCCTGAAGTGAGCTTTTTACTCATGCGTGATGAAAAGTGGCTCGATGAACAAGGTGGACGAGAATTACTAAAAAGGGTTCGGTTATATGATCAGTTTAATATTCGTTCAGTGGCGGATCCGCTTAGTATGGCCATCAATCCGCATCAATTAACTACGTCTGTTCACCGACATTTAATCGTTGAAAATAAAGCGACGTTTCATAGCTTACTACCGGCCTTAGTCGAGACAAACTTTTCAACACTTATCTATGGCCAAGGAAAAGCGATTCTATCAAGCGTTAGCCTCTTTGATGATCAGTTTCCTGTCAGTGGTAAGCATCAGTTTTATTACTTTGGTGATATTGACCGAGAAGGTATTTACATTTGGCACTTACTGAATCAAAAAAGAGACATGACACTTGCCGTGCCTTTCTATCAGGCGTGCTTAGAAAAAGCACAAGCCAAAGGAAAAACACATCACCAAGTGCGTGAACAAGCACTGACTGACTTTCTACAAGTCTTTGATGAAACAAGTCAGCACCAGATTGCCGCTGCCCTAAACAGCAGGTACTACTACCCGCAAGAGATTTTAACGACAGAGGAACTACAAACGATTTGGAGGGAATCACGATGGGATTCGTTAACTTAACCGATGTCACATCCGGATACAAAGAACGCCTGCGCCGGTTAGCGTTATTTGATCCGTTATATGACTTAGACCGTAAACGCGAACGCGATCAAGATAATCAGCCGATTGATATGAAGGGACTCGGGTTATTGACGTTACTGTTTTTCTTTGAACAAAAATTACTACGCCATTATAAAACGTCACGTGAAGATGTCGCTGACTTCTTAAAAGAGATGACAAACACAACGTACCGCATCGATGACCGTCAACTTAGTCGCCTTGTTCAAGTCATCATTGAGACCTTCCGGCCTCAAACCGGGGTGAAACGTCAATATACTGCCTTTGACTGGGAGACAAAGACCGATACGGCACTCACTTATTCGATTTTAAAGAGTGATCATTTTGACCGGGAACAACAACGCCAATATTACACATTAGATGAAGATGGTCTAGAACTGATCTTTGCGACAAAAGAGTTTTATAGTGAATTTCAATTATCGATTAATCAGTTGATGTTAAGAAAACAACTTGAAAAAGGCGAATATAAAGGTGCGCTTCGACAAATCAATGAAATGCGGATTGATGTCGAGTCACTTGATACCCGGCTCGATCAATTAAAACATGAAATTAGTCGAAGCATTATTTCAGAAGAAACGTTTGAACGTTATAAACAACTGCTGGATGATATTTATCTTCGGCTTGAGCGCGAAGAAGAGGAGTTTCAAACGTTACGCCAATTTGTCCTAGAAACAAAAGACCGCCTCTACGCAAAAGATTTACATATTAAAGAACGCGAGTCTTACGGGTTGATTATTAAGATTGCGAGTGAACTAGAATCGGTGCACTACACGCATACAGGTCTGTTAAATCAAACGTGGGAACTTAAAAACACAACGTTAGTGAAGGCGCAAGAATCGATTTATTATACCGGAGTCGATGTCTTTAACTTCGATACCGATATTAACGCTAAAATCTTCTCAGAACCGTTACCACTTGAAGCGATGACCGGGGTATTGGCACCGTTTTTACAGGTCGAAACGAATCCGCGCTTTTCACCGCTAACCTTTATGGCTGAACAAGCGATCATTGAACAAAAAGACACACCGTCAGATAGTGACACGTATAAAATAGTCGACTTTAAGGATGATCCTTACTTACAAAAAACAACTGCTTACTATGAAGCGCTCATGCAAGATTTACTTGAAGCAATGACGACCCGGCAGGTGACGACGTTGTCAGATTATATTGATGATCAAAATACCCGCAATGTTAATCTGTATCAATCAAAAGCGTTTTATCATTTCTTTTTAATCTTACACCAGCGCTCACCTGTTTCTAATAGTGACCTAGAAGATGAAAGGCAAACGGTGCTCACGGATGCCTTGCATCTGCTTGGGCATCAGACGTTATCATTGATAGAGCGACCAGCGATTATTAGAAAAACGACACGCTATTCGATTCAAGATTTTACGTTTAAGTTAACGGAGGGAACAACTGATGCATTATAGTGAACAACAAGTGATCCAGGCTTTTCATATGTATATGACCTTGCAACGAGACGGTGTCGTCTATGATGAGGCAACGAAAGTTTACCGGGCCGATGAGACGATTCGGTCCTTATTAGATCTTTATAGTCGTGAAGTTGATTGTGTCATTATAACGGCAGGGGATGCGCTTTATCTCATACCAGAATCCAGGCTCTCACCGTTTCATGTGAGTAATGACTGGTTAAAGCGCAATTATTTAAAAACGAATGCAACGAATGCTGACCTTTATTTACTTTACTTCGCCTCACTGATCTTTATGGGTGCTTTTTATGACAGTTATCAATCAACGACCGTCACCCGTGATTTCTTGCCGTCAGATGAGTGGATTAAACTGATTCAAGAACGAATCGACCTTTTGACGAGCCATAGTGAGGAACGTTTGATTGAATTAGAAAAAGAGTTTTCTTATAATTGGCGCTTAATTATTGAAAAGTGGCAAGACATGGACGACATTAAAGAAAGTGCGAAAAAACAAACCGGCAATACGATTAGTCGGTTAAGTTTTATCGATACAACGACCCGTTTCTTAATCGATCAAGGTCTATTAAAAGAAGTTGGTCCAGATGAGTTTACTATTACCGAGAAAACCAAAACAATTGTAGAAAGTTACTTTATGGAAGTGGAATACAACAAAGGGATTTTTGCCTTCCTGTATCAATTTAGTGAGGAGGATCACGATGCCAGCGATCTCGAAGATTAGATTAACGAACGTTGTCTACGAAGAAGGAAACAAGCGTTATCATGATGAAACGTTTATGTTTGATGGACATAACGGGGCGATTGTGCTCGAAAATGGTGGTGGGAAAACGGTGCTTATTCATACCGCTCTACAAGCAATTTTCCCGCACGTCGATTTAGCTGATCGTAAAATTAAACAAACGCTTGTTTTAGACCAAGCCCCTGCACATATTGCGATTGAGTGGATTGATCATGACCAACCGAGACGCTACGTCGTGACCGCCGTGACGTTATTTATGACCAAGCACGGACTGGAGTCGGTACGCTACGTGTATGAGTATGATGAACATGATCCGAACCGGATAGAAGACATCCCTTTTACAAAAGAAACAAAAGACGGCACACGTGTGACCGAACGCGGGGAAATCGTCGATTATTATAGTCAAATGAAAGAAAAATCACTGACCGCAAAAACGTTTCAAACGATCAAAGCTTTCCGGGAATACATTGAAGATCAGTACCACATCATTCAAAGTGAATGGGAAAGTATTGTCAAGATTAATAGTACCGAAGGTGGGGTTGAGGCATTTTTTGATGAGTGTAAAACGACCAATCAACTGTTCGACCGGTTACTGATTCCAACCGTCGAAGATGCGATTGAAGGGCACAATAAAGCAGCGTTTAGTGATCTGTTCTTTAAACAACAAGACGGTTTAAAAGAATATAAACGGTTAAAAGAAACAATCGAAGAAACAAAAGATATTGAACAAGCACTCACTGTGTATACAAAAGTGTATGAACAACTCCATCAATCAGAAACAGCCTATACTGAATCCAAACAACAAACAAAAGGCGTCTACTTACATGCTAAAAGTAATGCCACAGAGTTAGAGAACGCTTTAAGTGACAATGATCAGCACATGGATGCCTTAAAACAAGACCAGCGGACCCTTAGTATGAAAGAAAAGAGTCTGGAGATTCAGCGTAAAGAATATGACCAGAAACAACTAAAAGAAGCGGTGGATACCTTGCTTGAACAACAAGCCTCGCTTGAAACAAAACGTATAGAGACAAAGAAGACGTCTGTCAATCTTGACTATGCGAAAACAAAACAGTTAAAGAAGACAATCGATGAAGAGCTCGCGTATATTGATGACCAACTCCGTCAGCAAGACCGGTCGGATGAACAAGTCGATTTAGAAGAGAAGCTAACGGAACGAAAGGGTGCCCTAAGAGGGTATTATCTGACGTTACTCGAGGACTATGAGAAGGAGTTAACCGGATTAACTCACGAACAACAACCGCTTGAACGTGAACTTGAACGCCTCAAACAAAAACAATTACGTGCGGTTGATGACGAGAAGACACTCAACCAACAAATAACAGAAGCCGAGACCCTGATTCGTCAGCGCGAAGAAGACCTTGACCATATTAAACAAGACATCTTAAGTCAGCCCAATGATGCGGTCTTAAAAGAAGAAGTCGCCAACTGGCAACAAGAAGAAGTCGTGCTTGATGAGTCAATCGTTGACAATAAAACAGCGCTCAGTCAATTAAAGAAAGACGACTTAGCCTTAAAAGAAGAAGAAAAACTAACAAGAGACACACTCGCAGAGGCACTTAAACAAGCAACGATCTGGCAGGAGAAAAAAGAGACGATTGAAACAAAAGAGCAGGTGGTGATCGATCAATTAGCTGCGATGCGTCATGAATGGAAAAGGCTGAGTAGTCTATATGAAAAAGAAGCGTCTATTTATGATACGTTTACGCATCTCCTTTATCAACAAAGAGAAGAGAAAGAACGCTTAATTGAAAAAGAACGACTCAGTTACCGGTACGTTGACTTTTATCAACACCAAACCCGCTTCTTTGCCGATCCCGTCTTACATGATGCGGTGGAGAAATGGAAAGTGAGTTTCAGCTATATTGAGACGGGGGTAGAATTTATCTCAAGGTTAGAAGATGCCGAAAGAGCGTCTGTCACTTCTCACTATCTTTGGCCAGAAGTGATTGTGACCCAGCAATCACTTAAAGAACAAGTGAAGCGCAAAATTGTAGAAATGAAGGACCGTTTAATTTTCCCGGTCACGGTACTTTCAACCGAAGAAGCGTTACAACAAAATCAACAAGTAGAAGCCATTCAACCAGCACACTGGGAAGAGAACTTAGATGAGGCGCATTTTACGGATTGGAAGACAGAACTTATCAGTCATGCGAAAACGTTCACGGAACGAAGAAAAGAAAAGGAACGTGACATTGAGCGTACCGAGGCCGTTTATCGTCAGTTCACACAATTTATTGAAGATTATCCGTTTGACGCTTTTAAAGACGTAACTGAGCAGTTACAGGAAGCAACGAAACAAGTGACCCAACAGAAACAGCAACTCAAAACAATTGAAGCAAAGCGTGACCAATTGTTGAGAAAAGTAACGCAACGAGAAGCTGATGTGTATCAAGCGGAGAAAAAATTAGATTTTATCCATCAGAAGTTAATTAAAGGCCGCCAAGGGTTAAGTTATGAAGAGGTTATTAAAGAAAAAAAGGCCGAGTTAAAGACGTACGTTCAGGAGTTAAACGAGGTAGACAAACGTCTCCAGAGGCTAACAGACAGTCACGCGCGATTAGACGAGGACAAGCGTCAGCTCGGGGACCGGATATTAGCATTAAAAACGACAAAACAAATGGTCGAAAATAGTGCGGACTTTATCAATGTAAAAAATGAAGAGGCCATTTATACCGATGACTCAGAAGCGGTGATTAAACGCGCCATTTATGATCTTGAACTGCAGCTCAATCAGTTTAACTCAACGCGAAATGAGTGGGAACTAAAGGCCAAGCATGCGAAAGAAAAACGCACAAGCTATGAACATGCGATAGAGAACATGAAAAAAGACTATGACGCGCTTGATGAAACGGTCACATTCCCAGTTGACGGGGAACGGTATTTACAACAACTGAAAGAAGAGATAAACACAATCAATGACGCACTTGTCGATGTTGGTAAAAAGTTAAAACAACAAGAAGCGGCCTTAAATAAAGCGATGGGTCACCTTGAAAGTGACATCGACGCATTTAAGCAATTGTATCAACAACCACCGCTTAATCTATCGGATGAAGAGCTAAATGAAGCGATCCTTGAAGAAGAGAAACACGCCTTATTAAAACGAGAGACGTATCTGATAGAAACGCGTCAGCGTCTTGACAAAGAAAAAGCGGTCCTTGATGAGGCGATCAGTTTACTCGAGCGGTTTATTGAAGCTCATCACTTTAATGGTCCTGATATTGAGGAATATAAGCTTACGCCAAAAGAACAAACAGACTTTGGTTATCAGCCGGTAGAGTGGGCGAAGCGCCTGACAGATGAACTAAATAAAAAACGCGAGCGACTTGAACAAACGCGTGATGTGCAAGCACAAGAAAAGAATACGTTCCGTTCGTTTTGTTTAAAACATGTATCGAATGTGCAACTTCAACATATGGCGATCAACGGTATTGATACGAAAGTGACGTATGATGATGTGATGACGTTTAAACAAAATATGTTGACGAAGATCCAACTCGTCTCAAAGTATGCACATGAACATATGCGCCAATATGATGAAGACTTAAAAATGTTCATTAACCAGATGGCGACCCATATTATCACGGTCGTGGAAGAATTAAGTCAGATTCCGAAAAAGACACGAATGAAAGTAGATGATCATTGGAAACAAATCTTTACGTTCAAATTACCGGAGTGGGATGAACAAAGAGGTAAAGCACATCTGCGTGAACATATTGAGTGGATTCTAGATAAAGTGGCGGCGACGATGACAGATGAAGCAGGTGAAGCTTCAAGTGAGTTAAAGAAAAAAATCCGTCATTGGCTGGAGACAAAACAACTGTTGCGGGTTGTGTTTGGTGATCAAACGATGAAAGTCCGCTTAGCCAAAGTGACCAACGATAACCGGGTCACAACGCGGACATATACGTGGGAAGAATCGAATGTGTGGTCTGGCGGAGAAAAGTGGAGTAAAAACATGACGCTCTTTTTAGGGCTGTTGAATTACGTCGCTGAGAAGAAAAAGCATATTGAACCAAGCGCCAAACGGCACCGTTCGGTTATTCTAGACAATCCGTTTGGTAAAGCATCGAGTGACCACGTTTTAAGTCCGGTCTTTTTCATCGCTGAACAACTTGGTTTCCAACTCATTGCCTTAACCGCGCATGCGGAAGGAAAGTTCTTAGAAGACTACTTCCCCATCATTTATAGTTGTCGACTCCGCGCGACCAATCACCCGGGTAAACAGATGGTTCAAAAAGAAAAATGGCTCCATCCTGCTTACTTTAAAGACCATGAACCAGATACAATGGATCGGGTCCTTGAAATGAAACAATTGGATTTATTTGATGAATGACAAGAGCCCCATCAATCGTGATGGGGCTCTTTCTATATAGGTATGAAAATAAACGGATGTGCATAAAAAAGAGCTTATTTCTGTTGTTTCACTAAAAGTAACGGAATAAACGTTCCAGTTAAGATGATGAATAGTCCAAGGAAACTAATTTGAAAGCCTAAGCGGTCAATGAACCATCCGAATAGTGGAAAAGCAATCATAATCATAAGACTTTCAACAGCGCCAACCATTGAAAAGAAGGTCGCTCTGAAACTTGATTTAAGCTTATGTTGAATAAAGTTTGAAAACATCGGTTGAAGCACGGTGAAAGCTTGGGATAATAAGAGAAAACTGATGATCAAAAGCCCATGCGTTGAGTAAATAAACACAATAAATAAGACTAAATAAATGAAGTAGATCAGTCGGTTTATCTTAATGAACGAATATTTTGCCTCTATCAAATAGACATACTTAACGACAAAGGCCCCAAGCAAGCCTTCAACCGCAAAAATAAAGCCAATCATAGGTGTTGAATAGCCAAGTGCTTTAAAATAACTTTGCGCATAAAAAATAATGATCACCGTCGCTGTTGACAGCAGCATGTAAACAATCACTGGCACATGCATCGTGTGATAACGACGCCAGATTTTCAAACTTTCTGTCAGCTGATAGTGCCAAGCCTCTCTTTTTTCTGTTGTTTGAATTATTTTTTTTGGCTCTTCGATCGCGAGGAGCGGTAAAAAGGCGAGTAAATGAGCGATCATGATGCCGATATAGACATAAGTGAAGCTAAACTCAGCCAAAAAACCACCGATAAGTTGAGCGGCGCTAAGCGAGATGAGACCGAGCATTGAAAACATGCCAAACACTTTCGTGTAGTGACTTTCTTTGCCCGTTTCTTTTAAGGAATCATATAGGAGCGCTTCCTCAGCTCCGGATTGAAAGGTAATACCTAATCCGAGTGACATTAGTGCTAAACTAATGAAAAATATCTGATTGGTTGCCAACATAAGTATGGCGTATACGATGCTTAAACTGTTTCCGATTAATAAACTCCGCTTTCTACCGAAGCGATCACATAATATCCCGGTAGGGATTTCAAAGATAACAATACTAAGATGTAATAATGCCTCCACAATCCCGATGTCTGTCATGGAAAACTGTTTTTGCGTTAAAAATATCACCCATAATGACCGGTCAAAGAAAAGTTGGGCTAAAAAAATATAGCGATACATCGATGGTATATTCTGATGATACAATGGTTTTTTCATGTTTTTTCTCCTTATTGTTGTCTGGAGAAACCAAAAAACCACCGGTAAACATTACCGGTGGAAATCTAAACAACGCTCGCGAGAAGTGATGCCTAGTGTTTGTAAGGTAAATGGTTTACGACAACGTGTATATTTTTTGGTAGTGATTAAAAAAGGGCAGACGGGTCCCGTTCACATGAAAAATACCAAAAATAGTCATCATAAAAGCGATAAAGCGTTTATGTTGATCAACACGATGCGTGAAAACCATATTTCCTCACCTACCTTCTTCTTAATTACTGTTATCATATCTTAACGTATGATAATAAACAAGGGTTATTTGGACATATTCATCTCGTATGTTAGTCGTTTCCTTTAAACTATTCATGAATCGCTATCCGATTGGTTCGAATTATTCCAGGCCGTTAAGAAAAATGCAGAAGGTATGAGTAAACCAAGACTTGCCTCAAGTAAGCTGAAAATTCTGGCCACACCGACAGGGACTAAATCACCGTAACCGACAGATAGTAACGTCACACCACTAAAATATACGTAATCACTGAAGTGACTAATCGTGTGATTATTGACAGTGTCGTAAACGACGACATGACCGTTTAAGAAAAGGCCATAATAGATCAGACTAAACCCAATGAAGATGATAAATAACGTGAAAAAGAGGCGCAAAAACATCGCTTGACTGAACTCGGTTAACGTATAGCGTTTATGTTTAATAAACCAATAGAATTTAACGACAAACAAAACGATAACGGCGCCAATGAGTAAGCTAGCCACACAAACCCTCCTTTCTTAAATGTAAGAAATAAAACCGTCTTACTTCATTAATATTTTCACCCATTTTAATCCCGCTTTTTGATTGGGGTAGCGTAACGGGACATCGAACATCGTCGTCTGTTTTAAGATGCTTTTGTGATGGGTGAACGTATCGAATGAGAACTTGCCGTGATAATTCCCGGTCCCGCTTTGACCGACACCACCAAAGGGTAAGTGCGGGGTAGCTAGGTGATAAATCGTATCATTAATACATCCACCACCAAACGGAATTTCAGCAATGACCTTTTCTCTTGTGTAAGCTGTTTCAGTAAAGAGATAGAGGGCTAATGGTTTCGGTTGTTTCGTAATGTCATCAATAATAAAATCTAGACTTTCATATGTGAGTACCGGTAGAATCGGTCCAAAGATTTCTTCAGCCATCACCGGCATATCCCAAGTGATATCAGTTAAAACTGTTGGGGCGATGGTGCGCGTCTCTTTATTGGTGTCACCACCATAAAAAAGCGTGCCATCATCTAAAAAGTGCGTCAGGCGGTCAAAGTGCTTGTCACTGACAATGTGTGTATAGTCAGGGTTTTCAAGTGGTTGATGTGAATAGAGTTCTTCGATCGCGTCTGTTAAGTACGTTAAAAAGTCGTCTTTCACATCTTGATGGACATAAACGTAATCAGGTGCGACACAGGTTTGTCCCGCATTAATAAATTTACCCCAGGCAATCCGTTTAGCCGCTAATTTTAATGACGCATCCTCATGGACAATCCCCGGGCTTTTACCACCAAGTTCAAGTGTGTGCGGTGTTAAATGTTTGCTGGCTTTCTCCATCACAATTTTTCCTACATTGACACTACCGGTAAAGAAAATATAGTCAAATGGTGTATCCAGAAGCTGTTGGGACACGTCAACCCCGCCTTGTTTTACCGCAATAAATTCAGGAATGAACGCGTCGGTAATGATTTTTTCAATCACTTCCGCTGTATGTGGGGTTAACTCAGACGGTTTAACAATTGCTGTATTCCCCCCAGCAATCGCCCCAATGAGTGGCGCCATCGCGAGTTGGAATGGATAATTCCACGGAGCGATAATCAATGTGACCCCGTAGGGGTCAGGATAAATCTTCCCCTTAGTACCGACGTGGGTGAGCGCTGTTTTCACTTTTTTAGGTATCATCCATTTCTTTAAATGTTTGATTGTATAATCAATTTCGCTGTAAAGAATACCAATCTCAGTCATATAAGACTCAAACTCTGATTTATTTAAGTCTTGGTGTAACGCCATAATAACCTCAGGCTCATGCCGTTTGATCGAGTCTTTCAAATAGTTTAACGCCGCTAAGCGGTGTTGTAACGGTCGTGTTTGACCACTTTTATAATAGCTTTTTTGTTGATTATAGATATGCATGTGTTTCGCCAACTTTCGTCGTAGTTTTGTTAATTTAACTCTCGCTGTTTTAGCTTATGTTCTAATTTATGTTTATACCCGAAAATGACGGGAATTAAACGAATAAGCATTGTCTTTGACGTGTGAGAGGTACTCGTGTTATATTTATCTCGAATTAAAGATAATTTGTGAAATAGATAAAAATCAAGCATGGATGCCAGTTTTTTAATTAAATGAAGAAAAGGACGTGAGAAAATGGTTCAACCATTAAAAGGGATTCACCATGTAACAGCAATTACGAGTAGTGCGGAAGAAAATTATCGTTTCTTTACCTATGTATTAGGCATGCGATTAGTGAAAAAAACGGTCAATCAAGATGATATTAATACGTATCACTTATTCTTTACTGACGATAAAGGCAGTCCGGGGACAGACATGACCTTCTTTGATTTTCAAGGCATACCAAAAGGTCGTCACGGGACGAATGAAATTGAACGTACCGGATTTAGAGTACCATCAGACGAGGCACTCGAGTACTGGGAAAAACGCTTTGATCACTATGACATTAAACATGGTGGTATTACCGAGCAATTCGGGAAAAAGGTCATTAATTTCGTTGATTTTGATGATCAATACTATCAGTTGATCTCAGATGAACAAAACAGTGGGGTGAAAGGCGGAGAACCGTGGAAGAATAGCCCGGTACCGGATGAGTATCAAATTATTGGTCTCGGACCGATTCATATTACGATTGAAAAATTTGATTTCTTTAAAAAAGTACTGACAGAAGTGCTTGGGTTTACCTTAATCGACCAAGCAGATGAAAAGTATTTATTTGAAGTAGGTGAAGGTGGTAACGGCGCGCAAGTCCTCGTCCGACACGTAACGAATAAACCAGACGGACGCCAAGGATACGGAACAGTTCACCACGTGGCCTTTAGAGTCGAAGACAGAAAAGCACTAGATGGTTGGATTGATTACTTACCACAATTCGGCTTTAGAACCTCAGGTTATGTCGACCGGTTCTTCTTTGAATCACTCTATGCGAGAGTCGCGCCGCAAATTCTGTTTGAATGGGCGACAGATGGCCCTGGATTCTTAGGCGATGAACCGTATGAAACATTAGGTGAGAAATTATCCTTACCGCCATTCTTAGAGCCAAAACGTGAGGAGATTGAACAAATCGTACGTCCGATTGACACAACGAGAAGTGATAAAACGATTGAAAAGGAATATTTCTAATTAACAAAAAAACAGGTCAAGAATAGATAGTAAGGATACAAATAACTTGTTAGCGACCGCGTTCACTTACCGCGAGATAAAGCAGAATGATGCTTTGTTTCGCGGTCTTTTTGTGTCTTTATCGCTAATGAAGGTTGAGAATTATAAGACTGCCTATATGTGACGGCCTTGAATTGACCACTTATCATTAAATTTCGACGTCTTATCAAAAGTCTATTGTTATTTTAGCTCGAACTGATAAGGTAGACAGTGTAGAAGTTGTGACAGGTTAGGACATTCGAACAAATAGAACGCTAGGAGGGATGAAGCGGTGAAGATTTGTTTAATTTGTGCGGATCACTATCGCCCGCTGTTAGAAGATATATTAGAGACAAGAGGGTTTACGCTGTCTCGCGCGGCGACATTATTTCTCGTAGAACACTCACACCCTATACCAGAACACGGGGTCAGTATTGTCTTTAACCAGAAGGACATGAGTCAGTTGCTGACGTTACTAGACAACATTTCTTTAGAATACACTGAAAAAAAGAAGCCAAAAGAGGCGCTGACAGGTCACTTGTTAGGGCAAAAGAATGATCGCTATGAACTCATTGGTTACCAAGACATTATTTTCTTAACGACAGATATGGGGGATGTCTATTTGAGAACGCACAAAAGTAAAGACTATCGCTTAAAAGAAAAATTGTACGATCTAGAAAAGTCCTTACAGTCGGAAGGCTTTATACGTATCAACAAGTCAACTATTGTAAATATGTTACATATTCATGAGATTATCCCCTGGTTTAACGGCAGGTTGTTGTTGAAGTTAACGAACAAAGAAGAAGTGGAAGTCTCAAGAAGCTACGCCAACGATTTTAAAACTTATTTAGGTCTGTGAGGAGGGTTAAAATGGATAAATTAAAAGGGTGGTTGATTAACGCTGTTTCGGTAGGACTGATTGGCTTTATCGTAGCTTTATTCGAATTTTTCTTCTTAGATCCTACGAAAGATTTACTACGTTCAAGCGCGATTTACTTTGTCTTTAGTGCCGTGATTGCGACGATTTCTAGTTATTGTTATAGCTGGGCGAAGTATAAAGGTTATCCCACTGTTATTGCCTACCTAGCCTCGATGCTTGGTAATGGTATCTCCGTGTTTATACTCTTAGTCATTATCTTAAAAACGCAAGTAGCGTATGGCTGGGGTGCCGTTGGCTGGATTCTTTTTATTACCCAAGTATCAGGATTTCTGGTCGCTTACTTTGAAAACCGTTATTACAACAACATTAATCGACAATTAAACAAAAAGAAGGACGCATTAAGTGGACGTCAGCATGAATAGGTCTTCTCTTTCAGTTGATTTTTTAAAAAAAGTATCATTGTTGCGTGATGGCGACATGATTTTCTCTTGTCAGGGTATAAAGTAGAGAATCGTCCTTTTTAAAGCAGATATTTTTTAATATACTGAGTGTACTGTGTATGTGATTCATTGAACATAAATATAAAAAAGACAAAGATTGATGAGGTGAAGAGATGTTAGAAGTAAAAGGATTATCAAAGTCATTTAAAGATTTGAAAGCAGTGAAAGAAGTGAGTCTTGAATTAAAAGAAGGTGAATCAGTAGGGTTACTTGGACCGAACGGTGCTGGTAAGTCGACGACGATTCAGATGATGTCGACAGGCTTAATACCATCCTCAGGTGAAGTCATTTACAACAATGAAGATGCGCTGAAGAACCCAAAACAACTGAGACGTGACTTAGGGGTTGTGCCACAAGACATTGCCTTATACGAAGAATTATCTGCATATGAGAATTTACTGTTTTTTGGTCGGTTATATGGACTGAAAGGAAAAGCGTTAAAAACAAAAATCGATGAGGTATTAGTACTTGTCGGTTTAAGTGACCGTAAGAAAGATCGGGTGAAGAACTATTCAGGTGGGATGAAGCGCCGAATTAATATTGCGGCTAGTTTACTCCATAACCCAAAAGTATTAATTATGGATGAACCGACCGTCGGGATTGATCCGCAATCAAGAAGTTATATTCTTGATTTAATTAAACAACTCAACAAGGAGAATCATATGACAGTTCTGTACACGTCGCATTATATGGAAGAAGTTGAAAAGCTCTGTGACCGCATCTATATTATGGACCACGGTGAGGTGATTGCGAGCGGAACAAAACAAGACTTACAGAACTTGATGCAAGAAGAGGAAACCGTTTGGATTGAAACGTTAGAGAAAAATGAGGCGTTTAAACACGCCCTTGAGGATGATCAAACGATTACTCAAGTCATTGAGTCAGACCAAGGATATAAAGTGATTGCTGAAAAACGAGAAGACTTGCTTGGTGACTTATTTGACTATGCCAAAGCACATCAGATGAAACCAACCGCGTTAGCGATTCAAACACCGACTTTAGAAGATGTTTTTCTTCACTTAACTGGTAGAAAGCTCAGAGATTAGAGGTGAGAGTATGTTGAACTTATTAAAAAAAGATATTTTAACCATCTCTAAAGCCCGTTCAGAAGTATTGATTTTACTCGTCATGCCGTTTGTCTTAATTGCGATTTTGGGCCTGAGTTTAGGTGGCTTAATGACCGGAAGTGCGGAGATTGAACCGATTCATTTAGCCATCGTTGATAACACAACAGAACGTGACGGTGGTATGACGATACTGACTGACCAAGGTTTACCAGATGAACAAGCCACAGCCATCATAGAAAATCTAAAAGTCAATCGTCAAATTATGACGGTTATAGACACACTTGAGAAAGAACAGTTATTGGTGGCCGAAAAGATGACAACAGAAGCCGCAAACGAAGCATTAAATCATGCAGATGTTGAAGGGGTGCTAACGATACCGGATGCGTTAACAACGCAAGTCCTTACGGTGATGAACGGTGGTGAGGCAACAGAATCACTTATGTTAGAAGTGATTGATGAGACGACGATTCAGTCGCAAGTCTTGCGTCAGATCTTTCGCCGGTTCACCTCGGAATATAATTTAATGATGAGTATTCAAACAATTAAAGGCGATACACTCGTTGTACCAGGAGACTTGCCATTAGGTGAGACAAAAACAATTGAAACAACGACAGAAGTATCTGCTTTTCAATATTTTACGATTGGAATGGCGATGATGTTTAGTCTCTATGTCGCCTCATCAATTAGTTCGAATGCGTTTATAGAGAAGAAACAAGACGTCCTTTTAAGAATGATGTTAGCGGGTGAAAAACCGGTCCGTTATTTACTCAGTAAAGTGGTGAGTGGCTATGTACTAGCGGTCATGCAACTCGGGATATTATTTGGGTTATCACAACTATTATTCGATACATTTAGTGACCGTTCGAGTGAGTTTTGGCTCACGATTATAGCGGTAACTTTTGTTTATGCGACGGTGATAGGCGCACTAACGGCGCTGTTAACGTCATTGACCTTAATGATGCCAACCGATTCTGTCTCAGGGATCTTTAGCGGGCTGGTTGTGACCGTCTTTGCCTTCTTAGGTGGTAGCTTTACACCGGTCGAACAAATCTCACCGTTTATTCGTACACTCGGTAACTGGACCCCGAATGGGGCAATGATGACCGTGTACTTACAACAAATTCAAGGCTACAGCATGACTGATAGTATGCCGCTATTAATGCGGATCCTGTTGCTAAGTGCGATTCTTTTTATCGTTGCCTGGGGTTTATTCCCGAAAAGGAGGTTTAGCTAATGTGGACAATCTTTATGATGCAGTGGAAGCGCCTGTTGAAACAACCGTTTGTTGTGTTAACATTCTTTGGGCTTACGCTCTTATTTGTCACCTTCTTAGGTCAAAGTCAGACGACCGGGAAAGTCGGTGTCCAAACGTATACAAACGACTTATCTGATCAAGCTTATACAGCACTCATTGATGAGCTGAATGACAGTGATCAATTTGATTTTAGACAAAGTGATCGAACCACTGTTGAAGACCGAATTAAAAATAATCGACTCAGTTTTGCGGTCGAGCTAAATGATGCGTCTTTTAGTTTTTTAGTCGGGCAAGCATCTTTTTCACAACCGCTCGTTAGGGAATACTTAACGGAAGTGTATCAAGAAAAGCGCTGGTTAGAAGCGAATGATTTAACAGCAAGTGACCTAAACGACTATATCCCACTTGAGACGACGTCGGTAGATACAGCGGGAGACTCGATACAATATCAAACCCAAGTTGTGGTTGGTATGACGCTGTATTTTGTGATGTATACCGTCCTGTTTCAAATGATGAGTATCGCTGAACAAAAAACAGACGGGACGTGGGACCGGATGATGTTGTCCCCCGTGTCGAAGATGAAGATTTTTAGTGGCTTGTTTCTCTATTACTTCCTGATTGGTTTAATTCAAGTCGGACTCAGTTTTCTAATCTTTACTCAATGGATTGGTTTTTCATTTGGTGATCAATACGGGTTACTTCTTCTATCCATTAGTCTCTTTCTCATTAGTATTGTTGCCTTAGGTTTAATGCTTGTCAGCTTAGTGAAAACACCGCAACAACTTCAAGCCGTCATTCCAATTGTGGCGACAGCTTCAGCGATGCTTGGTGGTGCGTTTTGGCCATTGGAATTTGTCACGCAGCCGGTGTTACTCATTTTTAGTCGTGTTATTCCTATTCGCTACGGCATTGAGACACTATCCGATGTGATTGTCCGTGGTGCGTCAATGAGTGAGCTTGTGTTGTCGTATGGTTTTTTAATCGCCTTAACGGTATTATTTGGTGCTATCGGTCTCTTTTTCCTTGAACGAAAACATAATTAAAAGGTAAAAATATTAGACGAAAATATGATAAGAAATCGTAATGAAACGCCCCGATATAAGACGAGATAATGGGGATAGGTTAGTAAAAAACAACGGGTAAAATAATAATTGACCACCCTGGTCGACTGCGTTATAATGAAGTCGACCAGGATGGTCTAATTTATGTTTTGCTAGGGTGTTACTAGACGTTAAACGGTATAAGTCATTTCAAGCTTTAAGGAGAGGAGGGAGCGTATGACGAAAACCTTTCATAATGTTGAACGAAGTAAACAACAACGGATTATTCAAGTGGCGATGAAACATTTTGCAGAAGACGGCTATAAAGACGCCTCAACGAATAAGATGGTGAAAGAAGCGGGTATTGGTAAAGGGATGTTGTTTTATTACTTTAAGACGAAGTATGACTTATATATTTATCTCGTGCAGTACGGTTTGGATGTGATGGAACAAGAGTTTTTTCATCAAGTGGATTTAAGTGAAGGAGACTTTATCGAACGCATGTACAAAATCGCTAAACAAAAGATGTACGTGTTTAAGCGTCATCCTTACTTGATGACATTCCTTCAAACGGTATTATTGTATCGGCATGAAGATAAACCATTACCAACAGAGCTCGTTAAGCGATATGACACGTTAGTGAAAGAAGGCATGCAAAAGATGTATCAAAACATTGATGTCTCCTATTTTAAAGAGCAGATGGATGCAGAAAAGGCGATGCGGTTAATTGAGTGGTCCATTAGTGGATATCAACAAACGTTAACGGAACAATTAAAACAACAGGTCTTAACGGATGAGTTAATCGATCAGTACTGGGATGATTTTTATGGTTATTTAGCTGTACTGAAACAGGCTTATTATAAAGAATAGGTGGTGTTAAAGATGATGATTGATGTGAGTGGGTTAAAAAAGAATTTTGGTAAAGTAGAGGCTTTAAAAGATGTGCATGTAACGGTGGAGAAAGGACGCATCGTTGGGTTTATTGGTCCGAACGGGGCAGGGAAATCAACGACGATTCGGATTTTGTTAGGGCTGTTGAGAAAAGATGCAGGAAAAGCAGAAATTTTCGGATTAGATTGTTACCGCGATGCAGTTGAAATTCATAAACGGATCAGTTATGTACCTGGTGACGTTAACTTGTGGCCAAACCTTACGGGCGGAGAGGTGATTGATCTCTTTATTGATATGCAAGGAAAAAAAGTCGCGTCTTCACGTAAGGAAGAGTTAATGAAGCGGTTTGATTTTGATCCAACGAAAAAATGCCGGACCTATTCAAAAGGGAATCGTCAAAAGGTTGCGCTTATTGCTGCTTTTAGTGTCGAAAGTGACTTGTACATTTTAGATGAACCAACCTCAGGGCTTGATCCATTAATGGAACGTGAGTTCCAAGCACTTGTCAAAGAACAACAAACAAAAGGTAAAAGTGTGCTGTTATCAAGCCATATCTTATCAGAAGTGGAACAATTATGTGATGACGTTGTGATTATTCGTCAAGGTGAGATCATTGAATCCGGCTCACTGAAAGATTTACGTCACTTAACGCGTACCCAGTTTATCGTTGAAACAGAGACAGATATGCCAGGATTTAAAAATTTGCCTGGTGTGTATGATGTGACAAAAAATGAAGAGAAGTGGCATTTCCAAGTGGATCATGAACAGATTTCGTCGGTACTTAGCTTCTTAGGTCAATTCCCCATCGCGAAATTAGAAACGAAAGAACCAACCTTGGAAGATTTGTTTATGCGTCATTATGAGAGTGATGACAAAGGAGGTGCATAAGGATGAGTCGACAACCGTTTTATCAAGCGACGAAACTCCTTTTGTTTTACCTTAAACGCGAATACATCAAACTCTCGATCTGGATCGTTAGTCTTGTCGCAACAACTGTTGCTGTCGCACTTGCCTTTAGTGGGCTCTATCAATCAGACACAGAACGTCAACTCATGGCAGAAACAATGGAAAATCCGGCGATGAAAGCACTTATTGGCCGTGGGTTTGGTTTAGATAACTATACGAATGGCGCCATGCTGAGTCATGAGATGCTCGTGATGACCATGATTGTTGTCGCGATTATGTCAATTCTGTTAGTGAACCGTCTGACCCGGCAAGATGAGGAGAATCAACAACTAGAGTTACTTCTTGCTTTACCACTCGGTCGTTTAGCGCCAAGTTTTAGTGCCATCGTTGTGCTATTTTTAGCTAACGGTCTATTAGCCTTAGTGACAACGATTGGCTTAACGATTTTAGGTATTGATAGTATCGATTTTATCGGAAGCTTAAGCTATAGTTCCGCACTTTTTGCAAGTGGGATCTTCTTCGGGGCGATCACGCTTTTAACCGCACAACTTAGTAACAATCAACGTGGGTCAATGATGCTCAGTTACCTTGTGCTTGGTGTGAGCTATATGGTGCGTGCGGTTGGGGATGCTGGTGACTTATGGTTATCATACTTGTCACCGCTCGGACTCCTGCAAGAAACTCAAGCGTATGTAGCTAACTACTTCTGGCCGCAAATAGTAATTGTGGTCATCAGTTTCTTTATTATTGGACTCAGTATGCGACTACGAGAAAAACGTGATTTAGGAAGTGGTTTACTGCCTGATAAACGCGGGAAAAAATCGGCTTCCTCTTTCTTAAAAACAACACCAGGTTTTATATTAACCTTACAAAAAGTCCCGCTCATTTCATGGTTTGTGGCGATGCTGTTGATCGGCCTTAGTTATGGTTCGGTTCTCGGTGATTTAGATGCTTTCTTATCTGAAAATGAGGTCATCCAGCAAATTATTGGTTCAACAGAAGACTATTCACTTACTGAACAATTTATTGCGATCATTTTAAAGGTCATGGCGATTATTTCAACCATCCCGACCTTAATGGTGTTTCACAAGTTAAAGTCAGAAGAGGTTAAAGGAAGACTAGACCATCTCTTTGCTCGGCCGCTATCGCGTCTAAGAATTTATACGTGGTATAGCGTGATCAGTGTTCTAACAAGTATCGTTTTACTGACCATCGCTGTGGTAAGTTTAGCTGGTGCTGGCGTATATGTCCTTGATACGGGTGTTGATTTTATGACCATTGTTGAGGCGAATATCGTCTACTTACCAGCGATCTGGGTTGTCTTAGGTGTGATGGGGGCGATTTATGGCCTTCTAGGTAAGTTTGACGGTCTTACGTGGCTTTATTTGCTGTTTTGTTTTGTGTTGATTTATTTAGGGGATTTATTAGAATTTCCAGATTGGCTCATGCGTGTTTCACCTTTCTACTGGATTCCAGAATTGCCAATGGACAACTTTACTGTGTGGCCGTTGATGAGTTTAACGGGTATTGGTTTAGGTTTGTTAGTGATAGGTGGAATCGGTTTTATGAGACGAGATATTCGTCAAAATTAAGTGATTTTAGATGTGGTTTGTTGGTTGTTTTTTCGCTCGTTAACGTTATACTTAGGTTAATGGATATATTAAGCTATATGTGCAATTATATGAAGTTAACGTTAACTCGGATTGGAGTGAAGAAAGATGTATATGGTCTATGATATTGGAGGAACTTTTGTCAAGTATGCATTTGTTAGTCAGACGGGTGATGTTAAAACATCAGGTAAATTTGAAACACCTTACGTCGATGCTTTGACATTGATTGATAAGATGGTGACCGTAGCGAAAGATTTTAGTGATCTAAAAGGCGTGGCGATTAGTTGTCCAGGTACAATCGATGTTGATTCAGGGATTATTTATCACGGCGGTGCCCTCACATATCTACACGAAGTCAACATGAAAGAACACGTGTCGAAAGCTTTACATGTACCTGTCTCTATTGAAAATGACGCAAAATGTGCCGCTTTAGCTGAACTTTGGCAAGGAAGTGTTAAGGACCATCTTAATAGTGTGGTACTTGTGATTGGTACTGGTGTTGGGGGAGGCGTCATTATAAATGGTTCCCTCTACCGCGGGGCGCATTTAGAAGCGGGTGAAGCAAGTTATGTGATGGATCATTATGATGTTGAGACGAAGAAAGCAACTTTTGTCGGTGAAACATGTTCAGCCTCATTAACGGTAAAGGCTATTGCTGATGTGATAGGATTAGAGCCGCAAGATGGTGAAGGTGTGTTTCGATATTTAAATGAAGGGAACTTAGAAGCGCTCACCATCTTTGATCGCTTCTGTCATCATTTAGCGGCCCAAATCATTAATCTACAATACGTGCTTGATCCTGAAATTTTTGCGATTGGTGGGGGCATTAGTGTACAACCGCTCTTTTTGGATCGATTAAGAAAAGCAATCGATGAGATATTAACACGCAATCCTCATCACGTAGCCAAACCTAAGTTAACGACGTGTCACTATAGAAGTCAATCAAATATCTATGGGGCGCTTTATCAACATTTACTCGAATATCAGTAATACCAAAACGTTTATCCTATTTCAGGATAAGCGTTTTTCTTTTAACAGACCGGACTTGTATAAGTCCCCCTCTAGTTTGCCGATGCTATCAAGTGGGAATGGATAACTAACTTGATTCTTTGTGAAAATCATGCTAGGTTAGTAAGAAAAAAATAAGGGGGGCGATTTAATTGCGACACGTTACGCTTGAAGAATTATATCATCATCATATTGTTCAAAAATATGTTAACCGCTCTGGTATGGCTCATGCCATTGATGTTGCAGAAGTCGCCCTAGAGATTGCTGAAGATTTTGGGGTTGATCCGGATCTAGCGACGAAAGCTGGATTTTTACATGATATCGGTCATTATGAATGGTATCGTGACGGCAAGTGGGACTATGATTTATATAAAGAAAATGATATTCATGCGATTAAAGGGGCAGAAAGAGCACATAAACTGCTCATTCGCTTAGGTGAGGATCGTAAAAAAGCCAAATCGATTGCGTTAGCCATTCTGCTGCATACAGATTCTTATTTACCAGAAGGTGAATTGAATTTAACGCCATTACAACAGCTTGTTCATGAAGCGGATACGAAAGTAGAAGAAGTCGGTGGCAATCATCATTATCGTAAAATTAGTCATGAAAAAGCACTCGCAAGAATTCAAGCGCTTGATCGTCAAATTGATTATTTTCTTAGTGAAGAAGACTCAGAGGTATAATGTACGAAAGTCTTATTTTTAGGTAAAAGCATAAAGATAGGTTTATCTCTTATATGTTGGAGGGAATTGTTAATTAACTAAAACGTATAAAAAGGAGTATAAACAATGACTGAAAATAAAGATGTAGAAGTAACAAAACATGAGAAGAAAACCGATTCAAGTAAAGTAGGTGTTGCCATTATTAAGTATGGCGCCTATCTTGTCATTTTCTTTGGGATTCTTTGGTTTTTAATTAACTATGTACTGTAAATGAGATGATTTTTCTTTAAATGACCAGTGAAACGAAAGATCAACGGTAGAAAGTTAATGTGAAAAGAACATCAATATAGCGTTAATGTTAGACAAAGCCACAAGTGATGGAAGCATCGCTTGTGGCTTTGTCGTATTTAACATCTGTTAAAAATTAAGGGTATGACTGAATTAAAAAGTTATCACGTGACTAGATTCTTTTTCTCCGCCAGATATAGAGAATACTAAGAATGGATACACCAAGCCAAATAAAGCTAAGCGTAGCACCAGCGACCACATCAGTAAAGTAGTGAACGTGCAAGAATACGCGACTCATCATGACGTTAATGATAATCATACTTAACAAGATGCTGAGCGAAATCTTGATGGTACGTGTTTGATGACTAATAACGACGAGAAAGATGAGAAAGCCATAAAAAGCCATCGCGCCTGTCGCATGGCCACTTGGAAAACTATAACCAATGCCGTCTAACGCTTCAATGACATTCGGTCGGTCACGACCGAAAAATTGCTTTAATAAAAGTGTTAATCCAGACGTTCCGGCCATATTAATGAGAAATAGCGTCACAAGAAAGCGCTGTTGATAAAACTTCACTAATACTAACACCGTCACAAGTGAGGCAACGATAAGAAACCAGGCAGAACCGAGTTCAGTGACCCAGCTATAGAACGTATAGAGCCCCTGACTTTCCTCTAAAACAAGCGCGTCTTCGATTAAGCGGTCGATATAAAATCCTTCACCTTCTAAAACTTCCTCGGCGAGTTCGATAAAAAGAGCGCCAGCAAGATACAACGTGATAAAGCTAAGAGCTAAGAAGACTAAAGAGCGATGAGCTTTGATAAATCTTTGGATTTGTGCAATCATAATTTACCCGCTTTATGATAGTCAGTAATCAATTCTACGATTTTACAAATGGTTTGAACAGATTTTGTCATGTCATCCAGTGATGCAAATTCAAACTTGCCATGGAAGTTCTCGCCGCCGGTGAAAATATTAGGGGTAGGTAATCCCATGTAAGAAAGTTGTGCCCCATCTGTCCCTCCGCGAATCGGTTCAATAATGGGTTCAATATTGAGTGACCTCATCGCTTCGCTCGCCACATCGACAATGGCCATTTTTTCAACGATTTTATTTTTCATATTGTAATACTGATCGCCCATCTCTATCTCAATCGCGGCATCGCCATATTTTTGTTTAAATTCTAGCACCATCTTGTTCAACCGATCTTTACGACTGTTAAATTGATCCGTGTCATGATCGCGAACAATATAATAAAGTTCAGCCTGTTCCACATCGCCTGACATCGATAAAAGGTGATAAAAACCTTCATAGCCTTCAGTAAATTCAGGCGCCTCGTCTTTTGGTAACCGGTCATGAAAGGCCATCGCCATCTTTGTCGCATGGACCATCTTATTTTTAGCTGTTCCTGGATGGACGTTATTACCAAAAAAGCGGACTTTAGCATAAGCGGCATTAAAACTCTCGTACTGCAACTCGCCGATAGGTCCACCGTCAACAGTATAAGCGAAATCAGCATGGAAAGCTTTCACATCAAACTTATGTGGCCCGCGGCCAATCTCTTCATCGGGTGTAAAACCAATACTAATATCGCCGTGCGGGATTTCAGGATGGTTGATTAAGTAATCCATGGCAGTCATGATTTCAGCCACGCCAGCTTTATTATCCGCACCAAGCAGTGTCGTCCCGTCGGTTGTAATCAAGGTGTGATCGAGGTAATTATGCAGTTGAGGATAGTGTTTTGTTTTCATCACAATGTGTTTAGCTTCGTTTAGCACAATGTCAGTTCCTTGATAGTCATCAATGACTCGTGGGTTCACATTTGTCCCAGTGAAGTCTGTTGCCGTATCGACATGGGCTAAAAATCCAACGGTTGGCACAGTATCTGCGGTATTCCCTTTTAACGTCGCGAATAAGTAACCGTAGTCATCCAGTGTCACGTCTTCCATTCCAAGTTCGATGAGTTCTTGTTTTAATTGTTTGAGTAAGGTCCATTGCTTATCTGTTGAGGGACACGTATCATTTGATTCGTCTGATTGGGTATCTATTTTCACGTAAGAGATAAAGCGATTCAATAAAGCGGCTTTCATACTAGTCATTCCTCCAAAGTCTTTTTCATTAGTGTAGCACGAATTCATCGTGAAATGAAGTAGAGCACCACTTAAGTCACGCTTCATTTTTTTGTTTCTTCGCATTCATCGCGCCCGCTTTTCTGTTAGCCCTCATAGTAAAAGTGGTTAGACGTATAAGGTGATTAAATCTAACGTAAAGCTGTCTTAATGACGTAATCCGTTCATAACAAAACATCACTAAGAACGATTAGGTGTCTTAGTGATGTTAATTTGTGTCGGGAATAAAATTATGCCATTGTATTCATCACCCATGCTGCCCAATCAACTGGGTCAGGACTGATCAAATAAGGGTGAAAACGCTTGGGTAGTTCTGGTGCTTGTTGTCCACCAATGGCGAACTTGACGTTAGGGAAGTCCTTATTTAATGCATCTAAAAAGTCAATCACAGAATCAAGTTCTTTTGATGTTGTTAGAGAGAAGGCTGCTAAACTAATATCATTGTCAGCGATCATGTCTTTCACATCTTTAAGTGGCGTTGCTTCACCGATAAATAAAACATCGATGCCGTGTTGTTTTAAGAAAATAGAGAATAACAGTAAGCCGATTTGATGCATTTCATCAATTGGACAAAAAGCGACGGCTGTTGCTCGTTTTGATTTAACATCATAATGGTAAAAGTAATGGGCGATTTGTTGTTGAATAAAGTGACTCATATAATGTTCTTCTGCGACAGATAAATCACCACTTTCCCACTCATTCCCTACCCGTATTAAGATAGGAATAAAAATGTGATGAAACAGAATGTCGATTTCAATTAATTCTTTGAGTTCTTCGACGTAACTACTGGCTTCATCTAGTTGATGGTGTTTGAGTAACAGAAATAACCCATCGATAAAGCGCGGATAGTCTTCTTTTGATATTTGTGCTTTCTTAATATGTTGACGTTTATCTTCAAGCGCTTGCATCGCTTGTCCGATCGTTAAGTGGTTCGTTTCTTTTTGTCTAATGACCCACTTTAAATCTTCTAAATGTTCATCGGTATAAACCCGAGTCCCACCGTCTGTCCGGTCAGGTAAAATAACGCCGTAACGATTCTCCCACGCGCGAAGTGTGATAGGAGAAACGCCTGTTAGTTCTGCGATACGTTTAATACCGTACATAGCTCCACCCCTTTTTCTATTAAAAAGTATACAAAATCCCCATTCGTTTGTCATGATCTTAGACGGAAACGATCCATCTTTTTAAACTTTTTTAATCAAAAAGGATAAGATTCGACAAAATAAAGTATAATTCTATACAAAAGTTATACAAGTATTATATAATGATTGTAAAGAAAAGTCACGACAAATACATGAACAGTTAAGAGGAAGGTGCGAGAGCTCATGTTAAATCAATCCGTCAGTGTGATTGGCGCAGGGCCGGGTGGTCTAGCCATTGCGATGCAGTTACTACATAAAGGTTACCAAGTCGATGTGTATGAGAAAGCCGCGCGTGTAGGTGGACGAACGTCACGTTTAACAGTAGGTGAGTATCATTTTGATTTAGGTCCGACCTTCTATATGATGCCATCTGTTTTAGAGGAAGTTTTCCATGAAAGCGGCCGTGAGATTAGTGATTATATTAAGATGACTGAAATTGATCCATTGTATACATTGAAATTTGGACAAGTTGCATTTAAACCGAGTCGAAATCATGAGCGAACGTATGAGGAGATTGAACGGTTATTTCCAGGTAACGGAGAAGGTTACTGGCGCTTTTTAAAGCGCGAGAGTAAAAAATTTGAGGTAGTTAGTGATTTGTTAAGAAAACCATTCGGATCATTGACCGACTATACATCAAAAGAAGCTTTGCGGGCATTACCGCACTTAGACGCTTTTGAGACAGTCTATAGCTGCTTATCGAAGTATTTTGATGATGAGCGTTTAAAATGGGCTTTTTCATTCCAATCAAAATATTTAGGTATGTCTGCCTGGGATTGTCCAGGAACGTTCACTATGTTGTCTTATTTAGAACACTCAGGTGGACTGTTCCATCCTGCCGGTGGCGTGAGTCAAGTATCGGAAGTGATGGCTGATGTCGTAAGAGAGCTTGGAGGGAAGATTCATTTAAATACCCCTGTTAAACAGGTGTTGGTAGAAAATAAAAAAGCGGTAGGGGTTGAACTAAGTACTGGAGAGAAAAAGTATTCAGATGATGTCGTGATTAATGCTGATTTTGGCTATGCCGTGACGCAGCTCTTTAATCAAAAACACTTAAAACGATACAAAAAAGAGAAAGTGGATAAAAAAGGCGTATCGTTATCAACCTTTATGTTGTATTTAGGTGTAGACAAGCCGCTTGATTTACCGCATCATTTAATCTTATTTGCGGATGATTATGAACAAAACGTGAAGAATGTCACCTCGGGTGGGGCGCTCTCAGATGATGATTCCATTTACGTTCATAATCCGTCTAAGCTTGATCCGACACTCGCTCCCGAAGGGAAATCGTCGCTATACGTCTTAGTTCCAGTGCCGAATTTAGAAGCGGATATTGATTGGGAGAAAGAAGCCCCTGTTTTACGAGAAAAAGTGTTACATCGCTTAGAACAAGAACCGGCACTAAAAGGTTTACGTAACCATATAGAAGTAGAAAAAATGATTACACCACAAGACTGGCAAGATGACTATAACGTGTATAAAGGTGCGACGTTTAATTTAGCACATAACTTGTCACAGATGATGTATTTCCGTCCGCATAATAAGTTTGACGATGTCGATCACGTCTTTTTAGTCGGTGGTGGCACGCATCCAGGTAGCGGCTTACCAACGATTTATCAATCAGCACTTATTAGCGCGCGCCTATTAGATGAACAATATGTCATAAGAGACAAGCGTTAACCCTAGCAATCATGGCCAAAGTGAATAGTTAATAGGAAAAGCGAGGCGAAAGTCTCGCTTTTTCATTCAATCAATGAAGGACATATAAAAAGGAGGGAGACAAGTAAAAAGGTTTACTTGTCGCAACAGATGAAGCATATTGCGATTGTTGGCGGTGGTATCGGTGGTATCACCGCTAGTTTATATTTAAGACGTTTAGGTTATGAGGTGACACTTTATGAAAAATCTGATCGGTTAGGTGGTCGGCTAACATATGAACGTAATGGGGACTTTGAAATCGATCAAGGTCCAACGATTGTCTTATTGCCGGAGTTGTTAAAAGACATTTTTAATGATGTTGGCTTTGAAGAAGATCAGTATGAACTAATCTCGATTGACCCTGTGTATGATATTCATTTTAAAGATGGGACAACTTTTCGAAAGTATCGTAATCAAGAGAAAACAAAAGCCGAAATCGAAGCCAAATTTCCAGGATATGGTGATGGTTTTGAACGTTATCTAAAAGAAATGGAAGATGTTTATTACTTTGGTGTCGATGCTTTTCTGTCAAGAGATTTTCAATCAAAACGAGACTTTTTATCATTGACCAATTTAAAGTTTGTTTTAAAGTCAAAATCATACCGGACCGTAACTGACTATTTATCCAGGTACTTCAAAGATCAGCGTCTTAGGGACGCGTATAGCTTACAAACACTGTATATTGGTGGTGCGCCCCATCAAGTACCCGCGTTATACGGGTTGATTTCATATAGTGAACACGCTTTTGGTGTGTGGTACGTGAAAGGTGGGTATTATTCGCTCATTCCTAAATTAGAAGCGTACTTACACGAACTAGGTGTCACGATTAAGAAACAAACACCGGTTGAGAAGATAATTGTCGAAAATAATCAGATAAAAGGACTGATTTCTTCCGACGGCCCTGAGTTTTATGATAAAGTAGTGTATAACGGAGATTATCCAACGATAGAAGGGTTGATTGACGGTCATAAAGTGTTGGATCGTCCGTTAAAACCATCGAGTGGTTGTGTCATGGTTTATTTAGGTTTATCTAAACAATACACGAACCAACTCACCCACCAATTTTTAATGTCACATGACTTTAGTCGCTACATGGAAAGTGTCACGTCTAAACAGACGTTACCGACAGATCCGTCCCTATATGTATTTAACCCTACCGCGGTTGAAGACACGAATAGTAAGGGGAGTACGTTGTATATTCTCATACCTGTGCCAACCGCCATTAATCCAACGGAGGAAGAACTTCATGCATTTGTTGATGATCAACTACGGTGGTTAGAAGAAACAGCATATGAAGATTTAACGAAGCATATTGAGTGGAAAAAGATCAGAACCCCACGTGATGCTGAACGCGATGGTTTATATTTAGGGGGAAGTTTTGGTGTGAGTCCGTTATTATCTCAATCAGGTGCTTTTAGGCCCCAAATTGTTCACCCAACCATTAAAGGTTTGTATGCGGTGGGCGCAAGTGTCCATCCTGGTGGCGGCGTCCCGATTGTGATGCAAGGAGCGAAATTGTTGAAAGAAGCAATAGAAAGAGGAGAGTAGGGCATGTATTTATCGAAAGATTTACGTGAACAAGCGAAAGCAATGATGAAGCAAGGGTCATCGAGTTTTTATCACGCGTTTAAATTTTTACCGAGAAAAGAACGAGAAGCGGTCTACGTTGTTTATGCATTTTGTCGTTTAATTGATGATGCGGTCGATGAACCCGAAGCGTCCTTTTATACGATTGATGAGATAAGTGCCCACTTTGACCAGCTAGATAGTGCAGAAGGACATTTTATTTGGCCAGCGCTGCGCTGGGCTTTTCAAGCGTTTCCGCTTACGAAAGAACCATACTATATCCAAATGAGTGGTCAATTATTAGATTTTAAACAGACAGAATATGACACAATGGCAGCACTTGAGGATTATTGTTACCGGGTGGCAGGCAGCGTGGGAGAAATGTTAATCCCCATCCTTCATCCAAACCCAAGTGATGTGTTAATAAAGGCAGGCATACAATTAGGTAAAGGGATGCAGATTGTTAATATTATTCGCGATGTGGGGCAGGATATAACCCTAAACCGGCGCTATCTTCCACTTGAAGTGTTTGATCGGCATGGTTATACATTAACGATGTTTCATAATCAAGAAGTCAATGCGCAGTTTAAGGCAGTGATTGATGATTTAACCGACCAAGCGGACCGCTGGTTTACAGAAGGTATCGCGTATATTGATCAGTACCCGAAAAAAAGTGCCTTTACGTTAAAATTAGCGGCCCGTTACTACCGTGAGATTATTCAAGTTGTTAAAGAAAATAATTATCAAGTATTTAACAAGCGAGCGATTGTGACAGATAAACGTAAGCTTACTTTGTTTAATCAAATCAATCAGTAACCTAAAAAGAGAAAGGTCAGAGCTAGAGAGGGAGGCAATGGTGTATGACAGAATCAATTCACCAACGAAAAGCAGAACATATTAAATGGTGTTTAACAGATGAGGTACTAGGTGAAGGGATTACGACTGGATTTGAAAGCGTCCGCCTGATTCACAACGCGCTACCAGAAATAAATTTTGCGGACGTGTCATTAGAGACATCTTTATTTAACCAATCCATACAAACCCCGTTCTTGATCAGCTCGATGACAGGTGGTGCAGCACTTGCGGGAAGTATTAATGAACATTTAGCCCGTGCTTGTGAAGTCCGTGGTTGGGTGTTTGCGCTTGGGTCTACTCGCGCCTTGATTGAAGATGAACAATTTAGGCAATCTTTTAAAGTCCGTCCCTTCGCACCGACGATTCCGATTATCGCTAACTTAGGTGCGGTGCAACTTAACTATGGCTTTACTGAAAAGATGTGTCAAACCATTATCGATGAGACAGAAGCAACGGCACTTGTGCTTCACCTTAATTCTATTCAAGAATTAATTCAAACCGGAGGAGACACAAACTTTGAATCACTATTACCGAAGATTGAATCGCTAGTCAAAGCCGTTGATGTTCCTGTGGGCGTGAAAGAAGTTGGTTTCGGGATTGACGGGGCTCTTGCTAAGCAACTAACAGACATTGGGATTCAATTTATTGATGTTGCCGGTGCTGGTGGGACGAGTTGGTCACAAGTAGAAAAGTTACGCTCACAAGACCCAGTCAAAAAACAAGCAGCTGAAGCATTTACGAGTTGGGGGATCCCGACGGTAGAAAGTTTACGCGCCGTTCGAGCAAATACCAATCAACCTGTGTTTGCATCAGGTGGTATGCGTACGGGCGTGGATGCGGTTAAAGCGTTAGGACTAGGTGCCGATCTGGTTGGTTATGCGCGTGGTATACTTAAGGAAGCAACGGATTCTGTTGAAGCGGTTATGGAAACGATGGCCATTCGAGAACTCGAGCTTAAAATGGCGATGTTTGGTTTAGGACATCAAACGATTAATGATTTAAAACAATCTAGTCGTGTCATAATCGATTAAGGCGTCACGTTGATATAAAAAAGCATGTTCGGAAAGAGGTTGTATATGAAAAAAATATTAACGACACTCATCATTAGTTACATCATTATCTTATTTGATATTGAGATTAATGATTTTGACTTATTAATTGATAGTATAGGATATGGGCTCATCGCATATAGTTTGCATGAGTACAATCAAACGGAAGGGACCGATTTGCGGATTGTTTTTCCTGTCTTAGGCGCTATTCTCGTCTTTGTGGATGCCTTTCTTCGTTATAATCCGACGAGTATAGTTGCCTCACTTAGCTGGGGTGCCATTAGTATCATCCATTTCCTTGTTGTGCTAGAAATATTAAAACTGTTACATAATCGTGCACAAGCGCTTCAGTATCAAGATTTTAAAGATGGTGTTGACAATTTAAAAAGAAGCTATCAACTTATTTTTGGTGTGAGCTTTGGCTTAAATATGGTGACACTCCTTCTACCAAATATCGTGACAGGCATTGTCGCCTTGATCTTTATTGTTCTGTTAATTATATCCGAGATCAGGATTATCTTTAGAATTAATAAGTTTCGTACATTGGAGGTTTTATAGATGTCGTTTTTAATTGAGCCAGAAACCTTGCTTGAGTCGATTGATGACTATACGATTATTGATACCCGTTTTGAGTTGATGGATCAAACAAAAGGGCAACAGTTATATGAATCATCACATATTCCAGGGGCTGTTTATTTCGATTTGAATAAAGACTTATCAAGCGTGCCGAAAAAACATGGGGGGAATCATCCGCTGCCTGATGAAACAACCTTTACGGATAAATTACGGTCAATTGGCATTACACCTGAGACGAAGGTTGTCATATATGATCAAGGGAATGCGATGTTTGCTGCAAGGCTTTACTGGTTATTGGATCATTATCAACATCCAACGGTGAGAGTACTTAATGGTGGTTTTGATCGGTGGAAGGCACTTGGTTATCCTGTGACTTCTGTCGTTAAGCGAAAACCAATGTCATCAACGCCATTCGTGAGAAATGATGAACTGATTGTTGATATTGATTATGTGATTGAACATAAAGATGATTTTAACATTACCTTAACGGATGCTCGTAGTTTAGAGCGTTACCTCGGCCAGACGGAGCCGCTCTATCATAAAAAAGGACATATTCCAGGGGCAAAATGCTTTGATTGGCAGCAAGTTTTAAACAGTGACGGAACGTTTAAATCAACCGCTGAACTTGAAGAGGTGTTTAAAGATTTAAATAAAGACGAAGAAATCATTCTTTCATGCGGATCGGGTGTATCGGCCTGTATGAACTATCTCGCTTTAAAGTCACTCGGGTATAAAAACGTGAAACTTTATCCTGGTAGTTTTAGTGACTGGATTAGTCATCCTGAGTTGCCAGTGGAAACAAATCAAGAATAGATCATGAACACACAAGTGACCCGTACTTGTGTGTTTTATTTTTTGGTGTTTACCATCCCCTTTTCCGTTTTTTTGGCTCTATACTAAATGTGGTGGTACCCCTTGATCTGACATGCCCTTAGCTTATATCAAAAAAATACACTTATACACCCTCATTTGTTAAACTATA
>NZ_FPAI01000039.1 GCF_900116255.1 Halolactibacillus miurensis
TTACTTACCATTATACAAGACTTGGGGAGGTACTTCCTTTTTTATGCTTCAAAACCATTGGGCCGCAAGGCCTCAGAATTATGAAATTCATTCACGTATGTACATTTTCTTCAATTCTTTTTGCGCGGATAAAAGCGCGCGTCCTTCTTGAACAGCGCTGTTCGCATAATAATCATTTAATCCGTAACGTTGTTTCAATTGTTGATGGATGGAGACGGAACTTTTCGCTTTCACGCCCCTAAGCTCACGGACCTCCGCTTGATAGCGAAAATGTTTGGCTTGATTAAACACCTGGAGGGTGTGAGCCATGGACATAACAAAATCAGGGTCGATCGTATGCTTATATAAGCGATTTGAAAAAATAGCCTTCATGCCCATGATACCCATCCTCCCTTGGTTTTGTAACGGTCACTGTTAGTGCTTTAATTATACCATGAAGAATATATGTTTGTCACTTCAAAAATATTCAAAACAAGCGATTCATCACCCACCTAGTGCTGACGCACTTGAGGAAGGTGTCTTCTCGCCCTAAAGCGATAAAATCTATTTTTTTGCATCATACATCCGATGTTAGCGAAGTCTTTCTTTTTATAAGTAATTTTGTAAGAGTACGGTAGTCAGATAAGAGATAAAAGCGTATAAAAAAGAGGCTACACCAAAGGGTGTAGCCAACAAGGGGGATTAGTGTACATCGTAAACGATGTCTACTTAGGTAGCTTTTGACTCAGAAAGCTGATTCAGTCTATCAGCCAGTTCAAAAGCACCGGTCGGTTGAATCGCTTCTTTACTCGAGAAGGTATCATTAAATTGATACGCGCTAGAGCCGTGTTCAGAGATATCAAGTCCAATACGCTCTTCCTCTTCTGATACGCGAATAGATGTGAATCGAGTGATGACGAAAGTGACAGCACCAACTGACGCCATTGTCCACGCGACTACTGCTAAGACGCCTAGACCTTGGATTAAGAATTGACTTAATCCGTGGCCGTAAAATAAGCCGGATTCAACCGAGAATAAACCTACCGCAAGTGTACCCCAAATACCTGAGAGGCCGTGGACGGTTGTTGCCCCGACGGGATCATCAATCTTTAGAACGCGGTCAATGAATGTAATCCCTTCGACTAAGATGACGCCAGAGACGACCCCAATCGCAATCGCGCCGGGAATGGACACTTCAGCTGTACCAGCTGTGACCCCGACTAAGCCGGCGAGTACGCCATTTAAAGCAAGAGAGACGTCAATTTGTTTAAAGCGTAGTTGTGAATATAAAACAGTTGATAATAAACCACCCGCACTTGCCATCAGCGTTGTTGCGACAATCATTGGCACAAGCTCGGTATCAGCGGCGAGCGTTGAACCACCATTAAATCCAAACCAACCTAACCATAAAATGAATACCCCTAAAGCGCCCATCGGTATATTATGGCCAGGAATAACATTGATTTTACCGTTTGTATACTTACCGAGACGCGGTCCTAAGAATAAGACGACCGTTAAAGCACCTACGGCACCGGTTAAGTGAACGACCGTTGAACCGGCAAAATCAGTAAAGCCTAATTCAGCTAACCAGCCATCTGACCAAATCCAGTGACCGACGACAGGATAAATTACACTCGTCATCGCAAGTGTAATTAAAACATACACCCCGATTTTAATCCGCTCAGCAACGGCACCAGAGATAATCGTCGCACAGGTTGCAACAAACATTGCTTGGAAGACGAAGAACCCCATATCGTCAACGCCGCTTAATAAGAAGCTATTTGATCCGAATAATCCGTTAAAGCTATCGCCGAACATCAGCCCATAACCAACAAGATAAAAGATGATCGGTCCAATACTAATGGTTAAAAAGTTTTTTGTGATAATATTTAATGAGTTCTTTGCGCGGGTGAAGCCTGATTCAACTAAAGCGAATCCCGCATGCATGAAGAAGACTAACACACTCCCAATCATGACCCACAACATATCGACGGTTTCTGTTGTTACCACACCAGTGTCGGCATAGAGTGGGGATGTTAAAAATATACTAATAAAAAGTAAAAGGCCTATTTTCTTAAACACATTCATCATCTCCTCGTTAGATTTTTATAGAACAGCCGGTTTGCCGCGTTCTTTCGTTCTAATTCTTACAGCATCTTCCACATCATAAACGAAAATCTTTCCGTCGCCGATTTGATCGGTATGACAGGTGTCGATAATGATGTCAATGACTTCGTCTGTTCGTTCTTGCGGTAAGACGAGTTCAATTTTAATTTTTGGTAAGACTTTTATTTCATAACTCGTCCCTCTGAAAACACCGGTTTGTCCTTTTTGTTTACCGGTTCCTGCGACCTCGGTAACGGTTAAGCCTAAAAATCCGTGTGAGGCTAATTCATCTCGTAACGCTTGAAACTTTTCTGGGCGAATAATCGCTTCAATTTTTTTCATAACTGATGACGCTCCTCTCTTTGTTAACTTTTCTAACATGATAAGTTATGTTTATTATCTTACGCTAAATTTCTGAAAATTCAATAGAATTTAGCCTATTTGCTTAGAGTTGTTTAATATTGAAATAATCTAATAATTAGAATGATTAATTAAAATTAATTTAAAACCAATATGTATAAAAACCATGTAATTCATTTAAAAATCGGCGAGATAACATGAGGAAGTAAAGGGAGCATAAGTGTTTTGGGGTTGTTTATCCTGCTTTTTCTATCAAGGATAAACGATAGTATGATTGATATGAACTATGTTAAAATAGTAATGAGGTAAACAATTGAGAGGAGAAACAAACAGATGTCACGACGATTTGAAAAGATATTAATTATTTTAGGTATGGCGGTCTTTATCTTTTTCGGTGTACAAGGGGCGAGTATGTTAATTGTACATAATGATGAAGGAAGAGCGATGGAATTGTATGAATCCTATGAATCAGAATTAGCTGAAAATAGTGAGGATGACTTTGAACTACCAGAATTCAATGTGTTTCGAGATAACTTGCAGTCTGGCGGGATTATGATCCTCATTCTGAGTATCACCACGGTTGTCACAGGAGGATTAAGTATCTACTTCTTAAAGAAAGATATTAAACCCAAAATGGTCGGGATCTTACTGCTGGTGTCAGGTGCTTTAGTTGCGATTTTAGGTTTTGCGCCAGCGATGTTAGGAAGTCTTCTATATATGGTTAGTGGCGGATTAGTCCTCTTTAAAAAACCGAAACAACTTACGGTATAGTCAATAATGAAAGAAGGAATAAGTATGTCGAAAAAAACAGTCGCTATCTTATTTGGCGGTAAATCAGCTGAACATGAAGTATCACTTATGTCAGCAAAGAATGTGATTGAAGCGATTGACCGTGAGGTCTATGACGTTGCTTTAATCGGGGTAGATAAACAAGGTGCATGGCACTTACTTGATGAGGCGCATTATTTAGATGATGCGGATGATGCGAAAAAGATTCGGTTACATTTAACGGGTGAAGCGATTGCGGTTATCCCTGGGCAAGACACTGCTCAAATCATTAACAGTAAAACAAATGAACCGATTAAACAAATAGATGTCGTGTTCTCAGTCATTCACGGAACACTAGGAGAAGATGGTAGCTTACAAGGGTTAGTACGTACCCTGAACTTACCGTTTGTGGGGGTTGACTTACTCGGCTCAGCCGTCAGTATGGATAAAGATTTTACGAAACGTTTATTAAAAGAGCGTGGTCTAAAAGTGGCAGCTGGTCTTGTATTTAAAGCACATGAACAAGCATCGATTGACTTTAGCGCTGTTAAGGAAACGCTCGGCTTACCTGTTTTTATTAAACCTGCCAATCAAGGCTCATCGGTCGGGGTAAGTAAAGCAACAGATGAAGCAAGTTTCACGAAAGCGATTCAAGACGCCTTTTTATATGATGATAAAGTACTTGTTGAAGAAGCGGTAAAAGGACGCGAAGTTGAGTGTGCGGTCTTAGGTAATGCCGCACCAAAAGCATCCGTGATCGGTGAGATTTTACCACAAACAGACTTTTATTCATATGAATCAAAATACATTGATGAGTCAGGCGCTGTCTTATCGGCACCGGCTGATTTAACACCAGAACAAGTAGAAAAGATTCAAACAGAAGCTGTTAAAGTCTTTCAGACACTTGACTGTGAGGGGATGGCTCGGGTTGATTTCTTCTTAAAAGAAGATGATACATTAATCATTAATGAAGTGAACACCATCCCAGGCTTCACAAAAATCAGTATGTATCCACGTCTTTGGACGCTATCAGGATTAAGCTATCCGAATCTGATTGATACGTTAATTAAACTGGCTTTTGAGCGTCACGAACGAAAACAACAGCTTAAAAGTGCAAGAGACTAATGAGTATAAAGCACCGACACTTATAATTACTTTATAAGTGTCGGTGCTTTTTTCTTTATTTATATTGAAAGGTGATACAAATTATAATATTAAGGTAACTGATCATATTCAATAATGAAGCGACTATTAGGTAAGTAGTCAACTTGATAGGTTTCTCCCTCTTTTGGATTCAAGGTCCACGGATTCCTTCGAAAACTGATGTTATCTAATTCAAAATCGATAGATCCACTAGCTATATAAACATGTGTGACGGTGCCAGTTTTAGTATGTGTGGTTTTGTTTAACGCTGAAGGTAAATCCAAATACAGTAATAGTCCGTGATAATAGAAAGTGTATATTAAAAAGGGACTCAATAAGATGATAAAAATCCACCAAGATGGGCGTTCTTTTTTCTTGATGAGTCGGAGGATGAGTCTACCGAATACAATAAAAGTAATTATAAAAAAAAGAGTAGATAATAGTAGATAGCCAAAATAATACATCATCAGTCACGCCTCCTTATTCTCGCTCAGTCTAAGAATGAGAAACTAATAGCCTGAATGAAATTCATTTATACAAAGTATAAAAGTAGGTAAATGAATTATAGCAAAATATTCATCGTACGCAATCGTTAACATCACACAACACTGTTACAAATCAAAAGCACCTGTTCATGAACGCCAAGGTCAGGTGCTTTTCTGTAAAAATAAATCTTTGCAAACAATCTATTATATACTACTGATCAGTGTCTTGTTTATCTTCATTTCTGAGTGAATGGTGAGATTTCGGCTGTTTTTTATAGCGACGTCTTACAAATACACCAATGACAGAAGCGATCACAATAAAGATAATAATTACTGGTAAATTACCGACGATATAAACGAAAAGATTAGAGAAGAAGATAATGACCGCATCATAACTTCTGACCCACTGATCTTTTGTCCGCTGCCAAATATTTAAGTCGCCGTCTTTAATCGTGCTGACTTCCTCTTCTTGTAGCCGGAGGTCAACGGTCGCATAATCAATCCGATTATCGAGAAAATTTAATTGACCCGTCAGACGTTCAATTTCAAGTTGGGCATTCGCTAAGTCACGCGAGATTTGGAGTAAGTCTTCTGTTGATTCAGCTTCTTCCATAAAGGTGAGTAACCGTTCTTCTAGTTGTTTTTGTGTGTTGAGTCGTGTTTCTAAGTCGACATATTGATCGGTGACGTCTTGTCCTGAGATCGCGTTGTATTCAACTTGGAATAAGTCTGTTTCAAATTGATTTAAAAAGGTTTGTAAGTTTTCAGCAGGAATCCGAATCGTAAAATAACCTGACCGGAAATGCGCATCGTACCGATGCGTTTCTTTATTAAGGATATAGCCGTCGACACGGTTGGTCTCCTCTTCAATAAATTGCACCGCTGTGTCATACTTCCGGGTAGTGAGTTCTAGATTCGCGTTATACATAATCTTACGATCAGTTGTATCAACCGGTGCGTCGGTTTCGCCGTCTTCCATCGGTCCCTCTGGTCGAATGCCGCCCTCATCATACGCTTCTTGCTCGGCAGCATCATCTTCAACGGCCATTTCCATGTCCGAGTCGCCTATCGTATTAGTTTCTGATTGATCTTCACTTGAACATGCGGTCATAAAGATAAGGATCAAACTAAATAAAAATAACATGATTCCATTTCTTTTGTTCATAATTAACGCCTCCTTTTAAATGTTTCTCTCATACATCAGTCGTTTTGTTTGGTTAAAAAGTTTCAATATTTAAATAATATACACACTTATGTATAAATATTAATTTTTATGTATATCAGATAGAAATACGCTTTCATCTTGATGATAGGCTATGATGTTATGACTGATAATATACTATTCCCTAAAAAGAATAAAAAATTCTTCAAAAGGGGTTGCATTATTATTCTTTCTGTTGCATAATAATACACAAGTTAACCGAATCGATTGAAAAATAAGATCATTTAAATAAAAGGGAGCGGATCGACATGGCAAAAGACAAAATCGTATTAGCATATTCAGGGGGATTAGATACATCAGTGGCAATTAAATGGTTACAAGACCAATACAATTATGATGTCATCGCGGTAGGATTAGATGTAGGCGAAGGAAAAGATTTAGAGTTTGTGAAAAAGAAAGCTATTGATGTTGGGGCAATTAAATCATATTCAGTAGATGCAAAAGCACTCTTCTCAGAAGAATATGTGTTACCAGCTTTGCAAGCGAATTTATTATATGAAGGTAAATATCCACTGATTTCAGCCTTGTCAAGACCTTTAATCGCAAAAGTGCTCGTAGATATTGCTGAACAAGAAGGAGCCGTTGCTGTCGCCCACGGTTGTACCGGCAAAGGGAACGACCAAGTCCGGTTTGACGTTGCCTTTACGGCACTTAATCCAAATCTAAAAATCGTCGCACCGGTAAGAGAATGGAAAATGACACGGGACGAGGAATTAGCTTATGCAGAAAAACACGGTATCCCTGTACCGGTCGGTAAAGAAAGTCCATACAGTATTGACCAAAACTTATGGGGAAGAAGTAATGAATGTGGCATTTTAGAAAACCCATGGGCAGAAGCGCCAAAGGATGCGTTTGAACTTACAACCGATCCCGTTGATGCACCGGATGTACCAGAAACCATTGAAATTACGTTTGATCAAGGGAAGCCAGTAGCCATAAACGGACAACAATATCCTTTGCATGAACTGATCTTAGAATTAAATCAAATCGCCGGTAAGCATGGTGTGGGTCGGATTGACCACGTGGAAAACCGGTTAGTTGGGATTAAGTCAAGAGAGATTTACGAAGCACCTGCAGGTGTCACGTTAATCGCGGCGCACCAAGAGCTTGAAGCACTGACGTTACCAAGAGAAGTGTCACAATTCAAACCAATCATTGAACAAAAATTTGCGCAATCTGTCTATGATGCGCTTTGGTACTCACCCCTGACAGATGCTTTAAAAGCCTTTATCGCAGAAACACAAAAATATGTTTCAGGTGTTGTAAAAGTGAAACTATATAAAGGTCAAGCAATGGTTGTGGGAAGAAAATCTGATTACTCATTATATGATTTAGATCTAGCAACGTATTCAACAGGTGATCAGTTTGATCATGATGCGGCACTTGGATTCATTAAGCTTTGGGGCTTACCAACGCAAGTCCATGAAACAGTTACAAAAGCGCAACAGAAAAAACCAGAATCAATGACAAAAACAACAGTCGATATAAAGGAAGCGGTCAAGCAATGAAACTATGGGGCGGACGATTCACAAAACCAACCAATGAATTAGTCGATGATTACACAGCATCCATTAGCTTCGATCAAAAGTTGGCGACGTATGATATTTTAGGGAGTCTCGCCCATGTGAATATGTTAGCCTCAGCTGGAATTATTGAAGCAGATGAACGTGACACGATTGTCGACGGCTTAAAAAAAGTCGAGGCATTAATCAAAACAAATAAAGACGTCTTAACAAAAGAAAATGAAGACATTCATATGAATGTAGAAAAGTTACTCATTGATGAGATTGGTCCGGTTGGAGGCAAACTTCATACCGGACGAAGCCGTAACGATCAAATTGCGTTAGATATGCGTCTTTACTTACGGGATCAAGTCGTATCATTAGTCGAATTACTAACGACACTACAAACGGCTTTATTAAATCAAGCAAAAGCGCACACGGATACGATCCTACCAGGCTATACGCACTTGCAGCGGGCGCAACCGGTGTTATTTGCCCATCATTTACTCAGTTATGTGTTTATGTTCCAGCGTGACGCTGAACGGTTGATGGATAGTTTTAAACGAATCAATAAATCACCGCTTGGTGCTGGTGCCCTTGCAAGCACGTCGTTTCCGATTGATCGTCACTTCGTGAAAGATGAACTAAACTTTTACGGGATTACAGAGAATAGTTTAGATTCAGTCAGTGATCGTGACTTCGTCGTTGAATTTTTATCGGATGCGTCACTTGTCATGATGCACTTATCACGCTTTTCAGAAGAACTTGTGCAGTGGTCGAGTCAAGAGTTTAACTTTATTGAGTTAGATGACGCTTTTTGTACTGGAAGTAGTATGATGCCACAAAAGAAAAATCCGGATGTGCCAGAGCTTGTCCGTGGTAAAACCGGACGTGTGTATGGTCACTTAATGGGGATTTTAACGACATTAAAAGGCTTGCCACTCGCCTATAATAAAGATATGCAGGAAGATAAAGAAGGTATGTTTGATACCGTCGAAACATTAATTGGTGCGTTAAGCTTATTTAGCCCAATGGTGGAAACAATGACGGTGAATAAAGAGGTAATGTATGACGCTGTCGCAAAAGATTATTCAAATGCGACCGACTTAGCGGATTATTTAGTCACGAAAGGTTTACCATTTAGAGAAGCACATGCGGTGGTTGGTGAAGCGGTGTTAAGTTGTATCGACAACCATAAATATTTACTTGATTTAACGCTAGCGGAATTCAAACAATTCTCTGAAGTCATTGAAGAAGATATTTTTGAGGTCTTAGATCCGATGGCGGTTGTTAATGCCAGAAAAGCGCACGGTGGAACGGCCAAAGAAAGTGTGGAATGGCAATTTGGTGAAGCGGAAAACTATCTGAGTGACACAACGGTTTGGTTAGAAAAGATGGCGGAACTTTTATCATAACAACAGACAAACTAGCTTCGGCTAGTTTTGTTTCGCCTATCAATGTATAATTATTAGTTAATGTGTATAATTATTAATAAAAGTAGCTGTCGAATGGCAGTTCCTGAATAGAGGATGAGCGTCGGAAGTTACATAAGAAAGGACGGGGATGAGAGATGCAGACGGCCTATTTAATTTTAAATACCGGTGATGTGCTAGAGGGAACATTTTTAACTGAAGCGACAACAATTGAAGGAGAAGTGGTATTCAATACGTCAATGATTGGTTATCAAGAAGTAATGACCGACCCATCGTATGAGGGACAACTCGTGACAATGACGTACCCATTGATCGGAAATTACGGATGTAATGTAGACGTAAAAGAAAGTGACAGTTTTGGCGCAAAGGCGCTTATCGTTCAAACGGTCAGTCATCATCCAGACCACCCAACATCTACCCATACACTAAAACAACTCGCTGAAAAAACAAAGGTGCCGATTATTTATGGCGTTGATACGCGTCATTTAACCAAAATCATTCGTACCCATCCGAATGTTTTCGGCAAAATTTCAACGGACCCACAGGAAAAAGTGACGATGACCAAGATTGACCCAGATGTCGTAAAAAAAGTGTCAGTGAAAGACGTGCAGCACGATCACAGCTTTAGCGATAGTCACGCCCATATCGCCGTTATCGATTTTGGACAAAAGAAATCGATTGTTAATGCCTTAACCGCTGCGGGAGCGAATGTTTCGATCTGTCCATATCACACGACAAAAACTGAGCTTGATCAGTTAAGCGTTGATGGGGTTGTCTTTTCAAATGGACCGGGTGATCCCGTTGATTGCCTCAGTCTAATTCCCACTGTCCGCAGCATCGCCGATCACTACCCGAGTTTTGGTATTTGTCTTGGCCATCAACTGTTGGCACTTAGTTACGGGATGCAAACGAAGAAGTTAGTATACGGTCACCGCGGTGGCAATCATGCGGTGAAATCAAGCATCACAGGTAAAGTTTATATGACGTCTCAAAATCATGGCTACGTCGTCTGTGAGGATGCTGTTACGGATGAATTTGATATTCTCTTTACGAATGTGAACGATCAATCGATTGAAGGACTGCAACATAAAACAAAACCGATCACATCGGTTCAATTTCATCCAGAAGCTCATCCAGGACCAATGGACACGATGCATTTGATTGAACAGTTTGTTAGGGATGTGACGAAGAAGGGGGCGGTTGTCCATGCCTAAACTTGATACGATTAAAAAAGTCCTCGTTATCGGATCAGGTCCCATCGTGATTGGTCAAGCAGCTGAATTTGATTATGCCGGCACTCAAGCTTGTCTTGCCTTAAAAGAAGAAGGCATTGAGGTTGTGTTAGTCAATAATAATCCAGCAACGATTATGACTGATGAAAATATTGCGGATCATATTTATATGGAACCACTTACCGTTGAAAGTTTAACCGAGATTATTAAAATAGAGCAGCCTGATGGCCTCCTCCCGACACTCGGTGGACAGACAGGTTTAAACTTAGCGGCGAAACTCACCGAGCATGGTGTATTAAAAGACTATAACGTGACGTTACTTGGCACGCCACTTGAGACGATTGAACGCGGGGAAGACCGGGAACAGTTTAAAGCGATGATGGAAGACTTACATGAGCCTGTCGCTATGAGTCAGACGGTCGAAAATATTGAAGACGCCTGCCAGTTTGCGGACAAGATCGGTTATCCGGTTATTGTGAGACCCGCCTATACATTAGGCGGCGCGGGTGGTGGGATTGCCGACTCTAAAGCTGAGTTAATGACCATCGTTAAAAATGGCTTAAATCAAAGTCCGATTCACCAAGTCCTCATCGAACAATCGGTGAAGGGTTGGAAAGAGATTGAATATGAAGTGATGCGCGATGATAACGACACAGCGATTATTATTTGTAACATGGAAAATATCGATGCGGTTGGGGTACATACTGGTGACAGTATTGTTGTTGCCCCAAGTCAAACGTTGACTGATCATCAACACCAAATGCTAAGAGACTCATCACTCAAAGTGATTCGTGCTTTAGGCGTGATTGGTGGGTGTAACATTCAGTTTGCCTTAAATCCCCTCACCGATGATTATATTATTATTGAAGTGAATCCTCGTGTCAGTCGTTCTAGTGCGCTTGCATCAAAAGCGACAGGTTATCCGATTGCGCGCATCGCTGCGAAACTGAGTCTCGGTTATTACTTAGACGAAGTTCTTAATCCTATTACAGGAGATACGTATGCGAGCTTTGAACCGGCGATTGATTATGTGGCACTTAAATTACCACGGTTTGCGTTTGATAAATTTTATCAAGCGAATCGTCACTTAGGCACGCAAATGAAAGCGACAGGTGAAGTGATGTCACTTGGACGTAACTTCACGGCAGCTTTAACAAAGGCGATTCGGTCCATGGAAATTAATCAAATCGATTTCCACCGTCCTGCTTTAAGTGCTTGTACAGAGGCCGACTTGATTGAGGCATTAGAAAACCCAACCGATGAACGACTGTTTTATGTGATGGAAGCATTAAAACGCGGGATGAGTGTCGATGATCTACATCATCACACGCTGATTACCCGTTATTTCTTGCATGAGTTTAAAACGTTGATTGATTTTGAAGCTGAAATAAGCCAGTATACGCTTGAAACCGTACCAAAACCATTACTCACTCAAGCGAAAAAATATAGTCTCAGTGAAGTCACGCTAGCAAGGTTGCTAAACACCACAGTGAGAGATATAAATGACTATTTACGTGCGCACAATATCACGGCTAGTTATAAGATGGTCGATACATGTGCAGGGGAATTTGAAGCGAAAACGCCATACTTTTATAGTTCTTGGCTCGAGTATGATGAAGTGACACCGTTAAATAAGCAACAAAAAATTGTTGTCTTAGGTTCAGGTCCGATCCGAATCGGTCAAGGGGTTGAATTTGATTATTGTTCGGTACATGCGGCCTTTTCATTAAAGGACCAAGCAATTGAAGCCATTGTTGTGAACAACAATCCTGAAACAGTCAGTACCGATTATTCAACCGCCGATCATTTATACTTTGAGCCACTGACAGCGGAAGATGTTGAACAAATTGTCTTAAAGGAACAAGCCGACGGGGTGTTGATTCAATTTGGTGGCCAAACAGCGGTGAACTTAGCTGAAGACCTGAATGAGCGGGGAATTAAGCTCATCGGGACGGATATTAACAATATTGATGTCACCGAAGACCGAGAACAATTTTATCAGCTATTAGACGACTTAGCGATTCCACACATTCCAGGGACAACGGTTCTATCGTATGAAAAGGCAAAAGAAACAGCGGAAACCTTTGGATATCCCGTACTTCTTCGTCCGTCTTACGTGATTGGTGGACAAGGCATGGTTGTTTTAGACTCAGAACAAGCTTTAGATCACTATCTCAACCAGCTACTCCAGACGGAAACATCAAGTAAAGTCTTTCCGTTATTACTTGACCGATACATTGAGGGTAAAGAAGTCGAGATTGATGTCATTTGTGACGGGGAAGATATTGTGATTCCAGGTATTTTTGAACACGTTGAAAAAGCAGGCGTGCATTCAGGGGATAGTATGGCGATTTTCCCGGCGCCAAATCTTACGAATCAACAAGAAACCTTGATTGAAACGTATACAAAGAAACTGTCAAAAGCACTTGATTTAAAAGGTCTGATCAATATTCAGTTCGTCTTTAGTGAAGATGAAGAAACGCTCTACTGTCTAGAAGTTAATCCGCGAGCGTCACGAACGGTGCCAATTGCGAGTAAAGTCACAGGCATTGATATGGTTGATTTAGCCGTGAGAACGCAGTTAAATCAATCATTAAAAGAGCTTCATCCAACGTTAGGTCTGCAGGAAAAGCCAAACTTTTACGCGGTGAAGATGCCGATTTTCTCTCATACAAAACTGAGTGATGTTGACCCGTTACTTCAGCCGGAAATGCGCTCAACTGGAGAGGCAATAGGTCTTGGTGAAACGGTTGAAGCGGCACTTCAAAAAGCTTTTGGCTATAAAGAAAATCAATTTATGGCGATGAACGAAACAGATGGTATCTATCTAGGGTTACAAGATGTAGATGAAGCATTAATAAAACAGTTAGCTAAAGTGAACGGCCTCTGTTTTGCGAATGAAATAGTCAGTGATAAACTTATTCAATACGGATTAACGCGCGTTGTATCTGTAACTGAAGAAAAAGCTATTGAGTTACTAGATAAAGGGACGATTAAATTAGTGGCCGACCAACAAACAGCTACTATTCGCTTAAAAGCTTTACGTGAGGGTGTAATGGTCTTAAGTCGAAAAGAAACATTGCGTGCCTATCTCGATGCAAGAGTGGCGGCGCCTACTTTACCCAAAACAATTAACCGTTACCGAAAAATGATGCTAGAGGAGGCAAAAAGATGAGTGTGAAAGACCAATTAAAAGGAAGAAGTTGTTTAACGTTATTTGATTATACAACAGAAGAATTACGTTATATTTTAGATCTCGCCAAAGAAATCAAACAAAAACAAAAAAACAAGGAAGTGTATCATCCGCTAAAAGGCAAGGTGCTTGGAATGATTTTTGAAAAGTCATCGACACGAACACGTGTGTCATTTGAAACAGGAATTTATCAACTCGGTGGCACCGGACTTTTCCTTAGTTCAAAAGATTTACAACTCGGACGTGGGGAGCCAATCAGTGATACGGCGCAAGTTCTATCGGGATACTTAGATGGGATTATGATTCGTACGTTTAAACAATCCGATGTTGAAGCGCTCGCGCATTATGGTTCAATCCCTGTCATTAATGGTCTAACGGATGACTATCACCCGTGCCAAGTCCTTGCGGACTTACAAACGATTGAAGAAGTAAAAGGGCAATTAAAAGGTCTCACGCTCACTTATATTGGCGACGGTAATAATATGGCGCACTCACTTATGGTTGGTGCTGCTAAAATGGGGATGCACTTTAAAACAGCAGCTCCTGAAGGTTATTTACCCAATGAAGATATTGTTGAGAAAGCGAAAATGATTGCGGAAGAAAATGGTGTCACGATTACTGTGACAACGGATCCGAAAGAAGCGATGACGGGTAGTGACATTGTTTACACCGATGTCTGGGCTTCAATGGGGCAAGAAAGTGAACAACTGAAGCGTGAAGCTTTATTTAAAGATTATCAAGTGAACGAGGACCTCGTGTCTCACGCAAAAGATGACTATCTGTTTTTACATTGCTTGCCAGCTCATCGCGGCGAAGAAGTCACGACAGATGTTATCGATGGTAAACACTCTGTTATTTTCCAAGAAGCAGAAAATCGCCTCCATGCTCAAAAAGCCTTGATGGTGGCTTTAATGGCCGATTAATATAAGTAAACGAATGTAAACAGTAAAAGCACCCGTCGGTGCTTTTTTGTTTAACCTTTAAAACCATCAATTAATGTTTGAAGCGATTTGGCAAAGTTTAAAATATTCGCCCCTTCTTTATGAATGATGGCTGTCTCTTCTTTATGGCTAATCGCAATTTTTGCCATGCTTTCGGTATGTTGATGATTATTCTCCGCAATACGATCAAGTTCTCTTGAGACATTGGTCAGTTCATTAAACCGTTCAAATAGCGCAGACATATCATGTTCAATGACGTGAATAGCAGCCGTTGATTCTTTGATTGTGTTTAATAAACTATCAAAGGCATCGGTTGTCTGTTTCATCGTCTCAACGTGGCCTAAATGATGTTCCACGAGTAAATCACTGGTCGATACAGCTGAAGTGGTCATCTTTTTTGTTTTGGCCATGTGCTCAAACATATTAATGGTAATAGCTTTTGTTTCTTCTGCGAGTTTACTCACTTCTCGTGCGACAACTATAAAACCTTGACCTTCTTTACCGGCTCTGCTCGCTTCAATGGAAGCATTTAAAGCAAGTAATTTTGTTTGATCTGAAATGGCTTGAATCGCGCTCGTTAAACTATACGTATGATTGACTTGATCTAGCACGTCATGTAACTCTTGTTGCATCGAAGTTAATTCCGTTTTAAACTCGGCGAGTTGTTTGATTAAGTCATCTAATTCTTTTTTACCTGTTGAAGATGCGGTATTCATTGATTCTGTGAAGCGGAGTGTCTCACTTAAGTGATTTTTAGAAAGTTGTAAGCTAGACGTTGCAGCTGTGACAATCGCTTGAGTATGTTCCGAATAGGCTCTTGTCGCCTCGGCACTTTCTTCTACTGCCCTGGTTGTTTGTGTTAACGTTCAATCATGTGATCGGACTCTCTTTCCAAATGGTGGCCACTATTAGTTAGATCGTTGATGGATTGTTTGAGTTGAGAAATAATTGTGTCGAGTTCATCAACCATAAAGTTATAACTCTCAGTTAAACTTTTAATTTCTAGTGTATGTATTTTCTTTAAAATAAGCGGGCTAAAATCTCCGGTATGGATGCGTTCCATCCCTGCTTTTAGTTGTTTAAGTGGTTTCGTAATATTTTGAACAAAGAATACGGTGAAAATAATACCTAAAACCATCCCAACGATACTAATCATCACCGTTGTCGTGCGCATGGTAAGAATGGGGGCGAGGTAACTTGCTTCGGGTACAAGTAGTAAATAATCGGCCTCGATTTCCGGTAAATAACGCTTCGCAATTAAATAAGGCTCGTCATTAATAGTTTGTTCAAATACACCATCATCTTGGTTCGTAATAGCTGTGAGGACAGCATCTGACGGTGTAAGAGTTGCGTCTTGACTCGTTTTAAATGGCGTGAGCGCCCCGTTATCTAGACGATATTGAACTACCCCCACCTAACATTCTTACGAATGTTTGAGGAAGGGGATTCCTTAAGGACACCCTAAAGGGGACCCATGCTCGTTCAACTAAGCATGGATTTTTCTACTTTCCAACCGCCGCAAACCTATTTTCTCAACATCTGTTAAAGCATATTGGGAAAATAGTGTGTCCCAGGAACACAACTTGCTTGGGTCGAATCGTTCTGTCTGGTAGAACACATGGGTTCTGACAAAAGACAGGGTACGCGTCATATACGCCCATTGCGTCCAATGGTGTAGACCTTGTTTCTGCTCTGGAACAAGTGAATACAACATCGGTGGGAGTTTTTCTTTAAAGCCTATTGCCCGACGGGCAATGACATAAGCGGCTGCCATGTGAATGGACACACCGAGTCGCTTCATATATTTCATCTTGCCAATT
>NZ_FPAI01000001.1 GCF_900116255.1 Halolactibacillus miurensis
TATATTTAGAAAGAAAAAGGTGCTAGTGAGTAATTTTAGTGAGCAATCTCTATCTCACTTAAAATCCCTTCACCAACACCAAATATTATACAACCTTTAAAAATAGGGTCATTCAATTTTTCATACAGGCCATTTTTACTTTTCTCATAAAAACGCTCACCACTAGTCGTCTATGATGACTGACAGTGATGAGCGTTATGTGCTTATAATTAAATAAAGGCGGTTATTGTTGGTGAGGCATCCTGTGTAAGGGTATAAATATTGTTGGTACCATACACCCTCACAATAGCTTCTGGATCCTTATTTAAGTGTAATTCAATAATCTCTGCTTTTTCACCTGTTGATAGGGTCACTTGTTGATTTTTTAATGTTTCTTCCAACAGATAAAAGAATTGGTATAAGTATTGATCATCAAATTGATGATTGATCCGTTGACGCATCTCAATGATTGTGTCAAATAACGGTTTCTCTTTTTGATAATATCGTTCAGACATCATCGCATGGTAACTATCACTGATTCCAATCATTTTCGCGTACGAATGAATTTTAGCACGCTTCACGCCCATTGGATAACCAGAACCATCAAGCTTTTCATGGTGCTGAATAATCCCAAGTTTAGCTTGTCTTGATAACGAGGCACACTTTTCCACAAAGCGATAAGAATAGATCGGGTGTTTTTTTATTTGATCATATTCCGGTGGAACAAGTGGTTGTGGTTTCCTTAAAAGACGTTGGCTAATCTTGGACATCCCACTATCTGCTAAAAATCCAGCCAAACAGACTTGAATCCAGTCCGTATCATGACCTGACTGTTTCGCAAGCAGAGACGCAATCAGAGCCATTGCCACACTATGATGCGCTAAGTAGCGATCTTTTGTCACTTCTTTAAATAACAGTAAGACGTCGCGTTTATGTTCATCAATACGCTTGGCTAGTGGTATAATCGTTTCTCTAACTTTATGGATATCTAAGGGTACACCACTTTGCCAAAGTTGATACAGATTTTCGTATTGTTCAACAACGGTATGATAATGTTCCATAAATGGCGTAGATAATACCTTTTCATGTGTATCTTCCTCCGCTTCAAACGGTAGGGGAAAGTACGTCATGCCGTCTTCTAAATAGTCATCTACGTCAACTTCTTGAATCATAAACCGGTCTAGTACTTCTTGAATCAGCGGAGTTACCACTGTATTTTTTGGAATAATAGGCTGCAGGCCTTTACTATAGATGTCCTCAGTAATCACACAGTTTGTCACCAATTGTTTTGGATGGACACGCATATCGTCACCCCTTTTGTATAGAATAAGCGAAAGACCTTAGTCTTTCGCTTATTCATCATTGATTGATTGTTAGATTATTGTTCGTCATCTGATGCTTGTTCAGTTGATTCATCTGTTGAAGTGTCTTCAGAATCTGTTACTTCAGGATCTGTTGGGTCATTTTGAACACCAGTCATTTCTTCTAAAGCTTCATCTTCTTCTGTTTTTTCTACAACCGCAACGGTCGCAACGGTCTCATCATCACCTAAACGAATCAGTTTGACCCCTTGGGTGTTACGTCCCGTTTGTGAAATAGACTCAACCGGCATCCGGATTAAAATACCACTTTCAGTAATGATCATTAAGTCTTCATCGCCACGAACAGCTTTCACAGCGACGACATTACCTGTTTTATCCGTAATATTACAAGTAGACACACCTTTACCCCCACGGTTAATCATGCGGTATTCTGATTGTGGTGTTTGTTTACCGTAACCATTTTCCGTGACGTTTAAGACGTATTGGTCTTCGTCTAAAATCTCCATTGAAACGACATAATCCCCTTTGCGTAAGCTAATACCTTTTACGCCAGCTGCCGTACGTCCCATCGAACGAACCGCATCTTCTTTAAAGTGAATCAATGACCCGTTACGTGTCGCAATCACAATATTCTTTTCACCATCGGTTAAGCGAACAGAAATAAGCTCGTCTTCCTCACGTAAGTTTAAAGCAATCAGTCCACTGCGTCGAATATTCGCAAATTGCGATAACTCAGTACGTTTTGAAATCCCTTGTTTTGTCGTAAAGAATAAGTAATGGTCATCTGCGAATGCTTTGACTGAAATCACCGCATTGATCCACTCACCTGTTTCAATTTCTAATAGGTTAATGATTGGTAACCCTTTAGCCGTCCGACCGAACTCAGGAATTTCATACCCTTTCAGACGATAGACTTTCCCTTTATTACTGAAGAAGAGAATCGTATCATGCGTCGAGGTTGAAATTAAGTGTTCAACAAAGTCATCTTCGCTTGTCTCCATCCCTTGTACCCCGCGACCACCACGACGCTGAGTCCGGTAAGTTGAAGCAGGCAGGCGTTTAATATAACCTTTATGTGTCAAGGTAATTACGACGTCTTCCTCAGGGATTAAATCTTCATCTTCAAAGAAGTCAAATCCGCCAGAAGCAATCTCTGTCATACGTGTATCGTTATATTTAGCTTTAATTTCAAGTAGCTCTTCACGGATAATCTCCATCAATTTTGATTCATCGCTTAAAATAGCTTTCAGTTCTTTAATCAATGTTTGAAGTTCTTCGTATTCGCCTTCAATCTTGTCACGCTCTAATCCAGTTAAACGCTGGAGACGCATATCAAGAATCGCTTGCGCTTGTTTTTCAGACAGACTGAATTTTTCAATGAGGTTAGTACGTGCCTCGTCTGCTGTTTTCGACCCACGAATCAGCGCAATAATTTCATCAATGTGGTCAAGTGCAATCCGTAACCCTTCTAAGATGTGCGCTCTTGCTTCTGCTTTTTCTAATTCATATTCTGTCCGGCGACGAATAATAACTTTTTGGTGCTCTAAATAATATTCAAGCGCTTGTTTTAGTGTCAGCACTTTTGGTTGTCCGTCTACGAGTGCCAACATATTGATACCAAACGACGTCTGTAAGGATGTTTGTTTATATAAATTATTGAGCAACACGTTTGGGTTCGCATCGCGACGAAGTTCAATCACAACCCGCATACCGTTACGGTCAGACTCATCACGTAAATCGGTGATTCCTTCAATTTTTTTATCACGTGCCAGTTCAGCAATTTTCTCAACGAGTTTCGCTTTATTCACTTGATAAGGAAGCTCTGACACGAGTATTCGTGACTTGCCATTTGCTTGTTCCTCAATTTCAGCTTTAGCGCGAATCGTAATCGAGCCTTTTCCTGTTTCGTACGCTTTACGAATACCCGAGCGACCGAGAATCGTCGCACCGGTAGGAAAATCTGGTCCGTGAATGTAATCTTCCATCAACTCTTCAATCGAAATATCTGGATTATCGCTGACCGCTAAAATCGCATCAATCGTTTCACCTAACTGGTGCGGAGGAATATTTGTTGCCATCCCGACCGCAATACCAGAGGCACCATTGACAAGTAAGTTTGGAAAACGTGACGGTAACACAACTGGTTCACGTTCTGAACCGTCATAGTTATCGGCATAATCAATCGTATTTTTATTAATATCTCGCAGTAATTCCATTGAGATTTTTGACATCTTTGCTTCGGTATAACGCATCGCTGCCGCTGGGTCACCATCGACAGAACCGAAGTTACCATGACCATCTACAAGTGGGTAACGGTAGCTAAAATCTTGCGCCATTCTGACCATGGCTTCGTATACAGCTGAATCACCGTGTGGGTGATACTTACCGATGACATCACCGACAATACGCGCGGATTTTTTATAGGCTTTATCTGCGTGCATACCTAAATCATTCATCGCATAGAGAATACGGCGGTGTACCGGTTTTAATCCATCACGTACATCGGGTAAGGCACGTGAGACAATGACACTCATCGCGTAGTCTAAAAATGACGTACGCATTTCTTTACCAATATTTATTTCTTGAACCTGGGGACGCTTTTGATCCACCATTTAATTACCTCCTATCCAACTGAGGACACATTTTTATTGCTTTTTTTCGTCAAACTTTTTAAAACAAGTCTTATACGTCTAGGTTTTTCACGTAGACCGCATTTTCTTGAATAAAGTTACGACGCGGTTCGACTTTATCACCCATCAACATATCAAAGATTTGATCTGCCTCGATCGCATCATCAAGATTGACTTGAAGTAACGTACGATTATCAGGGTCCATCGTTGTCTCCCACAGTTGTGTTGCATTCATTTCACCAAGACCTTTGTAGCGTTGTAAACCTGGACGTGGCGCTTTAGGGATTTCTGCTAAAATGCGGTCAAGTTCTTTTTCGTTATACGCATAGTAGACCGCTTTTCCTTGTTGTATTTTATATAATGGTGGCTGAGCGATATAAATATAGCCATAGTCAATCAGTGGACGCATGTAGCGGTAGAAGAACGTCAGTAATAACGTTCTAATATGAGCCCCATCGACATCGGCATCGGTCATAATGACCACTTTATGGTACCGAGCTTTTGAAATATCAAAGTCTTCACCAATACCTGTCCCCATAGCTGTCACCATTGAACGAATTTCATTGTTTGATAGAATCCGGTCAAGACGTGCTTTTTCAACGTTTAGAATCTTCCCGCGAAGCGGTAAAATCGCTTGGAAGTGACGATCACGCCCTTGTTTAGCTGAACCACCGGCAGAGTCACCCTCTACGATGTACAGTTCACTTTTAGACGCATCACGACTTGAACAGTCCGCTAACTTACCAGGTAAGTTAGAGATTTCTAACGCGCCTTTACGACGGGTTAGTTCTCGGGCTTTTTTCGCAGCCATCCGGGCACGAGAAGCCATCAGTCCTTTATCAACAATGATTCTAGCTGTATTAGGATTTTCAAATAAGAAGCTTGAGAATAAGTCACTAAAAGTTGCGTCCGTGATGGTTCTCACTTCACTGTTACCTAATTTCGTTTTTGTTTGGCCTTCAAATTGTGGATCAGGGTGCTTAATCGATACAATCGCCGTTAACCCTTCACGCACATCATCCCCCGTTAAGTTCGGGTCACTATCTTTAAACATATTATTTTTCCGGGCATAATCATTGATGACCCGTGTCAAACCGGTTTTAAAGCCTGACTCATGCATCCCGCCTTCATATGTGTGGATGTTGTTGGCGAAGGAATAGATATTACTGGCGAAGCCATCGTTATACTGAATCGCGACTTCAACCGCAATACCTTGTTCTTCTTTTTCTGCATAGAATGGTTCGTGTAACACTTCTTTTGAACCATTTAAATATTCAACGTAGGATTTAATCCCACCTTCATAGTAAAATTCTTCATAGACAGACGTATCGCCTTCGACACGTTTATCTTCGATGGAGATCTTAAGTCCTTTATTTAAGAAGGCTAATTCCCGGAGACGTGTTTGTAGCGTTTCATAGCTATAAATCGTTGTTTCTTCAAATACTTCTTTATCGGGCATAAAGTGAATCTTTGTCCCGGTGATCTCGGTTTCACCAATCACTTCAAGTTCAGTCGTTAATTTCCCACGACTAAAGTCAAGGTAATAAATCTTACCATCACGGTGGACGAATACTTCAAGTGACGTTGATAAGGCGTTAACAACCGATGCCCCAACACCATGTAGGCCACCAGACACTTTATAACCGCCGCCACCAAATTTACCCCCAGCATGAAGGACCGTCATAATGACTTCTACCGCTGGACGATTAGATTTTTCGTGAATCCCAACTGGAATACCACGACCGTTATCAATGACGGTAATACTATTATCCTTTTCAATAATGACTTGAATATGATCACAGTGTCCCGCGAGGGCCTCATCGATACTGTTGTCGACAATTTCCCATACGAGGTGATGTAAGCCTTTTTCACCGGTTGAACCGATATACATACCTGGACGTTTTCTTACCGCTTCAAGACCTTCTAAAACCTGTATCTGACTTTCATCATAAGCTTGTTCGAAATTTTCTTCCATTGCCACTACGTTCACCTACATTTCTTTAATTTCATAGCACTTATCTGACGTTGACACGTCGTGTGTATTTCAAGGATTAGTACGATTCTTGTTGCGAGAGAATCGCTTTAATGCTGGTCCGCTTCTTGAGTGTTGGAATGGCGAGCGGACTATAATAGACTCCATCATTGGTAAAGATAATTGTCTTCACGACATCTTCATCATAGTCGAGTTCATCATCTTCTTGTTCAGCATAATCAATCATCTCTTCGTTAATCGAGGAGACTTCAATATCTTGTTGATTAATCATCACGATAATATCACTCGTTTGAATGACTTGATCATTCCCAATATGCATAAACATTACTCATCCCCTCTTTCTTCACGCACAATATCTCCATTCTCCACGTGGAAGATGGTTGCTGACTGCACTGTTTCATGTTCAATATCGTTTACACTGGTTGTCGTCACAAAGGTTTGAACTTTATCTTTAATCGTATTAAGCAAATGACTCTGTCTGTATCGGTCGAGCTCACTTAACACATCATCCAGTAGTAAGACGGGATACTCGCCGACTTCATTTTTAATCAACTCTATTTCTGCTAACTTTAAAGACAAGGCCGTCGTTCGTTGCTGGCCTTGTGAACCGTAAGTTTGTACGTTACGGTCGTTCACATAGAAAATGAGGTCATCACGATGTGGACCGTAGAGTGTCGTCCCTCGGTCAATCTCTTGTTGTCTATGTCGTTTAAAGGTTGCCTCATATTGCACTCTGATTTCATCAAGTGACGCTTGTTTATCGATATCAATCGAGGCATCATAATCAATCGTTAATATCTCTTTCTCTTGAGTGATGCCAGAATGAATCGGGCGTGCCCACGTTAATAATATCTCCAAAAACGACAAGCGCCGGAGTAAGATCTCACTCGCATGTGTGATCAGTTGCTCCGTTAGTACTTCAAGCATGGTTATATCAGTCGTCTTACGACGTTGAAGATCTTTTAATAAATAATTGCGTTGTTTTAATATCTTTTGGTATTGCCCAAGGTGATGCATATAAACGGGCTTAACTTGGCCTATCTCCATATCAATAAACCGACGACGTACTTGTGGACTACCTTTGACTAAATTTAAGTCTTCAGGTGCAAACATCACCACGTTTAAAGCACCGACATAATGACTCAGACGCTTTTGTTCTAGATGATTGAGTTTCGCTTTTTTACCTTTTGCTTGGAACTGCATTTCCATCGGAACATGATAATTCCGTTTAAAAACCGTACCCTCTATTTTAGCATAAGATTCATCCCACATCATAAGTTCTTTATCTTTTGATGTTCGATAAGATTTCGTGAACGCTAATACATAAATAGCCTCCATGAGATTCGTTTTACCTTGTGCATTCTGACCGATAATCACATTGACTTTAGGGTCAAAGCTCAATGTAAGGCTGGGATAGTTGCGATAATTGGTAAGTGTTATATTTTCAATATACATCCGAATTCCTAACTTTCATCATGTCATTTTACACGTTCTTTTTTATTACGGTATATGTACCGACCTCTGGTATCGAGATTGAATCTCCTGGGTAGAGTTTTTTTCCGCGACGTTGATCTTGTGTCTCATTCACAAAAACGGGGGACTCACTTAAAAAGAGTTTGACCATACCTCCTGATTCAACCACATTAGCCAATTTTAAAAACTGACCGAGTGTAATATAGTCTGTTCGAATTTCGATTTCTTCTGACGCCATTAAATGTTACCTCCCTTAACGTATTTAAGCCATAAACCGCTCACTATTTATTCTTCTTTCTATTTTACTAAAAAGTACGCTTGATGCAAATCCGTCTCTATTCGCTTTTATTTTGCTTATTATCTATTTTACCTTAAATCGGACCGAAAAGGGGGAAAAACACTTAAAAACATGAAAAAGAAGCGTGGAATCTTATTGTCACGCTTCTTTTTTGCTGATATTAAAATTATTATCCAATAAAGGATAGGTTATACATCGAATGTATTTTACGTACTGTCTTTATCCACATGTTAATAAGTGCGGACAGGGAGAATAAGTTGTAAAATATCGTGATTGTTTTCAGGATAGAGGACAAATGGACGCATCGCACCAGTAAAGTGCACCATCACATATTCTTCTTCTACAATCCGTAAAGCATCAATCATATATTTCGCACTAAAGGAAATTTTTAAGCTTTCCCCATTAATTTCTTCTGTTACGACTTCTTCTGTTACTTGACCAACTTCAGGTGTATTTGAGCTGATCTGCAAGAAGTTATCTTTTGTTTCTAATTTTACGACATTGTTTCTGTTTTCTTTCGCGAGTAACGATGCACGGTCAATCGCTTGTAGTAAAGTCTTAGTCTTTACTTTAACTGATGTTTTACTTTCTGCTGGAATTAACCGATTCGTTTCAGGATATTTACCATCGAGTAAGCGTGATAGGAAGTAAAGGTTTTTTGTCTGGAATAAAATTTGATTATCAGCCACGCTAATTGTGACGGCGTCGTCTGTATCATCAATGATTTTATTTAACTCCGCTAAACTCTTACCTGGAATAACAATATTATCAAATTGAATATGAACAAAGTCTGAATCGAGTTTGATTGAGCGAGAAGCGAGTCGGTGTGAGTCTGTCGCAACAAACGCCATCTCACCGTTATCAATCTTCATGTTGACGCCTGTTAAAATCGGACGTGTTTCTACAGTTGAGACCGCAAAGACGGTTTGTTTAATCATTTCTTTAAAAATATCATGTTTAACCTCAAAACTATTATCCGTATGTAGGACCGGGAGCTGAGGGTATTCCATCGCATCTTGACCGTTTAAGTGAAACTCAGATCCACCTGAGACAATCGTCATTTGATATTGATCATCAGTTGAAATTTCAACGGTTTTTAGTGGTAATTTACGAATGATTTCAGGAAAATATTTAGCTTGAACAACGATGCTGCCTGTTTCAATGTTTTCGACATGGACTAAACCATCTTCTTCTTTAGGTATAAATGATTCAATGGAAATATCTGAATCACTACCTGTTAATTTAATGCCTGTTGGTAGAGCTTCGATTTTAATCCCAGTTAAAATCGGGACAGCGACACGCGGTGAAACAGCTTTCATGACATGTTGTAAACTCTCTAATAGTAAGTCACGTTGTATAACGAATTTCATAACGAAAAATTCCTCCTAGTGGAAGTCTATATATTAATTATTATTATAAAAAAATAGTAGTAATAGTAATAGGGACTGTAGATATGTGGATAACTCAGTTAAACCCCTATTCTATTATAGTTATCCACGTGTGGACAGTTTGTTTATAACTTTGTTTTGTTATACACACTGTTCACAACGCTTTTCTTAAAAACTCTTTAACTTTTCTTTTAAGTCTTCAATATCTCGTTGAAGTAATTGATCAGCATCAATCATCTTAGAAATTTTCTCATGAGCATGAATGACGGTTGTGTGGTCACGACCACCAAATTCTTCACCGATTTTAGGTAATGAGAAATCAGTCAACTCTCGTGATAAATACATCGCAATTTGACGAGGAAAAGCAATCGATTTTGTTCGCTTTTTAGCAGCGAATTCAGCTAATTTTATTTGATAACGTTCACCAACAAGTTCTTTAATCTGTTGAATGGTGACGACTTTTGGTCGTGTATTTGGAATAATATCTTTAAGTGCTTCAGCTGCGAGTGACGGGTCAATGTCTTGATTCGTCAGTGATGAATAAGCGACCACACGGATTAAAGCCCCTTCAAGTTCACGAATGTTTGTATCGATTTGATTGGCAATATAAAGCATCACATCGTTAGAAATTTCTAAGCCTTCTGCTTTGGCTTTTTTACGCAAAATCGCAATGCGCGTTTCCAAGTCAGGTGGGGTGATATCAGTAATGAGTCCCCATTCAAAGCGTGAACGTAACCGATCTTCAAGTGTTGGAATTTCTTTTGGTGGTCGGTCACTTGAGATAATGATTTGTTTACTTTCTTCATGTAGCGTATTAAATGTATGGAAAAATTCCTCTTGCGTCTGTTCTTTACCTGCTAAAAATTGAATATCATCAATCAGTAATACGTCGACATTTCGGTACTTACTTCTAAAGTTTTCGGCTTTGTTGTCACGAATAGAATTAATAAATTCATTCGTGAACTTTTCAGATGAAAGATAAACGACTTTGGCATCTGGATTATGATCGAGGACGTAATGTCCAATCGCATGCATTAAGTGGGTTTTACCAAGACCAACCCCTCCGTAAATAAATAATGGGTTGTAAGCTTTTGCTGGTGCTTCAGCGACGGCAAGGGAGGCCGCATGCGCAAATCGGTTACCAGAACCAATAACGAATGTATCAAATGTATATTTATCATTCAACATCGTTTTTGGATGCTCCTGATTATCAGACGCGGTTTTTGGCTTTTTAATAGGTGCCTTCATTTGCTCCTCAATAGCTGCCTCATGTTCTGGAATCACAAACTTTGTGTTTAGTTTAGCGCCTGTTACTTCAAAAATAGCTTCTGATACAAGACTTGTATAACGGTTTTCAAGCCAGTCTCGTGCAAATTCATTAGGAGCTGACACAATTAATGTATCATCTGTTAGTTGATCAGCTTTTGTGTTTTTTAGCCACGTATCATAACTGGGCTTGCTGACTTTTTCTTTAATCGCCTCTAAGGTGTTATCCCAGAGCTCTTCAATATTCTCCATTTAAACGCTCCTTTCTTTCAGTAGTTTCCGCCAACCCTTATAAGTTAGCGGTTTTTAAGATTTAAAAATGTGGCTTTCAGTATAAAAAACCTCTCGCCATCTCATAAAAAGATCGAAAGGTTTTAGAAACAGGCCTGTGGATAATGAAAGACTTGTATCATGGTATATCAGACCAGTTGTTCGTTTTATACACATTTTTGTTGATAAGTTTATACAGGTGATGTGAATAAATGTCCACAGGTTATCCACTGACTGTGGATAATTATTTAGATAGTGATATATTTTTTTCAGTTAAACACAGTTATAATATCAAAAAACGAGCGATTTTGCAAGGTATTTCGATGGTTATCCACATAACGACAGACATGTGGGGATTTTTCATCCACAAGGTGTGAAAGTGTGCTTAACCTGTCGATAATTGTTGTGGATAATAAAAAAAGGAAAAAGCATGCTGGGGAAAGCATGTGGATAATGTTGAAAATAAGAGAAAGGAGTCCTTGTGGATAAATATGTGTCAATGACGTCTAGTAAGTAGAAAACGATAAGACAGTAGGTAATGAAAGCGTGCTAATAGAAGGTAATCAGTATCATGTTTGAGTGGATCAAAAACATTGGGGGGAAATATCATCATTGAAAATGTGGCCTACTGATCAAAGTAATTATCGAGTTTCAGTAAAGATTGACAGTGATGAAATGAAAAATATTATCCTTAGTATGGGACAAAAAAACCTCAATGCATCATATTATTTTGGATTTTTACTATGTTAGAGTCGCCTCTTAATTAAGAGGATTTTTTATTTTTTTTTAAAAATACGTGACAACCAGAAAAATTTAAGCTATTATAGTACATTGTAGAGTAAACACTAGGAATAATAATTGACAGGCATGTCTCGTATTATTTATAATATATAAGGCTGTCTAATAGATGAAAGTTAGAAATTCCTCAGGGAGGTGTAGTATAAATGAAACGCACATTTCAACCAAACAATCGTAAGCGTAAAAAAGTTCACGGCTTCCGTAAGCGTATGAGCACGAAAAATGGACGTCTTGTACTTAAGCGTCGTCGTAGCAAAGGTAGAAAAGTATTATCAGCATAGGCCACTGACTAACGACAGTGGTCTTTTTTTCACGTTAAGTGGAGAAAAGATATTGGGATGAGCGCTCTCGTGACTCTGTTAAACAGAAACATGAGTGAATCATCCCATTTTTAATAGATAGAAAATAAAGCGGTTAAATTCGATTTTTAGAATAAAGCACGTGCGTATGACTTAATAGATACACAAATGGTAAGTAGGTAGGGGGAGAAACAGATGAAGAAAGCATATCGACTGAAATCAAATGATGATTTTCAACAAGTATTTAAACGAGGGACGTCGTTTGCCAATCGTCAGCTCGTTCTCTATTACTTACCGAAACAAAATCAAACCCATTTCCGTATTGGGTTATCTGTCTCAAAAAAAGTCGGCAATGCCGTTGTGAGAAATCGCATCAAACGTTATCTAAGACAAGCGTTTCATGAGCTTGATCCTGAGATAAAACAAGCTTATGATTTTGTGATTATTGCGCGAGTGCCAACGAAAGATTTAGATTTTCATGAGATAAAGAAAAGTCTGACGCATGTGTTGTTTAAATCAAAACTTTTAAAACAAGGACAGAAAAATAAAGTTCAAGACTCATGATGGTTGATGAATTAAAATCAATAAAGATGATTAATGCCATAAGTAGATACTTTTCTATGTTTATGAGGAAGTTTGTTAAAAGGTAAGGCTTTTTCTAGTATTCCCGTAAAGATAATGATAAAATAACTTATGAGTTTCACATATATGGATAAATATATGTTAAGGAGGAAGATCATGCGTAAAAAGGTCTTATTGTTAGCGGCCTTAATTGGTTTAGTTTTATTATTGTCAGGGTGTGGAGATATTAACGCACCAATTACCGCAGAAAGTAATGGCATTTGGGATGAATACTTTGTGTATCCATTATCTTGGCTCATCACGTCAGCGGCAGATTTATTTGGAGGTAGTTTTGGTTGGGCCATCGTTGTTGTGACCCTTGTGATTCGTTCGGTTCTTGTTCCACTTAACGTGAAACAATTAAAGAGTTCAAAAGCGATGCAAGAGGTACAACCTGAGTTAAATAAAATAAAAGAAAAATACAGCTCAAAAGATGCACAGACACAACAAAAATTACAAGAAGAAACAATGAAGTTATTCAAAGAATACAATGTGAATCCAATGGCAGGGTGTTTACCGATGATTGTTCAAATGCCAATTTTAATTGGGTTATATCACGCAATTATGCGGACACCAGGATTACAAGATGGTAATTTCTTATGGTTTGAGTTATCAAACCCTGATCCATTTTATATTTTGCCGATTGTTGCAGCCGGTGCCACGTTCTTACAACAGAAGTTAACAATGGCCGGCACAAACATGACACAAAATGCAGGGAATCCACAAATGACGATGATGCTTTATATGATGCCGATCATGATTGGTGTCATGTCGATGTTCTTCCCAGCTGCCCTTGCGTTATACTGGGTTGTAGGTAACGTCTTTATGGTACTGCAAACGATCTTTATTCGTAAGCCATTCAAATTCCAGCAAACTTCGGGAGGAAATAACTAGTGAAACAGGTAACTGCTTCTGGACAAACAGTCAAAGATGCGGTCCAATCAGCGTTAGTGCAACTTAACACCACAGAGGACCACGTTGATATTGAAGTTATTGAAGAAGGTAAAAAAGGGATGTTAGGCTTGTTTGGATCAAAACGGGCGATTGTTAAAGTCACCGTTAAAGAAGATCCAGTTGAACAAGCGGCGATGTATTTAAAAGTGATGGCAGAAGCTTTCTCTAGTGATGTTGTCGTTTCAACGAAAGTCGATAATCATTCTGTCACATTTGAGTTATCAGGCGAGAAAATTGCGATGATTATTGGTAAACGCGGTCAAACGTTAAATGCTTTGCAGCATATTGTGCAAGTTATGTTAAATCGTCAATCAGAGACACGCTTCCGTGTGGTTGTTGATGCGGAAGATTATCGCTCACGACGTGCGGCAACCCTTGAACAATTAGCCCATCGTTTAGCTGATAAAGCATTAAAAACGAAAAAGCTCGTGACATTAGAACCGATGCCATCATATGAACGTAAAGTCATTCATAGTGCACTGCAACACCAATCAGGTGTTGAAACATTCTCAGATGGACAAGAACCTAACCGTCACGTTGTGATTAAACCATTGAAAAAGTAAGCGAAATAAAGTTAGAGATATAAAGATATAAAAAAGAAGCCGAAGTGGCTTCTTTTTTTGTTATTTTTGATTGATAGGCCTTTGACTTCTTGCATAGCTTTTGTATTATTGACCTAAAAACCGTGTTGTTGTCCCTTAAAAGGCGGCGCGTCTCCACGATTAAACTCGTCGACACTCGGTCCTTCTAATTTTTTTAATGTCTTTACTCCAACGACATAACTACCAATCAACATCACAATCGTCATTGGTAGGCCGAGTAATGTATTAAAGAAGAAGTAGTTTGAAAATTGATCCATAAAGTAGAAATAGCTTTGAACGACAAGCCGAAATAAGAAATAACTTCCCCAGATGATGGTTGCATAACGATAAGCTGGGGTGACATCTGAACGTTTATACCAATCAAGTGGCCAACCGCGGGTTAAATGACTGAGTAGTGCGGCAATCGGTCGATGAATCAACAGTGACCCGAAACAGATCAGCACAATCCCGCCGGTTGTAATTAAGTCAGGTAAATAAAAATTAATCGCTTCTCCTGATAATAAGCTAAGGCCAATAGATAGTATGACGCCAACAACGCCAACATACGCATACTTGCCTGGGTCTTGTTTCACTTTCCGGTAGATAATTAAACCAATTAAATAAATAAAGGTGACGAGACTAGCGATTTCTAATGATAACCATTGGTTAACAAGGAAGAATAAGACCGGTGGAATAAGAGCATCACTTGTTTTCTTTTCAAATACAAGCTGGAGTTGTTCCTGCCATTCTTTTAGCCGTATCATACGATTTTATCCTTGTGGCCGTGAAAGACTATATCCCAGTCCCCATTAGACTCATAAAGTGCCTTTAAGATATAAATACAGCCGGTGAAAAAGCCGAGAATCATCATCGCAACAACCCACAGGACGATGCTAATTTTTGATGATTCACGGTATACGATCCATAACGAAAAGAGTACAAATCCCACATATAAATCAATGAGTGACATGACCCCCCACGGGTTTTCAAATAAAGCTCCTCCATCAACAAAAAAGTCACCATGAATAAAGCCATTCAATAAACCAGCCGTCATGGCTAGTAGGCTTAACCACGTAATTATTTTTGCATAGCGCATATCAGAATCCTCCTCTAGTCAAATCTATACCTTCTGTATACCCCAAAAGCATATGACTTGCACGTCATTTTAAAAAAAGTCTCTCAACCATAGTAATAGTTGAGAGATAGTTGCTTACTTTGCGATTTCTTTTAGTGTGTCGGTCTGAAAGAGAGCTTTTAATTCAACGATATCTTCTCGTAAACCTTTCAGTGAAGCTATCTCTTGATCAAGAGATGTTTTCGTTGAGACTATATGAGTCGTTGCTTCTTCTGACTTATACGTCGCGTCATTCATTGCAGAGGTAATCTCTTCACTGGATGCTTGTACATTTGTTGCTTTATCAGCCACATTATTTATCGTTGTGACGGTTTTTTTAATGTGGTCGGTAAAGAAAGCAAAGTCTTCATTGATGCGTAATATCTTTTCAGACTCATCATCAATGGTACTCGCTTGTTGATCGGTTTGTTCAGTGAAGGCGGTCACGTTCGTTAAGATTTGTTGAACGGTATCATTGACACTTGATGTTGCGTCAACTGAACGTTCAGCCAGCTTTCTCACTTCATCTGCTACAATCGTAAAGCCTTTTCCATGTTCACCAGCACGTGCTGCTTCAATCGATGCGTTTAAGGCAAGTAAATTCGTTTGTTCGGCAATATCATTAATTAAGGTGACGATATCTTGAATACGTTCAATCTCTGTCGTTAAGCTATGAACGAGTGTCTTTGTTTCACTGGCTTCTGTCGCAATCTTTCGCATCGCTTTTGAAGAAGCCGTTACTTGTTTGGTCCCTGTTGTTGTTTTTGCTTCCATCGCATTAAAATCAGCCGTTAATTCAAGCAAAGTTTGAGTAATCTCGTTAAAATGTTGTTTCATTTCATCTGTTAAGGCGGTTGTTTCTTCAAATGTTGACAGTTGGTCTGTCGTTGTCTCAGATACTTGATCAAATGATTGTCCGAGTAATTCAATATCGGCTGTTAATGTATCAAGTTTACTGGCTAAATGTGTTGTCTTTGTTTCAATTTGTTCGATTTCCGTTTGTTTATTTTGTTCATTTTGATCGATTTCATGAAATAAATGATTTAAACGATCAGCTAGGCGACCAATCTCATTAAAGTTTTTCGAACGAATCCGAATATCACGTTCACCCTGTTCAAATTGATAAATTTTCTTCTCCATATGACGAATGGGGCGGATGATGTAATAGTTTAAAAAAACCGCAATAAGAATAGTGGCTAGAATGATGTTCATAAAGTTGGTTAAGAACGTTCCGACAATCCCTAAATTGATGCCAGTCATTTCAATTAAATAAAGCACGAAGCTCGATAGCGTCGCATTAATTAGTAAGACGGTAATGAGTATCAGTACCGCATGTGTTTTCACGCTTTTCCATAAGGCTATTTTTTTGTAAGACATAAGTGGTTCCTCCGGTATGTATAATTTTTGTACAAGCTTAATCCTGCCCGATTATAACACAAAAATCAAGTTATATAGCCTAAGGCATATAAAATCATTGATTGTTTAATCGTATAGTCATCGTAGAGGAAAGAATGAACTTTCTTTTAGCACTCTTTTTGATTTTTCACATCGAAATGTTGTGAACGTTACGATATAAGTCCCCTTAATCAAGTCAAGGTTTAGTATGATTAACATAAATGACTGTTACATTTTGTTTGGGCTGGGGTGAATGAAAGGAGTGAGTGGATGAAACATGCGCAGCAATTAACACATTTTTTTGTTTCTATTGGTGGTTTTCATGAAGGTTTTTTCGAATTAACGCTAGATTTTAATACAAGGGAATTATCATATAGTCATCAGCGAAAGATGGAAGAACCTTGTCTCAGTATACTAGAAGAAACGACAATCACAAAGCTGTTAGAGGACTTAGAACATCTTCGGATTAAGCTGTGGGACACTAACTATAATGCACCGAATGTATTAGATGGGACGAGTTGGGAAGTTATCTTAACGTTTGAGACATATAAACGTAAAAAAAATGGCCATCAAGAATTTCCTGAAGAGTGGACTGATTTTACTAAGTGCCTCATTGAATTAATCAATGATGACAGAATAACAACACTATAAAGATGCATCATTAGTCACCCGGCTAGTCGTATGTATCGGCAACCATTTAGCAAGATCAAGTGCATAATTTGGATGCGTGATGTATAATAATTCCGTAGTTAAATTTTCATTATATTTTGTGTTTTTCAGGTTATTAAGTGTCATAGGTCATAAATGATTTGTTAAATGGGGACTTTAGTATGATGCGTTTAAAAAACAAACATAACTATCTGTGGATAAGTATAGTGCTGACAGCACTGTATTTAGTGTGGAATCTGATGTTTAGTAATAGTGATAACATGAGAACGACTGGAGGAAATATTTTATCGCTTGTTAGTATGATGCTAGCGTTTATCTGGCTATGGCCGGCTGTTAAACTTCGCAGTGACGATCGAGGCTTATGGTGTTGGTTATTATTTGGAACCGGTAGCATATTACTTGCCGAAGTAATTTGGTTTACTTATGAAACAATCTTAGGACAAGCAGTGCCGTACCCCGGTTTACCAGATGTCTTTTACTTACTGCAACTGTTTGGGTATTTAATGGCAGTAGGCTATAAAGTCGTTCATCCGGAACGGAAGTATAGTTTTGTGAAGTTTATGTTGGATTTGTTAATTATTATGGTTGTGACCATCAGTCTTTCGTGGTATTACATCATTGAACCGCTCGTGATTGACGGGGACATGCGACTATTTGAAATTGTTGTCTCTGTCATCTATCCCGTTGGAGATTTGTTGCTTCTTTTTGGTTTAGTAATGATTTTTTATATGTCAGCTTATGTTTACGCCAATAAGGCGCTTCGTTTAATGTTGTTTGGTGTCGTGATTCAAATTATCGCTGACATCAGTTATCTAGTCATGACCATCCATTTTGACTATCAGTCTAACAATTGGATTGATCCTTTCTTTAGCTTGGCGGTGATGCTGATTGCGGCAAGTTTCTATTTTAGAGATGAGGAGGAAATGACGCGTGCTCATCATCCAGTTAAAAGACGCGCGCGTCACTATATCTTACCTTATGTTAATGTGTTTTTGCTTATTGTGTTGTTAGTGGTTGATGAACGACAAGATACCGTGTTATTAATTGGTGCGATCGTCACATTTATTCTTGTGATTGTTCGTCAAGTCTTTGTTATTTTAGAAAATCATTATCTCGTACAAGCATACGAGAAGAAAGCGTTGGACTTAGCTATTAGCGAACAACGGTATAAGTCTTTATTTGATTATCATCCTGATGCGGTATTCTCTATTGATTCAGACGGCTATTTTACGAGTGTTAATGACGTCACGTGCGAATGGTTTCAGCAACCTAAAGCCCGTTTAGTTGGACGATATAGTCTTGATGTTTTGTTGACGTCTGATCGGGAGCAGTTAATCACTGATCGCGATGCCTTTTATCAAGGTGAAACAAAGCAGTATCAAGTGACACTGGATGTAAGCGACAAACAAAGGGTGCTTCATCTAACCGTTATTCCTATTTTAGTTGAAGGTATTTTTACAGGGATGTTTGGTATTGGTAAAGACATTACCGCGGACGTATTAAAACAAAATCAAGTAAGGAAGCTCGCTTACTACGACAGCTTAACAGGTTTAAAAAATCGAACAGCTTTCCGTTATGATTTAACTAAACGAATCAAGGAAGACACGTATCCGTGTTATATTGGGTTTCTTGATTTAGATAATTTTAAAGCTATCAATGATTCACTCGGTCATCAGGTTGGTGATGCATTATTAATAGAAATTGCCACGCGTATAAAGACAACCATTAGAGCATGTGATAGTGACGCAGTCATTGCCAGACTTGGTGGCGATGAGTTTACCTTTATCATATCAGGACAGTCAGATCAGCTGATCGAGCACTTGCTTAAACAGATTGTGGCGCTTGTTGAAACGCCAGTCACATTTGGAGATACGACGATTTTCACATCACCTTCTATCGGTGTCAGTCATTATCCAAGTGATGCCACTTCACTTGAATTATTGATGAAACAGGCGGACGAAGCGATGTATCTAGTAAAAACAAACGGCAAATGTGGTTATCGGTTTTTCAATGATAAGCGTTGTGGATAACATCTCTAATATTTTTAAACTATCCCCTTGTGCACAACTTTAAAAGATACTTAATTCATATAGCCATATACTTATCCACAGTGGATAAGTATATGGCTATTCTTTTTTGTTTATTTATGATATTCTAATTAGTTAGTAATACGTGTTGACTAAGACATAATATAAGAGGTTTAAATAGATATAAGGGTAAGATAAAGAAAAAGTGAGGTGTTGTGAAATGATGGAATTAGATACAATTGCGGCGATTTCGACGCCACTCGGTGAGGGAGCGATTGCGATTGTGCGCTTAAGTGGGGATGAAGCTCTTACGATTGCGAATAAAATGTACCGCGGAAAAGATTTAACAACAGTCGATTCCCATACGATTCACTATGGCCGGATCGTCGAACCAGATACCGAGGAAATGATTGAAGAGGTTATGGTGAGTGTCATGCGAGAGCCAAAAACGTTCACCAGAGAAGATGTGGTTGAAATCAACTGTCACGGTGGCTTAGCCTCAGTGAACCGGTTATTAGAATTAGCGCTCTACCACGGAGCCAGACTCGCAGAGCCGGGTGAATTCACCAAGCGTGCCTTTCTTAATGGTCGGATTGATTTATCACAAGCAGAAGCGGTGATGGATTTAATTCGTGCCAAAACAGATAAAGCGATGCATGTGGCCGTTAGACAGCTTGATGGTAAGTTATCAAAATTAATTACCCGATTGCGCCAACAATTAATTGAAACAGTTGCCCATGTGGAAGTTAATATTGATTACCCAGAGTATGATGATGTAGAAGAAATGACGTTAAATTTATTAAAAGAACGAATTGCGCTCGTTTCTGACGAGATTATAAAATTGTTGGCAATGGCCAAACAAGGAAAGATTTTACGAGAAGGTATTTCCACGGCGATTATCGGTCGTCCAAACGTCGGAAAATCATCGCTAATGAATGCACTCGTGCAAGAAAATAAAGCCATTGTCACCGATATTCCGGGGACAACACGTGACATTATTGAAGAGTACGTCAATGTGCGCGGGGTACCACTTAAATTAGTTGATACGGCTGGTATTCGTGAAACAGAAGATTTAGTTGAAAAAATTGGTGTAGAGCGTTCACGCCAAGTATTAAATGAAGCGGATCTTATTTTGCTCGTTTTAAACAATAATGATGTCTTAACCGATGAGGACCGACAGTTATTAGAAATCGTGCGGGATATGGAAGTGATCGTTCTCATTAATAAAACCGATTTAGAGGCAACGCTTGACCATGATGAAGTGAAACGCCTTATTGATGGGAAACCAGTGGTGACGACATCACTTATTGAAGAAGCCGGTATTGATCAGTTAGAACAAGCGATTGCAGATACGTTCTTTACGGGTGGCATTGAATCAAGTGATTTGAGTTATGTGTCAAATGCTCGTCATATTCAGTTGTTGAATCAGGCAAAACAGAGTTTAAGCGAAGCCGATATGGCAATTGATAGCGAGATGCCACTTGATTTAATCCAAATTGATGTCACACGCGCATGGGAATTACTTGGTGAGATTATTGGGGATACGGTTCAAGATAGTTTAATTGATCAGTTGTTCTCACAATTCTGTTTAGGAAAGTAACAAAACAAAGGAGATAAAGATAAACATGTATAATGCAGGTCATTATGACGTTATTGTAGTTGGTGCTGGGCATGCGGGGGTTGAGGCCGCTCATGCGGCTGTTAAGCGCGGAGCCAAAACATTAATGTTGTCACTTAATTTAGATATGATTGCTTTTATGCCATGTAACCCATCGATTGGAGGACCCGCCAAAGGGGTGGTTGTCCGGGAAATTGATGCGTTAGGTGGGTTAATGGGAAAAGTGATTGATAAAACATATATTCAAATGCGCATGTTAAATACAGGTAAAGGACCTGCGGTGCGTGCGCTAAGAGCACAGGCGGATAAACCGCTATATATTCAAGAGATGAAATACCAATTAGAACAGTTAGATAATTTAACGATGCGACAAGCTATGGTAGAAGAATTGATTGTCGAAGACGGTGAAGTAAAAGGTGTTTTAACTGAGACAAAAGCAGCATATTACGCAAAATCGGTGATTATTACGACCGGTACGTTTATGCGCGGGAGAGTCATCATTGGAGATGTGTCGTATGAATCAGGTCCTAATAACCAACGTGCCTCAATCAAGCTGGCGGAAAACTTAGAATCACTCGGTTTTGATATTGTGCGGTTTAAAACTGGTACGCCACCGCGGGTTAATTCACGCTCGATTGATTATAGTAAAACAGAAATTCAACCGGGGGACGACAATCCACGTCATTTCTCTTATGAGACGACAGAAATGATTGTTGATCAAATACCTTGTTGGCTGACGTACACAACGGAAGAAACCCATGAAATTATCAACGAGAACTTGGGCTTATCAGCGATGTATTCTGGTATGATTAAAGGAACAGGACCACGCTACTGTCCATCGATTGAAGATAAAGTTGTTAGATTCCATGATAAACCACGTCATCAGATTTTCTTAGAGCCTGAAGGTCGTGACACAGAAGAAGTTTACGTCCAAGGATTCTCAACATCACTACCAGAATTTGTGCAACATAAAATGTTGCGTTCAATACCGGGCTTAGAAGAAGCAGAAATTATGCGTTCGGGTTATGCGATTGAGTATGATGCGGTTGTCCCAACCCAACTATGGCCAACTTTAGAAGTAAAAAGCATTTCTGGATTATATACGGCGGGTCAAATTAACGGGACATCAGGTTATGAAGAAGCGGCAGGTCAAGGATTAATGGCGGGTATTAACGCAGCGGCTCATGCTCTATCATTAGAGACGTTGATTTTAGACCGCTCACAAGCCTATATTGGCGTCTTAATTGATGACTTAGTCACTAAAGGGACAAATGAACCTTACCGGTTACTCACGTCACGTGCAGAATATCGTCTACTGTTGCGTCACGACAATGCTGATTTACGTTTGACTAAATTAGGTCATGACTTAGGCTTAATAAGCAACGAACGTTACGAATCATTTGAACAAAAACTTGCGGCAATTGAAGACGAGCAAAAACGCCTTAGTAAAATTGTCATCAAACCGAACGACGAGCTTAATGCTATTCTTCAAGAAATTGGTGAAACAGACTTAAAAGAACCGTTAAAAGCACTCGAATTAATGAAACGTCCAAAAGTTACCTATGATGTCATCGAGAGAATTCTTGAGGAAGACAGTTCTCTGGATATTGACGTGAAAGAACAAGTTGAAATTCAAGTGAAATATGAAGGCTATATTACAAAATCACGTCAACAGGTGGATCGGATGAAGAAGATGGAGAACAAAGTGATTCCTGAAGATATTGACTACAGCGCCATTAGTGGTTTAGCGACGGAAGCACGACAAAAACTTGAAAAAGTTCGTCCGTTGTCCGTTGGACAAGCGTCACGTATCTCAGGAGTTAATCCAGCCGATGTTTCGATTTTACTTGTCTATATCGAACAAGGTCAGATCAAACGTCTCTCTGAAGACGAGCGTTAAGTGAAATAACTGTCACATAAACAGGAAGAAAGGAACGTTTTATGACTATTACAGAGTTTGTTGAGCGATTAAAACAAGAAGGTATCAACTTGTCTGAACGTCAAATTGAACAATTTGATATATATTTTAAGACGCTCGTTGAATGGAACGAGAAAATTAATTTAACGGCAATTACAGAAGAAACAGAAGTGTATTTAAAGCATTTCTATGATTCAATTACGGCTAGTTTTTATGTTGATTTCACACAAGAATTAAATATTTGTGATGTGGGTGCGGGCGCAGGTTTCCCTAGTATTCCGTTAAAAATTTGTTTCCCACAGTTAAAAATAACGATTGTGGACTCACTTAAAAAGCGGATCACTTTCCTTAATCACTTAGCCGCAGTTTTAGAGCTAACAGAAGTGGCGTTTTATCATGATCGGGCAGAATTATTCGGTCGAAATAAACAATTTAGACATCAGTTTGATTTAGTGCTCGCAAGAGCCGTAGCAAAAACATCTGTTTTAAGTGAACTGTGCTTACCACTTGTAAAAACAGGGGGGCAGTTTATTGCGATGAAAGGCCCAAATGCTGAAGTAGAACTTAAAGAAGCTAAAAATGCGATTGAGTTACTCGGCGGGGAACTGGACAGTATTTTCACCTTTGATTTACCAGAAGATCAAGGTGAACGTAATATTGTGAGAATCGTTAAACGTCGTCAAACACCGAAGCAATATCCAAGAAAACCAGGAACACCAAACAAATCCCCATTAGCTTAATGGGGATTTTGTCATGACACGATAAGATATTCGATATTTTTTCAATGATTATCGCATATTTTTATCTGATTATATGATAGAATAGTAGAAGTATGGATAGCCTTAAGGATCCGAATAAAAGAAACAGAGAATGTTTCACGTGAAACATTCATTAAAAATAGTAGAATCGGTAAGACGGAAGAAAAGGTGGTGTATAGTATGTTACCTCCATTTGGTCGCATATTTGGTATGGGTGAAAAAGAGCAAACGAGGGAAGAAGAGGTCGACGCAATTGAAGAAACTATTGAGGAGACAATTAATCCGGATGAAGTGATGCAACTTCCACTAGCAGAAATTACTCCGAACCGTTATCAACCGCGCTCAATATTCAACGAAGAGAAAATTGCTGAATTGGCTCAAACCATTCATACTCATGGTATGATTCAGCCGATTGTCGTAAGACAAATCGATGATCATGAAAAACAATACGAAATTATTGCAGGTGAGCGCCGTTTTAGAGCGGTCAGTTCTTTAGAATGGGAAACAATCCCTGCGATCATTCGTGAGATGAATGACAAAGAAACCGCCTCTGTCGCTCTAATTGAAAACTTACAGCGAGAAGAGTTAACGGTCATTGAAGAAGCACAAGCCTATCAGCGCTTACTAGACTTACATCAGCTCACGCAAGAAGCACTTGCCCAGCGATTAGGTAAGAGTCAGTCGACGATTGCGAACAAGTTAAGGTTACTGAAGTTACCGGAAGCTGTTCATCAAGCGATTACGGATAAATTAATCACCGAACGACACGCTAGAGCATTGATCCGTTTAAAAGATGATGATCAAAAAGTGAAGTTACTGGCAGACATCATTGAAAAAGGTCTCAATGTTAAACAGACTGAAGAACGGATTAAAAATCAGCTTGAACCAAAAGAAAAACCTAAAAAGCCGCGATTTAAAGGGGTTAGTAAAGATGTGCGTATTGCGATGAATACGATTCGTCAATCACTGACCATGGTCTCGGATACAGGTGTTAATCTGGAAACAGATGAACAAGATTTAGATGACTATTATCAAATCACGATAAAAATACCAAAAAAACATTAATACCAGTGTTTCATTCACCTAGAAAACAGCAATCATGACTTCATGGTTGCTGTTTTTATCCTAAATTAGATTCTTAGACCATTTTAAGAAGAAAGGGAGGATAGAGCATGGCAACGTGTCAAAAGTGTCATACCCGTTGGAAATGTAGACATGTCTTTATTCGGACGTTTAAACTTACACCACATATAAAATGCCCATATTGTAAACATGAGCAGTGCTGGCATGAACGGACGTAAAAAAGAAATCGCAAGCTCTTATTATTAAGTTATTCACCAGCTCTACTAGGTGTCTTTGGTTTTATATCAGCAGAACAGGTATTGTTTTCGGTTATGATCCTAGGGATTATTACTATCTTAGTAAGTCCCTTATATTATGAAACATCATGTACACCGACCCGTGATATGAAGCTATGGATGAACAAAAAATCATAATTTTAGTATAAGCGGACCTCCTGACATAATAGGCGGTCTTTTTGCATGAATTAAAAGTTCAAATCACCTTTGGCAAGTGTTCATATTTACAAAAATCAAGAGATAATATTAATAAACACCGCTTCTAATGACAATTTTTATAAAAATTTTAGCTAAATATGTTTGAATCTGTTTTTTGGCGCTGTATAATTTTTAAAATAGTGATAGAATAGAAAAGAAGTTCTAAAATTAGAGGTGAGTGTTACCATGGGAAAAGTAATCGCCGTAGCCAATCAAAAAGGCGGCGTAGGGAAAACTACATCATCAGTGAATCTAAGCGCATGCTTAGCTTATTATGGCCACAAGACGCTCCTTGTCGATATTGACCCACAAGGTAACGCTACAAGTGGGCTAGGCGTTAATAAAGCCGACGTCGACCAGTGTATTTATGATGTGCTTGTCGAAGACTTAGAAGCAAAAGATGTTGTGATACCTACAAATGTAGAAAACTTAGATATTGTACCAGCTACGATTCAACTGGCGGGTGCTGAAATTGAGCTTGTACCAACAATTTCACGAGAACAAAGACTTAAAAAAGCGTTAGCTTCAGCTGTTCCAAACTATGACTATATTATTATTGATTGCCCACCATCACTTGGCTTGTTGACACTCAATGCGTTGACAGCATCAGATAGTGTGATTATCCCTGTACAGTGTGAATATTATGCACTTGAAGGACTGAGTCAATTACTAAATACTGTACGATTAGTTCAAAAGCATTTAAATAAATCGCTTCAAATTGAAGGTGTCCTATTAACAATGCTTGATGCACGAACGAATTTAGGTTTACAAGTCATTGAGGAAGTGAAAAAGTATTTCCAGGATAAAGTTTATCAAACAATCATTCCTCGGAATGTTCGTTTAGGAGAAGCACCAAGTCACGGACAGCCGATTATTACATATGATCCGAAGTCACGTGGTGCGGAAGTGTATCTTGAATTAGCGAAGGAAGTGATGTCAAATGGCTAGAGGACTAGGTAAAGGCATTAATGCGTTCTTTCCGGAATTAAATGAAAATGAAGATGTGCGAGAGGGACAAGTCGTTGAGGTAGAACTGACAAAGTGTCGCCCCAATCCATATCAACCACGTAAGACGTTTCAAGTTGAAGCTATTGAGGAACTTAAGCAATCGATTTTAACTTATGGTATTATTCAGCCATTGTTAGTGAGAGAATCTGTTAAAGGATTTGAAATTATTGCTGGTGAACGTCGTTACCGGGCGGCAAAAGAGGCAGGACTAGAGACGGTACCTGTTATTATTAAAGATATGGATGACCAACGAATGATGGAGCTTGCTTTGTTAGAGAATTTACAACGCGAGAACTTAACACCAATTGAAGAAGCACAGGCTTATGTGAACTTAATGAAGTCACATAATTTAACTCAAGAAGATTTAGCCCAAAAGTTAGGCAAGAGTCGTCCACACATTGCTAACTTGGTGAGGTTGTTACAACTTCCAGCGCAAGTAACGGCGATGATTAATAACGGTGAATTGTCTATGGGGCATGGTCGGGCGTTACTTGGATTAAAAGATAAAGACACGCTGGATAAAGTTATTAAAAAGATAACTTCGGAGAAGTTAAATGTCCGTCAGGTTGAGCAGTTAATTCAATCACTTAATGAAGTTAAAGAGACGAAGAAGAAGATCAAACCTAAAAAAGATATCTTTGTAGCAGAGCAAGAAAGATTATTACGTCAACGATTTGGAACAAGTGTTAAGATTAATCAAGGTAAGAAAAAAGGTAAGATTGAGATAGAATACTATAACAATAAGGATTTAGAGCGGATCATTGAGTTATTGAATGATTAAATGAGAATGTCTGGCTTACCAATGAGGTAAGCGAGGCATTTTCTTTACGATTGTTTCACGTGAAACAATCGTAAAGAAAATGAATGAAAAATAAAATAGCCGCCAATGTTTCACGTGAAACATTGGCATAGGAAGGTAGGTGGCTCATGGCTTTAACAGGTACACTTATTAATGGATTGACGATTATTGTAGGTACCGTTATTGGTTTGTTTCTACAGAATATTGAAGAAAAATATAAAGAAACAGCACTTAATGCGGTTGGTTTAGCGGTCATTTTAATTGGCTTTCAAATGGCTTTCGAGGTCAATCAGTTAATTATTGTGATTATAAGTTTAATGTTTGGAGGTATTTTAGGCGAAGTCTTTAAGTTAGAAGACCGCCTCAATCAATTCGGTGATCGTGTCGGACAACTTATCAGTAAAAAGTCTGTTGATCAGCGCATATCTCAAGGATTTATTACCGCAAGTTTGATCTTTGTGATTGGTGCTATGGGTATTGTCGGCGCACTCGACAGTGGCTTACGCTATGATCATAGTATTTTGTACACGAAATCAATTCTGGATGGTTTTACATCGATGATTTTAACGACAACATTAGGGATTGGCGTAGGGTTATCGGTATTCCCTGTGATCATTTATCAAGGCGCGATTGCGTTACTTGCCGTTGTTATTTATCGTTATGTACCAGAAACTTTCTTAGATTTATGGATTGTAGATGTGACAGCGACAGGTGGGCTGATGATTGCTGCGATCGGGTTTAATATGTTAGGGATGACAAAGATTCGTATTGCGAACTTGATACCTGCACTTCTTATTGTCACCGTCTTACTCATTGGCTATCAATTCATCAGTTAATCAATTAATATAGCTAGCCTAAACAACCAGTCTAATGGTAGAATGATAAAGGTGAAAAGGAGGCGTTGTTAGTGGCAAAACCAATCTATCATTTACATGACATTGTCGAAATGAAAAAACCACATCCTTGCGGAGAGAACCGCTGGGAAATCATTCGTTTGGGTATGGATATTCGAATTAAATGTACGGGTTGTGATCACAGCGTCATGATTCCACGGAAAAAGTTCGAATCAAAATTAAAAAAAGTATTAGTTTCTCACGCCCCAGAAGAAACGACACACTAAATGTTTCACGTGAAACATTTAGTGTGCATGGATCAAGCGTCGACTCTTATCATGATATTAACGAAGTTTATAACTGTTTTTAAAAAATAGACAAAATAGTCACTACATTTAATCTAAAAAACGAATCAAAACGCCTATATAGGCCTTTAAAACGCAAGTTTTATTCAGTTATCTAACTTGCGTTTTAAACATGCCCTCACTATAATGAGGACAGTAACGTTACTTGTAGTGGCAAACCCTTAAGGAGTGGAAAAGAAATATGGCATTAACAGCAGGTATTGTTGGGTTACCTAACGTGGGTAAATCAACATTATTTAACGCAATTACACAAGCAGGTGCAGAATCAGCAAACTATCCATTCTGTACAATCGATCCAAACGTTGGGATTGTAGAAGTACCCGACGAACGTTTAAACAAATTAACAGAGCTCGTGAAACCGAAAAAAACAGTTCCAACAGCCTTTGAATTCACAGATATCGCCGGGATTGTAAAAGGTGCGAGTAAAGGGGAAGGTCTAGGTAACCAATTCCTTTCACATATTCGTCAAGTCGATGCGATTTGTCACGTTGTGCGTTGTTTTGAAGATGAAAATATCACACACGTATCAGGTACTGTTGATCCTATCTCAGATATTGAGACAATTAACCTCGAATTAATCCTTGCGGATTTAGAAACGGTAACAAAACGTTTCCAACGCGTGGAAAAATTAGCGCGTCAAAAAGATAAGGATGCTTTAGTAGAATTTGATATCCTTACAAAGCTAAAAGACGCATTTGAAAACGAAAAACCTGCGCGGTCAGTAGAGTTTACTGATGAGCAACTAAAGACTGTTAAAGGACTCCATTTACTTACTCAAAAGCCTATCCTCTATGTGGCAAACGTAGGTGAAGATGAATTACTTGATGCGGATGAAAATCCGTATGTCAAACAAGTAAAAGCATTCGCGGCAACAGATGCTGCCGAAGTAATTATCATTAGTGCTAAAGTAGAATCAGAAATCGCCGAATTAGATGGCGAGGAAAAAGACATGTTCCTTGAAGAATTAGGTATTCCAGAGTCTGGTTTAGATCAATTGATTAAAGCGACTTATTCATTGCTTGGTCTGGCAACTTATTTCACTGCTGGTGAACAAGAAGTGCGTGCGTGGACGTTTGTGAAAGGTATTAAAGCGCCACAAGCGGCCGGTATTATCCATACGGACTTTGAACGTGGATTCATTCGTGCGGAAACAGTCTCTTACGATGATCTCGTTGATGCTGGTTCAATGGCTGTAGCGAAAGAACGCGGAAAAGTACGTTTGGAAGGTAAAGAATATATCGTAAAAGATGGCGACGTTATTCACTTCCGTTTTAACGTATAATTAAATAATTTAAGAGAAGTTTCGATAATCTCTTGAAAATACAATGGTTATTTGGTATAATACTTGATTGTGAGTAATGAAAAATTATTACTCCTTGCTCTTTAGCAAACTAAGGAGCCGTTAAGACCAAAAGGAGGTGTATACGGATGAGAAAGTATGAAATCATGTACATCATCCGCCCAAACATTGAGGACGAAGCTAAAAAAGCTGTAGTTGAGCGTTTCAACACAATCCTTGCTGACAACGGAGCGGAAGATGTGAAAGCTGAAGAAATGGGCAAGAAACGTCTTGCTTATGAAATCAACGATTTCCGTGATGGCTACTACGTACTTGTAAATTATACAGGTGAAGAAGCAGCTACAAAAGAATTTGATCGTCTAGCTAAGTTCTCTGACGATATTATTCGTCACATGGCTATTCGCTTAGAAGACTAATAAGGAGGGGTTCTCATGTTAAATCGTGTCGTACTTGTCGGCAGATTAACGAAGGATCCAGACTTACGCTATACTGCAAGTGGAGTAGCAGTTGCTAATTTCACTATTGCTGTAAATAGACCTTTTTCTAATCAACAAGGCGAGCGTGAAGCAGATTTTATTAACTGTGTTATTTGGAGAAAACCAGCTGAGAATTTAGCAAACTACATGGGTAAGGGTTCTCTTGTCGGTGTAGACGGTCGTATCCAAACGCGTTCATATGACAACCAAGAAGGAAAACGTGTGTATATTACAGAAGTTGTGGCTGATTCTGTACAGTTTTTAGAATCTAGAAATTCTAAAGGCGGTCAACCACAAGGTGGCGGACAAGGGTCTGGAGGTTATCAAGACAATCAGTACCAGAACCAACAGCAAGCGCCAAACAATAATCAATACAGTCAACCAACAGGTTCTCCTAACGACAATATGGAACCTATTGATATATCAGACGATGATTTACCATTCTAAATAAGTAAAGGGGGATTTCACATGGCACCTCGTCGCGGTGGACGTTCAAAACGTCGTAAGGTTTGTTATTTCACAGCAAACGGAATTACACACATCGATTACAAAGATGTTGAATTACTAAAGCGTTTTGTATCAGAGCGTGGTAAGATTCTTCCACGTCGTGTTACAGGCACTTCAGCTAAATACCAACGTAAATTGACAGCAGCTATCAAGCGCGCACGTCAAATGGCTTTATTACCATACGTTGCAGAATAATTGCTAACAATAAAACCTATGTTTTCTGTTCTCACTTATATAAGTGAGTAAGAAAACATAGGTTTTTTAATATTTATTTTGAAAAAGGGTAGGATAACTTGTAAAATAAGGATAAAATCTGACGTTGAAAAGCATATAGCTGATATGACTTAATCAAAGAGAGGGAAGAGAATATTGCAAAGACAATCAATACAGTCAAAAGTTTTGGTCGTCCACGGTGGACATTATTTGATTTAACTAGGAATTCAACGGAACTCTTAAAAGACTAAAGCATGGTGAAATCCCATCCGTAAGCGATTATTTTAATAGATGGAATGGGATATAAAATTGAGAAAAGACTTTGGCACCAAAGAAACGAAGATATTATTAAGGATGAAGTCATCGTTATGATGTCATATAATCAAGCGTTACCCTCTCGTAGTTATCGGGTAAATTTTTAGTTAACTATTTAAATGAAGCTCTTTTTATATGTTTGTTATACACAAATGATCTAGGTATTTAGATATTCAAAAGCTGTGTTAGATCTAGTAAATAGATATGCTAATAAATAAAAAAATCTATGAATGAAGTTATGAATGTTTGAAGATAGTAAAAAACCGGACACCCTCTTATGTGTGCCGGTTTTTTGTATTCATGTCTGTATGTCATTAATGATTTGTAACGACTTCTTTTTGTTTGCGATATATAATCCTTAACCGTGTTAAGAAACCAATGGCAGCACCTGTTAAACCAATTGAAATACCAACCCATAAACCAAATGGTCCTAAATCGGTAAAGCGAGCTAGTGAATAGCCAATAGGGATTCCTAATATCCAGTAAGAAACAAAAGCAATGAAAAATGGAACTTTCACATCTTTATATCCACGTAAAACACCTTGTAATCCTGCTTGAGCTCCATCAGATATCTGATATAGAATCGCCATTAAAAACAGGCTACTAGCAAAACTAATGACCTCAGGATCGGTAGAGTACCAACTGGCAATCCACTCACGATTGAAGAACATAAAAATAGCTGCTAATATGAGCACACCTAGACCACTTAAAACACCAATAAAACTATAGTGTTTGGCATTATCTAATCGGTTACCACCAACTGAGAAACCAACAACAATGGTTAACGCCATCGATAAACTGAGTGGAATCATAAAAATAAGCGATGTGAAACTAATGACAACTTGGTTTGCGGCAATAATTGTTGTTGAGAACATCGTGCCAATTAATAAAGTAACGACAGAAAAGATGCTGGCTTCAAAGAAGATAGATAAGCCAATCGGAATGCCAATAGCTAGTTGCTCCTTAAAAGATGTTAGGGAAGGTCTAACCCAAATAACAAAAATTTTAAAACGCCTAATGACTTCGATTTTAAACAGCATGAACGTACTAACGATAAGAATGATCCAGAAAGTTAACCCTGTGGCATATCCGGCTCCAATACCGCCGAGGGCAGGTAAGCCGAATTTACCGAAGATGAGACTGTAGTTAAAGAAAACGTTAAAAGGAACAGCAAGAATGGTGATAAACATCGTAATCCGGGTTAATCCTTGCCCGTCATAAAAGTTTCTTAGAACATTAGAGACAAATAACGGTATAATACCAAAAGCTAAACCACCTAAATAATTTTTAGCAATATGCTGCACGCTAGGATCTAAATCCATAATGTCTAGAATGGGTGATACTAAAAATAATCCCGCAACAATAATAACGACAGCAATCATAAAAGCAAGATAAATCCCTTGCATGACGGTATTATGAATCTTATGTTCTTCTTTACGACCTAAATGGTGAGCGATAATGGGCGTAACGGCTAACGTTATCCCGTTCATACCAGTAAAAATAGGCGCCCACACGCTTGCACCAATCGCCACACCAGCTAAGTCACTGGTGCCAACACGACCAGCCATGACCGTATCAACTAAATTCATCATCGATAAACTGATCTGTGTCACCATAATTGGCCACATAATTCTTAAAAACAAGTGAAACTTTTCTTTAAATGATTCTGCATGATACATAAAAATCCCCCTCAAAAAAACACAACGTCTATTTATCTCCGTTGGCTTTATTGATGATATGGGTTAACGAGAGTTAACCCATAAGAAAATCCCTCACAGGCGTGAGGGATTTGTCTGTCCGTTTAGATTATCCTATCAAAGAACGCGTAAAAAGACAATCTTTTCGTTACAAGCTTTTAATAATAGATAATACGTCATTCAAATGTTTTACTTCATATGTTGGTTGAATATCAGTTGCGGTCTGATTATGGTGATTGATCCAAATGTTTTTTATTCCTAACCGATTTGAACCTAAAATATCGGTGTTTAAATTGTCACCAATCATAATCGCGTCTTCTTTATTTGTGTCTGCTAGGGTGAGTGCGTGTTCAAAAATAGAGGGATCAGGTTTACCACGACCAAATTCACCAGAGATAACAATATGATCAAATCGTTCAGCAATCTCAGGTGTGATCTCTAATTTTAAACGTTGTAAGGAAGGGGCACCATTTGTCAGTAATAACAAGGTATAGTCTTCTCTTAAGGTATCAAGTACCTCGTAAGTTTCTTCATAAGTAAAGGGGTGTTTTTTACGCTCTGAAATAAATCGGTCACGTAATGTTTCGGCTAGTATCTTATCATCGATCCCAAGTGCGAGTAAACCTTCTCTCCAGGCGTCTAATTGATAACCTGGTATCGTTTGTTTCATACTTTGAAAAGCTTCACCAGGGTCATCAAAGGTCCCCCATAGACCTTCAAATGGATTAATCCCAATCATTTGGGTATGTTCATATGTTGGGTAAGTTTGATAGAGGCGCTTGGCAGCGTCTCTTACAGCTTCCTCTAAGGCTTTACTGTCAACACCTTTTACTGATTCACACGTCTGATCAAAGGCTGTTTGAATACTTTTCTTATCCCATAGTAGGGTGTCATCTAAATCAAAACAAATCGTCTTTAACATAATATTTCCCCCGTTTCCAGTCACTATTATCTTTGGTTTCTATTATAACAAGGAACAATCAAAACGACAGAGTTTTTTCGAAAAATTTTGATAATAAGATCTATATTCCTTTGATTTGTGCTTTCAACGCTGAGTCGTTATAATTATTTAAGCATGAAACGAGTCGTTCTATCCATGGAATCACTTAGGAAACTGTTTTAAGCGGCGGTTATTTGGTATACTTAGAGAGGTGCTTTTAATTAAAAATGACTGAACAGTAACTTTAAAAAGAACAGTCGTAAATCTATGAATATATTGAGGTGTATGTATGAAAGAACAAAACAACCAATGGATTAAGGATTTGGTGGTCTATGGGGCGCTATTTATCATATTACTTGTCGTCGCATCGATCTTACCAGCAGCTACCTTATTCATTGTCGCATTAATGCCAGTACCGTTAACTATTTTCACTTACAAGTATGGATATAAACGTGGATTATTAATGAGTGGCATCGTTTTAGTGAGCACATTGTTGTTTGCTTTTACGTTATTTTTAATTTCTTTACCATTAGCTGGTCTCTCGATTGTTGTGGGGATATTAGTAGGGGAAGCGATGCGCAAACAGAAACATCCATATGAAACGTTAGCACAAGGAACGCTAGGGTATATGGTCGGCTTTATTTTACTTGTCTTTGTGATTGAGAATGTGATGGGAATCAGTCTAATGACGGAATATCGTTTGATCATTCAAGAGTCGCTCATGCAGTCAGAACAATTGATGCAAGGGACAGGTATTGAAGTGACTGAGGAGATGCTACAATCAATCGAACAACAAATGTTGGTTATTTTAGATCTTTTACCGGCTATTCTACTCATTGGTTCCTTTGTTTTTGCATTAATCTTGCAGTGGATCAGTTATAAACTTGTGAACAAAATTAATCAAGAAACCTTCCGGTTTCCACCGTTTTATCGTTTGCAACTACCAAAAGCAACTATTTGGCTCTTTTTACTCGTGATAGTGATTGACTTTATTGATTTTGGTTCAGACGCTTTTATTACGATTGTGTTAATGAATATGTTAGTTGTCTTTGGTCTGTTATTCTCTCTTCAAGGACTATCATTTATGTTCTACTACTTACAGTATAAGAAGCAGTCAAAAGCATTAGGGATTGTTCTTTTAGTCATTGGCTTAGTGATTTTACCGGTAGGTCTGTACGTGACCCGAATCTTAGGTATAATTGATATAGGCTTTATGTTACGGAAACGCTTAAAATAATGACACAATCCTCAGATTAGTAGGAGTTGAAGACGATGCAAAAATGGTGGAGGAAACCAGAACTAAAAAGACACATTGTGATTAATTATGTGCTGTCCTTTTTACTTTTAGGGTTTACATGGTTTATCGCATGGCCACTTGGTTTACTTATGACCATTCTTTTAGGTCTTGCGTTGTACTATACCATTAAGCAAGAACATCAAATTACAGAAGAACAAGAAGAATATATCTCCACCCTCTCACACCGGGTGAAGAAGGTCGGAGAAGAAGCTTTGCTTGAGATGCCGATTGGTATTGTTCTCTATAGTGAGAACTACCAGATTGAATGGGCCAATCGCTTTATGAATGGTTTTAGTGATTCTGATACGCTTGTCGGTGAATCACTCGACGTGTTTGATCAGAAGTTACTACAAGCCATTAAAGAAGAAAAAGATCAAGTGACTATTGATGTCGAAGACAAAAGCTTTCAAGTAACGATTAGAAAAGAAGAACGGTTGCTTTATTTCTCTGACCGTACAAAACAAATCGATATTCAAACCCGCTATTCTAAAGAGAAAACAGTGTTGGGGATTATCTTTTTAGATAACTATGAAGAAATCACTTCGGGGATGGACGACACAGCAAAAAGTCATGTGAACTCTGATGTGACGTCATTGTTAAATGAGTGGTCGAATCGTTATGGTATTTATTTAAAGCGCATCTCACAGGAACGCTTCTTAGCCATCCTAAACAAAGAAATTCTTCAAGAGTTAGAACAGACGAAATTCGATGTCTTAGATGAAGTACGTGAACTCATTTCTGATAATAAAAATGTTCCGCTCACGTTAAGTTTTGGTGTAGGTTATGGTGACTTGTCTTTGCCACAGCTTGGTGAGTTAGCACAGTCTAGTTTAGACCTTGCCTTAGGGCGCGGTGGTGACCAAGTTGTATTAAAAGACCATGAAGGAAAGGTCCGTTTCTTTGGCGGAAAAACAAACCCGATGGAGAAACGGACGCGTGTAAGAGCCCGGGTGATCTCACATGCCTTACAAGACTTAGTGATCCAAAGTGAACAAGTGATGATTATGGGACATAAGAATCCGGATATGGATGCCATCGGTTCAGCGATTGGCGTCTTGAAAATGGCGATAAGTAATGATGTTGAAGCTTACGTGGTCCTTGATGAAGAAGAGTTCGATACAGGTGTCGATCGTTTGATGAGCGAGGTACAAGAAACGTCTCTAGCGGAACACTTTATTTCTCGCGAAGAAGCGTTAGAAATGGTCACAAAACAAACCTTACTTGTCGTTGTTGATACCCATAAACCAGCGCTTGTTCAAGAGGAAAAGCTGCTCAATAAGACTGAACATGTGGTCGTCATTGATCACCATCGCCGCGGCGAAGACTTTATCGATCAACCTATTTTAGTCTACATGGAGCCTTACGCCTCTTCAACGGCTGAATTGATTACAGAATTACTCGAGTATCAGCCAAAACGATTAAAACTGACAAGTCTAGAATCAACTGCTCTACTTGCGGGGATTATTGTCGATACGAAGAGCTTTACGTTAAGAACAGGCTCAAGAACTTTCGATGCGGCTTCTTACTTGCGTTCTAAAGGGGCAGATACCATTTTAGTGCAACGTTTCTTAGAGGAAGATTTAGATGTTTATATTAAGCGGGCGCACTTAATTGAACAAGCGATCATCCATCATGGACGCGTAGCTATTGCCCGGGCACAAAAAGGCGAGAGTTTTGGCCCCGTGGTGATTGCTCAAGCAGCGGATACGTTGCTGACGATGAGCGGTATTGAAGCTGCTTTTGTGATCTCAGAGCGGAGTGATGGACGGGTTGGTATAAGTGCCCGGTCATTAGGCGATGTGAACGTGCAACGCGTGATGGAACAAATGGAAGGTGGCGGACATTTAACGAATGCAGCCACCCAACTATCAGATACGTCGATTGAAGAAGCATATGGTCAGCTTCTTGAAATATTAGATGAATTATTCGAAGGAGGAAATGACGAATGAAAGTCATATTTACACAAGACGTGAAAGGTAAAGGCAAAAAAGGTGAAGTGAAAAATGTATCAGAGGGTTACGCACGTAACTATTTACTGAAAAATAACTTAGCGGTTGAAGCAACGGCTGGTAACTTAAAAGGTTTAGAAGCACAAAAGAATAAAGAAAAGCAAAAAGAACAAGAAGAAGTAAAAGAAGCCGAAAAATTAAGAGACGAGTTAAAGAAACTAGAAGTAACATTAAAAACAAAGGCGGGTGAAGGTGGGCGCTTATTTGGCTCCATCACAAGTAAACAAATTGCCGAAGAACTACACAAATCACATAAGATTAAAATTGATAAGCGTAAAATTGAGCTGGATCAACCGATTCGTTCCCTTGGCTACACCAATGTCCCCGTGAAACTGCATAACGATGTGACAGGTGAAATTAAAGTACACGTACTAGAACAATAAGGACTTAAAAAAGAGAGGAGTCATTCCTCTCTTTGTTTTTACCTAGTCATCCGAGTGGTGAAAACATACGTTAAGGGAGTGAATATGATGAGTGAAGAATATCTAGATACAAGAACCCCACCACATAGTACAGAAGCAGAACAAGCTGTTATCGGTGCCGTTTTTCTGGAACCAGAGGCGATGTCGACAGCATCAGAATTCCTTATTCCACAAGATTTCTATCGTCCAAGCCACCAGCGCATTTTCCAAGTAATGATGCAGCTGAATGACCGTGGTGAGCCGATTGATTTACTTACGGTGACGAATGCATTAAACAGCAGTAAACTGTTAGAAGAAGTAGGAGGCGTTAGCTATTTAACTGAACTTGCCGATGCTGTTCCAACAGCTGCGAATATTGGTTACTATACGAAAATTGTTGAAGAGAAGTCTGTCTTACGCCGGTTAATTAGAACCGCCACCGATATTGTGACCGAAAGCTTTAATCGTGAAGATGAATTAGAAGATGTCTTAAGTGAAGCTGAGAAGAACATTCTTGATGTGAGTAATCGTCAGAATGCGAATGCATTTAAAAACATTAAAGATGTCCTAATCGATGTCTATGATAACATTGAACAACTCCACGAAAAAAGTGGTGATGTTACCGGTATTCCAACAGGATTTAAAGACTTAGATCACATTACTTCAGGTTTCCAGCGGAACGATTTAATTATTGTGGCCGCCCGTCCTTCCGTTGGTAAGACGGCTTTTGCCTTAAATGTAGCACAAAATGTTGCCATAAAAACCGATGAAAATGTCGCTATTTTTAGTTTAGAGATGGGGGCGGATCAGCTCGTTAGTCGTATGTTATGTGCGGAAGGTAATATCGATGCTCAGCGCCTTAGAACAGGTAACTTAGAAGCAGAAGACTGGACGAAACTAACAATGGCCATGGGGAGCTTATCTAATGCCGGTATTTTCATTGATGACTCACCTGGTATACGTGTGAATGAAATTCGTTCAAAGTGTCGCCGTCTTAAACAAGAACATGGTCTTGGTATGATTTTGATTGACTACTTGCAGCTCATTCAAGGGAGCGGCGCAAGCGCAAAAGAAAATCGGCAACAAGAAGTATCAGAAATCTCTCGTTCCTTAAAAGGGTTAGCTCGTGAACTAGAAGTACCCGTTATTGCTTTATCTCAGTTATCACGTGGGGTTGAACAACGACAAGATAAACGGCCGATGATGTCCGATTTACGTGAATCAGGTTCCATTGAGCAGGATGCGGATATTGTTGGTTTCTTATACCGTGATGATTATTATGATAAGGAATCAGAAAAACAAAACATTATTGAAATCATTATCGCTAAGCAGCGTAACGGCCCGGTAGGGACCGTTGAACTTGCCTTTGTGAAGGAGTACAACAAGTTTGTTGACTTAGACCATAAATACTCGGCACAGGATATTCCCTCTGCCTAAAACAAGCCCGGCGCTTTCTTGATAGAAAGTGCCGGGCTTTTTTAGTTCATCCATAAACGACGATCACGCTTCTTAAGCTTGTTATGGTCACAGTAGAGTTATTATTTTTAGTCTTCTAATTAAATGTTGTCTTTTACGCACGATAGGTAAAGAGAGTCGTCATGATAACAATGAGTGAGCGTAAAGAAAAGACTCATGCTTGTTTAGACAAAAACAAGAACGGACAAGCTAGTCAATAGATGTTTATCTAAAATAAAGATAGTTTTAATCGAAAGACTATATCAATTATTTCTAATTTTATTCGTATTTTCATTGTTAAAAAGACATTTAATTGATAAAATGAACCTATATTAATTCAAAAAACGAACGTTATTAAAAGTGAATATAAAAAACAAACGGAAAGTATGAGGTGCGGTAAATGACATCAGTTGTAGTTGTAGGAACGCAGTGGGGCGATGAAGGTAAGGGGAAGATTACCGACTTTCTATCACAAGATGCCGAAGTAGTCGCGCGTTATCAAGGGGGAAATAACGCTGGGCACACGATTAAGTTTGATGACACGACGTATAAATTACACTTAATCCCTTCCGGGATTTTCTTTAAAGAAAAAATAAGTGTGTTAGGTAACGGAATGGTTATTGACCCTAAAGCTCTTGTTGAAGAATTGAGCTACCTACATGAACGTGATGTGGCGACGGACCAATTACGGATCAGTAACCGCGCCCATGTCATCTTACCCTATCACATTACGCAAGATATTTTAGAAGAAGAACAAAAAGGTGCGTTAAAGATTGGTACAACGAAAAAAGGGATCGGCCCATGTTATATGGACAAAGCTGCTCGGATTGGTATCCGGATGGCGGATTTATTAGATAAAGAAGTGTTTAAAGAAAAACTCACCCAAAACTTAGAAGCCAAAAATAGACTGTTCACTAAAATGTTTGATGCAGAGCCACTTAACTTTGATGATATTTTTGAAGCGTATTATAACTATGGGCAACAAGTGAAACAATATGTCGTCGATACGTCGGTTGTTTTAAATGATGCCATTGATCATGGTCGTCGGGTACTATTTGAAGGCGCACAAGGCGTCATGCTTGATATTGACCAAGGAACGTATCCCTTTGTGACATCATCTAATCCTGTTGCGGGCGGCGTCACAATTGGTTCTGGCGTCGGTCCGTCTAAAATTAATCGCGTGGTTGGCGTATCTAAAGCCTATACGACACGGGTAGGTGACGGTCCTTTCCCGACAGAACTCGATAACGAGATTGGCGAGAAGATTCGTGAAGTTGGAAAAGAGTACGGCACAACAACAGGTCGTCCGCGTCGTGTCGGCTGGTTTGACAGTGTTGTCGTGAGACATGCTCGCCGTGTGAGTGGCATTACTGATCTTTCACTTAACTCACTCGATGTGTTAACAGGCATTGAAGAACTTAAGATTTGTGTTGCTTACCGTTATCAAGGTGAACTTATTAAAGAGTTTCCAGCCAGCTTAAAGGCTCTTGCCGAATGTGAGCCTGTTTATGAAACACTTCCAGGGTGGACAGAAGATATTACCGGTGTACGATCACTTGATGATTTACCGGCGAATGCCCGTCATTACTTAGAGCGTATTGCACAGTTATCCGAGATTTCCTTATCAATTTTTTCAGTCGGACCAGACCGTACCCAAACGAATATCGTTCAAAACGTTTACCGTTTATAATCATTGGACGCAGATGACATACATTTGTCATAAAATCGTAAAATAACAATGAAGCCCATCTACCATTTGAGTAGATGGGCCTTTCAATATCTCGTCTCAGTATCAAGATAAAGCCGATTACTTATGCCTAGTCACTTCTTCTTACCAAAAAAACCGATGCTTAAACGTCGATTGGATAGAAGGAATAGTGGTGATTTCCGTTAAATGGCAGGTATGATACAGTTATGTTACATTATGATTAAAAGGGTTTCATTCTTAAATCTACCTATGGTAAGCTACAAGAGTCGAAAAAATTAGCCATTCCTTAATAGGAGGATTTAACTATGCTACCCGAATTAACAAAACATATAACAAAAAAGAATATATTGATTGCGCTCTTCACTACTTTTCTTATTACCCTGGTTGTTGGAGCTTTAAACATCCAACAAAACGTTGCTTACGCAAGTGGGGATGTTAAACTGAACACGATCTATCATGTGTACCTTGATGACGTACATATCGGTCCTGTGAACGATAAAGAAGCAGTGGAAACAGCGATTGAAACAGCGATCGAACAAGAAACAAAACAGCGTGAGGATGCCTATACGTTAGGTGTGAAACAAGACGTGACTTTTGTGAAAGAAACAGCGTTTCAATTGACTGACCAAACAGAATCAACCATTGAACAAGTCGAAGACGCTCTAGAGATTGATGTCGAGGCAACCGCTCTTCAATTTGATGGAGAAACAGTGGGTTACTTTAAAGACCAAGAAGCGATTGATACTTTACTATTTAACTATCAAAAACAATATGTCAGTGAAGATGTATTAAATGAATTATCAGCTGATGAGTCTGATGAAAAGCAAGTGGTACGTGATAACGTCGTGATTAAAGATGTTACGTTCTCTCGTCCTGTTGAAACGTCTACAAGTGTTGTTAGTGAAGACGACCTATTATCAGTAGATGAAGGCTTAAGATTGTTAGAAAAAGGCACACTAACAGATAAGATTCACACTGTACAAACAGGTGATACGCTGTTTAGTATCGTCAAGCAATACGATTTAACTCTTGATCAATTGCTTGATATTAATTCAGATTTAACAGAATCATCCGTTCTTCAATTAGATCAAGAAATCAACGTCACAGCCTATGCACCATTTGTTGATGTGGTTGTTAAACAAGAGAAACAAGTTGAAGAAGTGATTAAATTTGAAACAATCGTAGAAGAAACAGATGCGTTATATAAAGGTGAAACACGTACAATCACAGAAGGTAGCGATGGCGCTAAAGATGTGACATACGATATGGAGCTTGTAAACGGCAAAGTGACAACAAAAGAAGTCATTGAATCAACCGTAACAAAAGAAGTCGTCAATAAGACAATTGAAAAAGGAACTAAAGTCATTCCATCACGCGGTACGGGTGATTTTAGCTGGCCAGCTGTTGGTGGCTACTTATCAAGTTCTTACGGACCACGTTGGGGTTCATTCCATAAAGGGATTGACATTGCTCGCCCATCAAACCGCAACATCATCGCCAGTGATAATGGCGTCGTTGAGAAAATCAGTTATGATGCAGGTGGTTATGGTCATTACTTAGTGGTTAACCACAATAATGGTTATAAAACGCTCTATGCACACCTTTCAAACATTAGTGTGAACGTTGGTCAAACCGTACCAAAAGGTGCTGTCCTAGGTACAATGGGATCAACAGGTCGTTCGACCGGCATTCACTTACACTTTGAAGTATTAAAGAATGGGTCAAACATTAACCCAGCAACAGTACTTTACTAAATAATACACAAGGATGAAACCTCCATTACTTCGAGAAACAGTAATGGAGGTTTTTTATCGTCTTAGAGCAAGAATACACCTTTCACAAACATTCGTTAGAATATTGGTTGTATAATATTTAGTGGAAAGTTCAATGGTTAAATTAATGTAGAAGCAGACATCATAAGGAAATGAGAAAATCGACTTCTGCATTACAATGTAATACAATTAATATACAGCTAAGGGGTGAATATGATGCGCGTTATTAAAATAAGATTGAACGAACAAGAAGAGACATTCTTTCAAAGTTATGCAGAACTAATTCGTCAACCCTTGTCAACATTAATGAAACAAGCTCTAACAGAAAAAATTGAAGATTATTTAGATTTGGAAGCAGGATCGGAAGCTCTTAAAAATTTATCCGGTCAATCTGTCTCTCTTCAAGACATGATGAAGGCTGAAGATTTGTGAAGTATCATGTTGAGTTTGATAAACGTGCACAAAAAGAGTTTTATAGTTAGACAAGCCCATTCGAAAACAAATACTACTTTGATTAAATAAAAATATCGAGGGGTGTGAGAACCCACGTTGGACCGGGAAAGGCTTAACAGCTGATAAAAGCGGATTGTGGCGTTATCGAATAGGAAAGTATAGATTGATATGTGATATTCATGATGATCATGCCTTAGTTCTTGTGATCAAAGCAGGGAAACGAGAGTCAATTTATCGTTTTAGGGCGAGAAGACACCTTCCTCAAGTGCGTTAGCACTAGGTGGGTGATGAATCGCTGATTCGGAATATTTTTGAAGTGACAAACATATATTCTTCATGGTATAATTAAAGCGTTAACAATGATCGACACAAACAAAGAGAGGGTGGGCATCATGGGCCTGAAGGCTATTTTTTCAAATTGCTTATATAAGTATAAGATCGACCCTGATTTTGTTACGTCCATGGATCACACCCTCCGGGTGTTTAATCAAGCCAAACATTTTCGGTATCAAGCGGAGGTCCGTGAGCTTAGGGGCTCGAAAGAGAAAAGTTCCGTCTCCATCCATCAACGGTTAAAACAACGTTACGGCTTAAATGATTATTATGCGAACAGTGCTGTTCAACAAGGACGGGCGCTTCTATCCGCGCAAAAAGAATTAAAGACAATGTATATGCGTAATAAAAAAGAACAAATCAACGCAGTAAAAAGAAAAATAAAAGCGACAAAGGCGCGCTTGACGACCCTTCAAAAGATAAAAGGCTCTTTTGTCAAAGGAACGCCGATGTTCAATAAAACGTCACGTGAACAACAAAAAGGAGCCTTTTTTGTTGTGACATATAAGCATTCCACACGCTTATTTTACTGTGCTTATGATTTTGAACATCAATACCTTGATGTTGAAATCAAACACCTAAAGGCTCGTTTGGGTCAGTTGAACTTTAAGAAAGATCGATATGAAAAACAATTGATTGGATTGTCAAACAAAGTGGCGGGTGTGTGTTTCGGGAGTAAAAAACTCGCGCGCGGCCGGTTAACACAAAAGTCTTATCACGCTCATCCTGAGCGTTGGCAGAAAGATTGGGCAGCGGCGCGTTACGGTAAGATGACCATTTCAGGACGGAAAGACGCCAAATCAGGTAACTTTGTCTTTCATTATCACCCAGAGACACATACCCTTACCTTTAAGGCGATCGACCAATGCGTCATTCGTCTCGCTGACGTTGTTTTTCCTTATGGTCAAGATCATGTCAATCGTGCCATTCAGACACAAATGAACCTGAAAGATAAGAAAAAGTACGGGAAGCCTATTGGCTGGTCGCTTGAGGATCATGGTGACTACTATATCGTTAAATGCTTAATCGATGTGCCGGCTTCACCTTATTTGAATACCTCCACATCAACAGGTATGGTTGGTGTTGATTTGAATGTAAATCATATCGCTGTCGCTAATGTCAACGACATTGGTCAATGTGTGGATGCCTTCACGCTTCCGTTTAACTTAGAGGGTAAAACCAGTGGGCAGGTAACGAAAATCATAGAAGCGGAGGTTATTGCCCTGGTTGACTATGCTGTTAAACAGCATAAACCACTCGCCATTGAAAGATTGGATACGACACGGTCCAAAGTGTCGCGTCCCTATGGAAACAAAAAAGCGAATCGACGAATGAGTCAGTTTGCTTATCAAAAGATGATCCTAGCAATCAAGTCAAGAGCCGAAAAAATGGGGGTTGCTGTCTACGTTGTGAACCCTGCTTATACAAGTCAAATTGGTAAGATGAAATATATGAAGCGACTCGGTGTGTCCATTCACATGGCAGCCGCTTATGTCATTGCCCGTCGGGCAATGGGTTTTAAAGAAATACTCCCACCGATGTTGTATTCACTTGTTCCAGAGCAGAAACAAGGTCTACATCATTGGGCGCAATGGGCGTATATGATGCGTACCCTGTCTTTTGTCAGAACGCATGCGTTCTACCAGACAGAACGATTCGATCAAAGCAAGTTGTGTTCCTGGAATACACTATTTCCCCAGTATGCTTTAACAGATGTTGAGAAAATAGGTTTGCGAAGGTTGGAAAGTAGAAAAACCTATGCTTAGTTGAACGAGCATGGGTCCCCTTTAGGGTGTCCTTACGGAATCCCCTTCCTCAAACATTCGTGAGAATGTTAGGTGGGGGTAGTTCAATTAGTCTAGTTATTTTAAGATATGTAAGGGTCAGAAACGTTTAAGTTTTTGGTCCTTTTTTACTTTTTCGTACCAGTTTCATTGTAAATCAGAATAACTTAGATCACTGTTTTTTCAGGTTTACTACCTTTGATTTTATAGCGCTTCTACTAATTTTTAGGCGTTTCTTCAGCCGTAGTATCGTGTCTACAAAAGATTATGAAATCATTTGTGTACCTAATCATATAGCTTTTTTTAAGTCTGGAGACGCACAGTACCCGGTTTTTAAAACGGTTTAGTTTTTAATTTAGCGTGAAGTGAGGTAAAATGGTAGTAGCTGTGAATAATCGAAGGAGGATCACGTATGGCTTATAAAATATTAGTAGTAGATGATGAAAAACCAATCGCAGATATATTAAAATTCAACTTAGAAAAAGAAGGGTATGAGGTCGTGTGTGCACACGATGGCGATGAAGCGATCGCAAAAACACAAGCAGAAAACCCTGACCTTATTCTTTTAGATATTATGTTACCGAATAAAGATGGTAATGAAGTGTGCCGTGAGGTACGTAAAACGCACAATATGCCGATCATTATGTTGACGGCTAAGGATTCAGAAATCGATAAAGTTCTTGGGTTAGAACTAGGGGCAGATGACTATGTCACCAAACCATTTAGTAACCGAGAAGTGATTGCTCGTGTGAAAGCAAATCTACGTCGGCAACAACAACCGGTAGAAAGTCAGCAATCGAATGATATTGAAGTGGGACAACTCGTCATTCACCCCGATCTCTATAGTGTGACAAAGTCAGGCAAACAAGTAGATCTTACCCACCGTGAGTTTGAGCTGTTGCATTATTTATCACGTCATATCGGTCAAGTGATGACACGTGAACACTTACTAGAAACGGTATGGGGTTATGACTATTACGGAGATGTACGTACAGTAGACGTGACCGTAAGACGGTTACGAGAAAAAATTGAAGATACACCGAGTCACCCGATTTGGTTAATCACAAGACGCGGGGTCGGCTATTATTTAAGAAATCCTGAACAGGAGTAATGCTATGAAGAAAGTCAGTTTCTTTCAATCGATCCGCTGGAAAATTATCGCTATTATGATTTTACTGTTACTACTAGCGATCCAGGTCATCGGTGCCTATTTTGCTCAGCGACTAGAGACCGATTTAAAGCAAAGTTTTGAAGATTCGATTGAAGATCGTTTAGAAGTACTTAATTACAATGTTCGGGAAGCTTTTACGAAAGACCGGACAGAAACAGAAGATGGTTTGACTCTAGAACAAGAAATCGCAAGTGTATTAGCTTTTTATGGCCGTGATGATGACTACTCACGTCTTCAAGTCGTTGATCGTCAATTTCGAATTGTGGGAACAAACACCGAGGCGACCGATGTTGGTAAGCTAGTCTCTGGTGAAAGTCGGGTGCGCTCAGTGATTATGTCTGGAACCCCAATTCGCTCGATTGAACGTAATTCTCAAACAGGTGAACGTCATCTCGTACACATTATTCCAATTACGAGTAACGAAGAAGAATCACTTGGTGCGATTTACTTAGAAGCGTCGATGGAAGATGTCTATAGTCAACTACAAAGTATTAATCGGATTTTCTTAAATGGGACGTTAATTGCAATCGGTATCAGTGCTCTTGTTGGTATCCTCGTCGCTCAAGCTATTACCAAACCGATTACTGAAATGCGCGAACAAGCAAAAATTATGGCTGAAGGGGACTTCTCGCAAAAAGTAAACGTGTATGGTGTCGATGAGATTGGTCAACTAGCCGATACGTTTAATGAAATGAAAGAACGGATTAAAGTCGCTAACTTAATTACTGAAGAAGAAAGGCGAAAACTTAGTTCTATTCTATCCAATATGTCAGACGGTGTTATTGCTACCAATGAACAAGGTGAGATTACGTTAATGAATGAGCCAGCGATGGTGCTCTTAGGTCAAACGTTGGAACAATTAAAAGGCCAATCATTATTTGAAGTATTAAATATCGATGAATCAACGGTGGATATATTAGAAATGCAAGACTCTGGGTCCATTACGATTGATATGAGCGATGATGAACAGTTCTTTTTACTAAAAGCCAACTTCACGTTTGTATTAGATGAGTATGAGCGTTTTAGCGGGTTAATCACAGTAATAAGTGATGTGACTGAGGAAGAGAAAGTCGAAAAAGAACGTCGTGAGTTTGTCTCAAACGTTTCTCATGAGTTAAGAACGCCACTCACCACGATGCGCAGTTACTTAGAAGCATTAACTGACGGAGCATGGGAAAACAAAGACATTGCCCCACAGTTTTTAGAAGTCACCCAAAATGAAACAGAGCGGATGATACGCTTAGTGAATGATTTGCTCCAGTTATCTAAAATGGACCATAAAGAAATGGATATGTTGAAAGAGCGAGTCAATGTCATTCCGTTTTTCCATCATGTGCTCGACCGTTTTGAAATGAATAAGGATGAAACAGTCCGCATCGATCGAACGATTCCTAAAGATAGTATATTCTTATGGATGGATAAAGATAAAATTATTCAAGTCATTGATAATATTATGTCGAACGCCTTAAAGTATTCACCACCAGAAGGTGTGATTCGCTTTAAAGTGACAAAAGAAAGAAACCGAATCAAAGTGATGATTCAAGACCAAGGACCAGGGATTCCTCCTGATAAACTTGATAAAATCTTTGATCGTTTTTATCGTGCTGACCGGGCACGGTCACGTCAACTCGGTGGGACGGGACTCGGTCTTGCGATCGCAAGAGAGATTATTCAAAATCATCACGGGCAAATTTGGGCAGATTCGGAAGAAGGTAAAGGAACAAAAGTCTTCTTTACTTTGCCATTAATCGCACGAAAACGAGGGGTGTCATAATGCCTATCGAACATATTAAATCGTTTATCTTAATATTGCTGATCACGTCAAGTTTAGTCCTGACTTTTGCACTTTGGAGTGATCAACCTAATTATCAGATGCAGACAGAACAAGAAGACTTAATCGATGCTGAATTAGATGGTGGCGTTCGTCTTACACGTCCAGAAGTCATTAAACCGGTCGAGATGATTCGTCACGATGAACGACTAGATGAACCTGTTGGGTTAAAGTCAACAGAACGAATGACACGCTTTAATGAAGCGCTGGCGAATCTATCATTATATAATTTTTCTAAAATTACGATGAATGAGCTGTGGTATAAAGACGAACGTAATCGTTTTGAAATTGTTTATCAAACCGCCTTACCTAGTGGCGTCATTATGGACTTATTTAATGTGGATGCAGAGACCTATATACCGACAGGTGATTTTAATCGGATTGTCTTCTTAGAAGGCCATGATTTGTATCAAATCCTATTTGTGAACGATGCGGATGATGAAGTGATTGTGGCGAATGCGCAAAACTACACGCAAAATCTCGCGCTCTTTACGCAAGTATTTAACGCCGAAGAATCACCCAATCGTTACCTCACTTTCGAAGGCACGAGAGGATCACTGATTTATTTGCCAGAGACAGTCACAAAACAAACAAAATTGTTTGCTTATACAGAACTAAATCAAGAGGATTTTATTAATCTCTTGTTTAGTAAACCATCGATTGTACGCAGTGCTTATACGTATGGTGGAGATACGAACTATATCGACGGCACCAGAGAGATGATTGTTGATGGACGGGGGATCGAATTTACTGATCCAACGAACGAACCGCTCGATCAATCCGAACGCCTATCAAGTAATCAATTGTTTGAAGAAGTTCAAAGTTTTATTAATACACATTTAGGATTTACGTTTAAAGAGCCGTTTGGCTATCAATTAAGTGGGATTAATCAAACAGCAGCGACTAACGAAGTGACGTACACCTTAACGTATCAAGAGACCCCCATTTTCTATGACCGGGATCTCACCGAAATTATGGTGCGTTGGCACAATGATAGTATTTATCAATATTATCATCCGCTCATTATGATGTTAGACCAACGTGGGATTGGTCAAGATACGACGAATATTCCAAATGCTGAAGAAGTGATAGAGATTTTAAATGGTCCAAACTATCAAGGCACCGCCATTTATGACGTCGTATTAGGTTACCGACTGACAGAACAGTCAGACAGTCAGGGGCAAGTTTATGCGCTCACACCAACATGGTATGTCAAAGGTGTGTATGGCTACAGTCCACTCGTTCTTCCATTAGAAGAGACAAAAGGAGGGATGGCGCATGCAATGGGGTCAAATTAAATCGTTATTTATTATTTGTTTCCTTGTGCTCAATGTGTTTCTTGCGAAACAACTACTTGACCGAGGAGAAGAAACACTCTCAGCGTTACCGGAAGCGTCAAAAGAAGAAGAGCTAGAATTAAATATTTCAGGGCTTGAACAATTAGATCAAGAAAAGCATCAAGCCCCCTTACTGTATACCAATAGTTATAATTTCAATGAAGTAGAAAATATTGCAGCAGAACTGACGAATCAAGAGGTAGTCGTTGCGAATGATACGACCCTTTATGCCCGGATGAACGCACCTGTTCAGCTCCCACTTGACGACGATGAAGCCCTAACAACCGCACTCGCACAACATGTGTATCTAGGTGGTCGCTTTAATCAGTATCGCTACTTAGAAGAAGCAGGACTAGTCGTTTTCTTCCAGCGGATTAACTATCCGATCTTTTATAACACACAAGCGGTCCTATTTGTTAAAGTCAATGAGGCTGGTGAAATGACGCATTATATGATGCGTGCGCTGGATATTGTTGAAGAAGAACAAGAAGATAGTGAACAAACACTGATCACGGAGTATGACGCAGTCTACCGGTTATACCACAATTCTAATATGTTAAAGACAGGTGATGAAGTCACAGGCGTTAAACTTGGTTACCATAACCTTGTCTCACTTCCAAATGGAGAACAGTTACTTAATCCAACGTGGCAAGTCAGTGTGAATGATGCCGTTGATTATTTCATTAATGCGATTGAAGGACACGATTATCCGCAATATACAAACTTTATTACCGAAACACTCGATGACTTTGTCGAGCTGTTAAACCCAGCCTCATCACGCAAGTATACGTATTACACATTAGATGAGGACCGGGCAGAAGAAGACACGTTGTTGTCTTCGATTAGACAGCCGTTTGTCACATCTTATCATCAATTAACTGAGGTGGAATCTGAATGACTTTAAGCTTTTCTGTACTTGCCTCAGGTAGCTCAGGCAATGCATTTTATATTGGCACAGACAACGAACGCATTTTGGTCGATGCGGGTTTAAGTGGAAAAAAACTCGACCAACTCTTTCAATCGATTGATGTCGATCCAAAATCTTTGTCACGTATACTCGTGACCCATGAACATAGCGATCATATCAAAGGGCTTGGTATTTTTGCCCGGAAACATCAGCTGCCGATTTATGCGAATGAAAAAACATGGCAGGCGATGGATGGTAAGCTCGGCAAACTGCCAGTTGATCAAAAGTTTACTTTTGATATGGAGACAGTCCAATGTTTTAACGGCATTGATGTTGAATCATTTGCCGTTTCACACGATGCGGCTGACCCGATGTTTTACACGTTCCATCATAACGGTAAGAAAGTCTCGCTCGTGACCGATCTCGGTTACGTATCTGAACGGATTAAAAAAACAGTGGAAGCATCCGATGCGCTCATTTTTGAAGCAAATCACGATATTTCGATGTTACAAATGGGACGTTACCCATGGAGTGTGAAACGCCGTATTTTAGGTGACTATGGCCACGTCTCGAATGAAGACGCCGCTATTGCTTTAGAAGATATTATTTCAGATACCACGAAGCGTATCTACTTAGCCCACTTAAGTAAAGATAACAATATGAAAGACTTAGCGCGTATGGCCGTAGAACAACACTTAACTGAAAAAGATTTTCCGATTAATCACGGCCTCAAAATCTTTGATACCGATCCAAATGAACCAACAGCACTCTATCACTTAAACGATTAAAGGATGTGTGAAAGATGGTCTACTATGATGATGGGACACGTAAAAAATATTACCGCTATAAACGACGTGAACGAAAGTGGTTAGCTGTTTTAATCGCGTTTATCTTAGGTGCTTTTCTGTTTGCGGTCGTGTTAACGTATATCGCAAGCACAGGAATATTACCTTACACAATCGTGGATAAGGAAGATTTAAGACAGAACACACCGATTCAACAAATCCGTACGGAACAAATCACAGATTTAACGGACATGATTGAACACGCGACACCGACGGTCGTCGGTATTGAAAATGTTGGTGAGAACTTTTTAGGCCTCTTTCCCCAACAATCAGGCGGAACAGGATCGGGTGTCATCTATCGACTGTCGAGTGACAAGGCTTATATCGTGACAAACCATCATGTCGTAGAAGGCGCAACTGAAGTACGCGTCGTTCTTTATACTGGTGAGCGATTAGACGCACACATCCTTGGCACGGACCCTTATACAGACCTTGCGGTCGTTGAAGTTGAGAAAGGACCGATTGAGAAGGCCATTACTTTTGGTGACTCTGACCTCACGAAAGTTGGGGAAGATGTGATTGCGATAGGCAATCCTCTCGGCCTTGACTTATCTGGTTCAGTCACAAAAGGGATCATTAGTGGAAAAGAGCGAATGATTCCGATAGACTTAACGGGCAACAACCAAGCCGACTGGCAAGTCGAAGTGATGCAGACAGATGCCGCCATTAATCCAGGGAATAGTGGGGGCGCATTGTTAAACACTCAAGGAGATCTCATTGGCATTAACTCGATGAAAATTGCTGAATCAAGTGTCGAGGGCATTGGCTTTACGATTCCAATTAACGAAGCGATTCCGATCATTGAAGAGTTAGAATCAACCGGTCAAGTGAGACGAGCTTTTTTAGGGATTGAAGCCTACAGCTTAATGGAAGTGCCAAGAGACCGCTGGCAAGAGACGTTAAACTTACCTGAAGACGTGGAATCAGGCGTCGTACTCAATGCGGTTGTCCCAGGTTCACCAGCAGATGATGCTGGCTTACAAGCGCTTGATGTGATTGTTAAACTAGATGAAACACCAGTAGAGAACATGATTGATTTAAGAAAATATTTGTATCAAGAAAAAGTACCAGGTGAAACGATTCTGGTGACGTATTATCGCAATCAGACCATTCAAACGACAGAATTCGAGTTATCCACACAATCCGAATAAAGAGATGAGGATAAACCCGCTTGTTTACCTAAACTTTAGGTAAAAGAAGCGGGTTTTTGTGTATAAACAAAAAAGTTATTCACAGGGTGTGGATAGAATTGTGAGTAACTCGCTAGATATAGTTGAGAACAGAGATTCGAACACTAAATAAATGAACCGGTCGTAAATATTGTGTAAATAAATCTGATAATTCGGGGGAAAAACTGTGGGTTTCCTGTTGAAAAGCGGTGAATAATGAAAAAACGCGCATTCTGGGGATAGTTTTGTGGATAACTATTGGTCATAGAAAAAAATTATACATAGCGGTGACTTTTCCACATGATAGTCGTTCTTTGCTTAAGCGTCATAGTTCAGCATCCTGTGTAAAAAACGAACAATGGCATAAGGCGTTACTTTATGTATATAATGTTGTTAACAAGTGGAAAGTTAAGGAGGATGAATCTATGAAAAATAACGTTGAAAAAGCGGCGCTTATATTATTAGTTAGTCTGACAGTGGTTGGTTTTGTATTAATCTTTACCTCAGGACAGATTGGTGAGATGTTTGGCAATATTGCCTTGGATCAAAATGGTGGTGGAATGGCTACGATCGATTATGAGCGGGTGTATGCGACAACGACGACAAATGTCAGAACGGTAGGTAGTATTCTCGCATTAGTCGGGGGATTCGGATTACTTCTTAGTGGCTATACGTATTATCAGAGATTATAACCGTCTTAATTTAAAAAGAAACAAATAGAATCATCCTCCTAGCTAAACCAAATGAGCCAGAAGGATGATTCTTTGAAATATGCAAATACCTTAGTTATCTTTTAAAATCTCATTAATTTTTGCGAGTTCATCACTAGAGAAGTGTAAGTTATCCAGTGTTTTCACGTTCTCTTCAATTTGACTCACTTTACTTGCGCCGATTAGAGCACTTGAGACTGTCTCGTCACGTAGGACCCAAGCAAGGGCCATTTGAGCGAGAGATTGATCACGTAAACGTGCCAGTTCATTCAGTTCAATCACTTTGTTAATGACGTCTTCTTTAATATCTTTTTCATTTAAGAATGGGATATGGGCTTTGCTTGCGCGGGAATCTTTTGGCACACCTTTTAAGTACTTACTTGTGAGTAAGCCTTGAGCAAGTGGGACAAACGCAATCGCACCAGCGCCGTTTGATTTTAATACATCAAGTAGTGATTCTTCGACCCAGCGGTTTAACATTGAGTAAGACGCTTGGTGAATAATAAACGGTGTCTTTTGTTCTTTTAAAATTTTGACTGCTTGTTTCGTTTGTTCGGCATCATAGTTTGAAATCCCAACATAGAGCGCTTTTCCTTGTTTCACGATTAAGTCGAGTGCTTGCATCGTTTCTTCAAGAGGTGTGTCTGGGTCTGGACGGTGGTGATAGAAAATATCGACGTAATCTAAGTCCATTCGTTTAAGTGATTGATCAAGACTTGAAACAAGATATTTCTTTGATCCCCAGTCACCATAAGGACCGTCCCACATATGAAAACCGGCTTTAGATGAAATCACCAGTTCATCACGGAATCCGGCAAAATCTTTCTTTAAAATTCTACCGAAGTTTTCTTCCGCTGAACCAGCGGGAGGACCATAGTTATTGGCGAGATCAAAATGAGTAATTCCTAAATCAAAAGCACGGGTTAACATGGCCCGCTGGTTTTCGAATGAATCTGGTTCACCAAAGTTATTCCATAACCCTAATGAGATAGCTGGTAGTTTTAAACCGGAATTACCAACCCGGTTATACGTCATGTTGTCGTAACGTTTGTCACTTGGTTTGTACATATAAATAGCCTCCTAATATAATAAGAAAATGGTAAACTAAAAGAGAAAATAACTAAGAAACATAAAAATACTAAAGCAATCACGGAAAAAAGAGTCACAAATCAAAATGATGACGCTTACTTTAAGTGTGGAAGAAAAGCAAGCTAATTAATAGCCCACTTGTACGGCCGCATTGACGATATACATGAGATCATTTTTGTCTTGTTGTTCCTCGAGATAAATCCCACTCGTTGTTTGAAGTCCACCTGGGACAACGTCAACGGTAACAGTACCATAAGGAATCTCGGCTTTAATTTTGTCGATATCTACTTCACTTGTGTCTGTTGGGACACCTAAGACGACATTGACTTTCATGTTATGTAGCGATTGTTCAGGTAAGAAGTCTTTAATCCCTGGCATTGAGTTATAATGAATCGCATTCACAACCGCACGGACCGCTGCCTTGGTCACGTCTTGGCCATGCGTATCAATACCAACACCCGTCTCAACAAAAATCATTTTTTCCATCTCTACATCCTCCTCATCAACTTGATTGTTCCAGCTTTTATACCTAGTGTTAGTTTATCACAAATAAAAAAAGATAAACATGAAAACGCCTGCGGTCATGGTGTAGATAGATACGACTGCTGCCGTATTCATCTATCATTCCTGCGTTAACATAAAAGATGATAAAATCAAAATCGAATGAAGTGTACTTAGATTTAAATATTTCCCGGGAAATAGCATAAATTATTGACAAAAATCGCTTAAATTCAAGAAACGCCTCCGTGATTTACGTTATAATGGAAATAGACAACCAAAAGCGGCAAAGAGGCACACATAAAGAATGAACTTAAATAGAGACTATTTACCAACAAAGGATGTGACACGTTATGCTTTCTTTAGAACGAATGATGAAAGATCTTAATCAACTAGCTACTTTTACGAGTCAAAGCTCAGGCATTACCCGGTTAAGTTTCACAAAAGAAGAACGAGAGGCCAAAGATTATTTAATTAAACAAGCCCAAGCGCATCAATTAGGCACACGAGAAGATGCGATTGGTAATCTCTTTATCCAGTATCCGAGTGAAAATACCGAAGCGAAAACCTTACTGATTGGTTCACATATAGACTCGGTCGTAAATGGCGGGGAATATGACGGGACACTTGGTGTTGTCGTTGGACTAGAACTTTTACGCCATGCGAGTGAGACCCATTTAACCTTACCGTTTCACTTAGAAGTCGTGAGCTTTACTGATGAGGAAGGCGCCCGCTTTAAAACCGGTATGATAGGTAGCCGTGCTTTTGCGGGGACGTTTCATGAGGGCGAGTTAGCGTATGTTGATGATCAGTCAATCTCACTTGATGAAGTAAGAACAGCAGCAACAAATCAGCCACTTGACTTAACTGAGATAAAAGCTGATGTCGATAAGCTATTAGGTTATTTAGAAGTTCATATTGAACAAGGGAAAGTACTGGAACAATTAGACTTACCTGTTGGGATAGTCAGTGGGATTGTCGGTTTGAATTGGTATGACATTGAGATAACCGGTGAAGCAGGACATGCGGGAGCGACACCGATGCACGACCGGAAAGATCCTGTCATTGCCCAGTCAGCCTTTATATTAGCGCTACATAACGAAGTAAAGAACAACAGTCAGGCCGTTGTGACCTTCGGTCAAATCCATGTTGAACCCGGAAGCATTAATGTCATTCCAAATAAAGTAACATTCTCGATCGACTTACGTGATATTGAACAATCAGAGCTTGATCGACTCGATCAGCATATCCACGAACTAGCTAAAAACGTTGAAGCGGATTTCGGTGTCACTATCAACGTTAAAAAGTTAGATGAAGCAAAACCTGTGAAGATGTCAGAGGCGATGATGAGCCATCTAGAAACGGAGATTAAGGGCAATGATTATCCCGTCCACATACTTCCAAGTGGTGCTGGTCATGATGCGATGCATCTGGCAGAAATCACACCAACCGGTATGCTTTTCCTCCGGACACCGAACGGTGTCAGTCATCGCCCGGATGAAACAGTCATACCAGAAGATGTGTTAGTCGCAGCGGATGTTTTGCTAGATACAATCTTGGTGTTAAGAAACAAACACGAATAATTCAGGCACAAGAAAAAGAATAACACCACAAGAAAAAACTAATAAATATAAACAATGATCAAATGACAACTTAAAACCTAAGAGGTGACAGTATGCAGATTAGTGTAATCAGTGTAGGAAAGTTAAAAGAAAAATATTTAAAGCAAGGTATCGATGAATATAAAAAACGGTTAGGGGCTTATTGTACGCTTAACTTAATTGAAGTACCCGATGAAAAAGCACCAGAAAAGTTAAGTGATGCAGAAATGGAAGAGATCAAGAATAAAGAAGGCGAACGCATCTTACAGAAGATTAATCAAGATACGTACGTCATTACGTTAGAAATTAAAGGCAAGCAATTGACCTCAGAACAACTTGCCAAAGAAATGGATCAGTTAGCGATCCACGGTAAGAGCAAGATAGCGTTTGTGATCGGTGGTTCACTTGGACTGAGTAAAGATGTGATGCAGCGTAGTAACTTCGCCTTGTCGTTTTCAAAGATGACGTTACCACATCAGTTGATGCGGCTTGTGTTGCTTGAACAGGTGTACCGAGCATTCCGTATCAACAGAAATGAGCCATATCATAAATAATTTAGTGGATTCATTCAGTAACAGGTCAACACACTTATTCGTGATTAATCTATCCTTTGCTGTATTGCAACAGTGAGTTGCGCTTTTGTAAACCACGAACGGTGGCACAATATAGCCTGTTTTTCTATGATATACATAGAGATGAGCAAAACCTGAAATGCGTTGTAAAAACCAACAGACTATGTAACGGGTATCGTTCACTTTAGTTCTGTAACGAACTTTATAAAAACAGAGTTTTGCTCATAGCTATATAAACATAGGGGAGGAGGTGATGAGGATGACTTTTGGTGAAAAAATTCATCGGTTAAGAAAATTGAATGGATTATCCCAGGAACAATTGGCTGCTAAGTTAAACGTATCAAGACAAGCAATCTCAAAATGGGAGATGGGTGCCATTCCGGACATTGATAATGTCATCAAGATAAGTACATTTTTTGATTGTTCATTGGATTACCTGATGAACAATGATGTTGATGAAATGAACTTTAATAACATAAATAAAAAAGGTGTTCCTATTCAAAAGCATAAAATAATTTTTAGTACAAGTTGGATACTTAAAATTCTCGCAGCTTTGTCTATGTTTGCTTTATTAGTTATGTGGATGATCTCTATGATTGTAGAATTTCCAATAACAAGACAGGATATCACATCAGGTAATTTTTACACGGGATTTTCTGGATTCGTTGAGCATTATCACTTAACAGGATTTGTGTATAGTTGCATTGTGATATGGCTAGTAAGTATATCTGCCCTTGCGGTATGGCAATTATATATTCGTCCTAGCAAAGAAGGAATCAAAACAGGAAAAAGTTTTTTGTGCTACTACCTTATCCGCTTTGTGATGATTATAGCCGGAACAACTTTCTTTATTTATGGATTTTTGAATCCATGGAAGTTCTACTGGACGATACAATCCGGTTTCTTTGTAGGAGTCTATTTTGCTGCGATAGTAGCCCTCACCATTGCTGTTAATTATTATGATGTCAAAGAATGAATACGAAAATGAGTATTAATAAATACTAAGGAGAATTCGAATGAAAAAAACATTTTATTGTTAATAATTGTGTTAATTATATCTAATATTATGCCTATGTCTGCATTTGCTGCTGAGGATATGACAAAAGAAACTGGTATTGTCGTTTCAAATGATGATCGAAATCAGGTGATCACAATTACAGGAGAAGAAAACATAAAAGTTTATCAGGCATCTTTAGGAGAAACATACAATCCCAACTTGATTGCTGTTAAAAGAACTATCAACAATACTTACTCAAATAGAGAGACTGATATTACCCTGTTCTTTATATTCAGAGAATACTATGTTAAAAACAAAAGAGTTACTACTAGCACTGACTTTAGTGAAGTATTAAGAAAATACAATCGTCCCGCTGGTAAAGTTAAGATTAGTCAAGGCGTCAGTATTACTACATCATATAATGCCGAGGCAGGAATTTCGGCAAAACTACTTGAGTCAAAGTTGGGATTTTCAGTATCCTCAACAGATACATTCCAAATTGAATGGGAGGGAACATATTCGTATCCAGTAACATTAAAAGTGTACCCCATTTATCAAAATATAACCGGAGAAATTTGGGATGAGGATATTAAATATGATGACTTTGTTGGAAAGTTCACAGTTAAGAGAGCTTTAGGAGATGATGTAAGAGTATATAGACAATAATGGAATAAATCTATATGTCTAGAGTACAGAATACCGCTTAAAAAAAGTGGCGTTCTGTGCTAATAATTGTTTTAAGAGAATCATTGTTAAATGCATTTGGTCATAGAGATTACAGGATACTAGGTACAAATATGCTCAAGCAGTATAAAGATAAACTAATTCTAACTAATCCTGGCCAATTTATTGGTGGCATTACGGAAAAGAATATTCTTCATCATCCACCAGTAGCAAGAAATGACCATTTAATGGATTTATCGCTTTAGGGCGAGAAGACACCTTCCTCAAGTGCGTCAGCACTAGGTGGGTGATGAATCGTTTGTTTTGAATATTTTTGAAGTGACAAACATATATTCTGCGTGGTATAATTAAAGCATTAACAATGATCGTCACAAAACAAAGAGAGGGTGGGTATCATGGGCATGAAGGCCATTTTTTCAAATCGCTTATATAAGCATAAGCTCGACCCTGATTTTGTTACGTCCATGGATCACACCCTCCGGGTGTTTAATCAAGCTAAACATTTTCGCTATCAAGCGGAGGTCCGTGAGCTTAGGGGCTCGAAAGAGAAAAGTTCCGTCTCCATCCATCAACGGTTAAAGCAACGTTACGACTTAAATGATTATTATGCGAACAGTGCTGTTCAACAAGGACGCGCGCTTCTATCCGCGCAAAAAGAATTAAAGACAATGTATATACGTAATAAAAAAGAACAAATCAACGCAGTAAAAAGAAAAATAAAAGCGACGAAGGCGCGCTTGACGACCCTTCAAAAGATAAAAGGCTCTTTTGTCAAAGGAACGCCGATGTTTAACAAAACGTCACGTGAACAACAAAAAGGGGCCTTTTTTGTTGTGACATATAAGCATTCCACACGCTTATTTTACTGTGCTTATGATTTTGAACATCAATACCTTGATGTTGAAATCAAACACCTAAAGGCTCGTTTGGGTCAGTTGAACTTTAAGAAAGATCGATATGAAAAACAATTGATTGGATTGTCAAACAAAGTGGCGGGTGTGTGTTTCGGGAGTAAAAAACTCGCGCGCGGCCGGTTAACACAAACGTCTTATCACGCTCATCCTGAGCGTTGGCAGAAAGATTGGGTAGCGGCGCGTTACGGTAAGATGACCATTTCGGGAAGGAAAGACGCCAAATCAGGTAACTTTGTCTTTCATTATCACCCAGAGATGCATACCCTTACCTTCAAAGCGATCGACCAATGCGTCATTCGTCTCGCTGACGTTGTTTTTCCTTATGGTCAAGATCATGTTAATCACGCCATTCAGACACAAATGAACCTGAAAGATAAGAAAAAGTACGGGAAGCCTATTGGATGGTCGCTTGAGGATCATGGTGACTACTATATCGTTAAATGCTTAATCGATGTGCCGGCTACACCCTATCTGAATATCTCAACATCAACGGGTATGGTTGGTGTTGATTTGAATGTGAATCATATCGCAGTCGCCAATATCAACGCCATAGGTCAATGTGTGGATGCCTTTATCCTCCCGTTTAACTTAGAGGGTAAAACCAGTGGACAGCAGGCGAAAATAATAGAAGCAGAGGTCATTGCCCTCGTTGACTATGCCGTTAAACATCATAAACCACTCGCTATTGAAAGATTGGATACGACACGGTCCAAAGTGTCGCGTCCTTATGGAAACAAAAAAGCGAATCGACGAATGAGTCAGTTTGCTTATCAAAAGATGATCCAAGCAATCAAGTCAAGAGCTGAAAAAATGGGGGTGGCTGTCTACATTGTTAACCCTGCTTATACAAGTCAAATTGGCAAGATGAAATATATGAAGCGGCTCGGTGTGTCCATTCACATGGCAGCCGCTTATGTCATTGCCCGACGGGCAATGGGCTTTAAAGAAAAACTCCCACCGATGTTGTATTCACTTGTTCCAGAGCAGAAACAAGGTCTACACCATTGGACGCAATGGGCGTATATGACGCGTACCCTGTCTTTTGTCAGAACCCATGTGTTCTACCAGACAGAACGATTCGACCAAAGCAAGTTGTGTTCCTGGGACACACTATTTCCCCAACATGCTTTAACAGATGTTGAGAAAATAGGTTTGCGGCGGTTGGAGAGTAGAAAAACCTATGCTTAGTTGAATGAGCATGGGTCCCCTTTAGGGTGTCCTTACGGAATCCCCTTCCTCAAACATTCGTGAGAATGTTAGGTGGGGGTAGTTCAATAAGTCGATGTGAGTTAAATGCGATGTAAGGTAAAAAAAACGAACAGGAGAACTCATTATGAAGTCAATCATTGAAGTGAGAAACTATACTAAAAAATATGGAGATTTTACGGCAGTAGATGATGTCTCATTTGAAGTAGAAGAGGGCAGTATATTTGCCTTTTTAGGACCAAATGGAGCGGGTAAAAGTACAACAATCAATACCTTATGTACGATGATGGAAAAAACAGCCGGCACACTGTTGATTGACGGAAAAGATGTTTCAACTGAAAAAGATGCCGTACGCCAAGCAATCGGCGTTGTTTTCCAATCACAGACATTAGATGAAAAAATGACGGTAAGTGAGAATTTGAAGATGCACTGTGTTTTTTATGGGGTACCAAAAAAAGAGGTCAAGGATCGAATCAATTTTGTATTGGATCTTGTTGATCTCGTTGATTGGCAGAATAAAAGTGTGTCTAGTCTTTCGGGTGGAATGAAACGTCGAGTAGAAATAGCGCGTGCCTTGTTACATTACCCAAAAGTATTATTTTTAGATGAGCCCACAACCGGCTTAGATCCACAAACACGAAATAGAATGTGGGAATACATTACCAGACTTCAAAAAGAAAAAAACATTACCATCTTTCTGACAACGCATTATATGGATGAGGCAGAAATTTGTGATAAGGTAGCTATCATGGATGACGGTAAAATAATGGTAAACGACACACCTGAGAACTTGAAGCGGCTTTATACGAAGGATAAAGCTATTGTACAGGTAAGTAATTCAGACCTTTTTGAAGCAGCTTTGAATAGAGATGAGCATACGTACAAAAGGGACAAAGAAACTTTTTATATTGATATAGATAGTATTCAACATTTTCTGGAGTTTATTGAACCGTTCAAGAATGAAATAAATAATCTTGAAATCAAAAAAGGGACGCTGAACGATGTCTTCTTAGAAATTACAGGTAAAGAGATTAGAGAGGAATCTGCACAATGAGAACAATCACAGCGCTATGGCTCAGGAACATTAGAGGGTTCGTTCGTGATCGAGTTAAACTTATCACATCACTAATTATTCCTTTCTTTTTCCTTTATATTTTCAGATCGATTTTTAAAACAGATCAGGTAGAAGACCCAACCGCATTCTTACTCGCAGGAATCATTGTAGCAACAGTATTCCAAACGTCCTTGAATATTGCGACCTCGACCATTGATGATACTGTCTCAGGTTATATGAAAGAGATTTTAGTGAGCCCAACCAGTCGTTTTCAAGTAGCTCTCGGACAAATTCTATCTGCGGCTACCATCGCAACAACCCAGGGAATTTTGATACTAATAATCGGTTTCTTTACTGGCTTAAGTTTTGATCATTGGTATACCTTTATTTATGTTCTATTGATTTTGATGTTAGTCGGATTAGTTTTTTCTGGGTTAGGTTTATTCTTAGCTTCAATGGTCAAAAGCTCTTCTACTTTTCAAGTCGTCCAACAAGCTGTCGTTCTTCCGTTTACTTTCTTATCCGGAGCGTATATTCCATTGGCCTTTTTACCTAATGTTCTTCGGTCTTTTGCGTATTTTAATCCTATGACCTATACTACCGCCATCTTTCGAACGATTATGTTAGAAAAAGGTGGATTGACACAGACAGAGTGGGTGGAACTGGGTTTGGCGTTTGATTTGAACGGCTTCATAATCACACCTTGGATGAGTGGAATCATTATTATAGCTTTCGGCGCTTTATTCTTATTCCTAGCGACAAATGCTTTTGTTCGAGCAGACTTTAACAAAATTTCACGCAGTCCAGGTGAAAGCTAAAAGGAATTTTTTTCTCACACCGTAAGCAGGATTCTTCAGGAATTTCGTGGTTTATAAAAAATGAAAAGACAAGAAATAGAAGCGGAAAAAGAATTATGAGGTGCTATAGCAAATTATTAATACACTCTACATTAAACAAACTATTACGATAATTATTTTAATGCGTTATTAAATGGCTTGAACAAGTTAGTGCTAAGCTATATGACTTCAAGCAAAGATAATGATGTTCGTTATATATCAAAACAGATGTTACAACGAAAGGAATAATCTGATTAACTAAATGGAGCTAACATGGCACAATCATTAATTATATTATTAAGAGAACTTGAATTGAAGGATGTAGAATAGAAGTTGAAGTAGTTACTATCTCTAATGTTATTATAATAGTATAGAGGTTGCAGTTATATAAAGGTGGTCAATCAACGCTTTGAGTCATGAGTTAATTCGGTGAGTTTTACATAGATACTTGTTAGGGGGAGCTCTATGAAAAGATCTAAAATGATAATCATAGGTGTGTTAGTAGTTGGTGTAATAGCCGTAGGTGTATACTTTTCACTTTTCCACGTGAATCTTGATCAATATGATTTTCACCAAACACTCACCTTTGAAGTATCCCCAGATGGTCAGTATCAAGTAGAGCTTATTTTGTTAGGAAAACAAGAAGAGCGTTATGATGAAGAAGGAAATGTAATTACTAACAAAAATGAGTCTTACGACCAATACGCAAGGCTTTGGTATGAACCAGAGACAACAGAAGATGGATCGACTATCTGGCATGATAAGCATACTAAAATAATATACTATGAGAAAAATTGTACGGAGGATAATATTGAATGGCTTGATGACGATACAATTATCATTAATGATATGAGATTGAATATTCACAGGGATGTTTATGATTATAGAAGAAAATAGAGGCACTAAATGAATGATCTGACTAACCTAAAGGAGCTAACATGGCAGAATCACCAAATATAATATTAAGAGAATTAAAGTTGAAAGACTTAGAAGACTATTTGTATTGGAATCATCCATCTCGGGAATTCCATAAATATAATGGACCTTATTACAAGAAGCTAAGTGAATCTGACTTACAGGAATATATTGAGGATATAAAAGAGCGGTTGTTGCAGGGTGAAAAGAATGTACTCAAAAATAAAAAGGTCATAGTCAATAAAGAGATAGATGAGATCATCGGTCAAGTGAACTGGTACTGGAAGTCAGTAGAAACACTTTGGATGGAAATCGGTATCGTTATCTTTAATGAAAACTATTGGGGAAATAACATAGGTTCAAAAGCGTTAAGCATGTGGAATGATGAGATCTTTTCTGTTAATCCAAAACTTGTGAGACTTGGATTATCTACTTGGTCTGGAAATAAACGAATGATGAAACTGGCTGAAAAACTGGGGTTTAAGAAAGAAGCGGTATATAGAAAGGCGCGAATCGTAAATGAACAATACTATGATTCGATAAGTTATGGGATATTAAAAGAGGAATGGATCACGCAAAAGACAAACCGAGAATAAAAAACTTAAAGGTCTAGATGTTCTCGCAAGGTTTTGTTTTCAAGAAAACGAATCAAAAACAGGAGGTGAATGAATTGGAGAATGAAAGCAATTTACTTATTTATCAAACAGAAGACGGACACACCAAAATTGATGTAAGGTTAGAAAATGAAACAGTTTGGATGACACAGAAGGCAATCGCAGAATTATTTCAAACATCACCTCAAAATATTACGCTTCATGTGAAAAACATCTATGAAGAACGGGAATTAGACGCAGAAGCAACTTGTAAGTTTTACTTACAAGTTCAAAATGAGGGAACAAGAGAAGTAAAAAGAAAAGCCAAGCATTACAATCTTGAAATGATTCTAGCCATTGGTTACCGCGTTCGCTCCCATAGAGGGACACAGTTTCGTAAGTGGGCGACAGAACGTTTGAATGAATATCTCGTTAAAGGATTTACGATGGATGATGAACGTCTAAAAGACATGCGTAACTTCGGAGAAGATTATTTTGATGAATTACTTGAACGTATTAGAGATATTCGTTCATCAGAGAAGCGGTTCTATCACAAGATTACGGATATTTATGCGACTTCAGTAGACTATGATCCTAATGCAGAGGTCACACAACAATTCTTTGCGACCGTTCAAAATAAATTACACTTTGCTATTCATGGTAAAACAGCAGCTGAACTTATCTCAGATCGAGCGGATGCAGAGAAAGCCAATATGGGGTTAACCAATTGGGACGGTGATAAAGTACGGAAGAAAGATGTGAAAGTGGCTAAGAATTACTTATCTGAAAAGGAATTAAAGTCACTCAATCGCATTGTTACAATGTATTTAGACTATGCTGAAGACCAAGCAGAGCGGCAACGCCCATTGCACATGAAAGATTGGACTGACAAATTAAATGCCTTTCTACAATTTAATGATCGTGACATACTCGAGAACGCTGGTAAGGTGTCAAGAGCAGTTGCTGAAAAAATTGCTGTTGATGCATACGATAAATTTAATCAGTATCGAATTAATCAGGTTAAAGATGATGACTTTGATCAATTTATTGAAAATAATCATTTGAATAAGTAAGAGATATTGAGTATATACATCAGGAAGGAGTTTTAGACACTTCACCTGTAGATATTTGGTGTATTAATAATACGGAAATAATCTCAATAGATATCATATTAATAATAAAATTGGTATACTAAAGAAGAGCGCAAATTAGAAAAGGGGTGTCATAAATGGCAAATGCAGATCAAATAAAAAGTTTAATTAAATCACATTACAGCCATGATGAAAATAGGTTTGATACCCTCGTGAAACAACTTGCTGCGTATGAAGCGCGGAAAGGGAACACCAATTTAGCCAAAGATTTAAAAAACATTGCTGATGAATCGAGAAAAACAGAAAATAACATCATTCAATTTTCTAAAAGTAATGATTTAATCGAATTCAAAGAGCCAAAAATTAATTTAAGTGATATGGTATTAAATGAAAAATTATCAAGTAAGTTAACTAAAATTATTAATGAAAACAAGAATAGCGGTAAACTCAGAAAGCATGGATTAAAACCAAACCAAACAATACTGCTAGCGGGAGATCCGGGAACAGGAAAAACAATGACGGCGTCTGTCCTAGCAAAAGCTTTAAATATGCCATTAGGTATCATATATACCGATAAACTAACAACAAAATATATGGGAGAGACAACAGCGAAATTACGTAAAGTATTTGATACGATTGAACATATGAACGCGGTCTATCTCTTTGATGAATTTGATGCGATCGGTGGCGAAAGATATAGAGATAGTGATGTAGGCGAAATTCGACGCGTGTTAAATACGTTCCTACAATTAGTCGAGAATGTTCATTCGCGCAGTTTGATATTAGCCGCAACCAACTCTGTAACAAGTCTAGATAAAGCGTTATATAGAAGGTTCGATGACATATTATTCTATGACAAACCTTCTCACGATGAGATCAAACAACTTATGTCTAAACGACTGAATAACTATTATCCAGAAAAAAATTATGATGATTTTGTAGAGATGGCTCAAGGTTTAAGTCATTCAGAAATAGTCACAGCATGCGATAACCTAATCAAAGACTGTATTATCAATGATCTTGAAAACATTTCGAAAGAAATGGTTATACAATCTTTAGCTGATAGACAATCTGTGTATCATGAGGTGAATAGCTAATGAAGCATCTAAACCTAAAAAACACAAAGGAAAGTATGGCGTTTACCACTGTGAGTAAAAACGGTGGGGGGAAAGATCCTTATCCGAATAGGCAAGACGAACTCAGTCATATAAAAATACTACAAAATAAATTTAATCAAGTAGTCACTGATTCTAAAGTTAAAAGCTTTGAGGAAAGAGAAAAGTTATACCTCCAGATTACGGGTGAACCCGGGTTGCGTCTTAAATTTGATAGTTTAGAAAATAGAAAAATCGAGTCAAAAGTTATGAACATCCGTGAAATACCTGTACAAAATAGTACAGGAGACGTTGAAAACGTAGAACAAGTTGTAATGTCATTACCTAAAAAGAATGCAAATAAGTTTTTGAAAAAGCTAGAAGAGTATGAAGCGACTTTAGGCTTACCTAATAAAAACCCTACAAATAATGATTTAGTACGCTCAATAAGTAACATAGAGGCGGTTATTCTAGAATCTTTTTGGACAGGTAATACAGAATGGATCCCCACAGATGCTGAAAAGGTATGGTGTGAAATTTGGGTTGATTCAGTAGATGAAACGGTTATTGCAGATTTTAAACGTTTAGTGGCATCATTAAACATACAGATAAAAAATGAACAGATTCTTTTTGAGGAAAGAACTGTATTTATACTAAAAGTATCAAAAACAGACTTATCAGTATTAGTTAAAAGGTCAGACCACATTGCAGAATTTCGTAAGTCAGTAGAAGTGACCCCTTTTTTCATTGAGCTAGACGTGGAAGATCAACACAAATTTGTTGATGAACTACTCAGTATGGTTGAGGTAGAGGCCAATGGTATTTATGTCAGCTTGTTTGATACAGGTATTAATACGGGCCACCCTTTATTAGAAAGAATCTGTAGTGATGAAGATGTCCATAGTTATTTTGAAAATTATGATGGTTTCGATGTAAAAGGCCATGGAACAAACATGTCAGGGGTTATTGCTTATGGTTATTTAGAAAAACTCCTTGAAGGTATTGAGAGTATAAAGATTCCACATCAAATTGAATCTGTTAAAGTACTACCTGATCGTGGCGCGAATGATGAACATCTTTATGGCGCCATCATCCAAGAATCCGTCAGTGATTTGACGATAGATAATCCAGATAGAATAAGGGTCTATTGTATGGCTATTACGGCAAATGATTATGCATTGACTGATGGTAGACCAAGTTCTTGGTCAGGTGCGTTGGATGAACTAATTGCAGGTAGATTTGATGAAGATAGAAAAGTCTTTGTTGTTGCTGGTGGTAATATTGCTCCTCCATTTGAGAAAGGTAACTATCCAGACTTGAACATCCAAACAGGTATTTCTGATCCTGCACAATCTTGGAATGCCATAACTGTTGGAGCGTATGTTAACACAGAAGATAAAAATCAAGAGAATATAGCCTCTTTTGGTCAACTATCACCTTACTCAAGAACATCTCGGGAATGGGATAATAGTAGATGGCCGGTTAAACCTGAGATTGTCTTAGATGGGGGAACTGCTGTGTTATCGGATGAGCAAGCTTATCAGGATGATACGACATCAATTTTAACAACCGGTCATGATGTGACTAAGAACTTGTTCGATATCATTTGGGCAACAAGTGCTGCGACGGCTTTTGCCGCCAATATGGCTGCTAAAATAAGGAGTATCTATCCTGAATATTGGTCAGAAACTATTAGAGGATTAATGATCCATTCCGCAGATTGGACACCAGAGATGAAACAACAATTTCTACAGACGGATAAAAAATCTGATTACACAAAATTGCTGAGAACGTGTGGCTATGGTGTACCTGATTACGACAGAGCAATCAATACAAGTAACAATAGAGTAGCGATGATCATTGAAGATGAACTACAGCCCTTTGAGGGTGACAGTATGAATGAAATGCACTTACACAAAATCCCTTGGCCTACAGATTTACTTCTTTCTGATAAATTTGAAGATGTAAAATTAAAAATGAAAGTAACCCTATCTTACTTTATAGAACCAAGCCCTGGGGAGATTGGTTGGAGAGACAAATTTTTATATCAATCACACGGACTAAGATTTGCATTAAATGGCCATTCCGACAAGGATGAATTTACTAAAAAAATAAATAAGAAGGTTAGAAATAGTAAAGAAGATAAAGGAGAAGATCCAGGAATAAACTGGACGCTTGGTAAAAACAATCAGAGTATGGGATCGATACATTCCGATATCTGGGAAGATTATGCTAGTGAAATGGCGGCTCAACGCTACATAGCGGTTTATCCAGTGAATGGATGGTGGAGGAAAAGAAAACATTTAGGCGCCAGCCATAAAAAAGCAAGATATTCACTAATACTCACTGTAGAATCTGAAAAAGTAGATATTGACCTTCTGACACCGATATTGAATGAGATTAAACAAACGGTGAACATTGAGACGGAAATTTAGAATGAATCTGTATATGGTCGAGGTGAAAATAGGATAAAAGCACGGTCTCAAGAGAGTGGATGATGGATCTACGATAAAAGAGATGGTGCTTTTTCAACAGTAGCTTAGTATTGAACATATTATAAACTCAAAACTAAACACGTAAAAAGCATACAATGTTAAAAAGTATGATATGTATGTATTTAAACAAAGAGGAGCGTTATAACTATGGGAGCAGAATTAAATCAACGATTATTTAGTGCCGCAGATAACCTGCGCAGCAAGATGGATGCATCAGAATACAAGAATTACTTATTGGGGTTAATCTTCTATAAGTATCTATCAGATAAATTACTTGTTCAAGTCGTAGAACTTGCTGATGAATCACTAGATACATATTCAACACAAGAAAAGCAGAAAGAACTTTATCAAGAATTACTCAGCGATGAAGATACAAAGGAAGACTTGTTGGCGACTTTAATTGATACACTTGGTTATGATATTGAACCAGCGTATTTATTTAATGTACTCGCAGACCAAGCGAAACAGAATGTTTTTCAGTTAAACGATTTAAATAAAGCCTTTATTCAACTATCAACCAAATATGATACCTTTAATGGCTTGTTTGACGATGTTGATTTAACATCTAAAAAATTAGGTTCTGATGACCAACAACGTAATGTGACGATCACAGAAGTATTAAAGAAATTAAATGATGTCGATGTTGTGGGTTATGAAGGGGACGTGATCGGGGATGCGTATGAATTCCTTATCAGTCAATTCGCTTCAGAAGCTGGTAAAAAAGCGGGTGAATTCTATACCCCGCATATGGTCTCTGATATGATGGCACGTATCGTCGCCATTGGTCAAGAAGATAAAAAACTCTTTAGTGTGTTTGATCCAACGATGGGGTCAGGTTCACTGATGTTAAATGTTCGTCATTATTTAAACCATCCAGATAAAGTGAAATATCATGGTCAAGAGCTCAATACAACAACGTTTAATCTGGCAAAAATGAACCTCATTCTTCACGGTGTCGATGCAGAAGATATGAATGTGCGTAACGGTGATACGTTAAATAAAGACTGGCCAACTGATGAACCGTATACGTTCGATTCAGTTGTCATGAATCCACCGTATTCAGCGAAGTGGTCGGCAGACGCAACGTTTTTAGATGATTCACGTTTTAACCGTTATGGTAAACTTGCGCCAAAATCAAAAGCAGACTTTGCGTTTGTTTTACACGGTTACTATCATTTAAAAGAAACAGGTACGATGGCGATTGTCTTACCACACGGTGTGTTATTCCGAGGGGCAGCAGAAGGAACGATTCGTAAGAAGCTCTTAGAAGACGGAAGTATTTATGCGGTCATTGGAATGCCGGCCAATCTTTTCTTTGGTACATCCATTCCGACAACGGTCATTATCTTAAAGAAAAACAGAACCAATCGTGATGTCTTATTCATTGATGCAAGCAATGACTTTATTAAAGGCAAGAATCAAAACAAACTATCAAAAGAGAATATTGAGAAAATCATCGAAACATATAAAAACAGAGCAGAGGTTGAGAAATACGCTTATTTGGCAAACTTTGATGAAATCAAAGAAAACGATTATAACCTAAATATACCGCGTTATGTTGATACGTTTGAAGAAGAAGAGCCAGTCGATATGGAATCCGTTGGAAAAGAGATAAAAGAAGTGCGTGAAAGCAAGAAAGAGCTAGAAAAAAGTCTTTTTGAAGCCATTTCATCATTACAGTACAGTGATGAAGATGAAGAGTGGATTAAGGGTGCTTTAGAGGTGTTTAAGAATGATTAATAAAAAGACGCCAAACATAGGTTTTAGTCCTCTTGAAAGTGAACTAAAGAAATTAAGTTTCGAAAAAATTTTTGTCAGGGTAAAATCTTATTCTTTATCTAGAAGTGTGGAATCTAATTCTGAAACTGGAACTAAATATATACATTATGGAGATATTCATACAAAGGTAGCTGATAAGGTAGATAGAGCATCTAATATTCCATATATCGTTCCAGGAGATTATGAAACTTTACAAAAAGGCGATTTGATATTAGCAGATGCATCCGAAGATTATCAGGGAATTGCAACACCTGCAGTAATAATTGATGAGATTCCATTTAATATTGTAGCGGGTCTTCATACAATCGCATTAAGACCGAAAAAAGCTGATTCACTATATCTATACTATTTATTAAAATCTTCATCATTCAGAAAATATGGTTATAGAACAGGAACAGGGATGAAGGTATTCGGAATAAGTGTGACAAATGTCTTAAAATTTGATTATTTATATCCTGATATTCAAGAACAACAAAAAATCGGTGAATTCTTCAAACAACTCGATGACCGTATTGCCCTTCAGCAACATCAAATCAAAAAATTAAAACAGAGCAAGCAAGGTTTCTTGCAAAAGATGTTTCCGAAGGATGGAGAGTCTGTCCCGGGGGTTCGGTTTGATGGGTTTAGTGAGGAATGGGAAATTAAGAAGGTTGATGATATAGCTAATGAAACATATGGTGGAGGAACACCTAAAACGTCAGTTGAAAGTTATTGGAAAGGTACAATTCCTTGGCTTCAAAGTAGTGACTTAAGGCTAGATAATTTTAATGTTGATATCCCTACTAAGTATATTAATGAAGATTCTATCAATAATTCTGCAGCCAAAATTATACCCGCTAATTCAATTGCGGTTGTTACTAGAGTTGGTGTTGGGAAAATTGCATTAATTCCTTATATTTATGCTACAAGTCAAGATTTCTTATCACTGTCTAAGTTAAATGTTGATATAAATTTTGCTCTTTACTCGCTATATTTAAACATTATTAAGGTGGTAAACAAACTACAAGGCACTTCAATCAAGGGAATAACTAAGTCGGAATTATTAAAGAGAAAAATATTACTCCCAAGAGAAATAAAAGAACAACAACAAATCGGAGAATTCTTCAAACAACTTGATGACTTAATCGCTAAAAACGAACGTGAACTTGAGTTACTACAAGAAACGAAAAAAGGTTTTCTACAAAAAATGTTTGTCTAGGAGGTGAGCTTGATGCAAAAATTCACACACCGAGAAGAAGCAGAAATTGAATCGCATTTGATTGATGTCTTAGGTGAAGGACATAATCAATGGACGTATCGGTCGGACTTAAAGTCAGAAGCTGATCTGTGGGCGAACTTACGTCAAAAGATTACACACAATAACCTATCTGAACTCAATGAACAGCCGTTAACGGATAAAGAGTTTGAGGCAGTAAAGACCGAGTTATTATTGCGTACGCAAACCCCATTCGATGCAGCTAAATGGTTAAAAGGTGAAAACGGGATTGCGAGAATCACGATCGAACGAGAAGATAGTCAGTTAGGTTCAGCCTCACTCATTCTTTACTCAAACCAAGACATTGGTGGGGGTATCTCAAGTTATGAAGTCGTGAATCAAATTGCGAAACAAAGCAGTCGAGAGAATGGCCGGGATCGTCGTTTTGACGTGACGTTATTAATTAACGGGTTACCGATTGTTCAGATTGAGTTAAAGAAAGTCACGGCCAAAGACGGGGTCTATCAAGCGTTTAATCAAGTAAAGAAATATGCAGAAGAAGGTATGTTTCGAAACAATATCTTTTCAACCTTACAGCTTTTTGTCGTGTCGAATGAACAAACGACCCGTTACTTTGCGAATGCCTTGCCAAAGAATATGCACCGGAAGTTCTTATTTAGCTGGCGCACAAAAGACAATAAAAAGGTTGAAAACTTATATGAGTTCTGTAAACAGATGTTAAACATTCCTGATGCCCACCGGTTGATTGCGCATTATACGATTGTGAGTGAAGACCAAGATAATAAAATATTAATGGTCTTACATCCGTACCAAGTCCATGCGATTGAAGCATTATTTGTTTCGGCAAATAAACACGAATCCGGTTATGTCTGGCATGCGACCGGCTCAGGTAAAACACTCACGAGTTTTGTTTCGACGAAGCTACTCGCAAGAAAGTCTGGGATTGACCGAACGATTATGTTGGTGGACCGTAAAGATTTAGATAATCAAACCACGAGCGAGTTCACGAAGTTTGCCTCAGAGTTTAATACAGGGATGTCGACAGGGACTGCTGTTTCAAATAGTTTAATTGTTGGGACAGGGAGTTCAAAAGAGCTAAGTAACACATTACTTGCAGAGGCAAACTCTAATGTTGTCATTGTAACAACGAGACAAAAACTTGATTCCGCCTTGAAATATGCGAAAAAACAAGAAGAACAAAAGGGCACCAATCGTTATAAAAAACTGATGGGTCAACACATTGTTTTTATCGTGGATGAATGTCACCGGGCCTTAAGTGCCGAGAACATGGAAGAAATTAAAGCCTTCTTCCCTAACTCAACGTGGTTTGGTTTTACGGGTACACCCATATTTGAAGAAAATAAAAAACAAGCCAAAGGTCAATTAGCACGAACAACGTATGATCAATATGGTGACGTGTTACATACCTATACAATTAAAAATGCTTTAGAAGATGGTTCAGTGCTAGGTTTTCAAGTGGAACACGAAACTACGATTGAACCGACATCATTAGATAATATGATTTTCCAACAATTAAAGCTGAGCGATAAGTATATGTCATCGACACCTGAACAAGTGAATCGTGTCATTGATGAGATGGATGGCATAGAGAAAGAGAAATACTTAGATAATAGTATATATGAACGTGATGAGCACATTGATAAAGTCATTCGTAAAATCTTTCGTCCAGATAACGCGTACACAAAGTTTGATTTTAGAAATGGTCACCCAACAAAGTCAGCGATTCTAACGACAAGCTCGATTGAGATGGCGAAGAAGTATTACTATGCGATTAAAGTAATGACAAAAGAAGCAAATTGGTTAGAGCAGTCGTTTCCTGACCATCCTATCCGTCAAGGACGCACGATGAATGATCCAGATTTCCCGCGGATTGCGATCACCTATTCATTAGATGAAAATACAGAGAATGCCGAAGGCAAACAAAGTGAAATGAATCAGATTATAGAAGAGTATAACGGCTATTATGATACAACTTGGACGTTATCTGATATTGAACGCTATAACGGGGATATTAATAACCGATTGGCACGAAAGAGAGCGGAGTTTAAACAATTTGGTCGTCAAGTGGATTTAGTTATTGTTGTTGACCGGTTACTCACTGGCTTTGATGCACCGACGGTGCAAACGCTTTTTGTTGATCGTAACTTGGAGTATGCTGGACTCATACAAGCATTCTCACGGACGAATCGGACCTATCCCGAAAAGACAAAAGGATTAATTGTCACATTCCGTAAACCGTATAAGATGGAACAGAATGTAGCCAATGCGACAAAACTTTACTCTGAAGCAAGGGATGAATCAGGGTTGATTTATCCTACGTATGATGAATCAAAGAAACGGTTCAAACAAGCCTATAAAAAAATCAATGAATTTACGGTTATCCCAGGGAAGATGGATGAGCAAACACCACTGGAAGACCGGATAGAATATGTTAAAGCTTATCAAGAGCTTAATAACGCCTATGAAGCGCTTGTTACTTATGGTGATTATAATAATGAGATGGATCAATCAAAGGCAATGCAACAACAAGTCTCTATCTTAAAAGAACAAGCGGGTGTTTATGAAACGGTTAAAGGTTCCCTCGTTGATATCGATGAAAAAGATGAAGATGATGCTCCGGATTTCTCTGATATCGCGTTTTATAGTGACAATTCAACGAAGCTCTATGACATCGATGCTGCTTATATTGATCAATTACTAGGCACTTATGCGGCCAACAGTGCTGATGTCCGTGAGGAGATCGAAAAAGCCCTCCAGAAGTTGAACAAAACAGAAGTGGTTAAAGAGGTTTACCGAGAGATATTAAATGCGATTGATCACGATAATATTGATCAATCAGAAGATATCTTTGCGATAAAGCGTCAATTTTTTACTGATCAGAAAAACGAAGTGATTGATGCATTTGCGAGTACATGGCATGTTTCAGTAAATGAACTACATGCATCAGCCATTCAATATGTGTATGGTATGGAATCTATTCCGAACGTTAAAAGCATTATTGAAAGTAAAGACTATGAGGCTTATAAAGAACAGCATCCAGATGTTAAACCATTTAAGTATCCGCAAATGATGAAGCGAGCGTGGCGTAAAGTGCTGGATGAGCAAGTTGTGCCATTAGATAACGAGTTGAAATAATCTTGATTGTAGTATGTTGTTAACTTAGTAACATAAATGAGCCTGTCTATAAAAAGATATGGTTTTATAATGGTAATTAAACGATACTACACTAATATGAAATGATAGTTATACAAAACGAAATACTATATATAGATTTGTGATATATATTATCTGCATTTTGTTTTTTAGCGGTATATTATAATGTATCATTAGATGGTAAATTTTTGAATAGTTTCAAGTTAGAATTATTGGGTTTAATTTAATGAAAATGAGTACATTAAGTGCCGAATTATCATAATGTTAAGGCGATATTGCTATGTCTAATATAAATACCCTATGAAATAATTGTATATATGGCGATAGGGAGCTGTAATCTTCTAAGTTAAATTAAAGAAGAATATTAGCTCTGAAATTGCTATATTAACATTTTCTTAGACTTTTTAGGTGATTTGTTGAAGTAGTGTGGTTAGCTTTTTTCGAACAAATAAAAAAATGTGGAGGGATATTATGAGTTTACCGAAATTATCTATTTTTTTTTGGTGCAGGTGCAGAAATAGGGTATGGTTTACCTTCTGGAGGGAAATTTGCATTGGATATCTTTAGAACTTCAAATGAAGAGGACAAAGAAATTTTCCGAAAAAAAATTCATTCAATAGATAGAATGTCTCAATTGGCTACTCAATGGTTACCTGATAATTATGCAAATAAAAGATTAAATGTATTTGGTAAAGGTGAGTTTGAAGGTCTGATTGCATCTAGTTTAGAGAATAGAAGACAGAATATTTTAAATTATCTTAACAACTTTGATGAAAATGTTTTAGTGCTATTAAGCGATTGGACAGTGACAGATAACATTATTAATAGTAAATTCACTGAAGAGACAGAAGAACAAATTGGTCAAAAGAGGTATAGTCAGACCATAAGATTAAATGAAAAACTTGCTACTCAAGTTCCATTGTTTGATTCTGCTTATTTTTCAGCATTTTTAAGGTTATTGCAAATTCATCCTCAGGATAGGTACTTGAAGAGGATTATTCGTGCTATTTTAGAACTATTGGTTGGGGCGTTTGGTCAAAATTTAGTTTCTCAACTAAATGAAGAATTATTTACCCAAGCTCCCGATGAAATCAGTGTATTTGATGATTTAACTGGTATTTTCTCATTAAATTATCAAGGTGTAGGACAAACAGGTATGGAGATTATAATTGAAGAGCAACCTATTGAAATAGATGATACTACAGAGGGAATAACAATTTTTAAAGAGTTAGGACGATCCATTTTAGAAGACATATACTGTCAAGCAATGGATTATCAATCATTAATAGATAGCCATTTTAGATATCTCTATAATCCTAAAGCGCACTGGGCTAAATTTAGTCGTATTGCTATCTTTCTTCATACTGTTCAACGATATATTATAGAAAATGTCAACATTGATGCACAAAGGTTAAAGGACGGTCCCGGATATTATCATGACTTGATAGATTTACAAGAAGAATTTAACTTGATTGCAGTTGGCACAACTAACTATAATAATTTTGTTAAACAAGTAATTAAAGGAACAAGTATAGAACAGACTCCGGTGTATCATTTAAATGGCAGTGTCAATGATTATTATGATCCTTATAAAAATGAAATATTAACAATACCATCAGCTATTGAAGAAGAAGGAAGAATCTTAGTGCCATTTATGTTTACCCAAAGTGGGGTAAAGCCTTTAACTTCTGTAGAAATGTCTCGTAAATACGTTGAACTATATGATCACTTTATCGATTCTGACATTATAAGTGTTATAGGATATGGGTTTAATAGCGATGATGGACATATAAATGGTTTGTTTAGGAGTTTAGTAGAAAAAGAAAATAAAAAACTTTATATCTTCCACTATAAAGATAGTAATGAAACGAATACCCAAATCGAAAGATATTATCAAGAAAAATTGCGTCTAAATTCAACTAGTAATATAAAAGTTTTTCTAATGGATAAACAGCGCAATGTTAATGATGAGATTTGGTTTAATAGTCTTGTTAAAGAATTAGTAATGAGTTAAATATAAGAATCTTTGGTATAAAATTAAATATATATTTTAATCAAAGAAATGGTGTTCTAATTGCTTTACATGCTAACAGTATGACACCTTTATTACAATTATTCATAATAGCCTCTCAGATTTTATTGGTAGCGGGCAGGATATTATTCGCATTGTTATAGTTGTTAGTATCGAAAATTAATGCGGGTGTTCAAATACTAGTTCTTTTCAGAAGTTACTCATATAGCGATCATCATAAGGTTTGTTATTGCTGTGTCTTCTTTTCTCAATACGGCACTCAATTCAATAGTCAAAATCAAAATACTAGATTTATCTACAAGCGCTAAAATACCATTGTTCGTAAATGTTAAAGCAATATTTACTTTGTTTAAGGCAAAGGAATTAACATTTTCATCTGTGAGCATGACTTTTTGGCCGTATTTTACCAACAAGAATTAATTACGATAAACTACATTTCAATTATGCTATATACATTACCACTAGTGACAAGTTATTTAGCACCACATACTAAGGTATTTACCACCCAATCCGAACCTATTCATCAGCACGTTAAAATAACTATATATCATGGAGATTTCTAGAGAGATCCAATGGCTTCACACCGAACCTCATGCGGACATGGTTCTTGGCCAGAGAATCAACTGAATTCATGCTGAATCAGACCAATGAGGTAACCATGCCCGCTGCTCAATATAAAATCTAGATCCATACGAGTAATGGTAAGTCATTTGTCATACGTTGGTACATTTCTTGGCAAGCCTGGTAAATATCATTGGCAGTAGTCACTTGAGTCTGAATATGAGGAGAGGTTAAATGTTAATTGCTGACTTATTGAAGGTTTACAATGAAAATTACGGATTAGTGCGTAGATTTATTTATAGTTTTAAGAAAAACAAGTTCATTATAATTCCATATATTGTTATTATAGCGTTGCCAGGTGTTTTTTACTTAAGTTTAACAGTAGATGATAGAATAATAAGTACATTAATGATGGTATTGACTGTGAGTTTCTATTTCAGTTCAATTGTTTATGCTAGTTATATTCACCAGAAAATTATAGTTAGTGATTATAAAAGTATAAACGAATACGAAGAACATAAAATAGAAAAAATTGATCTATGTATAAAAGAAAATGTCAAAATAAACTCTGAGGAAGATTACCAACTAATAGATACGTTATTGGTAAAAGAGATTAAACTTCTTGAAGATAGCAAGAAGATTCCCCTTTCTATTATCATAAGACAACTAATTGTTTCAGTTTTAATTACAGGATTGTTAACATATAGCTTAAGAGAGTTGATGAATGGGAATAATGAAGTTGGAATGCCATTATTTAAACTTTATATGTTGATTTTAGGAACTATGATAATGATTAGCTCATTTCTGTACATGTTAAAAGAGTTTTCGAAAATAAATAAGTTGAAGCAAATAAGTAAAATTATCACAGAACTTCAATTGAGGAAGTATCAAAATAAGTGAGAGAATGAGACGGTTTATAGGAGAAAATGAAATAATAGCGAGGTAAAACCTTTCACTTTTAAGCTTTTACCTCTTGTGTGCGCAGGCATGGGTGTCTTCTATGAGGAAGAATCTAAAGGAAGCCGGAAGCAAACAGTTGAACGGAAGATAGAGTCACCCAGGTTAAGGAGAACTTGATATATCGACTAAATCTTATTCTTTCAATGTTAGGCCCATGTGACGTGCTCTCATTTCCACAGGTTTAACCGACTTTAACGAAACTCTCTAGTCTAGTATAACTTATTAATTACACTTGAATTGTAAAGTCAAATGTATAAACTTTATTTAAAGTGAATATAAATATATGGAAAAAAGTATACTTATGATATGCCAACCCTAAAATATCCTTTTTTATACTATAATTATAATAATAGGATTGGTAAATCTATAAACGAGCACGTCAAACATCGAGGATCTAAGCATTCAAAAAAACTGTACTAACGTTTGTATTTAAATTACTGCTATTAGTAGAATTTAAAGCCGGTATTCAAGCGCTAACCCCTTTAAGAAGTTCCTCATGTACCGGTCCCCACAAGGTTTGTAATTACGATGGCCTTCTTTTCTCAGTACAGCACTCAATTCACTAGTGGAGATTGAAATACCCGCTTTCTCTAAAAGCGCTAAGATATCATCGCTCGTCAGTGTTAAAGCAATCTTTACTTTCTTTAAGACCAAGTTATTAACATTTTCATCTGTTAAGCTGACTTTTTGCGGCGCTTTTTTAGCGGGGTCTTGTTTACCGCGTTTAAAGATAATGAAGCCATCTAAGAAAGCATTCAACTGTGGGTTCGTGCAAGCTATCTCGTATTCATTTTCAGTGAATGCATCGGTATCATCTGTTTTTCCGTTCGTTTTTGTTAACATGTCCTGGACCGTTTCTTTGTCAATCTTCTCTTCACCTAAGGCGAAAATGTCGACCATTTCTTCATCTTTTAAATCAAGCGCATATCTTAACCTAATCAATAAATCATTATTATTCATTATGGACCTCCATTAGTTATCTGCTTATTCATCATTTCGAACGCGCGTGCAATCCGAGCGAATGTTTAGGTTAATTCTAGACCAAACAGATAGAAGCGTCAATCAGCGTAAGTGCAACATCGTTACACCCGTTTGTTGTTTAGTTATAATCAGGCCGCTGCTTTCAATTATTCGTTGCTAGATAGATACAGCTTGTAACCATATTAATGAGCAATCTGATAATCATTAATTGTTAGGCATCTAAAATATTAGTCAAAGGGCTTTTACTTTTCACCTGTTAAGACGATATTAATTTAGATAGACAGATGAAAAGAGGAACTTTACTATGAGACTTAATATTCGAAAAAAATTATTGATTATTACAACGTTACTTCTATTACTTCCAAGCTTAACGATTGGTATGGTCAGTTACTATTCGGCCAGTGACCACTTAAACACCTCAGGTGAAACAACCATTCAAAATGCAGTGGAAATGGCACTTCAGTTAATAGATTCTATGGACCAACAAGTAAAGAGCGGTCAACTCACACTTGAAGAAGCGCAAGAACAAGTCAAAGTGTATTTACTTGGCGAACGTCAAGCAGATGGTACACGACCGGTGACATCAACGATTGACTTAGGTAAGAACGGTTATTTTGTTATTTATGACCAAGAAGGGCTAGAAGTCGCTCACCCAACAATTGAAGGCGAAAATGTCTGGGATGTTCAAGACCGCGAGGGTCAATTCCTTGTCCAAAATCAAATCCAGGCCGCTCTAGATGGTGGTGGTTTTACGACGTATGCTTGGGCTTTTCCAGATGACCCCAATCGTATTGGAGATAAAATCATGTACAATGCACTCGACCCTAACTGGGGCTGGGTGGTAACAGCAGGTTCTTATATGGAAGACTTTAATGAAGGCTCACAAGATATTTTGTGGACCGTCGTGATCACAACGACTATTGCCTTAATTGTAGGCATTATCTTTTCCGTTCTATTTGCTAACCATATTTCACGCCCAATTAAAGCAATCAGAGCGTACCTACTCGACCTTAGTCAAAATCAACTAGACATGCCTGATCTGGTGTATAAACGTCAAGATGAAATCAATGATTTAGCTGAAAGTTTAAATCTTATGAAAAACAATCTTAGTGACATGATTGGTAAAATTTCAAGCGTGTCGCATACCTTGGCTGCTTCGTCTGAACAACTAAGCGCAAGCAGTGAAGAGACGAATAAAGCAACGGAGCAAATTGCGTCATCAATTATGTCCGTCTCTGAAAGTTCAGATCGTCAAAGTCAGATGGCTCAACAATCGATGACGACCGTTGAAACGATTGCGGAGCGGATTAATAGTATTGAAGACAGTATTAGTCGAGTGAATACATCAGCTGAAACGTCTGCTGAGCGAGTAGAACGTGGACAAGAAGGCATTAAAGCGAGTGCAAAAGTCATGACGAACATTAAGGGTACAACGTCTAATGTATCGACATCTGTACACAAGCTCGGGGAAGAATCCAAACAAATTGGTAAAATTATTAACGTTATTACTGATATTGCTGAACAAACGAACTTACTTGCCTTAAATGCCGCGATTGAAGCCGCCCGCGCGGGCGAGCACGGAAAAGGCTTTGCGGTCGTCGCAGACGAAGTAAGAAAATTAGCGGAAGAATCGAGTCAATCGGCGACCGATATTCGTACGTTGATTGAAAAAATCCAAATAGAGATTGAAAAGTCCGTCGACATGATGAAAGAAAACGAGACCGTTGTGATTGAAGGTCAACAAAAAATTGATGGCACGGGTAAAGCCTTTGATGCGATTCAATCAGCGACAACGGATATTGTTTCACGGACGAAAGAGATGCTTGGTGCTATTCAGAGCATAAGCCAGGGTACAACCGACATGGTGAAGCGCAGTCAAGAAACAACGGATGATGTGATGCAGTCGGCAAGTGACGTCGAAACTGTTGCTGCCGCTTCTGATGAACAAAGTGCATCGATGGAAGAAATTGCGGCTTCTTCTGAGTCTCTCTCTCATATGGCTGAAGAATTAAGTGATATTGTAAATCAATTTAAGCTATAAGATCAGTAAAATAACTTGATTATAATAGAACGAACCATATCTTCTAGTGAGTATTGAAGATATGGTTCGTTTTTATAATGAAAATGGCAACGTCACTTTGAAAATCAAGAGGTATCGCGTATGCTGATTGAAAAGATATTAAAAGTTACGGAGCAAATTAATCAGGAGATACAAAATGATTTCCAATTATGGGCAGGATGCACGACTGGTCATTCTTTTTTAACTACTAAACCAAGAGATATCGAAGAAACTGATTGGTTTAAACAAGTCACGCCTTATGAGTTTAAGCCATTGAGCAAGAGAAATTTCTCAATATAAAAGATGATACATCTGGGGCAATTACTTTATGAGCTGCGATTGCTTTCTCATCAACATGGTGATTGGAACTTGTTCACCGTACAATTATCTCCAAGCGAGATGCATAATTTATTTGAAAAAATTTACTTTACTTTTATCAACGGGAACAGTCCGGTTATGCGGTTGAGTAAAAAATCTTACAATGTCACCTTATAGGAACCAATCATTACTTCCAAAAATGCGGACAGACTTATCTCTTATTCATCAAAATGATAGTAAACGGATAGTGATAGATGTTAAGTTCTATCAAAATATGTTTCACCAATACTTTGATAAGCAAAGTATTCATAGTAAGCATCTTTATCAAATTGTCACTTATCTCATGCACCAGCCGCAGGATGAAGATCTCAGAGGGATATTAATTTATCCACACTGTGGATACGGAGAAGTTCAAGAGTGTTATAGGTGGAATGATCGAATAACAGTGAAGATATATAATATAAATCTCGATCAACTTTGGAATGAGATTTAAGACAAGCTGTTAATAATCATCAGAGAGTGATTCTAGAAAGATTGGCCACACCGTTAAAAGATTAATAATCCTCGGTTTTTTTTCATACAGACTGCACCAGCAATTATATTCTGATAGGAAATATGTGCAGGACAATCGATGATAGTTTCTTCAGTTAGGTTAATACTAATTATTCCTTAAGTGTATTGAAGGTGCACCTGATGACAGTAGGGCTGTTACGAGGACGTCAAACTTTATGATTGGTTTTAGCAGTTGATATTAGAATTTTAGATAACTAATTTGACGATTGTTTGTTCAAATGCCTGACTCTCTATAGCGAATAATAATGAGCTAGAAAATCTTTGGGAATCTTAGAGAAATTTTAGCTTTTTTAAATGATTAAGCTGATTTTTTGAAACTAAGCTGAGTCTGTACATAATGTAATCACCTCAAGATTAATGTGATAAGTTAATTGAGTGTAGTGCAACCCAAGCTTGTGTTATTTGATTGTATGGTTTACTATATAGAAAAATTAGCACCATACATATTGTTTAATGGAGATGATTATCTTGAAGTTTTTCAAGAAAAATAGCTTGCAATCTCGTATCTTTATATTTACCTTGATCTTAGTTCTAATACCATTGTTACTGATTGGATTAGTGACTTATTCAAACTACAAAGATTTGGCCATTACTAACCTCATTAATTCTAATAAAAGTACAGTAACTCAAATTAACGAGAATTTAACTTTTATTTTAGAAGATATTCATGACCTGTCTTTGTTTGTGATACAAAGCAATCAGGCCCAAAATTTATTACAAAATAAAGATGATAACGAAAGTTTTTCTTTTCAACAACAAAAACGAGAAGTAGAAGAGTTATTGGTCCACCTTATTGGCTCTAAAGATTTTATCAAGTCTATCCACATTGGTACAAACCGTTCTTTGTTAATTGATACAAATAGATCGGGCGCTACTTTGAGTGAGGAGCAATATAAGACGATATTAAATTTAAATGGACAAGCCCATTATTTTATTGATGCTGAGAGTGGGCTGTTTACATATTCTCGAATTATTAAAAATTTGCAAGATATCACCGAACCTGTTGGTTATATTAGCATTCATTTAGATATAGATTATTTAAATAGTTTGTTGACAACTTATAATAAAGATTTACATGAGAATTATTATTTGATTCACGACAATCAGCAGGTTGTTTTATCAAGAGAAAGCAGGGATCTACCACAACAGAATGATAAGGTTTTTCAGGATGTAGTGCCGTTAACTAAAGAAATTTCTATCGATAACTATGACTATATTCAAACAATAAGCCAATTGGAAAAATACCCCTTTAGACTTGTTCATCTTATTTCTCTTGAGCAATTACTTCAACGAAATGTCGTTGTACCTCGATTAGTTATCGGATCCTTACTTGTCAGTTTGTTTGTCTGTCTGATTGTCGCCTTTTATTTCTCTAGATATATCGTAAAACCAATTAAGGGTCTAGAATTACTAATGAAAGAAGTTGAAAATGATAACTTAAATGTATCGTTTACTGAAAAAGGCACGGACGAAATTAACCAATTAGGATCTGGCTTCAATGCTATGCTGAAAAGAATTAAGTTTTTAATTGAAAGAGTCTATCAAGTTGAAATTAAGAATAAAGACGCCGAATTAAAAGCTTTAACCGCACAAATTAACCCCCACTTTTTATACAATACTTTGGATACTATTTATTGGATGAGTTATTCAGAGGGGAGTGAAAAATCAGCGGAGATGGCTTACTCTTTATCACAACTGTTTCGCATGATTTTAAAAGAAGAAGGTTCGGTGACGACGGTAGAGAATGAACTTTCTTACGTTACCCACTACTTAAAAATCCAGGAAGTACGCTATCAAGGCATGATTAACTTTGACATTGATGTTGAACCAGGTATTGAAAACTATAAAACCGTAAAAATGGTAATTCAACCACTCATTGAAAATGCGATTACACACGGTATTGAACACCGTGGTCACGGAAATATTTCTATTCAAATTAAAACGACCGATCACTATTTAGATATTAAAGTTGAAGATGACGGGGTTGGTGCCGATATTACTAAATTGTTGGCGCTGTTGGATGATATCAGGTTTAAACAGGATATGAAAGGTTATGCCCTACGAAACATCAATGATCGGATTAGATTAAACAATGGCGTAGATTATGGTTTGATCTTTTTAACGAATAAAAATCAAGGCTTAACGGTTATTGCTAGACAGAAGAAGGAGGTGTAAGCATTGAAGATTTTAGTTGTAGAAGATGAACCGATGATTAGACAAGGGATTGTCGCAGCTATTAAACAGATGGATGAACACGATGTTTTTGGTGCGTCAAATGGCCAAGTTGCTTTAGATATAATGGACAAAGAAGCACCAGATATATTAATAACCGACATTCGTATGCCGGTCATGGATGGTTTTGAATTAATTCAAGAAACGTGTAAAAACTTCCCTAAAACAAAGATGATTATCTTGAGTGGTTATCAAGACTTTCAATATGCCCAAAAAGCAATACAATTTGGTGTGAAAGAATATTTAACAAAACCTGTGGGTTTTCCAGATTTAGTGCGCTCATTAAATAAAGTGACCAATCAAATTTTAGGCGAGCGAACACGCCAAAGTTTTTATAAAGAAAATAAAGTATTACTGCAGCGAGAATGGCTCAGAACCATTATGCAATCGCAAACAGACTTGACAAGCTTTCAACTTCAAACCGCTAAAAAATTAGGGATTCATTTTGATGGGCCATTCTTCCGTGTTGTATCAATGGAGTTTGACCAACCTGTTGCTAGAAATGAAGGAGACCATCTCCTACAATTCATTAAAGGAAGCGCGCACTCTTTTTTTCCTTCTGAATATGAAATAGCGGTGGTCATAAATGTACCAGATGTAAAAATAAAAGAAATTAAAGGAAATTTTGTAAGCGCTTTAAATTATACTAAAGCGAAAGACTATACGATTACAATCGGTGTAAGTTCTGTCGTTGGTTCAAGAGAAAAACTAGCGATCCTGTATACTGAGGCGGTCGATGCAAGAAGACAAAAGGTTTATTTTGGAGAGAACAAAGTATATGAGGTATCTGATATGCCGCATGAAGATGAGCAAGATCACTTGCCAGTTATTTCTGAGGAAATAACTATAGCCATTATGGATTGCTTAAAGAATTGTGATCTAGCAAGGTTAGAACAAAAAATCGATCAGGTATTTCAGATGTTTGTAAAAGAGCGCTATTCTTTAACTAAAGTGCATCAGTGGGCGGTACGTATACTTATTCGTTCTTATATTGAATTGGACCGAGAGGAAGAATTAGCTCAACTCGATCAGACGGAAATCTTCGCTTTAAATAACACTGTAATGAAAATTCAAGTGACACTGGTTCATGCATTTAAACATTTATTGAAAAAACGAGAGGCGGAGTCAACAAGTACACGCTTTAACCTTGTAAATCAAACAATCGATTATATAAAAGAACATTACCAGGAAGAATTAGCGCTTGAAGTCTTAGCCAAACAAGTCTTTATTTCCCCAACATATTTAAGTAAAATTTTCAAAAAAGAAAAAGGCGTATCACTTATTACGTGGTTAAATGATTACCGAATAGAACAGGCGAAAATCACGATAAAAGAACAACCGGCTTGGCCGATGTATCGCGTGGCAGCTGAAGTGGGCTTTAAAGATTACAAATATTTTGTGCGCGTATTTAAAAAGAAGACCGGTGACTCTCCAACGGAATTTAGAAATAGAAGAAAATAAGTCATTTTTTTGAGAAGTTAAGTTGTTACTTACTTCTCTTTTTTTGATGATAGACAAAAATGGAGAACATTTCACAAGAACGTGTAACGTCAAAAGAATTATGAGGCGGTATAATCAAACTATAAATTAATTCTTAGGAGGAATAAAAATGAAAGCGTTTATTTTAAAGCTCACTTTATTTGTTGCTATTGTCAGTCTACTTACTGCATGTGGAAGCGGGGATGATAATGCAACCGGTTCTGAAAATCAAGACGGTGATGATGTAAGCATTTCACTTATGCACTATTACAACAAAGAATTAGGGGAACCAGCACCAACGGCTCAATTAGAAAAATTAGATGAGTTTGCCGCTAACAACCCAGATGTAACAATTAACCAAGAAATTCAGTCACATGATAATTACGAAACGAAAGTTAAGACACTAGCAGCTGGTGATGAATTACCAGATGTATTCCTAATTAAAGGTTCAATGACGCAACAATTTTTAGAAAACGAACAAGTCATGAACTTAGATGCGTTTTTGAATGAAAATGATGGTTGGCAAGATCAATTTGTTGATGGAACACTTACGCCGTTCCAAGTAGATGGTAGTGCTTATGGCGTGCCAATTTCAGGCGGTGCGACGCATATCGTTTATTATAATCAAGCAATCTTTGATGAAGTAGGTATTGAAGCATTCCCTGCAACATGGGATGAGTTCTTAGCAGCTATCGATACATTAAATGAAAATGACGTGACCCCAATCGCTCTAGGAAACAAAGGCAAGTGGGTACTTAATTCAAGTTATTTAAGTACGCTAGGCAACCGCTATACGGGTGATGAGTGGTTCAATAACATTTTAGCAAACAATGGTGAAGCAGCCTTTACTGATCAACCATTTATTGATGCACTCGGTGCAATTAATCAATTAGCTGATAGAGGTGCTTTTAATGAAAATATGAACAGTATCGATAACAGTGAGCAACAAGCTATGTACATGAACGGTAAAGCAGCGATGTTTATTGAAGGCGACTGGGCGGCTGGTTCTATTTCAAGTAATGCTCCAGAAGACGTATTAGAAAATACACATGTAGCTATTTTCCCAGCGATTGATGATGCTGGTGGAAACCAAAATACCGTATCAGGTGGCGGTGGTTGGGCTTATGCCATCAACGCTGATGTTACAGGAGAAAAACTTGAAGCAATTAAAGACATGATTTATCACCTAACGAATGAAGATGCTGGAAAACTTATTTTGGAAAAAGGTCAAATGCCAGCAATTAAAGTATCAGGTACGGAAGACATGGACTTAGGTAGATTAACACGCGAAATCTTAGAATTACTCGAAGATAATAAATATGTACCTATCTATGATACGATCTTAGAGCCTGCTTTAATTGAAGAAATGAACAACAACATGCAAATCATGGTCATTGATCAAGTGACACCAGAAGAAGCTGCGGAGAATATTCAAAAAGTATATAGTAAATAATCTTTACATTTGAGGGGATAAAATGAAAACAAAAAGTGCAATAAAGCCTAGAAATTCTAAGATTTATTTATACCTTTTACCTGGATTAGCTATCTACGCTTTTGTCGTACTAGTTCCACTTGTTATGGCATTAAGATATAGTTTCTTTGATTGGTCAGGTGGACCGAATATGGACTTTATCGGTTTAGACAACTTTGTAGCACTCATTCAAGATGATGTGTTCTGGCAATCGTTCCGAAATAACTTATTTATCATTATTATGAGTATTATCGGTCAAGTTGGGATTGCTTTCTTAATTGCTGTCTTATTAACAAGATCATGGGTAAAGTGGAAACAGTTTCACCGAACGGTTATTTTCATCCCCAATGTACTAGCCGCTGTTATTATCGGTTTTTTATGGTCAATGATTTACAATCATGATTATGGTTTATTAAATTATAGTCTGAATGCTGCTGGTCTTGAGTCATGGATTTCTCCATGGCTCGATGACCCGAGTATTGTTATGACCTCAGTTACGATTCCGATTGTGTGGCAGTTTGTTGGGTTTTATTTAATTATCTTTATGTCTGCGATGCAAAATATTCCAGATGAACTATATGAAGCCGCCAAAATAGATGGTGCAACAAGTTGGAAGCAAACATGGCATATTACGATGCCTATGCTAAAGAGTACATTTAGAGTAGCCATCATGCTCTGTATTGCTGGAAACATGAAAGTGTTTGATCATATCTTTGTTATGACAGGCGGCGGGCCGGGTAGCAGCTCAACTGTTATGGCACAATATGCGTACGACGTATCATTTAATCGTTTTGAATTAGGTTACGGTAGTGCTGTATCTATCGGTATGTTAGCACTTAGTCTTGGACTTATTCTCATCAGTCAAATAATAGGAAGGGGAGAAAAAGAATGAAATGGCTCACACCTTTAGGTAAAACGATTGTAAATATACTATTGCTGATGTTTTCTTTATCTGCCGTCTTCCCTATTATTTGGATGCTCTATTCGTCATTTAAAACACAGAAAGAATTCACATTAAATACGATTTCTTTACCTGAAACGTGGCAATTCTCCAATTATATTGAAGCGATTCAGGTTGGTAAATTACATGAGTACTTTTTTAATAGTGTGTATATTAGTTTATCATCCGTATTCTTAATCATCTTCTTAGGTTTTATTATTGCATATATGATTGCAAGATTTTCTTTCCCAGGAAGAAAAGTGATTTATATATTATTTATGTTTGGTATGTTGATTCCAATCCATGGCTTACTAGTCCCTATTTTTATTGAATTTAAAAATGTCGGGCTATTAAACAAACCGTACACACTTATTTTGCCTTATGTCGCCTTCGGTTTGCCGATTGTGATTTTCTTATTTGAATCGTTTATTAAACAAATTCCAAAAGAAATTGATGAGGCCGCAATCATGGATGGTTGTACAACTTTTCAAGTTATTTTTAAAATTATTTTCCCAGTTGCCTCACCCGTCATTGCAACAGCAGTTATTTTAAGTTTCTTAACAGCTTGGAATGAGTTCCCGTTTGCGTTAGTACTTATTCAAGACGAAGCGCTTCGAACCCTTCCTGTTGGTTTAACGAACTTTAATGGTCAGTACACAGTAAATTATCCGCAAATGATGGCAGCGATGTCAATCACGGTATTGCCAGTCTTACTGATTTACTTAGCATTCTATAAGAAAATTATCCAGGGTATGACAGCGGGATCTGTGAAAGGTTAAAGGTGAAAAAATGAAGCAATATCCAGAAATTATTCAAGATGTCATGGATGAAGTCCATATACAATTAAAAAATGAACCGAAATTACAACAGCTATTTACAAATTGTTTCCCGAACACACTTGAAACAACGACCAAACGTTTAGCTGACGGGACAACTTTTGTTTTTACAGGTGATATTCCGGCGATGTGGCTACGAGATTCAGCTGAACAGGTCGCTCATTATTTGCCCTTTTTAACTAAAAGTGACGAACTACAAGAACTAATCAAAGGGTTGATTAAGCGCCACTTGTTTTATATTAACCACGATCCTTACACGAATGCATTTAATGAAGAAGCAAATGATCAGCACTGGAATAAAGCAGATAAATCGGTGCTCACACCATGGATTTGGGAGCGAAAGTACGAAGTCGATTCGGTCTGTTTCTCACTAAAGCTAATCTATACCTACTGGAAAGAAACAAGTGATGACAAGGTCATTGATGCAACGTTCTTAAGAGCACTGGATAAGATTATTTCAATGTGGGAAATAGAACAATATCACGACAAAAAATCTTCATATACTTTTGAACGAGATGATTGTCCCGATATAGATACTTTGTCTAATAATGGAAAAGGAACACCTGTGAATTATACAGGTATGACTTGGTCGGGCTTTCGACCAAGTGATGATGCATGTGAGTATCATTACCATATTCCTGACAACATGTTTGTTGTTGTTGTCCTTGGCTATGCGTTAGAAATGATCTCACACCTTGAAGGTGAAGATATTTTAATAACACGGATGCAACGACTACAAAAAGAAGTTCAGCGAGGCATTGAAAGTTATGGTATAGTACATCACCCAGAATTCGGGAAAATTTACGCCTATGAAACAGATGGATTTGGCAACCATGTGTTAATGGATGATGCCGGAACTCCTAGTCTGCTTTCTGCACCTTATTTAGGCTATTGTCGTGTTGATGATGAGATTTATCAAAATACACGTAAATTTATTTTAAGTGAAGGTAACCCGTATTACTATGAAGGCACATATGCCAAAGGTCTTGGAAGTCCGCATACGCCGGAAGGCTATATTTGGCCAATTGGTCTGTCAATGCAAGTTTTAACTGAACAAGACCCTATAAAGATAAAAGCGCTTATAGATACTTTGGCTTCGACTGACGCTGGAACAAACTATATGCATGAAGGTTTTGATGCGAATGATCCTTATCAATATACCCGTGAATGGTTTGCGTGGTCTAATAGTTTGTTCTCGCAAGCATTGCTCTATGCACTTGAAAAGAAAGTATTTGATTAATTTAGAAAGGATGATCATGAATGGTTCATTATGATTTCCCTCCCGAGTTTTTATGGGGAGCAGCATCTTCTGCGACGCAATCTGAAGGAACGGTAGCAGGTGACGAAAAAGCAGAAAATATTTGGGACTACTGGTTTAAAACGAACCCTGAAAAGTTCTATCATGGTGTAGGTCCTAGTATCACATCTGATTTTTACCAACAGTTTGAAGAAGATATTCAGAGAATGAAAGACATTAACTTTAATTCGTTTCGGACATCAATTTCATGGTCGCGGCTACTTCCAGATGGTGAACACGTTAATCCAGAAGCAGTGACCTTTTATAATCATGTTATTGATCGATTAATTGATGCAAAGATTAAGCCGATTATTAATCTGTTTCACTTTGATATGCCGATGCACTTACAAGAAAAAGGTGGGTGGGAAAACCCTGATATTATTAAAGCTTTTTCCTATTACGCAGAACAAGCCTTCAAGTTATTTGGGGACCGAGTGATGATGTGGACAACGTTTAACGAGCCTATTGTGCCAGTGGAAATGGGTTATCTCAATACATATCACTATCCTGCGGTTATTGATATGAAACGGGCTGTTGTTGTTGCTTATCATTCAATGCTCTCAAGTGCAAAAGCGATAGAAACGTATCGAGAACTTAAGTTAGACGGTGAGATTGGAATTATTTTAAACTTAACCCCCTCTTATCCTAAGAGTGAAAGTGAAGCAGATATTAAAGCGGCTCATTTAGCTGATTTATTCTATAATCGAAGCTTCTTAGACCCCTCTGTGCTCGGGGAGTATCCAGAAGAGTTAGTTCAACTTATTGATGAGTACGCCCTCTTGCCTGAAAGAATTGCAAATGATGCGGAGCTATTAGCATCTAACACGGTTGATTTTTTAGGTGTCAATTACTATCAACCGCGCCGGGTAAAAGCAAAAGAAACAACGGATCAACTCGAACATATCACACCAGAAAGCTTTTTTGATTATTATGAAGACCCTAATCGTCGAATCAATCCGCATAGGGGTTGGGAGATTTATGAAAAGGGTATGTATGATATTGCGATGAACATTAAACAAAACTATCACAACATCCCGTGGTACATTTCGGAGAATGGTATGGGTGTATCTGGTGAAGAACGCTTTATCAACGATGACGGAATGATTGAAGATGATTACCGCATTGAATTTTATGAAGAACATTTAAAGTGGCTTCACTTAGCAATGCAAGAGGGAGCCAATTGCTTTGGCTTCCATACGTGGACATTCATTGATAACTGGTCATGGTTAAATGCATATAAAAATCGGTATGGTTTTTACCGGCTTAATTTAGAAGACCAGACACGCCACATGAAAAAGAGTGGTTTATGGTTTAAAGAACTCGTAAAAAGAAATGGGTTTGACACCAATGAGTGATGTATTAGCAATTGATATTGGTGGAACAAATATCAAAGTCGGCCTTGTTGATAACAAGAGCCAATTATCACAGCAACAATCTTACCCAACACCTACACTATTTGCTGATTTTACGATGCTATTAAATACAATCAAACAAGCCTATGTACCACATGATTACCGCGGTGTGGCGGTTAGTAGTCCAGGTATACCTTTATCTAGCGGGATGATTGGAGCAGATAGTGCGGTACCGTATTTACATGAACATAACATTTTGAATCTGTTTAAAAGAACTTTTCACTTGCCTGTAACAATTGAAAATGATGCTAATTGTGCTGCACTGGCAGAAATATGGAGTGGAAATGCTCGAACAGAAAAAAATGTGGCAACATTAATTATTGGAACGGGTATTGGTGGTGCTATTATTCAAGACCGGAAGATCTTTCATGGTAACCATCACCATGCAGGTGATTTTGGTTATATGCTCTTTCCGACTGAGACCGGAGAATTATCAGTATTTAGTCGTTTAGCTTCGACTTCTTCAATCATTCGTTATGTCGCTAAGAAGAAAGCTGAACCCGTATCTTCTTGGTCAGGAGAAAAGGTATTTGAGCTTGCTAAAGCGAAAGACCCGATTTGTCAAGAAGCAATTGACCGCTTCTATTCAATGTTATCGCTAGGTATTTATAATATTCAGTACGTCTATGACCCAGATGTCATCTTAATTGGTGGTGGGATTAGTTCGCGAAAAGAATTATTAGATGAGTTGAGAAGTCGTTTAATCACTATTCAAACAGAGACACCAGAAAAACTCGTGGTGCCAAAAGTGATGGTTTGTTATCATAAAAATCATGCTAATTTACTCGGAGCTGCCTATCACTTTATGATTTCAGGAGAGGTAACTGACAAGTGATTCGTTTTTTTAGAACAACATTATGACATAGACATCATTACGTCAGGATTAAGATGATAGCTCATGTATGGCTATGGTCCTTTTTCTGACGTTTCTGTTTATACTATAATAATAAAGGATGTGGCGAGATGTACGCGGTTGGTATTGATATTGGTGGAACCAAAACAGCACTAGCGATTGTAGACCAAAGTGGAAAGATTCTTTCTCGAACGAAACTTGTAACAGATACGAGCATAGACCCTTCACGGATGATTAAAAGCATAATTGAGACTGTAAAACAGATGTTAGTTGACCATGATATTAAAGAAGAGATGCTGGCTGGCATCGGTATAGGGGCGCCGGGTCCGTTGGATATTTCTTGTGGCATGATTACTTATCCACCCAACTTGCCACTTTGGCGCAATGTTTCGATTGTTGCTGATTTTAAAAAGCAGTTTAATGTCCCTGTTCGCTTGGAAAATGACGCCTCTGCTGCAGCGGTTGCAGAGCATCATCTAGGTAACGGAAGAGGGCATAAGGATATTCTTTATGTGACGATTAGCACTGGTATTGGTGCAGGTATTATCTCAAATAATCAATTACTATCAGGCAACAAAGGAAATGCTGGGGATATTGGTCATATGGTTGTCGATCCTAGCTTTGGTGAATGCACATGTGGCCAACTTGGTTGTTTTGAACATGTATGTTCAGGGACAGCTATTAGTCGAGAAGCTTCAAAGATTAAAGGTATAACGATCTCTACTGCTGAAGCTTTTAGTCTTTATAAAGAGAAAGATGAAGAAATCACCCGGTATTTAGACGTAGTGATTAACCGAATGGGAATGGCGGTTACGGCTATGATTAATACACTTGACCCGGAAATTATCGTTATTGGTGGTGGCGTCAGTCAAGCAGGGGAAACGCTATTCCAGCCTATTCGTGATTATGTTAAGCAGTTTACTTTAAATCGAGATGCGAGTGATACTCCTATTGTACCTGCTGAATTAAATCAAGAAGCAGGTGTTATTGGCGCAGCTTTACTTATGTTTGAATAAAACGTCTTTAAATAAAAATCATCGTGTACACATAGGAGTATCCTTGTAAGGAACTAAATACCAGAGAAAATCAATGGATTGAAGAATGCAAAAAAGAAGTCCCTTTGGTACGATTAATGTCATTGATGACCTCTAATTCAAATACTAAAAGGAAACCTCCACAAGAGATTTTACACAAAATTAACGCTTAATGTAAATTACATAAAATAAGTGTATGTGTCAAGTTGATCTCGATTAGATTGTCAAATAAAGATTTAAGTGCGCGTTTTTTTCCGATTTCAGCATTTTTTTGCTACTGTACTATCGTTTGCTGCCTGCATTCCCAGAATTTATAACGAGGTGGTAATTGTGAGAATAATCTATCAAATCAATAAACAAACGGGGATCTATGAGGATTTAAAAGCCATCTTTCCTTCTCGCTATAAACAGATACTATCAATTGCATATTGCTTAATACTTGAAGGAAATAATTCTTTAAGTCATTTTTTGCATTGGTGGAAACTGCACCACCATTTGTTTAAACAAGATATAGCCTCTTAGAGAAGCAGTGATTTATTTCAACAGATTGATGAGGAAGGTCGTATAACCTTCTTGAATATTGCGGACAAAAAGAGCCACTTGGAGGTGTGGACATAATCTTGGACAACTATAAGACAGGAGAATGTCCATTTACTCTTACGAAGAAAGAATAAAAGCTGTAAAGTTTTACATTAAATACGAGCACTCATTGGCGTCAGTCATTCAGGAACTAGGCTATCCTTCTTCAAAAGCTCTGTACAAATGGTTTAAGGAATATGAAGAGATTGGGGATCTTTAGATAACCTCAACAAGAAAACGTGAATTTACCCATGAAGAAAAACAGTTTGCTGTTAATCACTATATCGAATACGGTCGTAATTATTCGAGAACTGTTCGTATGTTGGGTTATCCCGACAGAAACATGCTTAGTGATTGGTGTAAAGAACTTGCTCCTGAAGCTCGTAAAATCAGGCGCAGTAAGTTAAACTATTCTCAAGAGCAGAAAAAAGAGGCCGTTATCCATCTTGTGAGCCGCAAAACCTCTGTCCAAAAAATAGCTGAGCACCTTCATATCAGTCGTAAAACGCTCTATAATTGGAAAGAAGAGCTCATTGGAGAGGAACTTCCACCAAATATGACTAATATGCCTGATAGCCCTCAACTAGAAGCGTTAAAAAGCGAAGTTGATGTTTTAAAGCGAGAAGTTTATCGACTACGAATGGAAAAAGATATCTTGGAAAAGTCTGCTGAACTCGTAAAAAAGAACGGGGGTATCAATCCAAAACATCTCTCCAACAAAGAAAAAACACGTGTGATTGATGCCTTAAGAATCTTTTATCCATTGGGACTTCTGCTAGAAAATCTCGATTTAGTTAAGAGTAGCTATTTTTACCACAGAAGCCAGTCTAACCTTCCGGATAAATATACTGATCTACGGGTAATGCTTAAGGACATTTTTATTGAAAGTCGTTGTACGTATGGCTATCGTCGTATGTATTAGGTCTTAAAAAACGACATGTTGTCGTTTCTGAGAAAGTTGTTAGACGACTTATGAAGGAAGAGCATCTCATTGTTCGTTCAGTAACTAAAAAGAAATATAGTTCGTATGCAGGTGAAATTACTCCCGCGACATCTAATCTTATTCAACGAAATTTTAAAACTGAAGCGCCTGATGAAAAGTGGTTGACAGACATTACAGAGTTTCGTATTCCTGCCGGAAAAGTCTATTTATCGCCCATTATCGATTGTTTTGATGGGGGCATAGTTAGTTGGTCAATCAGTACACAACCGAATGCGGAGCTCGTTAATAGTATGTTTGATCAGGCACTTGATACACTCTCTGATCATTCAAAGCTAATCGTACACTCTGATCGCGGAGTACACTACAGATGGCCAGGTTGGATTGAAAGGATTAAAACCAACGGTCTGACACAGTCCATGTCTAAAAAAGGATGTTCACCAGATAACTCGGCTTGCGAAGGTTTTTTTGGAAGACTTAAGAATGAGTTTTTCTATGGATTTAAATGGGAAAACATATCAATTGATACATTCATTAAACTACTTGATGATTACATGCATTGGTACAACAATAAAAGAATTAAACTGTCTCTAGGAGGACTCAGTCCGATAAATTATAGAAAGACACTAGGTTTAATTGCATGAAAAAAGTCCAAGAAAACATCCGCACCTCCTACTAATGAAATATCCTAAGCTTAGACCGTCCTATGCGTTCATCACAGGTTTTTGACAAGCATTAAAGGATAGAGATATGCTTGAGTTTCGCGAACTCATTTTATATGAAAAAGATCGACATGATTTATTAACTACATACTTCATTTCAAGGCTACTATCTGATTTCTCACCTACTTTAAACACCATAGAACTTAATGAAAACAATGGCTTCCTAGAAGGTCAAGTTAATCGATAAAATTGCGTAAGAACTTACTTTTTTTAGCCGTTATACCTTTAAAAACATTTAGTTTAGTTAACATTTTAGACTAAAACCGTTGAGTTATAGCATATCATCATGCACTTCAGATGTTTCTATAGAAGTTGTCGTATTTAATATTTCATGATTATGCAAGTAACGTAAAAATATTTTTTCTAAGATATAATCAATCATTAAATTAGATGCAATGCACTCATTATTCTTAGGTTCATAAATCACAGAATAGTAAGCCCAAAAGTTTAACGCACATAATTTTGATAGCGAATTTTTTGTTATTGACGTTATTGATATTGCCGTTGCTCCGACTTGTTGGGCTTTTTTTGCATATTTAATAATATTTTTACTCTCACCTGAAAAGGATAGAAAGATGATTAATGTATTATTCGATATACCGTTTAAAAAAGCTATTTCAACTTCTTCTTCATTTTGAGGCGAAATAAACTTACTGTCGTAATAATTGAACCGCATAGCCGTAAAATAAGCGCTCGATTTCAACAACCAAGATCCTATTAAATATACTCGATCAGCCTTTTCAATAGCCTCCACTGCTTGAGAAACACTTTGCTCTTTTAATAAATCTGATGTCTTCTTTAAATCTTCAATTAAAAAACTACGAGAAATCTCACCCGAACGTGCTTCATCAATAGTAGTTTTATTGAACTTGATATAAGATTTAAACTCTGAATATCCTGAAAAACCTAACTTTTTTGCTAATCTGAGGATTGTAGCATGTGATACGAAACAATGATCTGCTAAAGTGTTGATTGAGAATGTGTCTACTTTTTCAACATTTTCTAAGACAAAGTTTAAAATTTTATAATCTGTTGTTGAAAGTTTTTCCTCATTTTCTTTAATCAACTTGGATAAGTATTTCAATTCAGCACGCTCCTAGTGATTATATTTAATAAAATTATTATGGCATTTAAAATATAGAGTGTCAATTTGGTATATTTTAAATTCATATATATGTAAAAAAGATAGTTTTTAACGTTAGGTGTGATTTATATCAGTTGAATTAACGCTTTAACTATGATCTCACGATATATTGAAAACGCTTTAAATGCTGTTATGATGAGGTTAACAACACAAAGGAGTGAGGTTATGAAAAAAGTTAACATTACTATAGTTGGAGGGGGAAGCACGTATACTCCTGCACTGCTGGATACGTTAGTTAGATATCAAGACCAAGTGTCTATTGATAATCTCGTATTATTTGATACTGATGAGGCTAGACAGCGGGAGGTGGGAGATTTTGCAGAAGTCTTGTTCAAAGAAAGATATTCATCCGTTAATAACATCAAATGCACTACGAATATTGAAGAAGCTTTTAGTGATACAGATTTTGTTCTAATGCAAATTAGATCAGGTGGATTGGAAATGAGAAAGCATGATGAGAAAATTCCTTTGAGTCATGGTGTGGTAGGACAAGAGACATGTGGACCAGGTGGATTTTCTTATGGTATGCGAACTTTAAAAGACTTCATTGAGATAATTAAAGAAATTAGACGGCAATCTCCAGATGCGTGGATTATTAATTATTCAAACCCAGCAGCTATTGTCGCAGAAGCAACAAAAAGAGAGTTTCCAAACGATCAGCGTTTAATAAATATTTGTGATATGCCAATCGGGATAATGGATGCATTCTCAAATATTTTGGGAGTATCAAGAAAGCAACTATCACCAAGATACTTTGGATTAAATCATTTTGGTTGGTTTACTAACCTGTATGACCAAGAAGGAAATGATCGATTACCAGAAATTAAAGAATACCTTAAACATGACGCGATTCTTCCTACTGAAAAAGCTATGTCGGATGATTCGTGGAAAAAGACATTTGAACAATTAGCTCAAATGACTAATGATTTTGATGGCCCAGTTCCAAATACGTATTTACAGTACTATCTGTATCCTAAGAAGATTGTGAAAGAATCCGATCCTCATCATACAAGAGCGGATCAGGTTATTGCTGAGAGAGAAAAAGAAGTATTTTCGATGATTTCAGCTGTCAAACAGCAAAATTCCACAGAGGATATCGAAATATCTTCAGGGGTACATGGTGACTATATTGTCGATTTAATGACAGCAATCATTAATAATAGAAATGATTTATTTATCATAATGGTTGAAAATAAAGGGGTTATTGAAAATTTACCTTCAGAGGCTATGGTAGAAGTACCATGTTTAGTAAATAGCAATAATATTGAACCCTTACGTGTTGGACCGATTGATACTTTTTATAAAGGCTTAATAGAAAATCAATACGCTTATGAAAAGCTAACGGTAGACGCTTTTTATAATAATTCGTATGACGCGGCTTTAAAAGCTTTAACTCTGAATAGAACAGTAGTAGATACAGACTTAGCTAAAAGTATTTTAAATGATCTTATAGAAGCTAATAACGATGCTTGGCCAAAATTAAATTAAGGGGGAAAATGAGTATGAAGAAAAAAGAATTATTGTGGTCGGATTTCCACTCGAATATCCATCCAAAACAAATTAATGATTTAGAAAACTGGTATGATTTTGCTAAAGAAATGCTTGATTTCTGGGGGGTTGCTTACTATCCGTTCCTTCATCGTAAATCTAAACATGGATTACCTTTAGAGGATACGATTCCTCTAGAGGATATGCAAAAAGATTGGGAATACATTCGTCAATTTGCTGAAGAAAAATCTGAAGACGATTTTACATTCTTTATGGGATATGAATGGCAAGGAAATGGAGAAGATGGGGATCACAATGTTTATTATTTAAATAATGATCAAGATATCCATCATCCAATGACTTATAAAGAATTATTAAATAAAATACCCAAAAGTCAAGCGATGGCCATTCCACATCATACAGGTTATGCAGTAGGCCATAGAGGAAAGAATTGGGCCACTCATGATTATGAATATTCTCCTTTCACCGAGATATATTCTTCGCACGGTTCATCAGAAAGTGACTATGATGACTTACCGATGAATGTTCATATTCATATGGGCCCCAGAGACTCTAAGGGAACAGTCATGCAAGGGTTGAAAGAAGGAGCGGTTACAGGGATTATCTGCTCAGGTGACAATCACGTTTGTCCTGCAATTACTGGTAACGGGTTTTTAGCCGTTTGGTCGGAAGATAGATCGAGAGAAAGTATTTTTAAAGCTTTACTCAACCGCAACGTTTATGGTGTAACTCGAAGCCGGATTCAATTAAACTATGAACTTAACGGGGCATTAATGGGTGATTTTATTGAACCCTCTCAAACAAGCGAAGCAAAAGTTGAAGTTAAAGGAACAAATGCGATTGATAGAATTGAATTTATTAAAAATAACGTGGTAAAAGACACATATATTCATAATGGACAATGGGAAGAAGAAACACTGACTGGAAATGTAGTATTTAAGTTTGAGCTGGAACTTGGATGGGGTCCTGATCAGCGAGTGTATCCTGATATTCAAGAAAAGCACTGGACAGGCTCTCTTAAAACCACAGGTAAAATACTAGATATTGAAAAGTTATGGACAACCCCAGGCCAAAGCGTAAGTATGATTGGTGAAAGTGAAGCAGAGTTTGATATCAATACAACGAAGGGTGGATATGGTAATGAAAAATTATCTCAGAAAAACCACCAGACACCTTATATTCAAAATCAATCAATGATATTTGAGATTGAAGCAGATGTTAATTCTGATTTAGAAATAATTATCGATGATAAAACTTACTCATATAAAGTCAAAGATATTTTATCTGAATCTCATTTAATTGGCTTAGTCGATGAGGCTAAAAAATTAGCCAAAGAACGTTTTGATAAAGATAACTTTTATCGCTCAGACCCATTCTGGCACAATGCATATAAGGTTAAGATTCATAGAGGGGTTCCTGCTACCGCTTATGAAGTAACTTATGAGACGGAATTGGGTGAATTGGCACAAGATGATTATGTATTAGTTAAGGTATATCAAAGAAATGGTGAGCGCGCATGGGCTTCACCAATCTGGGTAAAAAACTAATAGAAAAGAGGGGTTCAAATGGCTTTAAACTATAAAGTATTGGCTCAAGATATTATTGAAAATGTTGGTGGAAAAGATAATATTCGAGCAATGGAACATTGCGCTACCCGATTAAGGCTGATGCTAAAGGATGACTCACTTTTTAATAAGGCTGCTATAGATGATATGGATGGAGTGAAAGGTGTACTTCATAAGGCTGGGCAATTTCAAATTATATTAGGAACGGGTACAGTTAATCAAGTCTATAATGAAGCAGAAAAATTAGTAGATGACACGGGTAATGTTAAAGATGAAGCGTATGATGATATGACAGTGGTTCAGAAAATTGTGCGAGTATTTGGTGATATATTCATTCCTATTATTCCAGTAATCATCGCTTCAGGTATATTAATGGGGCTAAGATCGTTTATGGTTAATCTCGGTTGGTTAACTGAAGGTTCATTTTGGTTTGGATTTTCACAAATATTAACTGATACACCGTTCGCTTTTCTTCCAGCTCTTGTAGGTTGGTCTGCAATGAAGCGATTCGGCGGCACGCCAATATTTGGTTTCATCATTGGATTAATGCTCGTCCACAATTTCTTGCCATCTGCAGGCGCGGTAGGGCGCGGGAATTTAGAACCTTTATTTGTTGATTTGTTTGGATTTGAGGCAACAGTCGTAGGTTATCAAGGTTCTGTATTGCCTGTTCTTGGTATCGCGTTTGTGGTAGCGTATCTTGAGAAAAAAATCCGTAAAATTGTTCCGGATGCATTAGATTTAGTGCTAACACCATTTATCGTTATGACTATCGGTCTATTTATTGGCTTATTCATGGTAGGACCTGTTGCACGTATCCTTGAAACAGGTGTTGCAGATTTATTCGGCTTCTTATTTACTTTACCATTAGGGATAGGTGGTTTCATAATTGCTGGTTTGCAGCAAGTGTTGGTTATTACAGGTTTACACCATGCTCTTTGGGTTATAGATATCAATTTCTTAGAACAAATGGGAGAAAATTTATATCAACCAATTCGATCTGCTGCTGTAGCGGGTCAAGCCGGCGCAGTAACAGCTTTTGCTATCTTTGCTAAAGGTAAAAAGATGAAAGCGTTAGCTATTTCTTCCGCTGTTTCAGCGTGGTTTGGTATTACAGAGCCAGCTATTTTCGGTGTTAATTTAATTAACTTCTGGCCGTTTATCTTCGGTTTAATTGGAAGTGCTCTTGGTGGTATGTATTCTTCCCTTGTGGGGTTAGCTGGAGATGGAATGGGTATCGCTGTTATACCAGGATTTTTACTTCATTTAGATGGAACAATGTTCCATTATGTTATGGTGAATCTCATCGCTGGTTTAGTACCATTTATCCTTTCAGTCATTTGGATTAAGAAGAAGGGAAACATCTAAATAAATAAGGCAACAGACTGGGTTCATCCCAGTCTGTTGATTAGTTTTAGGGGGATTTGTAATGGATTTAATTGTTTTCAATACTAAAAATGAAGCAAATGCCTATGTGGCTGGTTTGATTGTTCAAGAGGTCAATAAGTATGCCTTTTTGACCTTAGGATTAGCAACAGGAGAAACTCCTAAAGGCATATACAATGATTTAATTAAACGATATCGAGAAAATAAAGTGAGTTTTAAAAACATCACAACATTCAATTTAGATGAGTATATAGGATTGCATCCTGAAAGCCCTGATAGTTATCACTTCTATATGCATGAAAAACTCTTTAATCATATTGATTGTCCAAAAGAAAATAGCCACATACCAAATGGTTGTGCAGAAGATTTGAATAACGAGTGCGAAAACTATGAAAAGCTAATAGAAGAATCGGGCGGAATTGATCTGCAATTGTTGGGGATTGGAACTAATGGGCATATCGGTTTTAATGAGCCAGGTACCGCATTCGATACACATACACATATAACTAAATTAGCTCCTTCAACAATTGAAGCAAACACGCCATTGCTAGTAGAAGAGAAGAAATTACCATCACACGCACTATCGATGGGTTTAAAAACTATTAGACAGGCTAAAAAGATTATTTTAGTAGCATTCGGAAAACAAAAAGCTGATGCGATTCAAAGACTATTGAATGGGAAAGTTTCAGAGGATTTCCCCGCATCAATTTTGAAGAAACATTCAGACATTAAAATTGTTATTGATAGTGAATTAAATAACGAACTAAAGGCAGAGTAGTTAATCTTTCTTCAGGAGGTGATGAAGTCATGAAGCATCATATAATTTATATTCACACGCATGATAGCGGGAGGATATTAAGTCCGTATGGCTACGATGTCCCGACGCAATCACTTAAAGCATTCACAAAAGATGCGACGATATTTAGAGAAGCCTATTGTGTTGGACCCACGTGTTCACCAAGTCGTTCAGGACTACTAACAGGTATGTATCCTCATAGTAATGGGATGTATGGATTATCGCAGCGTGGATTTAAACTCCATGATTATAACCAACATTTAGTAAACTATTTAAACAAACGAGCGTATAATACAGTGCTTTGCGGGATCCAACATGAAGCAGGAAGCTATATAGATCATGAAGCAGGGGCGAAAATTATTGGTTATAAACAAGATATTACAGCTGATAACACTGGCTTAGCAGAAGAGGAACTTGCTAAGTGGGATTATGAAAATGCCTTGAAAACTAAAGAGTGGTTAGAGTCTTATCAAGAAGATAAACCTTTCTTCCTTTCTTTTGGTTTATTTTCAACACATAGAAAATTTCCGGAAGAAGGACATGAGAATAAAGAAGAGATTGATCCAAAATATGTTATGCCACCGACACCTTTATCTGATGACTATCCTATTCGTGAAGATTATGCTGGATATCTAAAGTCAGCGACATGGGCAGATGAATCATTTAAGGTTGTTATCGAAGCCATTAAGGAAGCCGGATTCTATGATAATTCAATCATTATCTTTACAACCGATCACGGTATTTCTTTCCCGTTCAATAAATGTAATCTTTTCGACGCGGGTATCGGTGTTTCATTAATTATGCGTGTGCCTGGCAGTCGCATGAATGGGGAGGAAGTGGAAGGTTTGGTTTCACAAGTTGATGTTTTCCCTACCTTATGCGATCTACTTAATCTCGATAAACCGGATTACTTACAAGGTGAGTCCTTTGCTTATCTTTTTGAAGATAAAGAAGGGACAGAAAGAGAAGAGATATTCTCTGAAATTAATTACCACACAGCTTATGAACCTGCGCGAAGTGTTCGTACGAAACGTTATAAATACATTAAATTCTATGATAAATCGTATTTGAAAATTAACCGGACAAATATTGATAACTCAATAAGTAAAGATTATTATCAAGCAAATGGTCTAGAACAAATAGAAAAGCCAGAAGAAGCGCTTTACGATTTGCTGTATGATCCAAGTGAAACAAATAATCTTATCGAGGACGTAAAATATCAATCAATAGCTGATGAATTAAGACAAAAACTATTACAACATCAATTAGAAACGAACGACCCGATTCTAAATGGACATTTTAAGTTAGAAGAAGGCTGGAAAATTAACAAAAGTGAAAATTATAATCCGAGCTCTAAGGATCCAAATGATTTTCTAAAGGTGGGGGAATAACGCGTGTTTAAAAAATTCTTTAATAAACCACTATTTGTAAGTCCTGTTTCTGGCATATTGAAACAGATCGAAGATGTTGATGATGAGATGTTTGCTGGTAAGGTGCTTGGAGATGGCTTTGCCATCTACCCTACTAGTCATTCTATTAAATCACCCATCACTGGGGAAGTAACTTTTGTATATAATACAAAGCACGCGATTGGATTAAGAGCGACGGATGGATTAGAAGTACTCATTCATGTTGGGGTTGATACTGTGAAGCTTAATGGAAGGGGTTTTACCGCTCATGTTAAGCAGCACCAAAAGGTGAGGCAAGGTGAAACGTTGTTAACAGTCGACTTTGAAACAATTAAACCGGAAGTACCTTCAATTGATGTCATTGTGGTGTTTAGCAATGGAGAGAAATGCACCGTTCATAACCCTGGTGAAACGGTTGCTGTTCTTGACCAAAATATTATTGATATAAATTAAGTAGACCACTTGGGGGGATGTCATTCCCCCTTACTCTAATGACAGCTAAAGCATAAAGTATATCGTTATATACGATGAGTGAGAGGTATAAATTCTTTAAATTTAAGGGAGAACCGGTTATGTATGTTGTATATTTTTTCGTAGGGTTAATTTCCACCGCATTAGGAGCTGCAGCAGGGCTAGGTGGAGGAGTCATTATCAAGCCTATGCTTGACTTACTCGGTGATTTTAATTTGAAGTCAATAGGGGCATTATCAGCAATCACCGTTTTTACTATGGCTGTCGTCTCGCTTTTCGGATCAAGAAAACTCGATGTTCAACTTCAAAAAAAACAAAGCTTTACTCTTGCTATCGGTTCTATTATAGGTGGTGGCATAGGGAAAAGCTTATTTAATAGTAGTTTGAAATATGAACCAATTAATCATATGATTGGATTAGTTCAGTCAGCACTGCTTATCGGCATTTTAATCATCATATTATTATTAATGAAATATCGTCATTTCTATAAAACATATCACCTCAAAAACGCTGGGATCATTTTAATGATTGGTCTTATATTGGGCGTTGTCTCCGCATTTATCGGCATTGGGGGAGGGCCATTAAATATTGCTGTTTTAAGTTTATTGTTCTCCATGGATACAAAGCAAGCGCGTCTTAATTCTATTTTCATTATATTTTTCTCGCAACTCGCCGCTATCATACTTATATTTACAGAGGGCAGTCTCGTTGAATATGACTTAAATATGCTCCCGGTCATGGTTATCGGCGGAGTCGTTGGAGGTTTTATAGGGAATTATTTATCCTTACATTGGGATAGTAGACGAGTTGAGTTAATTTTCAACGCAACAATTATATTGATTATTGCTATCAATATTTATAATGTTGTACAAGCCATATAATTAAGAAAGAGGGTGAATTACATGAGTTGTTGTCATAGTAATCGAATAAATTGCGATCAAAATACGGATGAAAACATGAAAACCTCCAACTTGATTAAACCTGGACAGCATCATCAAGAAGGAATGGTTAAATTAACTGGTGGAACATTTTTAATGGGAACGGAGGATAGTGATGCCAATAAAGGCGATCAAGAAGGTCCTATAAGAGCCGTTAATGTTGAGTCTTTCTATATTGATCCAACTCCAGTTACGAATCAACAATTTCTTGAGTTTATAGAGGATACGAACTACCTAACAGACGCAGAACGATACGGATGGTCCTTTGTTTTTTACAACCTTTTATCGGAAGAAACAGCTAAATCTGTCACACAAAGACCCGCCCATACCCCGTGGTGGCGGGTGGTAGAAGGAGCAGATTGGGCGCATCCTGAAGGACCGGATTCTTCCATCCAAGATCGTTTAAATCACCCCGCTGTTCATATTTCATGGAATGACGCTACCGCCTATTGTACATGGTCAGGGAAAAGACTATTAACTGAAGCGGAATGGGAATATGCCGCAAGAGGGGGGCTTGTCCAAAAACGTTACCCTTGGGGAGATGAATTAACACCAAACGGTAAACATCTATGTAACATTTGGCAAGGAGATTTTCCGATTGAAAACACTCAAGATGACGGATATAACAGTACGTGTCCTGTTGATGCTTTCCCTTCAAATGATTTCGGTATGTTTAGTATGGTAGGAAACACGTGGGAGTGGTGTGATAACTTTTTTGATCATTCAATAGCTACATCCATCACACAAGATCATCAACCAAGAGCCATAAGAGGTGGATCGTATTTATGTCATGAATCATACTGCAATCGTTATCGGGTTGCAGCACGAAGCTCTAACACGCCAGATAGTTCATCTGGTAATATGGGCTTTCGATGTGCCATGAATGCTTAGTTACAATATTTAAGGAGGTGACAGACATGTCTAATCAACCAGCGGTTAAAATCAAACCTAAAATTTCTAGTGTGATGTGGAAAACGGTATCAGAAGCTTGTAACTTAGCCTGTGATTATTGCTACTATAGTACATGTAATGGCCGTCCTGGAAAATTCAATCAAATTGAGGAGCAAACACTCGAAAAATTCATTAAAGAATATATGGAGATGTCTCAAGGACTTGTATCTTTTATTTGGCAAGGAGGAGAACCATTACTTGCCGGGTTAGATTTCTTTGAAAAAGTGGTTTATTATCAAAAGAAGTACAGTACAAAATTTAAACGCGCCAGTAATTCTATTCAAACGAACGGCACATTAATTAATAAATATTGGGCGCAATTCTTTAGTCAACATGGTTTTTTTGTCGGGGTAAGCTTAGATGGTCCGAAAGAAATAAACGATCAAAGACGCGTCACACGTACAGGAAAACCGAGCTTTGATTTAGTCATGCGAGGTATTGAACACCTTCGTAACCATCGTGTTGAATTTAATATTTTGACGGTCATACACGAAACGAATGTGCATCGTGCTAAAGATTTAATGAACTTCTACCAGCAAGAAAACTTTCCGTATGTTCAATTTATTCCTTGTATGGATTTTAAAGCACAACAAGTAGAGCAACCGGGTGTATTTGCGATTACACCAGAAGAATATGGGAGCTTTCTCTGTGAAGCTTTTGATCATTGGTATCATGATGGGCAACCAGTCACGTCTGTTCGCTTCTTTGATAATATGTTGACGGGATATTTAAATCAAACGGCTGAACATTGTATTCATCAAGAAACGTGTCCTAAAGCCCTTGTTTTCGAACAAAATGGTGATGCTTATCCTTGTGATTTTTATATGGATGAAGCTTATCGACTTGGAAATATCACTGTCGATTCCTTCGAAGATATTGCGATGAACCCCAAATTAGACGCATTTGTTAATCAAAAGAAAGATTTACCCGAGACATGCAAATCTTGTGAGTTTCTAAAGCTATGTCAGGGTGGTTGTCCGAGAAATAGACGTAATAGCGCTAGTGAAAACGAACAAAGTAAAACGTATTTCTGTCATAGTTATAAACGAATTTATCGTTATGCGCACAACCGAATGAAGCTATTAGCTGATAAAATTAAACAAGATAAATTGAAGACGCTTATTAAGGCGGGTTATCCTTTACCAAAAGACAGCGACATGTGTATGTGTGGAAGTAATACCACTTTCGCCTCTTGTTGTAAGAGGTTAATGATCTAAACAGCTAGTTAAGAAAACTTATGCTGTAGATGATTGGAATCGCGAACTTGAAACGGTCCCTCATGGAATAGTATTTCATTATAGAAGTGAAGAACGAACAAAAAATAGGGCACTAACAAGAGCATGGATCGAAAGACAAATCCATGCTCTTTTAAGATATAGGTATTAAAAAAGAATATTAGAAGTGAATATATAAAAACAACACATTATTTGACAAAATAAAATTGACAATTAAAGTTATATAAACGAATAAATAAACTCATATTAATAATAATGTTCGTTTATTGTGTTTTTACTGAAAATTCATTATTTTTTTGTAATCATTGGTAAAATAGAGTGGGTGGATAGGGTAATGAATATATATATGCTTAAAATGCTGTGTTTATAAGGTTTTTATGAAGTGGGTACACATGTGTGTAAAATTATTCAACTGAATAAACGAAAAAGTTTTCTTAAATGTATTGACGTCAAATAACGAACGATGGTATAACTAGTACTATTAGTTTTAACATTCGGATATGACAAGAAGGAGGACATATGACTATTAATGAACAGTACGAGAAAATAAAAACACTCGCAGACCAGATTTATGCAAATCCAGAATTGGGTTATAAAGAAACAAAGACAAAACAGACGATTGTTGAGTATTTAAAAAATGTTCATCCGGAAATTCAGATCGAAGAATTCAGTACAACAGGCTTTAAAACAACGCTAGGTGAGAAGAAGCCAGTACATATCGCTTTTATTGCTGAATTAGACGCGGTATATGCTCCGTCACATTTTAAAGCAGATCCTACGAACGGGGCGGCACATAATTGTGGGCATTATACACAAGTGGCGATTGCGCTAGCCTTATACGAACAGCTATATGCAACGAAAGCTTACGAAGCGTTTGATTTTCAACTGTCCTTTATTTTTGTTCCAGCGGAAGAATATCTTGATTTACCTTACCGGGAACAATTAGTAAAAGAAGGGATCATCACACATTATGGTGGTAAACCAGAAGCGATGAAGTTAGGTGTGTTTGATGATATTGATCTTGGTATCTGTGTTCATGCGATTGGTGGAGAGTTCGATGAACGTACGATTGAAATTAACTGTGATTTAGCTGGGTTCCTTTATAAGAAATATCATTTTAAAGGTAAAGCCTCACACGCTGGCTTTGATCCGTTTTCTTCTGTTAATGCTTACAGCATGTCAACACTCTTTAATACAGCCATTGGCTTATCAAGACAACAGTTAGATGAGAAACAAATGGTGCGAATAAATCCGATTGTGATGCAGTCAGATATGTCGACCAATGTCATTCCTAATCATATTACCGTTGGAACAGATTTACGTACGCAATCTGTTGACTACATGCAGGAGGTCGCCATTCGCTTAGACCAAGCGGCTACCGGTTCAGCACAAGCTTTAATGGGAGAAGTCGATGTTGAAACACAAATGGGTTATTTACCGTTCCAACAAAGTCGCTACCTCTCAACTTTTGTCGCCTCAGCATTCAACAAAGATGAGCGCATCAAGTCGATGCTTAATAACCAAGCCATTAGCGCAGCGGGTGATATCGGGGATTTATCTTATATGATGCCATGTATTCAAATAGGTTACAGTGGGTTCACGGGTACGATTCACGGTGATGATTTTATTGATGTTGACCCAGAATTTATTTATACTGTTTTTCCTTCATTTCTACAAAGTGTTCTTAAAGAAATGGTCGGTCAAATAGATCAAGATAAATTGTATAAAAAAAGTTATCAAGACTATTTAAAGGTGTTAGACACACTCGCAAAATAGAAAAAATATGAGAGAGATTTAAGGGGGAGAATGAGTATGAAGCGTGATTTTGGCTTTTTAATTATCTTTGCGGTAGTCATTATTTTTGCAGCGGAGTGGATTGGTTTTCAAAGTATCACCATTGGCTCCATTACCATTACGTTGTTGCCACTTGTCTTTGCAATTTTATTAACAATGGTATTAGGGATGAGTGTTTTTAGAAAGGGTATCATGAAGAAAGTATACAGTAAAGCAAACATTGGGTTTGCGAGTCAATATTTGATCTTCATTATGCTGCCACTTATGGCAAGATACGGTGCTGACGTTGCCCCGCGAATAAAAGACATTCTTCAAGTCGGTTGGGTGTTTATTATTCAAGATTTAGGTAACTTAGGAACGGTCCTTATTGGACTACCGATTGCTGTTTTGCTTGGTTTACGCCGAGAAGCGATCGGGGCGACACTCGGTATTGGTCGTGAAGGTGAACTTGCCTATATTTCTGAAAAATACACCCTTGAATCAAAAGAAGGGCGAGGCGTGCTGTCACTCTATATTATTGGTACACTGTTTGGTGCCCTCTTCTTTAGCGTGTTTGCACCCATCTTACTCGATTTAGGCTTTCGTCCAGAAGCGCTAGCAATGGCATCAGGTGTTGGTTCAAGTAGTATGATGACAGGGGCATCTTCAACACTAGTTGCTCGTTTACCTGAGATGGAAGAAACGATTCTATCTTATGCTGCGGCTAGTCAGCTTTTAACGAGTTTCTTAGGTACCTTTACGATGATCTTTTTAGCTGTACCATTACAGAAGTTCATGTATAAATTATTAGTGCGAGGTGATGAAGCATGACAAAAACAACAGGACTGAATCAATATGTTAAATATGGTCTTATTCTACTTTTAAGTATTTCGCTCATTCTTTTAACGCAAGGGATTAAGCTACTTAAGTATGGTGGAGGCGCACCAATTGACGGCATGGCGATCATGGGTCTATTAACGTTATGGCTATTTTCGATGATTGGTATTATGATTACTGATGTGATTAAAAAAGCGGATATCCCTGTGTTGCGTAGTTTTCCTATCTTAGGCTGGGTGTCGATTACGTCACTTGTGATGTGCTTAATCTTTGACTTTTTTGTCACAGCCATTCAAGCGGTTGACTTTTTATCTATTACGACACCGATTCTTACTTTTGCGGGTATTTCTGTTGCGGACCGGTTAGTTGACTTAAGAAAAACGTCATGGAAGGTTGCGATTGTCGCGGTCTTTGTCTTTATGGGAACGTACTTAGCGAGTGCATTACTGGCTCAATTTGGTTTGATGATTTCAGGTAATTAATTTTACTAATTACTGATTATCGTTAAATAGGATGCCTGACTAACAAGCATTAAATAAAAGATTAGAAGGTTCTTTGTGATATCAAAGGACCTTCTAGTCTTTTTAAATAGTTCCTATGAAGTTATTGAGCTAATAGAGCTTCTTTATCATGTTTCGATACGATTTAAAGATAAACATTTAAAAACGAGAGATTTTCTATTGAGAATAATTCTCATTTGTAGTATGTTAAATAGTAACAACACGTAAACAGATGAAGGAGAATGAGGCATGCAAATCTATTGGACTAAGATAAATAAAATTAAAGAAGAGGCATCTGAAGTAAATACGTATTTACTAGATTGCCCGAAAGACTTTGAATGGGAAGAAGGCGCTCATACACATTTAGCTATGAAGGGCTTTAACGCAGGAGATAAGCCTAATCGAAGTCTTGTTCGTCATATGTCTATTTCGACGTTACCATATGAAGGTTCTATCGGTATTACAACACGTATCAAAGAACAATGCTCTGAATATAAATCGATTTTAGGACATCTGAAAGTTGGAGATGAGGTGGCCTTATTTAAGACAGGTTCTAACGTTACGCTTAAAAGAGAAAATAAACCGATTTATTTACTGTCATCTGGTGTAGGTCTTGCTACTTTCAGACCGCTTGTACTTGACTATCTGAAGTGTACTGATAATATTACTCATCTTCACTCGCTTAATATTGAGTCATCAAAACAATATTTATTTACGGATGTGTTTAAAACGGCAGTGGATAAACAATTTAAGGCGCAGTTTGTTGGTCGTCGTCAAGACTACTACGAAGAAGTGAATAATCTTACAGAAAATAAAGAGGGTCTCTTTTATATTGTCGGTAGCGATGACTTTCTTAAACAAAACATTGATATTTTGCTTGAAGAAGGTATCAGTACCGATCAGATCGTGCTCGATAAACATCCGCAGCAACTGTCTGCATTTATTTAAATGAATAGTGATAAAGTAAAGCCTGCCTGCTGATTTTTCAATGAAGCAGGTAGACTTATTTAGATAAAAATTCAAATGCTGATACAGGAATATATAATTTCGCGCAATAAATATATGTCAATAACCCGTGCCTTGAGTCAACGATTGCTGGCTAATGATGTCTATGTACAATTAGTTTCTAGTGCTTATTTTGAATTATCACTTTATGTTATGATAAAGTCATCCAACATATTAAGATATTGATATACTAGAAAAAAACGTGAAGGGCATTCAAATTTTATCTATTGATGGAACACAGAAAAAGACAATATTTAATAGAATAGCTATTGGGCCGCCTATCAGGTCTTCAGTAGAGTCTTGAAGAGTTCTCTTCAATGAAAATTCACAAAGGTATAGAATGGTGCTTATTTGATTTTTGGCTTGTTAAAACTATTAGAAAAGAGTCGTTGCATATTGGAGCGAAAAAAATATATTTATGTCTGTGTGTTTATTGTTATCTTAATTTCATTAGGATTTATCTACTATAGCGTATTACATCAACCGAATATAGTGAATGAAGGTCAATTGTCACTAGAGGGGACAGATTTTCGAAATAGTGGGATGATTGAATTGAACGGTGAATGGGAGTTTTTCTGGGAAGAGATATTATTTCCAAAAGACTTTCCAAGTGATAAAACACCAGTTTTTATGAATGTACCTGGGAGTTGGTATACAGATATTGAAGGGAATCATTATCAAAATAAAGGATTTGCAACATATCGTATGGTGATTGAAGATATACCAAATGACATGTTTTTTGGACTCAAAAAATCAAATATCCGGAATGCGAGTGCAATTTTTATTAATGGGAAGAAATATTTAGAAGATGGTCGAGTTTCGACTACGCTATCTGAGAGTGTTCCCGGCAATAATCCTGAAATGATGTACTTTGAGCTGACGAGCGATACAGTTGAGATTATTATTCATGTGTCAAACCATGAATATATTGTAGGCGGCATATCAAAGCCACTGTTATTTGGTTTACAGCAACCGCTGTTAACTCACCAATATCAATCGATAACGTTTGAATTTGCGATAATCTTAGTTGTGTTTATCGTTGGCATTTTTTATACTATATTATTTTTTACAAGTAAGTATTATCGCATGATGGAACCAGCTACGTTAATGTTGGCTTTGAGCTGTTTATGTTTCGGAGTTATGGCGAGTATGTACAGCGAGCGCATCTTAACGATTATCTTTCCTGATCTTACACTAACCGCTACTTTTAGAATCGGACATTTACTGAATGCGCTGACTGTGATTTTTGTATTACATACTGTCTATCGTATCAATGATAAGTTTTTAAGTAAGCGCCTAACATGGTTCCTTACTTCGATGTTTAGTATTTTCATTCTGTTTGTATTAATATTTCCACTTGAGATATATTTGAGCACGTTAACTTTTTATATGTGTTTTGCCGTAGCCCTCTTTTTATTGATTTGGTTAAGACTTGTAGTACTGCTCTTTAAAAGTAGAGATAAGAATAATGATTTAACTGAACACAGCTTATTAAGTGTTGCAATCTTTAGTGTTTTTCTGTTTTGGGTGGATGTTCTTTTATATAGCACGGGGATTACTTCTAATATGTCTATTGCGTTTTTTAATATGGCGGTTTTCAGTATCTCACTTGCAGCTTTACTCATTTATCGCTATACCTTGTATTATAAAAAAAGCGAAGAACTTTCGAATGAATTGCTTGAAACATTAGAAGTTGTGACCGAGAAAACTAATTTAGTCAAAGAGAATGAAATAGCTTTTTTACAAGCACAAATTAAACCGCACTTCCTTTTTAATGCGTTAAATGTTATCTCATCAATTATTCTTACGAACCAAGACAAAGCTTATGAATTGGTGTTATCATTAAGTGATTATTTACGCGCTAAATTTGATTTCTATAACAAAGAAAAGTGGATTAGTATCCATGAAGAAATAGAATTAATAGAGTCTTACGTTATAATCGAAAAAGCGAGGTTTGAAGAGCGTCTGTCTATGTTTATTAACATACCTGAGCAAGTTGACTTTATGGTTCCACCATTATTAATACAACCCCTTGTAGAAAATGCGATACGTCACGGTGTTAATAAGAAAAAAGCAGGGGGTGTGGTCTCATTATCAATTAACTGCACAGGTGAGGGACATATACTTAAAGTGAAAGATAATGGTGTAGGCATGTCAAAAGAAACAGTAGCGCTCATTTTATCCAGTAATCAAACAGCCAGTAATGGAATTGGGCTAATGAATGTTCAAATGCGTATGCAACAACTATTTGGATATGGTATGGAGATTCAGAGTGAAGTAGGTAAAGGAACGACTATTATCATTCATATACCGAACCAGAAAGGGTGATACAATGAAGTTATTACTATTAGATGACGAACGTATGGCTATAGAACATATGAAATATTTATTAAATAAAAGTGAAGTAATTAAGTCTGTTTCTATGACCTCATTTTTATCACCGACTGATGCGTTGAAGTGGATGGAGGACAACATAGTAGACGTAATCTTTATTGATATTGAAATGCCTGAGATGGATGGTTTAGTTGTTGCGAATAAAATGAAGGATATTCAGCCGAATCTTGAAATAGTATTTGTGACCGCTTTTCAAGAGTATGCAGTAGAAGCGTTTGAATTGCATGCGCTAGATTATTTGTTGAAACCTGTACGTTTACAAAGAATGGATCAGACGTTATTACGAATAGAGAGGCGTTTGCAAGAAAAAGTTAATGAACAAATAACCCTATCTTCAACACAATCTATACATTTGTTGGGAAAAGTATCGATTGAATCGAGCGGTCAGCCGATTGATTTTAAATGGCGAAAAGGCAGAGTGAAAGAGTTATTTTTATTATTACTCCACTCCCGTCATAGAGCGATGTCTAAATTTGATATCATTGATTATATTTGGTCGGATTTATCAGATAAAAAAGCTTCAACACAACTCCATATGACCATCTATCGTCTGCGACAAATTATTAACACGTTCAATCTCGATTTGTCGATAGAATTTCAAGATGAGGCTTATCAAATGCTGTTGGGAAAAACAGCCACTGTAGATGTTGATCGATGGCTTGATCACATTAATCACTACCCAACGATTCACTCTGATAATCTAGATCATGCTATTGACGCGCTATCTTTAGTTAAGGGTGATTATATGCAGAACTTGGAGTATAGTTGGGCTCAGAATGAACAAGTCTATTTAAAAAACAGCTATCTTAAGAGGCTCATCGATATTGCGAGTTTTTTGATTGAAAACAAAAAAGAAGAAGAAGCAATAAATTACTTTGAAAAAGTAATTTTTGAAGATCCTTACAACGATGTCGCAAAAGAGCGCCTACTTCGATTGTATGAGAAAAATAAACAGGGTCAAGAATTAAAACGATTTACTAAATACTTAGTAACGGTTTATACCCAGGATCAAGAACATGAACAAATCAAAGAGTTAAATGATATGTATCAACGAATTTTAACAAATATGAAAGATAAGTATGCCGATTAATTATCGAGCATGCTTTTTTTTATAAGATCGATACTTCCTATACCTTTCGTTATGTTAAGTCTATGTTAAGTGTTAAGAGCTATAATAGTGGGTGAATATTTCCGAAAAAATAGTAACATAGGTGTATTTTATAACAAAACGGAGGGATTTTATGAAGAAGAAACAAAGACAACAATGGGAAAAATGGATTAGCTTATGGATGGTAGTAGCGCTCTTATTATCGATCGTACCAATGCCAGCTAATCAAGTGGAAGCAGCATCGACAGAGCCCATTACAATCGCTCAAGGCGATAATACAATAGGAGTAACTAACACATTTGATGCACAGTATTGGAATATTGGGTATGATGCTACTTTAGCATCGAATCGCATTCAATTAACACCTGCTGAAGGGGGTAAAAAAGGATTTGCTTATTTTAAGGATAGTATTCGTTTAAGTAACGATCTATCTTTTAACGCAAAGTATACAGTAAATATCTCTGATTCTGATTATGCCGGCGCCGATGGCATTGCTTTTGTGATACAGAGTAATAGTAATACGGCCGGGGCTGAAGGAGAAGGGATTGGCTATAGCGGGATTACGCCAAGTGTGGTAGTAGAAATTGATACGTATAAAAATACGGCGGATGCCAACGGTAGTCAGATTGCGATTATGAAAAATGGGGACTATCAAACGCATTTAGCCGCTAAAAATCTTCCTACTATTGATCAAGATACTAACTTTTATTCGGTGTGGGTAGATTATTCTGGTGATAATATGAAAGTTTATTTTGCAAAAGATAATGAAGGAAAGACACCTAAGCCATCAGTAGCGGATCTTGATTATAATATTAGTCTGCAAGAAATCTTTGGTGATACACAAGACGTGTTTGTTGGTTTTTCATCAGCAACAGGCGGCTCTTACTCTAAACATGAGTTATTAAGTGTATTCTTTGATAGTGTATACACGTCAACAGGTATTACAGAAAATGGACAATATACACAAGCTCCTAAACCAGATGCACCTGCAAATATAAATGTAGAAAAAGCGGAAGGTCAACCTATTACGGTTACACCTGAGGCAGGGAAGAACTATGTCTTTTACGAAAATTCAACAGATGTTAAGCCAATTAGTTCGGGAACAGACTTTATTATTGATGCGAGTATGAATGAAGATGGTAAAGTCTATAACTATACGTTGATTGAAAATGGTGTGCAAAGTGAACGTGCCCAGATTACTGTAGATGTTATACCAGAGCAATTATCAATCAAGTTAAATGAAAAAACAAATCAAGATCGTCAATTTTCATTTGAAGATTTAGCTGTTACAGGATCGGGTATTAAATCAATCTTAATCAGTTTTAATCAATCGGTTACTTTAGGTGATAAAATTATCTTACCATCCTCATCTTCAGGTTTTACTGTATCAACTAGTTCCGCAAGCAATGACTACACAAAACGAATTAATCTATCTGATAGTGTGACGACAAGTGACGTACAGGACTATTTAAGAAATGTCAGTTACGAGTTAGGCAGTAGTGAACAATCGGTTCAAGTTGTTGTGACGTCAGAAGATATTCAATATGATACGTATTATAGTATTGATACAGAACATTATTATCAGTACGTGACGGAAAAGGTATCATGGACAGAAGCTTATCAACAAGCAAAAAATATGGAATATATGGGGCGTACAGGTTACTTGGCTACCATTATGAGTAAAGATGAAGATGTCTTTGTTAATTCTTTATCTGGTGGACAAGTTGGTTGGCTAGGTGGTGCGATACTAAAACCAACGTCTGAGAAGGTGAATGCGTCAGGCGGAACAGATGGCAAGCTTTTATATTATGATGGTTTTGATACAAACCAAACAACGGATGGCTGGTACTGGATGAACGGGCCAGAAATTGGGACGAAGTTTTATACGAGTACAGGTACAAGGGATACAAGTAATAATATTGTCTTTACGATTGATGAATTAGATCAACAGTCACGACTATCTTACTTTAATTGGGGTGAAAGGTCCGTTGTATCATCTGATGATGATCGCGAACCGAATACGCAAATTGGACCAAGTGAAGAAAGTGTTTCGGGAACAAGTATTCCTGCAAATAAAAAAGAAGTCGTTCTTTCCACACTTAGTGATCCTAGTTTAAAACGTGTCAGTCGACAAGAAACAGACTTTTGGTGGAATGACCGGCCAAATAATCCGACAGGTAGTGCAACTTGGGATGCTACAGGCTACTTTGTTGAATTTGGTGATTTGCTAGTTGGTCATAATGAAGGTACAGTTATCACAACTTTCGCAGATGATACAGCAGAATTAACTATATCAAAACCTGCCGCTCCAAGTCCGATTTCTATTACAAAAGATATCGATCAAGAATATATCGTAACACCAGCACTTGGAAGTGTGTATTATTTTTATGAGAATGAAACGGCTATGATGCCGATAGATACTGGTACATCATTTACGGTTCCTGCAGAGATGAATACGCATGAGAAGCGCTATTATTATGCAGTTAGAGAAAATGGTGTGGAAAGTGACAGAGCATATATCGAAGTCTTGATTGCAGATAATAGCAGCCATTACGCGAAAGTGAACAATGGAATAGGAAGTGGCGAATATCAAGCTGGAGAAATAGTGACGATTGAAGCAGCCACAGCTCCCGAGGGCAAACAGTTCAAAGGTTGGGAAGTAACGAGTGGAAATGTCACTCTGGCTGACGCAACAGAAGTAGAAACAAACTTTGTCATGCCGGGAGAAACAGTAGAGATAACGGCAATATACCAAGCGATTCCGACGTATGAAGTGACAATCACAAATGGAACGGGAAGCGGCGAATATCAAGCCGGAGAAACAGTGACGATTGAAGCAGCCACATCTCCCGAGGGCAAACAGTTCAAAGGTTGGGAAGTAACGAGTGGAGATGTCACTCTGGCTGACGCAACAGAAGTAGAAACAAACTTTGTCATGCCGGGAGAAACAGTAGAGATAACGGCAATATACGAAGCGATTCCGACGTATGAAGTGACAATCACAAGTGGAACGGGAAGCGGCGAATATCAAGCCGGAGAAACAGTGACGATTGAAGCAGCCACAGCTCCCGAGGGCAAACAGTTCAAAGGTTGGGAAGTAACGAGTGGAGATGTCACTCTAGCTGACGCAACAGAAGTAGAAACAAGCTTTGTCATGCCGGGAGAAACAGTAGAGATAACGGCAATATACGAAGCGATTCCGACGTATGAAGTGACAATCACAAGTGGAACGGGAAGCGGCGAATACCGAGCCGGAGAAACAGTGATGATTGAAGCAAACACTCCTAATGCCGTACAAAAATTCGTGAGGTGGAATACATTCACAAGTAAAGTGAATGTGACTGATCCTTTAAAGAGTCAAACAACGTTTGTCATGCCGGCAAACGATGTGCAAATTCAAGCGGTGTATGAGGATTTATCAGATGAAGAGATTAAAAAGCAGCTTCAAGAGGCTGCAAATGATTTAACGATTTCAAAAGCCTTTACTTTTAGTGAGGATGATACATGGGAAAGTGTCACATTAGAATTCTTAATGCTAACAGAGGGAATCAACAACACAACCATTAATTGGGTTTCAAGTAAAACAAATGTTATTTCAATTGACGGCAGTATAGCTTCTACCAATCGACAAGAAGATGATGAGTCCGTCATATTAACAGCAACAATTTTAAAAGCAGGACAGTCAATCCAGAAGACATTCTTACTCATTGTGAAAAGCGATCAAATAGATAATAAAGTCTATGAGGTCGAGAGACGTCCAGCGGATGTACAAATGAATACAAGCCAACAGGCACATGATTTAATCCAACGTATTAGTTTATATAATAATAAAGATGAACTCATTAACAAAATTGATAAGATCATAATTAATGATGATTTAGTTGGACTGGATACCCCTAATCTTTTTTCTGTCTATTTATCAGATGATTTGACTAACTTGGCAGATGAGTTAGCTATTGAAATCACAAATAGCGCCCTTAAAAAAATGACGGGCAATTTAGAAGTTAAAACAGATCAAGCAATTATTCAAATAAATGAGGAAGAATTAATACGATTAAACGAAAGTGTGCTTGATTTATTCTTCCGTATTGTTCCTGTTCGCGATGTTGAATCTAAAAAAGCTATTCAAACTAGAATGGAAGCAGATATCCTGTACCAAGAGTTTATCCAATCATTTTCTCCAGATGCTCAAGCTAAAATCGTTGGAACACCTAAAGAGATTGAAACAAATTACTCAGGTTATCAAACAACCGTGACATTGCCATTGGATGAATTTTATGCGTCACTAACTAACTTAAACAATCTTCGTGTTTATATTGAGCATAGTGATGGAACAATAAACATTCAAGCAGGTCAAATTATTTATGACCAAGGTAATCCTATAGGTTTCCAGTTTACTATCGACAAATTTAGTACATTCACATTGTTCGAAGTTGAAATGCAATCAGAAACTAATCCTGATCCGGAGGATAAACCAGACCAAGATAATGGTAATTCTAATGATTTAGAAGGAGAAATACCTATAGATGAGGATAAAAATGAGGATAATCAATTCAACGATGATGATCAAGAACTGAGCAATACAAATAGTAGTGACGACCAGACAAATACTGATACAACTGATGATGAAGATTATATGAATGACTCTGACACAGATAAGACGATTAATGAATCAGAATTGCCAAATACCGCATCAATAATGTTTACGAATATGTTAATAGGTATGATGCTTATGGTGAGTGGCTTTGTTTTGGCTCTTATTTACAGAAAAAAATATGTAAATCATCAAGAATAGTTCATAACTAAAAAGAAATAAAGTGCATCTATATCCCCTGAAATTTGGTTGTAAGTCAGTCATATTTTTAGGGGATTCTTATGCTTGTATAATATTTGGTGTTGGTGAAGGGGTTTTTAGTGTGGCAGAGATTGCTCACTAAAATAACTCACTAGCACCTTTCTTCTGGTTAAATGTAGAAAATAAGTGGGCTTCCCTGTAGAATTGAAGTCGACTAAAACTAATCCTTAGGAGGGGACTCACGTCTCTATATCTCACACTATTAGAATCACCTTTGATATTCAAGATGAAAAGATTATTTTTGAAGAGGATTGTGACCGCGCGGGCACAAAGAATGGCCATACCTGCACATTTATGGAAGGCGCACTAACGTATACCCCGACGCACTGTGATTGCTGTCACGTTGAAAATAAAGACTATACCATTATTAAAAATGGCACGAAGAAGTTGACGATTGTTATCTTGAATATTGCGGACAAAAGAGCCGGTCGGTGGCCAGTGTCGTGTTTTAACATTTTAGTAACTTCTTTTCAATCCGTATCGTTCACGTATAGAGATTTCGCCATCAATAATGATGTTATATGAATTATAGACAATTCGATCAAGTATGGCATCCGCAACGAGCGCTTCGCCTAACTTGTCATACTATCTTTCAGGCTAAGGGCAATTCATCAATAATCAATAAATCAATCCCTTTATACTTTTTGATTAAGCGACGAAAGCTACCATCTGCTTCTGTCACCATCAAAAAAACCAACTGTAATAATGTCGTACCGTTAGGTACGCAAGCTCATTATACAGAAGATTTTGTCATATTAAGAATGAGGCGTGGAAGTAAACCAATTTTTGTATGTAAATTCTCCTCACTCTTTTTTGCCTAATCATGAAGCAAATCTAATCTTATCGCAGATTATTCATACTCGAAAGAATTTTTCGACAGTTAATGGGATTTTAGAATAATAAATGATTTTTATAACCAGGCATTTAGGAGACCAGTAAGAAGTAATAAGAGAATTTTCTATGTGTTTAATACCCTCTTTTATAATGTTAGGGTATTAATGATGCATTAAATGATTGTGCTAGTTTATACTTGGACAAGAAAAGGGTATCTATTGAATATATATAACGTCTTAGACATGACACTGTTTAAATTCGTTAGAGAGGAGTCACGCTGATGGATAAAAAAACTATAAGTGAACAATTGATACCAGATCACTATGCAAATGAGGATGTATTTACTAAAGAGGAGTGGCTTGAATTATTAAAAGATTGGTCAATTGTTAAAGAAAAAGATCTTCTAATGTTAAAACAAATGTATGAGTTCGGCGGGTCTGCAACCGCAACAGAGTTATCTAAAGTTTTAGGACGACATTATACACATTACACCGCTTTAGTTATTGCGCTTGCAAAAAGAATCTATCAAGTTACATCAATAGATCCATTCATTGGAACTGATGGAAAAGTAGCTTATTGGCGTGTGTTTTTCAATGGATATAAAGAAAATAATAATCACTAAAAGTGGGTTCTGAAAGAAGCGCTGAATGAAGCAATCGGTGACTATCTGTTACTAGCGGCTAATAAAAGTGTGCCTCCGTATGCAAAGGAAGATTTTTTAACAGATATCTTTATTGATGAAAGTCAATATGATACTTTAGTAGGGCTCTTGCATCATAAAAAGAACCTGATATTGCAAGGCCCTCCTGGTGTGGGCAAAACTTTTATTGCAAAAAGACTTGCCTATAGTTTAATTGGTGAACAAAATCCGAGCCGTGTAGAAATCATCCAATTTCATCAGAACTATGCCTATGAAGATTTCGTGATGGGTTTCAGACCAATGGAAGGTGAAGGATTTACGCTTGAGTTTGGTGTGTTTTATGAATTTTGCATCAAAGCGATGCAAGACCAGGAACATGATTACTATTTTATTATTGATGAAATCAATCGAGGGAATCTCTCGAAGATTTTTGGTGAGTTATTTATGTTGATTGAAGGTGACAAGCGCGGCGATAATGTTACGATGGGCTATTCTAAGGAGACTTTTACGGTACCTAAAAATGTGTATCTAATTGGGACAATGAATACAGCTGATCGTTCACTCGCCCAATTAGAGGTTGCTTTACGGCGGCGCTTTTCTTTTTACACGCTAACACCGAGTTACAATGAGAAATGGAAAAAACACTTAAAAGTTCAAGGCGTGACCGCTCCCTTAATCGAAAAGATTCTATCTATCATAAATCTGATCAATGAAGAGATACAAAATGATTTTCAACTAGGTAGAGGTTATGCTATTGGTCATTCGTTCTTTACAACCAAACCAGAAGGTATGGAAGAAAATCAGTGGTTCCAACAGGTTATGACTTATGAAATTCAACCATTACTTGAAGAGTATTACTTTGACCGTCCCGAAGTTGCTCTTTCATTAATGGCAGGATTTTAATATGTCAGCAACTTATAAAGTTCCTATCAGAAATATTTTTTGTATGCTGAGTTATGTCACTGATTTCCCTGAATTTATCGATCAACTCAGTGAAGTCAATGAGGATTTAATCACGTATGATTTCTTAGCCAGTCGATTTATCTATGAGTGCGAGCAATTAATTAAACGTGGTGTAATAAAAGACTACATCGTACAAATTGAACAAACAAATATCATGACAGGTAAAATGATTATGCATGAATCTTTACCCTACCTTGCTAGAAAACGTCTGATAGTTGTCTGTCAAACCGATGATTATTCTAGCAATGTATCGTTGAATCAAATCGTTGTGGCAACGTTACAATCCGTATACAAAAATCAACAGGTGACAGAAAGAATAAGAAGAAAGAGTTTTATGGTGAGAGAAAAGTTACCCTATGTTGACGTTATTCCATTAACCGACAAACTATTTTCACAGATTCATTGGACAAGAGAAACAGCGCATTATAAGCAGGCGGTTCAGTTAGCGCATTTACTATATGCTATACGGCTACTCTCTCACCAAGAAGGGGATTGGCGTCTATTTTCAGTTGAATTATCTGATAAGGCATTGGAAAAGTTATTTGAAAAGTTCCTGCTTTCTTTTTATCAAAAGGAACAGAGTGAGTATGTTGTGAAAGCAGAGAATTTACAATGGAAACTAAAAGGGAATCAGGCGCTCCTACCAAAGATGAAAACAGATATATCATTTATGAATAAGAGAGATAAAAAATGTATCGTGATGGATGCAAAATTTTACCGAGATATGTTTCAACATAATTTTGAAAAACAGAGTTTCCATAGCCATAACCTTTATCAAATTTTTACTTATCTTATGCATCAACCAGAGAGTGAAAGTTTAAGAGGAATCTTAATTTATCCAGAGTATTTATATGGAAAAATCGATGAAAGTTATAGGTGGGATGAACAAACAACAATCGAGATATATAGTCTTAATCTCAATCAGCCTTTTAGAAAAATAAAAGATAGGTTGCTTCTAATATTAGAAGCAACAAGCTGTTCAAAAAATATGAAGCTTGTAAAAAAATCAAAATATAACACGAAATGAAGCACCTTCTCCAATTTAGGAGCGGTGTATTTTTCTGAAAAGATTACTTTCGTAAAATTTGCTCATTTGTTCACATTTTATTGTCGATAGTACATTGACATCCCTTCATGGCAGTGTTAAATTACATTTAATTGACTGAAAATTCTGCATGTTTTTTACTTAAAGGTATAAAAAGTAGAGGAAGAGTCAACAGAACAATCACTAGAAAGGAACAGAGCCCATGAAAATTGTTGCGTTAAAAGAAAGTCATGAACCACGCGTGGCCTTAGTACCTGATGCGGTAAAGAAATTGTGTCAGCTTGAAGGGATTGAGGTGGCAGTAGAAAGTCAGCTATCACCTATGATCACTGACCAAGCTTACGAAGAAGCAGGTGCTGAAGTCGTAGAAAGTAGACAGGACTTGTTAGCATCTGCTGATATCAACGTATCAGTTAATGCCCCATTAATCGAAGATATTAAACAAATGAAAAAAGGATCGTTATGTATTAGCTTTTTAGATCCGTATAACGACACAGAACGTATTAAAACATTACAAGCGAGTGGCGTGAATGCGATCAGTATGGAGATGTTACCACGAACAACACTCGCACAGAAGATGGATGCGATTAGTTCACAAGCATCCCTTGCGGGATACGTCGCGGTTGTTTTGGGTGCGAATAAGTTAGACCGCATCTTCCCCATGATGATGACCCCGTCTGGTACGATTCCGCCGGCCAAAGTGTTTGTGATTGGCGCAGGTGTTGCTGGTCTTCAAGCCATTGCGACGGCAAAACGTCTGGGCGCGCGTGTTGAGGCATTTGACACAAGACCGGTCGTTGAAGAACAAGTCACGTCACTTGGCGCGAAGTTTGTCAAAGTCGATTTAGGTGAAACCGGTCAAAATAAAGACGGTTATGCTAACGCCTTAACTGATGAACAACTTAAAATTCAACAACAAGCCATGGCTAAAAGCTGTGTGAATGCGGATTTAGTGATTACCACCGCTAAACTCTTCGGTAGAAAAGCACCGGTCATTGTAACGGACGATATTTTAAAAGACATGCGTGACGGCGCGGTTATTATCGACTTAGCTGCCGGTTGTGGGGGAAATGTGGAAGGTACTGTTGTCGATGAAACCGTGAACGTTCACGGCGTTAACATTGTTGGGATTGACAACTTACCAGGTGAAGTCGCGTATGATGCTTCTAGTATGTATGCGAGTAACTTGTATCACTTAATCTCACACTTCTATGACCAAGAAACGCACACCATGTCACTCGATCAGTCAGATGAAATTATGAATGGCTGTCTCGTTGTGAGAGACGCTCAAGTAGTAAACGAACGACTAAAAGAAATTTATGGAGGGTAACTAATGGGTATGATGCTCGTGTTTGTCTTAATATTAGCTTCTTTTTTAGGGTTTGAACTTATTTCTAAAGTACCAGCACAACTACATACACCACTGATGTCAGGTTCTAATGCGATCTCAGGCATCACGATTGTCGGTGCCATTCTTAGTCTTTCTGGTGCCTTTGTTGTTGATAGTGATGCGATGACGATTATCTTAGGGACGTTATCGGTATTTTTTGCGACAATCAATGTGGTCGGTGGTTATATGGTAACGGACCGGATGTTGTCGATGTTTAATACAGGTAAGAAGGAGGACCAAGTCTCATGAATGACACGGTGATTAATGGATTATATATTGTCTCAGCCATTTTCTTCGTCTTCGGATTAAAGATGTTAGGAAAAGCTGACCAAGCAAGAAAAGGAAACCTCATCTCAGCTGTTGGTATGCTCATTGCGATTGTAACAGCACTCGTCAGTCAAAGTGTTTTAGAGTGGCAATGGATTGCGATTGGTATGATTGCCGGTTCGATCGTTGGAGCAATGGCTGCAAGGCTTGTGGCGATGACAGCCATGCCAGAGATGGTCGCCTTATTTAATGGTTTTGGTGGGGCGGCCAGTTTACTTGTTGGTTGGTCAGAATATCATCGTTATACGGTCACCTATACGTATATGGATGCGAATGCCTTGTCTTTACTTATTATTATTCTCACCATTGTGATCGGTGGAGCAACCTTTACCGGGTCACTTGTCGCCTGGGGTAAGTTATCAGAAAAGCTGCCAAGTAAAGCGATTCAATACCCTGGTCAACAGTTTGTTAATGTTCTACTCGTAGCCTTACTCATCGGTTCAGCGGCTTTATTTGGTCCTCTACGTGAATCATTGAGCATAGATAGTTATCTCTTAGTCATTGCGACGATTCTTGTGGCTTGTATTTTAGGGATTACCTTTGTTATTCCTATTGGCGGTGGCGATATGCCGGTTGTTATTTCACTTCTTAACTCGTTTAGTGGAATGGCAGCGTGTGCGGCTGGTTTTGTCATCTCAAATAACGTCTTAATCGTCGCGGGAGCGCTCGTTGGTTCAAGTGGCATCATTCTAACGAATATTATGTGTAAATCGATGAACCGTAAATTAACGAATGTGCTCTTCAGTGGCTTTGGTGCAAGTACAGCGAGTGCTGGTGCTGGCTTCCAAGGTGAAGCGAAGCCGGTGTCTGTTGAAGATGCTTACCTTATGCTTGAAGCGGCAAGTAATGTATTAGTCGTTCCTGGCTATGGTATGGCCGTAGCCCAAGCACAACACGCCATTCAAGAACTAGCGGATCAATTAGAAGCAAACGGAACGGAAGTGAATTTTGCCGTCCACCCGGTTGCTGGTCGGATGCCAGGACATATGAACGTGTTACTCGCAGAAGCAAATGTGCCCTATGAGCAGTTAAAAGAAATGGATGATGTTAATCCAAACATCGAAAATGTTGATATTGCGATTGTCATTGGGGCCAATGACGTGGTCAATCCAGCGGCTCGAACGGATGAAACGTCACCGATTTATGGCATGCCAGTGATTGATGTCGACAAAGCCCGAACGGTCATTGTGATGAAACGTTCCATGAAGCCTGGCTTTGCCGGGATTGATAATCCGCTCTTCTTTAATGACAATACCCGCATGTTGTTTGGCGATGCGAAGAAGTCAACGCAAGGCCTGGTGGCTGAATTCAAAGGATAACTAGTTGATATGCTTTTCATCTAGCGTACATTAGTCGTCTATCGATGTATATGTATATAACAAAGCGCGCTTTCTGTTTAATCAGAAGGCGCGCTTTTTAACATTAATCATATTGAAGTGTGAGGCTACCTAAGTCAACAGATGCTTCTATCCTCGGACCATTTGTGCCGGTACGACGTTGCCACGCTTGGGTTGTGTCAACATCGGCGTTGTCAAAGCCCTTCGTTTGAATATTGCCTAAATCAACCTCAAGTGCGATGGAATAAGCTTCAGGTAGTGCTTTGGTTGTTATATTAATCGCACCGAGCGCAACTTCAGCGATAATGTCTTTTTCAAAGCTTTGTAGCTGAAGGTCGATTTCACCGACATCTGTTTCAGCATGCCATTCACCCGTCCCATCAGCGACAGAGATTTGCCCTATGTTTATTTCAACAAAAGCTGTCTCTGTTTGGGTGTCAGACGCATTGACTGCTCCGACATGGTTTTTAGCGGTAAGTCTATCGACTTGAACGCCGTGTATCTCGATTTCACCAACCGCAAGCTTCATATCAAGTTGGTTATATACCTCATCTGGTAGAGCGATGATTACTTCTGATCTGTTACTACCGAAGAGATTGAAGTGGCTTAAGTTAAACGCCTGATCTTGCTCAAGTAAAATGGTTAACTGTTCTGATTCTAACTGGACAGATAAGTCCGATCTATCTCTTTCACTGACAAAAATATGAATATCATCATCTGAACTCGGTTCAATCACAAGGGAGCCGACACTGGCTTCAATATATATATCAGAGACCCTCTCACTTATCGTCTCACTTTCAATCATCGCTCTGTCATGATCTGAGTCTGTTAAAGGTGCGCCAAAGAAAAATAATCCAATGATCCCTAACACTATGAAAAGTATGCCTAAACGCAGCGTTGTTTTCAACATCCTCACCCCTTTACCCAGTCTGATAAGACTTGACTATATTTTTTAATCAACATGACCGTGCCTTTTGATAAGAGATACCATAAACTTAAGGCAACGAGCGTTGTACCAATGATCACGAGTAACCAAGATAGTTCGGTTAGTAAAAGTGCTGGTGTGCGCCATAATAATGAGAAGGCCCAAATAACAGGACTTAGAAAGCCTGTCGCAATTAGTGCCCAACCACCGATTAGCACGCCCAAAAAGCCAAAAACAGGTCCGACGATAAAGAGAATGTTAACGATAAGAACGACGAGTAACCGACCTAGGTGAGTAGTCTTTGGTTCTGATTGGTACGAATAAAGTGGGTCTTGTTCAGACTCGTTCACGGGTGGACTTTCCGTTATCGTCGTATATTGACTGGCGACTTCATCCGGTGGTCCAAGCTCTAAAATGAGTGTCTGTTCGTCTTTTCCATCAATTGCCCCAATGTTAAATTGGTCGTCAATATCGGCTAAAATCCGTTGTTTTTCCGCTACCGGTAAGGAGCGGAGGTGATAAGTAAGTTCTTTTACATAGCTTCTTTTATCCATTTTATCTCCCCCTCTATGACTTTGTCAGATGATGTTCATGGGCGTAGATAGCAGCCTGGGTCCGGTCGTTGACCATCAGTTTACTCAAAATATTACTGACGTGTACTTTGGTCGTTTTTAAGGCGATAAAAAGCGTATCAGCGATCTCTTGATTCGTCTTACCAGCGGCAATGAGTTGTAACACGTCCATTTCACGCGCCGTCAGAGTCTCATGGAGCGAGACATCTTGTGCCCCTCGCATACGGGCAAGGACCTTACTCGTCACTTCGCTTTCAAAGATAGATTCCCCAGAATACGTCCGACGGATCGCTTCGGCCATATCACTCGCTTTTGTTGTTTTTAGGACGTAGCTCGTCGCCCCTGCTTCTAATGCTGGATAAACTTTATCGTCATCAATGAAACTCGTCATCATTAACACTTTTGCTTCTGGCCATGCGTGAATAATTTGACGTGTCGCTTCAATGCCGTCCATCTGATCCATGACAATATCCATAAGTATAATATCGGGTTTTAAATCTATGGCCTTTGTGATGGCCTCTTTACCACTATCAGCTTCACCGATGACATCGATATCAGGCTGAGTAGAAAGATAGGTTCTGACGCCGAGGCGAACCATTTCATGGTCATCGACTAATAATACTGTAATCATTGTTTTTCACCTGCTCCTTAATAATGGGCACGAAACAATCGAGTTTGGTTCCTTCACCGGGAATACTCACGATGCGTAAGGTGCCTCCAATTTCTGCTGCGCGTTCATTCATATTACTTAAGCCGTATGAACTGAACGGTTGGTCTGTCACTTCAAATCCAATCCCATCATCGACAACGGTAAGAATTACCTTTTCTTCTCGTTCGATTAAGGAAATATCAAGGGTGTCAGCTTTCGCGTGACGTAAGGTATTTGATACCGATTCTTGTAAAATCCGAAACAGATGATCTTCAATCCCCTTTGGTAGATCGACAGCTTCAATCTGCCAGGTAATCTTCATGGGAACTTTGGCAACGAGGTCTTTGAGTAAAGCGTCAATACCATCTTTTAAACTGTTGTCTTTTAGTGCCACTGGACGTAAATGAAGCAGTAACGCGCGCATTTCTAGTTGCGCTTGTTGAATCATCTGTTCGACTTGTTCAATTGGTGTTTGAATCTGTGTCTGTTGTGTCTCGGGCATTTCATTAATGGCTGAGACGAGCATCGATGCGGCGAATAATTCTTGACTCACAGAATCATGAAGTTCACGGGCTAAACGGTTTCGTTCAGCAGTAATGCGCTTTTCAATCGCTTCTTCTTGGTCTTCCACGCGTTGACTAATAAGATCTTGTGAACGTTTCGTTTGTTCTTGCAGTTGCTTATGAATTTTTGTTAAAGATTGGATAAGTTGTTTTCTTATCTGTGAGTCTTTACTTGTCTGCTTCACGTTCGGGATTCGTCCTGCTTCCAGGTCCTTTAATGCTTGTGTAAAGCTCTGCCACTCAGAATAATAGCTAAAGGTATGAATGAGGCCTCTGACTGTGCCAAACCCAGCGGTGACAGTAAGTACGAGTACAGGGAATGGCAATGGTCCAAGTGCACGTGTGAAGAAAACGTCCCAATCAGTCACGGGGAAATGGATGAGAAAGAGACCAAGTAGTACCGCCGCAAATAAAAGTGCGCTCGCGATAGATTTCCCTACAGCTTTTAAAGAATAAACAATCATCCGCGTCTCACCTCAATCTCACCAAACAAAAGTGTGGTGTGTAACTTCACCCGTTTTGTAGCGGTGTGATAGTTAGGGGTCATAATATGAAGGTTTTTATTTGTCATCCGCGCATCTTGATAGCCTAATAAGTTAACTTTTCCAGCCAGGATCGAATGATTAAGACTCACTTCTACGTCATAAGGCACGATAATGACTAATTTACCAATCCATTGATGGACCGTTACCACTGGTTCACCTTTAGGTAGAATAGTCGCGGTAAGGTCAATAATCGTTTCACCGATCACGGATTGAATGTTGATATCTTTAAATGGATAGCCTGTAGGTGGTGTCGTTTGTTTACCAAACCACTTATTTACCATTAAGACCGGTTCATGTTTGACATCAGCGTCGTCTTGAAATTGTGGTTGAATATACGTTGGCGCTTGTTTTTGTTGGTAAGTCCGGTAACCCCAGAGCACTAAAAGAAGAAAGAGACCAAATTTAAACAAGGTCGTGTTAAGCAGTGTGATACTGATGATGACAATGCCTACCCAAAACCCCGCCCTTCCTTCTGGTCGGTAATAATGTTGCCAAGCGATATAGGTAATAACAGCACCAATAATAAGCCAGATAAACGTGCTTGTTTGAATAAAAATCAGTTCAAATAAGAAAAATAGAAATAAAAAAAGAATGAGATAACGCACAATGTGGTCGTGATCATGTTTAAACATAATAGTCCCCTTTTCATCTACAATAAGTAGGAAGGTGCGTAAGCACCCTACTACTTATAAGAATAACTGAACTTAATGAGGAATTGAATCCTTTTCTTCTAATTCAGCAAATCGGGCATCTAATGTCTGTTGACGGTGTTGAGTTTTTGTCTTATTTTCTAAGCGTTCGATATAAGCTTCGACATCTTTAAAGGTCACTTGGCTTTTTTCGAGTTGATCCGGATTTAAGACATGGTTCAGACCATGGTGGACGCGTGCTAAGTTCTCACGTCCGCGTAGTTCTAACCGTTTCACATATAAATCTTTTAGTTGATGCTGCATTTTTTCATATTTTAATTCAATGTCAGCGATATGTGTTGTCGCTTGGTCATACATACTTTTCAGTTGTTCGGCACGTGCTTGATATGTTTCTACATCAGCCTGTGCTTCTTCTTGTAAGTCAAGACGGTCATGTGCTTCGGCTAAAGCGACTTGTTGGGTGCGTTTTTCGACCATTTGTTTTGCTTTATGCCATTCTTTCTGATATTCCCGTTGGATGTGGTACTGTTTTTCAATAAGGCTTTTTAGTTTTTTTACTTCATCTTCACATTTACGAATATATTGATTGAGATGTGTCATTGGATGTTTTTCCTCTTTTTGATCAAGCATGTGATGAATATCGGCCGTAATCGTATCCTTTAAGCGGGTAAAGATGTTTGTCATAGTAATCGCTCCTCAGTTAATTTTTTTTTTACATTTGCCAATCATAAGGGTCAGCTTCAACTTTCGGTTTTTTCCAAGCTTTCATTGTGTAATACAATAGAATGACAGCGCCGAGTCCGATGATTGCTGGACTGTTAGATAGTGAGAGTGATAATCCGATTAAAGCTACTATCCCAAAACCGATTCTTTCTAGCGCTGTGTCAGCTAAGAAAAAACCACGAATGCCGTAATAAAGTATCGCGAGTGTTAAGGCAAAACCGATTAATGGACCAAGTGTAGCTAAAATAATGATCCCGGTAATAAAGGTGAAAATAATCAACATAATTGAACGCATCAAGCACGCCCTCCTTTCTATAACTCAAGTTTACTGGAGTCCGCGTCATTCGGTAATGGGCGCTAGTGGTATCTTTTACTAAGACTTGAGGCGTATATAACAAGCGTCTTACGAACAGATGACTGGGTTATTTAGTATTGTGAATGTCAGTTGCAATTAACATAGACCTTGGCTTATCTGTGAAAACGATTCATAAAAAAATGAAAAATATATTTGAAAGGGCTTGCAATTATATTCGTCATCAGTTACAATCAATTTAAATTAAACGTGTGACTATTAAATTAGGCGCGAGTCAGAGTGAAGTTTTACTTTACCTGACTTGCGCCTTTTTTGTTGTCTAAATTATTTTGGGAGTGATTAATATGATAAGGAAATTATTTAAAAGAGATAACAAGACTATTAAAATAAAAAGTCCTGTAACTGGAATGTTAATGCCTATTGAGGAAGTAAAGGATGAGACATTTGCATCGAAGACACTAGGAGAAGGTGTTGCTATTATTCCCGGTCGTGGTTCGATAAGTGCTCCTTTTGATGGTAAAGTTCTAATGATAGCGCAAACAAAACACGCCATTGGATTGGAATCTGAAGATGGTATTCAAGTAATCATTCATATTGGTATTGATACAGTAAAAAGGGGAGGAGAGGGGTTTAGTGTTGAAATTAATAAAGATACTAAGCATGTGAAAAAGGGACAGTTATTAGTATCTTTTGATAATGAGAGAATGATTAAGGAAGGAGTAGATACCACTGTTTTATTAATTATGACAGAAGTAAATGGGCACATATTATCACAACTATTAACGAAGGGAGAAGTGAGTGAGGGTGAAAGTAATGTATCTGAATATATCAAAAAGAAGGTGTAAAAATGATCGTTTTACGTGTGTTTAATAATAATGCAGTCGTTGTAGAATTTGAAAAAGATAGCGGTGATAAAACTGAAGCTGTGGTGATAGGACCAGGATTAGGTTTTAAGAAAAAAACGGGTGATCCAATTGATCCGCAGTATGTTGAAAAAATATACTATGTTCAATCTGAGTTGCAGAATCGATTCTTGAATATCCTAAACTCCACTAAAGAGGAACACTTATACATTGCTGATACGGTACTTTCAGAAGCAGAAAAATTGGGCTACGAAAAAACAACAGTAGGAATAGTAGCGCTAACAGAGCATATCAGTTTTGCTATAGAAAGATATTTGAATAATATAACTTTACCAAATTTAATGTTGAATGAGATACAGTCTTTTTATCCTAAAGAATACGAAATTGGCGAATGGGCAGTTAATTATATTTACAAAAAATTGAGTTTGAACTTAGGTCAAGATGAAGCCGGGTATATCACACTTCATATATTAAATTCCATGATGAACCACAATACCAAGGACACTGTAGACTTACTTAAATTTGTAAGCGGAACGCTTGAGCTAATTGAAAGATTTTATGATATAAATTTTGAAAATAATTTATTTGATAAGAACCGCTTAGTGACACACTTAAAGTTTTTAGCTCAAAGAATGTTTTTAAACAAGGTAGAAGGAAGAAAAGATGTTGAAGATTTATACAATTACTTAATTAACAGTAATGAAAAGCATAGAGAATTTGCACCAAAATTTCTTAAATATGCTGAAGATACTTACAATATTAAACTTGATAAAGGTGAGATTGTTTACATTTTAATTCATATTACAAAATTTATCAAAAATGATCGGAGCTGAAAAAGATGAAGGCTAAAATTTATGGTAGCTTAGAAAAAGTATCAAAAACAATGGTACAACCTTTAATGTATCTTTCTGTTATAGGTATTATCATGGTTTTTGGTGTGTTAATCACGAATGATGCAGTAAAAGGAGTTTTACCTTTCTTGAATTGGGGTCCTATCCAGTTATTTGGTAACCTTATCTATGCTGGGATGATGTCTATTATTAACAATCTATCAGCCCTCTTTACCATTGGTATTGCAGGAGCGCTTGCTAAAAAAGATAAGCATCATGCGGTCATTATTGCGTTTATTTCATACATGATTTACTTGACTGCCAATAATGTCTCTTTAGAATCATTCGGTAAATTAGCCGAGCAAGATTCTATGTTAGGTCTTTATGGAACGGGTCAGAACACTGTTCTAGGAATGCAAGTACTAGATACTGGTGTGTTTAGTGGGATTATATTAGGCTTTATTGTTGGATATATATTTAATAAAACCTCAAATAAAACATTTAAGAAAACGTGGTTACAAATGTGGAGTGGCACAAGATGGTCAATGGTTTGGATGGCATTTGTATCAATTGCCGTTGGTTTTATCACAGTTCTTGTATGGCCTCCGATTCAAAATGTTATTGAAAGTTTAACAAGTGTTATTTCTGATACAGGTAATTTTGGTTTATTCTTATATGGTTTTTCAGAGAGAATTTTAATTCCTACGGGTTTGCATCATTTAATTTATACACCGTTCCAGTTCTCCGCTCTAGGTGGTTCGATTCAAATGGGAGGAGAAACAATTTCGGGAGCATATCCAATATTCATGGCTGAAATGAGTAATCCTGCGATAACGGAATTCTCTGATACAATTCGATGGATGCAAATCGCGTTTACTAAAACATTTGGCTATATCGGTATTGCAGCAGCATTTATAAAAACTGCGAAACCAGAGAATAAGAATAAAATTAAAGGGATGTTAATCCCGTTAGTTATTACTTCTTTTTTAGTATCAATTACAGAGCCAATTGATTTTCTTTTTGTTTTTGCTGCACCAGTATTGTTTTTAGTTCATGCTGTAATTGCTGGATCGTTTATGGTTATCTTAAATATCTTTAATATACGAGCAGCAACGAATGGTTTAAGTAGTATTATCTTAAATATTGCACTAGGACCTGAAATGACAAAATGGCCATTATTAATTGCTTTAGGAATTGCTCAAATAATTATATATTATTTCCTATTTACGTTCTTAATTAAAAAATTTAATTTTAAAACACCAGGTAGAGAAGATAAAAAGGTAAGTAATGAAGAAAAGAATAACGAGGTTGATTCTGACTTTAATATGAGAGCGCCATCAGAAGACACAAATATACTTGCTGTTATTGAAGGTTTGGGAGGGAAAGAGAATATTAATTCAGTGGATAACTGTTTTACTCGGTTAAGAGTAAATATTAAAGATGTAGATAAAGTTGACAAAGACAAAATAAATGAAGTGGAAAACAGCGGTATAGTTGTAAAAGATAAAGACATTCAAATAATACTAGGTTTAAGCGTTGGAGAAGTAACAGAAAAAGTGAAAAACGCATTAAATTAATTGGAGAGGTGAGACATAATGAAGAAAAATAAAATTTGTCTAGTTGGCGGAGGAAGTACATTTACACCGGGAATTGTAAAGTCTATTGTAGAGAGAAGTGAAGACTTAAATTTAGAAGAAGTTGTTTTATATGATATTGATGAAGAAAGACAAAAGAAAGTATCGGTTATAGTAGAATGGATTTTAAGAAAGCAATTAAAAAGTAATGTAACACTTACAGTGACAACAGATGCGGAACAAGCATTTACAGGAGCTAAGTTTATCTTTGCTCAGATGCGAGTTGGTGGTTATAAAATGCGAGAACAAGATGAGAAAATTCCATTAAGCTTTGGTTGTGTTGGGCAAGAAACATGTGGAGCCGGAGGACTTGCCTATGGACTTAGAACCATTGGTCCTATGATTGAACTAATAGATCAAGTAGAAAAGTATGCTTTAGCAGACCATTGGATTCTAAACTATTCTAACCCTGCAGCAATTGTATCTGAGGCATGTAGAAAAATACGACCAAAGGCAAGAATCATAAATGTATGCGATATGCCAATTGCAATAATTGATATGATCGCAGGTTCATTAAACATTACTGATACATCAGAGATTAAGTATGACTATTTTGGGTTAAATCATTTTGGTTGGTTTACGTCAATTACTTATCGTGATCGTGATTTGTTAGAAGAAATTAAAAATTATGTAAATGAACATAAAATATTATTACCGCCTCAATACATTGAACGGTTAAAAGAGAATAGAGCGACAGGTGACCGTCATGCAGTTAGTAGTTGGATACATGTATGGGAATCGGTATATACAATGTTACAGGCCTTCCCAGATTATTTACCTAATACTTACTTGACGTATTACTTATTACAAAAGGAAACTGTTGAACATCAGAATCCTGACCTAACAAGAGCAAATGAAGTAATGAATACCCGAGAAAAAGCATTATTTGAGGGTGTGGATAAATATTTGTCAACAGGAGAGGTTGATGAAAGTTCATTCCATGCAGGTTCTCACGGAGATTGGATAAGTGATTTAGCTGTTGCGCTTCTCAATGACACGAAAACTAGATTTTTAGTGATCACAGAAAATAAAGGAGCTATACCAAATATGCCTTATGATGCAATGGTGGAAGTACCTGCATATGTCGGGAAAAACGGCCCGGAAGTTATTGCGCAAGAACCAGTTCCGCTATTTTATCAAGGATTAATGATGCAACAGTTAAATTCAGAAAAGTTAATTGTGGAAGCGTATATCGAAAATAGCTATGAAAAAGCTCTACAATCATTTAGTTTAAATAAAACTATACCAAGCATTAATGTTGCGCGGTTAGTGTTAGAAGCACTAATTAAAGAGAATGAATCATATTGGCCTGATTTAAATTAAGTGATATCTTAATTAGAAAAAAATACAGTTTTTATACAATGTTGTGAAAATGTTTTACTTGAGAGCTTAGTGGAAAACAAAAACAATATGAAACAAAAGAAAGCACCACCGAATTGGAATGTTTAGCTAAATTACAATTTAGTGGTGTGTTTTTATCTTTGTTATTAAATTTAACTTGCGCTATAAAATTACAAACAGATATTATTTACCTAATACCGTCATGTTAAAATTACTGGATAATTTCATTTGTTTTCCATTTAAATGACAGATGATAAGTCATGTCACCTTCATACCATGCCGGGAAATTTGTCCCCCAGATGTTATTAAATAGGTTGATAAACAAACCATCATTTAAGTTCGGTAACGTATTATCAAAATTTAATAATGTGCGACGCCCCATTGACATGAGGGGAGCATCTTTTGATATTAAGTCAAATTGACCCTCATAACCTGTATAAGTCATGCCTTCATCAGACAAAATATGCATATTTCGATTGCCATTCTCTATAACATTAAGAGGATTAACGGGATAATTCATCTTATGAATAACCCACCGTGTAGGGTTTGCTACATGAATACTTGTTTCTAACCAGTAGCCCTCTGGCATCCGATTGGCTTTTTTATTTTGCCACTGGTAACTCAAATCTATTTGATGATTTTGTAAATCAACACGATAAACCAAGATGTTTTTGTTAGGTAAGCCCCATTTTTTTACATCATCTTCACGATAAGATAAATCGAACGTTATGTCGATCTGCTTGCCATGAACTTTCATGCCAGCATCTATAATAAAAGGTTTTATAATTTCATGCCTTATTTCTTTGAAAGCTTCAATCCCACGGCGACCAAAATCGCCCATAGCCCAACTCGTAGTCCAACGATTTAGCCGACTGTACTGACTAAAAAACGTTGAATAATTGCTAAAATCGAAAGGTTCATAAGATAAACCACCAAATTCTTTACCTTCATCAATTAATTGATAACCGTCAATGATGAGTTCGGATAGACCGCCGGTTTGACTGAAGGTAAAAGAGACATTATCGAAGTTATAAGGCATTCCAGGTGTGATTTTTGGTTGTTTTTCAACAATAGGCATGTTCTTTTGTTCTAATAGATAGGCACGTGCATCTTTTTGAAGGTCTTCTGGTAGTGTTTGCAAGCCCTCTTCTAAATAATGCCGTTGCTCTTGCCAGGATGCTTCATAAATACTATACCTGCGACGATCAGCCATTGAAGTCCAGTCAATGTCAGTTCTTATATAAGACATTAAATCTGCAAAATCCATCGTGTTACGATCGTGATTAAAGGTAACCAAATCTTTCTTGCGTGCAGTTTCAAAGTCATCTAAGAGGAAATTGCGATACTCAGGTAAATATACATTACCGTTTACCCCCCAAGTATGTTCTGCGACTAATAACAAATGAGCAGATAAATTTTTATATGCTTCTGAATCTCTATTCAATCTACCTGTTTTAAGCCATTTTGTGCGTAAACGAAGTAAAGCTTTATATTCAGCAATTTTCTTAGGATCGGCAGCTACTCCGTGGATCCAAGAATCTGCGATTTCTTCCTCTATAACAGGGAGTGCATCTTTATATACCATTATCCCACGCGCAAATGCATCTAATGATGAGGGGATAATATCGTATTCTGGATACTCTTTTTCTAACTTTGAGAATAACGCCTCAATTTCTTCCGTACTTTGAGGCGGTCCCATATTATCGTGACTATGAGCAAAATAAAGCGCGTCAGACCAGTCGTCGCGAGCAAAAACTTCTCCATAGTCAGTCGCGTAATGGACAATAACTTCTGAACCTTCAACCCCTCTCCAAACAAACATATTAGGGACTTTAGGAATAGCTGAGCTGGCATTAACACCAATATGCATATAGTCAATGCCAGCTTTCTTCAAGTACGGTACCATACTAATCGTGTGACCAGGAATATCTGTCATTTTAGAAGCAATCGTCGTCTTATCAAATGCGCAGTCTAATTTTTGAGAGATAGATGTTGCATAATCCATCAATTCACCGTCCATTAATTCTGTATGAATGGTAAATGGCAGGGCATGCCAATGTATGGTGCCTTTTTTAATGGCTTGCCGCATACGTTCTTTGTTTATCTCTGTTACATCAGGATGCTCCAAATACAAATCGATCAGCCACGAACCAGTTGTCCAAGTGAATTTCTCTGGTATTATTTCACCAAGTTCAAGTGCTTTCGGAATAAAATCATATAAGTATTGATGAACAACATTCTTTGCTAAATCAGTAAATCCGATATCTAAGTGCGTCTTATAAACAACATGTAAACGTTTCTGCATATTAGTTCCTTTCTAGAAAAGCATTTTTTCATTGTCATTTGGATTATAAGGAATCGTGATGACCCCTTCAATTAAATGGCGAGCGCTTTGAATAGGATGTTTAATATCTTTTTCTTTATCTCTGATCAAGTAGAGAGCATAATCCAATTCATAAAAACCGGACAGATCAACTTTAAAGTTTGTTTCCCAGAAGTTATTCATAGCCCAAGAGTACAAAATTTCTTTGTTTTTCTCATGGCTATTTTCACAACTTAACTCAACTAATTGACTATCTAATGAACCCAATGTGACAAGGGGGGTGTCTTTCATTGAAACGAATAAATGCTTGTCTTGATTTTTAAAGATGGCGCCATTATCAAGAGAGTAAAAGCTTGTGTTTGACCCTGGTAATTGATCGATACCTGGTCGGAAAATCGTACCTGATTTTTCAAAAAAGCTGTCTGTTTTTTCTGGTTGTCCATAAGTAAATGGTAAGGCAACGTATAAATTTTCAGGTGCCCATGAGCATGTTTTTTGTAAACGAATGGTGATATCTATTTGTGGAGCGTGTTTATGGACTGTTAAAATCACATCGTATATGCCAGTCCCTTCAAGTTCATATTTTAATAGCAGGACCGCGAATAAAGGACCATCAGCCAATTGTTTAATGTTTACTAATTTTGACGTATAACGTTTAGTTGATGGCGCTTTACGGTTACGTCCCATGATACTTCGGATAGAATAAGGATTAGAATCCTTAAACGAAGTCACTTCATAAACACCCATAAACGGGGCGTGTAACGCATCGGGATGAATCAGTTGTGCGCCTGTTTTTAAATCAATAATAGAGGAAATCCCCTTATGTTGATCAAGAGTAATATCTAAGTGATCTGTTTTAACACCATAAATAGAGACAGGGTGATTGTATCCTTCATACGGTGCAATGTCTTTAACTTGTTCGGCCCCGATATGGGCATGGTTATAATATTTTGCATTCATGTTGTTTTTGTTTTCTCGACGTCTTAAGTGAACGATCCGCTCTTCATTGGCCGCTAAATTGATGTTAAATGAAACTTTTTTCCCTCGAGAACTATCAGATACTTGAGATGTCAATACGTCGCCTGTTTGGCAGTCAACAACTTCAACGAAATTATCTAAAGAAGTATAGAAATATGAATCATCAACTGTTTGCCAATGTTGGACATAAATAGTTGCTAATGTTGTTACTTGTTCATCGTGTGGATTAATCACTTTATAGAAATTTTCACGGTCTAACTGGTTAGCTTCCTCTCCGTATGTTTCCAAAATATCATCCAAGTGGTTAGAAATAATCCGATTTCCATTAATGGCGTAGGACAACTTGCGTGTGTCTAGTAAGTTGACGAAAGCATCCCAAGGTTCTGATACAGACGAATGAAAGCCCCAAGTGTGCTCGGCATACATTAATAAATGATCTTCTGCCTCTTTCAATTGCGTTGGGTTCGCCTTTAATCCCTTAGGATCTAATTTATTGACTAAGCGATATTTACGCTGGGCGTCACGGTATAACTTCACACCTGCTGGAGTGGAAGATACACCATCTGCCCACCAGTCAGGCCAATCTCCGTAGTATGTAGGTATGTCTAATTCTTTACTACGTAAAATCTCAAAGAAATGGTTTAAGGTGACGAGTTCAACTTTAATATCATCTCCATACACCTTATTCCAGCGATGGATACCCTCCATCATACGCGGACTTGGTGGAGAATTATCTGTGACAATGCCACTCATCATGACAGGACAAAAATCAAAAGGATAGTTTTCTTCTTCTAAAAGGTCAAAGTAACCAAAGATACGCTGTTTTGTGACTTCGAATTGATCTTCCCAATCCTTCTCAGTAAACCCGTTTATATCGTATTGTTTACTTTGATCTGTATTTGGGGCAAATAAAAAGTCATTCCCAATTTGGTAGTGATCACCATTCCAAACTAAAACTTTTTCACCAGATTGCCCTTCCCAGTAAAAGGGCAGTTGCTTTTTGAATAGCGGGAACATACCATGGTGTGTGTGTAAACAAGAAAAGAAGTTACGCACGCCATTTTTATACATAATATCAACATACCCCCAAGAGAATCCATTGATATCTGCTGTCATGGCGGAATCAAATTTACGATTGAATTGGTTAACATAGTCTTTTGCAGTTGCGAATTTCTTATCTAACATGACAGGGTCAACTAGCTCAGTAAAGTTGAGGTATGTTAAAGAAATATCGATGAAGCCTTTTTCTACATACTTTTCAAATGCCGTTTTCTCTTCATCTGTAGCCTGTGCTAAAAATTGCTCCACTTGCCAATAGTTTTCACAAACATATTTGTATCCCTCCCACTGAGGGGTTTTACCGGCTTCAAGATCATTTAAAAAGTGAATGACTTGTCGTATATAGTTAACATGATGACGCGATATTTTTTCTTGACGATCTGTGTAACCAATATCGGTATGAGAGTGATGAATTAAATACAATGTCTTTTGAGTCATAATGAATCTCCTTTATTTTTTAAAATAATGTGATAAAGTCCGTATAGTGTTGCTGCTGTTGTATCTAGACTTCGCCTAACCACAGGGTAAGTAGTACCCCACTCCTTTAACATCGAATGTTTAAATAGGTCAAGGCTTTGGCTAATTTGCCCGCCGAAAACAACCTCATCTGGTTGGAATTCAGCTATAAAGGATGCGAGGCCTTCTCCAACGCATATCCCGAAGGTACTAAAAACGTCTCGAGCGAGAGTATCTCCTGAAAAAGCGTTGTTTGCTAATGCCTTACCATTAGTAAATGGATAATTTTTATCTAAAGCTATTTTCTTTAGACCATTAATAGACAAGTGTTCATCAATGATGCCAGTTCTAAAGGGTATATCAAAAATCATCCCTGCAGAATTAAGTCCAAAACCAGATGTGACTACTTGATTATCTGCAATGAAACTAGACCCACATCCAGTTCCAAGCGTTATATACATTCCTCGATTAATGTCGGATGTTTGGTGATACTCTCCTAAAGCAAAACAAGTCGCATCGTTTTCGAAAATAATGGGAATGTTTATATAACCCTCATCAAATAGCCAACTTTCAATTCTTCGACGCAAATTCACGTTATAAATGGCTTCATACTTTCGTAGGCCTGTCATTAGACTTACTCCATTTAGGTAATCAAACGGACCTGGAAAAGCAAAGCCAATACCGCTAAAGTGGTAATCGTGTTTAAAACGATGAATAAAATCTAAAATGATTGAACGGAAATGATCTAGAATAACCTCGCTGGATTGATCAGATAGCGAAGGGAAATGCACATGGTGTTCTAATAGTAATGCCTTGTCTTGTGTAAGGGCGTTTATTTTTATTTCAGTTCCTCCGACATCAAGTAATAAATAATAATGTTTCATTGTTGTTCTCCCATCATTAACGGATATAAGCTTTCATGGTTATACACTTTTTCCCTTTCGCCCTTCCACTAGGAGAAATCTTATATTTTTTAACGCTTTCTGGTATGATAACGGTTTGCGCATAATGAACGACAAACGTTTCAAATGATTGATCTAAACTTTCTACCGTTACTTCTTCCCCTTCAACTAAGTTGAAGACATTCACACTATTATGATTGTCGTGAATCACAGGTGAATTAAACGTGTGTCGTCTTGTCTCGATAAACTCCATCTCATGTAAACCTGTTTTTTCTTCTATCCACCCTTCACCTTCATCAACCACTATGAATTGATTAACCAACTCTTTCTTGACCCAATCTTCATCTCGGCGCATATCTAAGTTAGGTTCACCATGGTATAAATGAACGGTACGTGGTTTTCCATCTAAATCTACACGTCCCCAATCCCATAATTTAAATGTAAAACGATTAGGTGTGGAACTGATTTCTAGTACCACGCAATCAGCACCACTTGAGTGAATGGTACCAGCTGGAATTAAATAATGATCATGTTTCTTTATTTTATGTTGATAAATGTACTTTTTATCATCAAAAACCTCATCACCGGATTCCGCCCGTCTTAAGGCACTCATTAATTCTTGTTTCTCAACCCCTTTATTAAAGCCTAAATAAACGTGAGCATCATCACGATCTGCATGCAAAATGTAGTAACTCTCATCTTGTGTATAATGCGAACCAAACGTGTCTTGTAGATAACTTAATTTCGGATGGACTTGTAAACTTAAGTTTTGTCCGCCAACAGTATCTAGGAAATTAAAACGTATCGGAAACTCTTCTCCAAATTTTCCAAAGACCCGGCTTCCTAAAATATCTTCACCATAAAAAAATAACAAGTTGCTTCCAGGTGATTCAAATTCAATGCCATTAAAGTTCAGTAACAAACTATTCTCTTCTGGAACGCCATTAAAACTCCAAGCAAGGTTGACTTTATCTCTTTCTAAATTAAAAGTGTCCTGCATCCAATGGCCACCCCATACACCTGAGTCAAAGAATGGTACGAGTGAAAAGGGTTGTTTTGAAACTTCTTTTAATCCGGCTAAGTAATCATCTGTTCGAATCATGACGGGGACTCCTTTATGATGAGTATCTAAGACGTATGCCGATTTTGGTAAGACATATTTTTTTTGTTTATCTGCTACACGCCATTCAAAGAAATAGCCTCTTTTTAACATGCGATTTGGATCTTCCCCAGCATTATTGGCGCGCCAATTGCTAAAAGCACCTGAACGATAGCGCTGTTGGATTTCCCACCGTGACAGATCGGCATAGACCAATAAATCAGATATTGTAACAAGACTTGCGCCAACACCGTAAACAACAACTAATCCATTCGATGCTATGACAGCATTAATTTTTTCTTGCACAGCTTGGTGTTTGTCCTGATTGATAAAATCTGATAATGCGTGATGACTCATCACACCAAAAATACGGTCATCGGTTAAATTGTGAGCAATCATTTCATCTATTTGCATCTGTTCAATAAGGATCTCATCTGTATGGATAATTAAATCTGGCTGTAGCTTATTAATGAGTGAATTCTTGATTTCTTGCTCGTCTACTATCGGATAATTTTCTATTGTTATGACATTAATACGTTTATGCGTTATTTCTTGCTTTAATTGTTGAACAATGGCAGTATAATTTATATACGCTGTAATTTGATTTTTAATATTTACGGAAGGGCGACAATTATAATTCATTGATATAACACTCCTTATATAGGTTTAATAAATTATATCATGATTACTTTGTCTATTTTGTTTATTTTAAACCCTTTTAAATCAATGTTTTTGTGATATTGTTATATCATTAGAACAAAAGGAGCGATAATTCATGATAAATGATAAAAAATCACAACCACTTTATGCGCAAATTGCTAACGACTTAAGAGAGAATATTCGTACGGAGAAATGGACCGAAGGTCAACGCATTCCAACAGAAATGGATTTATGTGATATGTACCACGTCAGTCGTATAACAATCCGTAAGGCTGTTGAAGAACTTGTTCGTGAAAATCTGTTAGTTCGAAAAAAAGCTAAAGGTACATTTGTTAATCACTACTCACCTGAAAAAACGAATCATATGACGATGATTAAAAGTTTTACTAGAGAAATGCGCGAGCAGGGAAAAGTTGCGTCAACTATTCACGCAGAAGTCAAAAAAGTCACAGCCGATTATCAGGTTGCAAAATATTTAAAAATTAATCCGGGTGAGGAAGTTTTAATGTTGAAACGTATTCGGGGATCTGATAAAGATTTTTTAGCATATTTTGTGACTTATGTACCTTATCAAGCTTACTTTTCATTAGAATCTAAAGACTATTACGGATCATTTTATGAGTATTTAAATAGCTTTAACATATTCCCAACACAACAAGTTGAATATGTCGAAGCGATACTTTCTAATAAAGAAATTCAAACATTATTAAAATTAACAAAACCCGAACCAATATTAAAGCGTGTTAGGTTTACTACAGATTTAACTAATGGTTTTTCTGAGTACACAGAATGTTATTATGTTGGGAAAAAATATAAATATTATTTAGATTTTTCAACGAACTAAGAAACATGAGAGACACTCACTTTTGTCTTACTTGAGTGTCATTTACTGAAAAGGAGCTGTTTAAAAGATGAGATATATTACTACAGTGATTGTTGGGGCAGGTTTAACAGGGATTATGTCTGCCCGTACGTTAAAAGATAAAGGATATGAAGTATTACTGATTGATAAGGGGAAAAGTGTGGGTGGTCGTATGGCGACAAGACGCATAGATAGTGGGAAAGTCGATCATGGGGCACAGTTTTTTACTGTACGAAACGAACGATTTCATTCCGAAGTTGATCAATGGCTGAAACAAGGTTTTGTTAAGCGGTGGTTTGGTGAGAGCCATCCACGTTATATGAGTCCAGGTGGAATGAATGCTCTAGCGAAAACACTCGCAAAAGATTTACCTGTTCAGCTAAAGACAGAAATTAGTCAAATTGAACAGCAGCGTGATGGCTATATTGTACGTTCAACAACGGGTGAAGAAATTAAAACAAAAACCATCATTCTTACTATTCCAGCACCTCAAGCAGAAGCGTTGTTAATCAATAGTAAGATAGAAATTAATGAAACGGAAATGGAAAAACTTAAACACATTACGTTTAATCCTTGTTTCGTAGGTCTGTTTAAACTCTCAGATAAACCGGAACTACCTGAAAATGGTCACTTAGATCAAGGCTTGCCAGAGGGTATGATGAGAATCGTTGATCACTACAAAAAAGGTATCTCTGATGAACGAACTGTAAGCGTGTATATGACTGGTCAGTGGAGCAAAGAATATAATGATGAAACGAGTGAGCATGTTTTAAATCATATGATTAACTTATCGAAAGATTATTTTGATCGTCAATCAATTCTGTCCCAACAGTTGAAAAGATGGCGGTATGCTGAAGCGGTACAATTTTTAAAAGAACCTTACCTTGAAATGTCACGTGATAACCGCGTTATTCTAGCTGGAGATGCTTTTTTATCTAATGAAGATCCCGCAACACATACAAGGTTAGAAAGTGCTTTTATATCAGGTGTATTAGCAGCAGAGCATCTGGCTCAAATGTTGACTCACAAATGGTAAATGATAGAATCATGTGCACAAAAAGTCATCATTCACATGTGCCGTTTAAAAAAAATAAATTATGCATGAAGAAGAGGGATTTTGTCCATACTACTTCCATGAGTCAATCAAAAGGAGGAGTAGTAAAATGAGAACGTTTCAAAAATTCGCTTTAACCCTTGTCATTATCGGGGCGATCAACTGGGGATTAATAGGTTTCTTTAACTTCGATTTAGTGGCGGCTATTTTTGGTGGTCAAGGTACACTACTTGCGCGTATTGTGTATAGCTTGGTAGGTCTGAGTGGCCTTGTCTGTTTATCCATCTTATTTAGAGACTGGGATGAAGAACACCAAGAAGAAAAGACGCCGATGCGTCATCGAGGTAAATTAAATTACGGAACAGAGTTTGGTGAAGAAGAGGATTTTTCATCACTAGATAAGTTTTTAGATGAAGATCAGAACAAAAACAATCATCGTTAATGAATCCAAGAAGATGAATAAGACCAAAAAAGCCATGTCAATTGATATGGCTTTTTTGATGCTTGCATGTGTTAATGAAACAGCGAATGATTGAAGTAACAAAGACAGGTTACCCACTCCATGATAATTTGTTATAAATGGTGATATAATGGAAGAAGAAAAGAAAAAGCAGTATTATTTTCACTCATACGAAAAGGAGAGAGCAAATGATTCGTTTTGAAAGAACACGTAAATTAGCGTATATCTGTTTTGGTTCTACCTTTATTTCTATTTTCTTATTCATTTTTAATTTACAACAATTAATGGTAGACAGCCTGAGCCAGACGATCTTCATCCTTGTTGGGGTGTTTTTCTGTGTATTAGGTTTAGCATTATTAATGATTGCGAGAGATGCAGAAGAGTCATTTAAAATCATTCAGCGACCTTAGCAGATAATATTTAAAGGATGAAAAAAATGACTTAGTATAGACTATGAGATGTATAAAGATAAATAGAAAGCGTGTCACAACAGTGACACGCTTTCTATTTATTATAGTTTAATTATTTGACTGTTAGTTATTTGATGCTTTTATGCTTTGAAAATAACAATAAGCAGCACCGATAAGATTGGCATGACTTTTATGATCACAAATATCTACTTTAGGTATAATCAATGTTTCTTCCACTTCTTGTTGTAGTTGATGTAAGTGTTGATTAAGTTCATCAAGCAAAGTGGGTCTTGTACTAATGCCGCCGCCGATTAAGATAACATCAGGATTGTAAACATACTGGATATTAAAGATACCTAGTCCAAGCATCGTGTAGAATTGATGAATCGCCTCTTGGCAAATAATATCGCCTTCTTCAGCTGAATTGAACACTTTTTCACCGGTCCAATCATTTTTAGACATCGCTTTTTTATCAGCTACTCGCCTAATGATAGATCCCGTAGAAGCAAGCCGACTAAAGACAGAATAACCGCCATTCTCTCGATTGGGTAGTAACATATAACCGAAGTCGCCGGCATGTTGATCAGCGCCTCGGTGGAGTGTTCGATTCTGAATCAACGCGCCACCAATGCCAGTCCCGATAATCAATACCGCCGCATTGTCGATTGATTTCGCTTTACCTGTCCATACTTCTGCTAGGGCTGCACAGTTTGCATCATTTTCAATAACAACGGGCAAGTGAAAGATCTTTTCAACCGCCTGTTTAATATTATGTTGATGCAAATAAGGGACAGCACTTTCTGCTCCAATGGTACCGTCAGGTTGCGGTAGACCGGGGCTGCTAATGGCGATGCTAGTTAATGGGATATCTTGAAACTGTTCTTTTAATGTCGTTAGGTGTTCAATAAATCCTTTGAAATCAGTAGGTGTTGTAGATGTATTCATTGTAGAGATGGTACCTATTTCATCTACAAGTCCGTGTTTAATGTGCGTTCCCCCAATATCAATGGCGAGTATATTAATCATCATGACTAAATCCATTGCTTTGTGCGACTTGACTGAACCATTGCCCACTCTTTTTTACCGTTCTCTCTTGCGTATCTAAATCGAGACGGTAAAAACCGTAACGGTTTTTATAAGCGTTTAGCCATGACCAGTTATCAATAAAGGTCCATGCATGAAACCCAAAACAATTCGCGCCTTCTTCAATCGCTAAGTGCAACCACTTTAAGTGTTCTTGATAGAAGTCAATGCGGTAATCATCTTGGATCACACCGTCCTTGTCCATAAAGCGCTCTTCATCTGATACACCCATGCCGTTTTCTGATACATACCAAGGGATATTTTGATAATCTGCTTTTATCCGCATGGCAATATCATATAAGCCGCGCTCATATATTTCCCATCCACGATAAGGATTCATCCGTCGATTAGGATCTTGGTAATAGCTAAAGAATGATTCAGGTGTGATGTTTTTATCATCAATAGGTGCTTCAGATTGTTTTATCCGTCGTGGTTGATAGTAATTGACCCCTAAAAAGTCAACCGTATTTGCTTTAAGAAGTGTTGTATCGCCCGTTATCCTTTCTGGTAAGAGGTGATAAGTATCTAAAAGCGTCAATAAGTCTCCTGGATAATAGCCTAGAACGGAGGGGTCTAAGAAGCTACGATTATAAAAAAGATCCGCTAAATAAGCCCCTTGTTGATCCTCTTTATCATCACTTCTAGGGTAAGAGGGCGTTAAGTTTAAAATAATCCCAATCTCTCCGCCTATTTTTTCGAGTTTAAAGGCTTCTATTGCTTTCGCACTCGAAAGCATGGAATGATAAGCTACAGTTACGGCGCGCTTCATATCAATAACTGCAGGATAATGATACGTATTCAAATATCCCATTTCAACAGGCACAATCGGTTCATTGAAAGTTGTCCAGCGCTTAACTCGGTCACCAAATAACTGAAAAGCTGTTTGGGCGTAATAACGAAATGCCTCGATAATGTCTGGGTTCTCCCAGCCCCCGTTATCTTGTAAATACATCGGCATATCAAAGTGAAATAGATTGATGATTGGCTCAATGCCTTGTTTGATCATTTCATTGATCATGTTATTATAAAATGTTACCGCTTCTTGGTTAAGAGTCTTTCCATTAGGTAAGAGGCGTGACCAAGAAAGAGACGTGCGGAACGAATTGAAATTAAGCGTTTTCATTAATGTGATATCTGTTTCGTATTGTTGGTAAAAGTCCGATGCTTTACCAGGCCCTATTTGTTGATAAAAAAGATGAGGCTTTTCTTTAAACCAATAATCCCAAATATTTTCTCCTTTTCCGTCTCCAGGTACCGTCCCTTCTGTCTGTGTGGCTGATGCCGCTGCTCCCCATAAAAAATGGTCAGGGAATGTATAATGTGTCATCTTCTTCACTCCATTTCTATAATAAGTTATCTAAATTCCTCTTTTTGACCGTTACGATTATAATAGTAGCTTATTGCTTAAGACGAGAGCCGCAGCGCCAATGACGCCGGCGTCTTGTTTTAATTCTGCTGGAACAATAGGCGTCTTTCGGTTAGCGGGGTTTAGCGCATAATGACGCACATACTCACGAATCGGTTCAAATAACAAATCACCTACACTAGACACACCACCGCCGATAATGATTTTATTTGGTTCAAACGTGTTAATCATGGAAACGCAAGCAGCACCTAGCGTTTGAAAGACACGGTTAAGGTAGTCAACAATCTGTGGCTCGCCTTCTTTATATAGAGAAAATACATCTAATGTAGAAAGTTGTTTACCCATCAGTTTACTACCTTCTCGTGCGATAGCGGTACCTGAGGCAATATGTTCTAGACAACCAAATTGACCACACACACATTGTCCAAAACTCGGATCAATAACCGTATGACCAATGTCACCGGCGTTTCCTTTTGCACCCGTTAATAGTTGCTTATTAGAATAGATACCTGCCCCAATCCCTGTACTAATTGTCATATAGACAAAGTCTGTTTCTGCTTGTCCTGCGCCTAACCATTTTTCAGCAAGAGCAGCTGCACTAGCGTCATTTTCAAAATAGATCGGTAATTGAAAGTGTTGTTTAAAGATATCAACAACAGGTATATTTCTCCAATCTGGCAGGTTGGGGGGAGATGTGATTTGTCCTGTTTTTGTATCGATTGGTCCAGGAGCTCCGATACCTATGCCTAGGATTTCTTTTTTTGATGTACTATTTTCCGATAATAGTTTAATGGTGTGTTGATAGATTTCCTTAACCATTGCTTCAGGTGAGATGGTTTGATCTGTTGGTAGTATTTTCTTTGCTAAAAGTGTCCCTTTTGTATTTAATAAACCAATCGCTATTTTTGTTCCACCAATATCAATGCCAATTATTTTATCCATTATTTATGCCTCCTCTAGACAATTTAACTTACCTAACTTCACTCTATAATTTAAGAAGATATGAGGCAATATGTTAAAAAAGTTATTTATTGTCCTCTAGCTATTAGTTTTGTACTTAAAACAGTTATGTTGTTAAAACGCCTGTTGTAAAGGCTTTCAATAAATACATAGTAAGAAATAAATACATACGCTTACCGTGTGAAACGCTTGATAAATCTAATCGGAAAGTCACTAACACAAGTGACGTGAGGTAAAAGGATAAGTTCGACATATTGAAACAATTGTTGAATCCGCTTACATTTGGTGTAGCAAAACAAAACAATTGAAAAGTAGGAGGTTAAATTATGAAACAGCAGGCTCCACCTATATCCGGTGTACCGGGTGTAACATCCAAAAAGAAAAACCGTAAGATTATTCAAAATTGGCAACTCTACTTATTTATTCTACCAACCGTTTTATACTTCATTATCTTTAAGTATATTCCTATGTACGGTATCCAAATTGCTTTTAAAGATTATGTCCCGTCATTAGGGTTCGGAGGTAGTGAATGGGTAGGATTCGATCATTTCATCCGCTTTTTTGATTCATATTATTTTTGGGATCTAATTAAAAATACATTAGGTATTAGTATTTATGAGTTAGTGGTCGGCTTTCCCTTACCGATTATACTGGCGTTATTATTAAACGAAATCAAGGATAGCGCTTACAAGCGGACGGTTCAGACGGTTACATACGCACCGCATTTTATCTCTGTCGTTGTTATTGCTGGTATGATTATCGCGTTTCTATCACCAACAACAGGTATTCTCAATAGCTTTATTGAATTACTAGGTTTTGAACCGATTCCGTTTATGACCGATCCAAAATGGTTTAAAACAGTCTATGTATTTTCTGGTGTATGGCAAAGTACAGGTTGGGGTACGATTATTTACTTATCTGCTCTTTCTGGTGTGGATCCTCAACAACATGAAGCGGCCATTATTGATGGTGCGACGCGTTTACAACGGATTTTCTACATTAATATCCCAACGATTATTCCGACAATGACGATTCTCCTGATTATGAATCTTGGAAATATTATGGCGATGGGCTTTGAGAAAATCTTATTACTTCAAAATCCACTTAATAAGTCAGCATCAAATGTCATTGCTACTTTTGTTTATGAGGCTGGTTTATTAGATGCTCAATACAGTTTTGCGGCAGCGATTGGATTGTTTAACGCAGTCATTAACGCCGCCCTGTTAATCACGGTCAATCATATTGCGAAGAAAACGAGCGAAACAAGTTTATGGTAAGGAGGGATTACGTTGGATCTTAATAAAATTAATGAAACAAAAGCAGATAAAGTATTTATGGGTTTTGTCTATGTCGCGTTAACATTTGCCTTACTCGTTGTGTTGTACCCGCTCATCTATATTATTAGTGCGTCAATCAGTGATCCTAGCGCCGTTAACTCTGGCGAGATGTGGCTTTGGCCAAAAGACATAACGTTTGAAGGTTACCGGATTATTTTACAGAACGAAGCGATTTGGCGCGGGTATATGATGACGATTTTTTATACGGTATTTGGAACGTTTATTAACCTCGTCTTTACATTGCCAACGGCGTATGCGCTTTCAAGAAAAGATTTTTACGGCAGAAGATTTTTCACCTTTATGTTTGTCTTAACAATGTTTATTGATGGGGGGCTTATCCCGACTTATCTTGTGGTCCGTAATTTAGGTCTTATTGATACAGTATGGGCAATGGTCTTACCAAATGCGGTAGCTCTGTGGAACATCATTATTACACGTGTCTTCTTCCAGTCAACGATTCCTAGAGGATTAGAAGAAGCAGCGACGATTGATGGAGCAAGTAACTTTAAGTTATTTGTTAAAATCATTATCCCATTATCAGCGCCAATTATTGCTGTTATGGCCTTATTCTATGGTGTAGGGCATTGGAATAGTTATTTCAACGCCTTGATTTATTTAGCCGACAGAAGTCTCTATCCACTCCAACTCGTGTTACGTGAGATTCTCGTACTACAAGAGATGTCGTCTAACAGTGTGAGTATGACAGGCGGTATGGCTGAATTTATCCACAGTCAGCAACAACTCGCGGCCATCATTAAATATGGTGTCATGATTGTGTCCACCTTGCCAATTATTATCGTCTATCCGTTCCTACAAAAGTATTTCGTTAAAGGTGTCATGATTGGTTCAATTAAAGAATAACACCGAACGATTTAACTGTAAGGGGGTGAGACGGAAATAAATCATGGTAGTATGAGAATAATATTTCAAATGAACAGTAAAAATAGGAGGGTTTTAAGATGAAAAAGTTCTTACTTAGTTTGTCAATGATGTTTGTTCTTTTAAGTGTCCTTGTCGCATGTGGAGACGATCAATCTGATGCGGAAGGTAATGGAAATGACGCTAACGGCGAAAAAGTTGAAGTAAACAAAGAGGGTTTCCCTATCGTTGACGAAAAAATCGAATTGTCACTCATGGCTCCTGGTGTAGGTATTGAAGAATGGGAAAACATGGTGACATTACAGGAATATGAAGAAATGACCAATATAAGTTTTAAATTTACAACACCACCCGTCAGTGATTTTCAAACACGATTAAACCTCGCATTCGCCAGTCAAGATTTACCGGGGATTATTCTAGGGGCAGGTACAGATAATTTAACTCCTGGTATGGAAGTTGATTACGGTAGTCAAGGGGTATTACTTCCGCTTAACGACCTGATTGATGAATATGCACCAAATATCAAAGCGTTAATGGAAGAAGACCCAGAAATTGCACGTTCAATTACAACACCAGATGGTAACATCTATTCGTTGCCATTTATCAATAATCATCCGACCGCTGTATGGGCGCGTGGTCCACTCTGGTACAACGGTGAGTGGTTAGACAATTTAGGTGTGGAAGAATTACCTAAGACAGTCGATGAATTCTATGACTTATTAGTAAGATTTAGAGACGATGACCCTAATAATACAGGTGAAGATGATACGATTCCATTCACAGATGTTCAAATGAACAGTAGCCGTGCTTGGTTAATGGCTGCCTTTGGTATGAAAGAATGGGGCATTGAAGAACATAATGGTGATGTTCGTTATGCACCGATGACAGACAACTATAAAGCATATTTAGAATTCATGAAAAAACTATATGATGAAGAGTTATTAGATCCAGAAACGTTCTCACAAGCGGATGAACAGAAGAAAGCGAAAGGTCAGGAAAACCGTCTCGGTTTATTCCCAGACTGGTTCTCATTCTTTACAACGGGTCGTACAGAAGAAGAAGCACTTAATGATCCAATGTTTTATCCTTTAACAAGTGAATGGTCAGAAGAACGTATCGTACCAGGAAACCCTGGCATGGTGCGAGGGACTTTCTCAATCACAAAATATAATGAAAATCCAGAAGCATCCATGCGTTGGATTGATTACTGGTATTCACAAGAAGGCCGTGACTTCTTTGATAAAGGGCCAGAAGGCTATCTATGGGAAGCAAATGATGATGGTACACGCACACCACTTCCGGCACCAGAAGGTTTTGAATCACCAGAAGAGTATCGCGCAACACTGACACCAACATACGGTATTACACCGCCAATGCTTGGTGGTTTAGTCGAAGGTGAACCGCGTTCAGATTTTGATTTATTTATTCAAGCAGAAACAGAAGAAAAAATTACACCGATTGCTGAGACGCCATTCCCACTCGTTTATTTAACAGATGAGGAACAAAAGACAGTTAATACGATTCAACAAGATTTAAGCTCATATGTTGAACAAATGGAAGCACGTTTTATCACAGGTGTTGAGCCAATCTCAAATTGGGGTGACTATGTCGCTACAATTGAAAGCATGAATGTGGATGAATATGTTCAGATTCACCAAGAAGCTTACGATCGCTGGGCTCAAAATTAATTAGTAACATTTTAAAGGCTCGGTAAATGCTTGCCGAGCCTTTAATTTAAGTAGAGGAGGAAGACCAATGTTTTTTACGATTGATAAATTAAACAGTCGTATTCAAGAATTAAGTCAGTACCGTTATCGAGGAACAACATCTATTAATGAATGGATGTTCACGATTGATCATGAGAAAGCGGTTGGGCAATACCCTGTTGAAGAAACAGAAGATACGCGTGTCATCACTTTAGGTGAACACTGGAAAGGTCGCGATTGTTATGCGTGGCTATCGCAAATGGTTACGGTCCCAAAAGAGTGGGAAAACGAGCGCGTGATTGGTTTATTTGATTTTGGACAAACCGGTGGTGGTAATAACTCTGGTTTTGAATCGCTATTATTTGTAAATAATCAACCTTATCAAGGCGTTGACTCCAATCATAAAGAAGTACTATTCAATGATGTAGCTGGTGATGTGTTGAAACTAGATTTTCGTTTATGGAGCGGACTAGAAGGTGGGGGAAAACCACGGGACCAAGAATTTCAGCTTAAGCGCGCCGCGATTGCGTACCTTGATCAAAAAGTTGACCAATTTTATTTTGATAGTTGGACAGCGCTTGAAACAATAAAAACGCTTGAAGACAATGATCCTGTTCGTCACCGTTTAACGACAGCTTTAAATACAGCATTTAAAGAGATTAATTGGTTAAACAAAGGCTCAGAAGAATTTTACGCAACGATTTACTCAGCGCAAGCATCTTTCGAAAAAGAGCTTCAAGACATCGGTAAACAAAGTGATGTTACTTATCACAGTGTGGGTCATACCCACATTGACGTGGCCTGGCTATGGCAATTAAAACATACACGTGAAAAATCAGCGCGCTCATTTTCAACCGTTTTAAAGTTAATGGAAGACTACCCAGAATATTTATTTATGCAAAGTCAGCCCCAACTATATGAATATATTAAAACAGATTATCCAGAGATTTATGAAAAAATCAAAGCACGAATCACGGATGGAAAATGGGAAGCAGATGGCGGTATGTGGTTAGAAGCGGATTGTAATATCCCGTCTGGTGAATCGCTTGTTAGGCAATTTCTTGTCGGAAAACGCTTCTTAAAAGAAGAGTTCGGGAAAGAAAGTACGTACCTTTGGTTACCGGATGTGTTTGGCTATAGCTGGGCGCTGCCACAAATATTGAAAAAGTCGGGTATTGATACCTTTATGACGACCAAAATTAGTTGGAGTCAATACAACCGCATGCCGCACGATACCTTTAAGTGGCGTGGTATTGATGGCAGTGAGGTATTAACTCACTTTATTACAACCATTGAGCCTTGGCCAGAATCACGTTATTACACGTATAACGGCTATATGGAACCAAAGATTTTACAAGACTCATGGAAAGAGTATCAAGACAAACCATTGAACACAGATCTATTACTTTCTTATGGCTATGGCGATGGTGGAGGCGGAGTTAACCGGGACATGCTTGAAATCCAACGCAGTATGGATAAAATGCCAGGCTTGCCGCACATAAAACCAGCTAAAGCAAAAGATTATTTTGATCAGCTACATGAAACGGTCGATCAAACAGATCAATATGTGCATACGTGGGACGGGGAACTTTATTTAGAATTTCACCGCGGGACTTACACCTCACAAGCGTATATGAAAAAAATGAACCGAAAACTTGAGTTATTATACCGTGATACAGAGTGGCTAAATGGCTGGGAAGCGGTTGAAACAAAGGCTTTTGATCAATATCCTACTGCTGATTTAACGGCAGGATGGAAAACGATTCTTCGGAATCAATTCCATGACATTATTCCAGGGTCTTCTATTAAAGAAGTGTATGAAGATGCGAAAGTTGAATATGAAGAGGCAGAGGCCCTTGCGATTCAGCAAATAGACAACGTTTTACACGTGCGTCAAAGTCAAGATTCACATGCGTATACCATTTATAATAGTTCAACGACAAAACGGGAGGAACTTGTTGAATGTCTAGATCATTTAGATGGGGATGGTTCTTGGACAGATAAAGCGGGTAACACACTTGAATCCATTAAGCTTGAAGATAAGTGGTTAGTTAAAGTGACAGATATTCCTGCATTAGGAAACAAGGGCATCTATTTTAATGCTGAAGTTGAATCACAGCCAAGCGAGCAGAATATAACGTTTGTTATGAAAGACCATACGTTAAGCACGCCATACTACGACATTGAGTGGAATGAACATGGTCATTTAACAAAGCTATTTGATAAACGAGCGGAGAAATCCGTATTGAAACCAAATGAAAACGGTAATGTGCTCCATGTATTTGAAGATAAACCACTGATGTTTGATGCGTGGGATATTGATATCTTTTATCAAGAGAAATTTGAGACGATCTCAGATTTACAGAAAGTCGAGTTAGTAGAGATGACACCAATGCGTGCTAAGGTGTTATTCACATGGCGCTACAACCATTCAGACATTAACCAGACGATGATTGTTTATCGTGATTCAGCCCGCATTGACTATAAGACAGATGTTCATTGGCAAGAACGTCAACGGCTATTAAAAGTTGCGTTTCCAGTGAATGTGCGTCAAACAGAAGCGACGTACGATATTCAATTTGGTAACGTGAAACGCCCAACACACTGGAATACGAGCTGGGATTGGGCTCGTTTTGAAACAGTTGGTCATCAATGGGCCGATTTATCTGACGCTGGTTATGGGGTGAGTCTACTCAACGATTCGAAATACGGTTATGACATTAAAGATCACGTGATGCGGTTGTCGTTATTAAAAGGCGCCACCTATCCAGATCCTGATTGTGATCTTGGTGACCACCACTTTGTCTATAGTTTATATCCACATATCGGCGATTGGCGAGAAGCTGACACGGTAACGGAAGCATGGGCACTTAATAATCCATTAACGCTAACACAAGGTCAAGCGAACTATACGCATACACAACTATTTGACTGTCCAACAGACCATGTGATGATTGATGCGGTTAAAAAAGCAGAAGATCATGATGGATTGATTGTTCGACTTCATGAATATCAAGGTAAATCAGGTAGAATTTCATTGATTTCACCATATAAGATCGCTTCATATCAAGAAGTGAATTTAGTGGAAGAACCTGTAGGAGAGGTAATTAGTCAATCTGTGATTGAAGACAGCATCAACCCTTATGAAATTAAGACGTATTTAATCACCTTTAATTAAAGAAGTAAAGGGTGCTCGCATCCTTTACTTATACATACAAAAGTGGAGGGAATCTCATGAATAAAAAGAAAACGGTACATATCATTTCTCATACCCACTGGGACCGGGAATGGTATTTACCTTATGAACAGCATCACTACTTATTAATTGAAGTGATGGACCAACTATTAGATACATTAGAAGCAGATCCGAACTTTAAAAGTTTCCATTTAGATGGTCAAACCATTATTTTAGATGACTATTTACAAGTTAGACCAGAAAGACGTGACCAAATTAAGAAGTTAATTGAAGCTGGAAGAATCGAAGTAGGTCCTTGGTATATTCTACAAGATGAATTTTTAACTAGCAGTGAAGCGAATGTGCGTAACTTACAATACGGGATGCGTGATGCTAAAAAATGGGGAGGGCTCAGCAAAATTGGTTATTTCCCTGACTCATTTGGGAATATCGGTCAAGCTCCGCAAATCTTGCAACAAGCTGATATTAAAGCAGCCGCCTTTGGTCGAGGGGTGAAACCAACCGGTTTTAACAATGCGGTCATTGACGCAAGTGCTTATGAATCACCGTATTCTGAGATGAAGTGGCAGTCACCAGATGGAACAGAAGTCACCGGGATTTTATTTGCTAACTGGTATTGTAATGGAAATGAAATTCCAACCGATGAACAAAAAGCAAAAGCATACTGGGATGAACACTTGGAGAATCTCGAAACATTCGCATCAACGACACACTTGTTAATGCTCAATGGTTGTGATCATCAACCGATTCAAACGGATTTATCGACCGCTATTGATTTGGCTAATCGTCTCTATCCTGATTACACCTTTGTACATTCTACATTTAATGATTATATCGCGGCTATTACCGAAGAATCAGCAAGTCAAGATTTAAAAGTTGTTGAAGGCGAATTACGCTCACAACACACAGATGGCTGGGGCACGCTTGTGAATACGGCCTCTTCTCGGGTGTACTTAAAACAAATGAACCAAAAAGTTCAAACGTTGTTAGAGAAAGTAGCCGAGCCATTAGCCACTTTTCGTTACTTCATAGACCAGACATATGATCATGACATGTTTGCATATGCCTGGAAAACCCTCATGCAAAACCATCCGCACGACAGTATTTGTGGTTGCAGCGTAGATGAAGTGCATGATGAAATGGTGACGCGCTTTAACAAGAGTGAACATTTCACCGAAATGTTAATCGATCGTACGTTAGATCAGTTGGTTAAACACATTGATACATCAACTTTTAATGCGTCAGATGTTCATCCTTTTGTTGTTTTTAATACGTTAGCTGATAATCGAACGGATCAAGTCAGTGTAACTTTAGATTTAAAACGGGCCTATTATCGAGATGGCGTCAATAAAGACGTATTAAGACAGATTGATGTTGATGGCTTTGTCATCGTAGATGAGAATAAAACGATGTATCCAGTTGAAGTTGATGACCATGGACTCGTGTTTGATTATGACTTACCAGAAGATAAATTTAGACAGCCATATATGGCGCGTCGTGTGACTGTAACATTCAATGCAGAATCTTTACCGGCACTAGGTTATCAAGTCTTTGCACTTGTGAAAGGTGACGTTGACGTAGCAACACTCGTGACGAAAGAAAATCAGATGGAAAATGATTATCTAGCTGTTGAGATTATGCAGAATGGGTCACTGAGTATAACAGATAAGCGCACAAACCAACATTATCAAGGTTTAAATATCTATGAAGATACAGGTGATATCGGTAATGAGTATATGTATAAACAATCAAGTGATCATCTTGTCAGAACGACAGAGGAAGAAACCGCAACAATTGAACTCATTGAGAATTCTGCGGTTAAAGCAACATATAAAATCACCCATGAATGGCTCTTACCAGAATCAGCCCAAGAGACATTAATAAAAGAACAACAAGAACTCGTCTGGTTCACAAACCGCAAGTCAGAACGGTCACTCAAAGAACAACCGCTTAAAATTGAAACGTACGTGACGCTTACGCATTCAGCGACGTATGTTGATGTAAAAACAACGATAGCAAATAACATTAAAGATCACCGCTTGCGCGCGTTATTCAAGTCAAATATCGAAACAGATCACCATTATGCAGAAAGTGTATTTGAAGCAGCTAAGCGTCAAAATACACCAAATCGTGAGTGGACGAATCCAGATTATTCACAACACCAACAAAGTTACGTGGATGTTTGTAATCAGGACCGGGGATTATGTATCGCCAACAAAGGCTTAAATGAATATGAAATCCTTGCGTCAGATACAACGATGGCCGTCACACTGTTACGTTCCGTTGGTGAACTTGGGGATTGGGGATACTTCCCTACACCACAAGCACAATGTCTCGGTGAACAGACGGTTGAATACCGGATTATTCCGCATGGTGGTGAGAGAGAGCGTTTTGAGGCTTATCAATTAGCACAAACGTTCCAGGCGCCGCTTATTAGTAAAGCATTACCTGTTCAAACAGGCACGTATCCTTCTACCTACAGCTTTATTGAGCTAGAAAAGCCGGCAGCACTAAGTTATTCAAACGTAAAAGTAGCTGAGGCATCTAACGACGTCATGGTACGCCTTGTTAACTTGGATGAAGAGGCTCACGCATGTGCGATAGAACAAAGAAATAACAGAACGTACTATCAAAGTGATGTGATTGAACGTAAACATCAACCATTAAAGAATGATAAAGTGACGATGGATGCTTACGAAATAGTTACGATTGGTATTCATTCGGATAAGGAGAATAAATGATGACAACAGACTTACCAAAAGTCATGCTCGATTTAATTGAAGAAGTCAAAGACCATTTTCACGCGACGCCAAAAATCGGGCGTATGTTTGAGAAGGCATTTAAAAACACTTATGAAACGACGATTCAAAGAAACGGTGATCACACATTTGTGATCACCGGAGATATTCCTGCCATGTGGTTAAGAGATTCTGCTGCACAAGTAAGACCTTATTTGATACTTGCTGAAAAAGATCAAGACTTTCAAGCGTTGATTCGTGGGGTGATTAATCAACAAATTACCTTTATTAATCACGACCCTTATGCGAACGCCTTTAACAAGGAGCCAAACGGTGCGCGCTACCATGATGATGAAACGTTTATGACAGATTGGATGTGGGAGCGCAAATACGAAATAGATTCCTTGTGTTACCCGGTTCAACTTGCATATCTGTACTGGAAATCAACCCATCAAACAGATGTGTTTACGGCTGACTTTAAACAAGCGCTTGAAACGATGATCGCCACGTGGCGTCTTGAACAAAACCACGAGCAATCTGACTACACCTTTATTAGAACAGGTTGTCCTGCTCAAGATACCCTTTCCCATGATGGAAAAGGTGCGCCAGTAAAAGAAACGGGCATGACATGGAGCGGTTTTCGTCCGAGTGATGATGCTTGTCAGTATGGTTATCTCATTCCTTCAAATATGTTTGCGGTCGTCGTTCTCGGTTATGTTGCTGAACTAGCAGAAGACATATTTGATGATCAAGTATTAAAGCAAGCCGCTCAAAGTTTAAAACAAGAAATTGAGGCAGGTATTCAGCAGTATGGCGTTGTTAACCATCCTGAGTATGGAGAGATATATGCTTATGAAACAGACGGCTTCGGACATCACGTCTTAATGGATGATGCGAATGTGCCAAGCTTACTATCTGCGCCTTATTTAGGTTATCTCACCAGTGACGATCCTATTTATCAAAACACACGTCGATTCTTATTAAGCAAACACAATCCATATTACTATGAAGGTGATGTAGCCAAAGGCATAGGGAGTCCCCATACGCCGTCAGAGTATATTTGGCATATCGCTCTTGCGATTGAAGGCATGACAACAACCGATTCCGCAGAACGAGAACGTCTGTTAAATTATTTCATGACAACAGATGCTGACACAGAACTGATGCACGAAGGGTTCCATGTTGATGACCCAGAGCAATTTACACGACCATGGTTCTCATGGGCCAACATGATGTTTAGTGAATACGTCTTAACTGAAATGGGCGTTTACGTGAAAGGCAGTCCATTAGAAAAAAAGTAACAGCAGTCTGAATGAGATATATAGGATTTTTATGAGCGTGATCCATACAGGATAAAACTGAAAGGATGAATCAATATGAAGTATGGTTTAAGCAGCTATAGTTTATTAGATGCGATTAATAATGACGAGATGGACATTTTAGATGTTGTTACATGGGTGAGTGAACAAGGCTTCGATCACTTAGAGCTAGTCCCTTATGGTTACACGTTAGTCGATAATTACGCCTTGGCTGACAAACTAGTCGACAGAGCTAAATCACTAGGTTTAGAGCTATCTAACTACGCCTTACCAGCAAACTTTATCCATGAAACAGAAGCGGACTTTCTCGAAGAAGTCGAACGGCTAAAAAGTCATGTTGATCTTCTTAATCATATGGGGATTAAGCATATGCGTCACGATGTTACCTTGTTCACCTTGCCACCTGAGTGCCGTACGATTAGTTATTTAGAAAAGCATTTAGATCAAATTGTCAGAGGGAGTCAACTGTTAGCTGATTACGCGGCGCAATTTGGTATTACGACAACGATTGAAAATCACGGGATGGCGGTACAGCATAGTGACCGTGTCCTTCGTGTCGTTGAGAAAGTCAACCGCGACAACTTTAACGTCACCTTAGATGTCGGGAATTTTCTTTGTGTCGATGAAGATCCACTTGTCGGTATTAAAAAACTATTGCCGCATGCATCGCTGATTCATTTTAAAGATTTTTACCGAAAACCTTATTACGCCCCACCATTAAATGGGAAGTGGTTTGATACAGCTAGTGGCAATTATATTCGCGGTGCTATTTTAGGTCAAGGTGACCTTCATTTAGTCGAAACAGCGAAGTTAATTAAAGCGAGCGGTTACGATGGATACCTTACCTTAGAGTTTGAGGGTATGGAAGAGTGCCGGATGGCAAGTCAATTAGGTTTAGAATACTTAAAACATTTATTTGAAGAGTAGGGGGGATTATATGACAGCGATTAGACTAATCGGTGAGCATCATCAGGCATTTGTTGAACAGTTTAAACAACTGAATGCTTCGCGTCATACACATAACGAACCAGACGATAACATTGTCTATCTAGCCCACAATACCGTAACAGTTGATGAAATAAAAGCACTCCTAGATAAAGACGCGGGACTTGTGTTACCGATCTCTGCGATTCAGTCAGTGACCTATTATCAACAAGTCAAACAGTTCGTTGATCAAATTAATGCCGAGGTGAAGTGGGTCAATACCTGTGCGAGTCATCCACATTTTCATGCGATGGCCGAGCAACTTGAAGCCGTTGATTTCACTGATAAAGCTATTAATCGTATCACTGTATATAAGAATCAAGCAGATAAAACACAAACCTTAGCGCAACAACTGCTTGGTTTATACATGTGGTTAGAGTCAACGATGTCTCCTGTGACGTCTATTATGGCGGTTGAACGAGAGAAGGCTACACATAGAGTGCTTGTGCTTTCGATTCAACATGAGGCAGGTACTATGACGAATGTACAACTGGTCTACACGGATGACACTGAACATGTTGCTATTGAAGTAACAGGCGCTAACGGTATGCTGGTACAACAAAGTGACAGTGAACAAGGGGCCGTCGTGTTATCAAAAGGTAACAGAGCGGTGTTAGATAGTGTGTTTAGTAAGAAAGAAGTACAAAATGTGTGGCAGGCGATACATCAAGGCGTTGATGAAAAAAGCCAAGAAAAACGAATAGAAAAGGGCTTAGGCCTTGTTGAAGCAACGGAACAATCACTTGAGAGTAAACGACCCGTAAGTGTGAAGGGAGTGAGTCAATGATGAACATAGCGATACTAAGTTTTGCCCATATGCATGCTGAAAGCTATGCGCAAGCCTTATTAGCACAAGAAAATGTAACTTTATCCGGTATTTGGGATGATGACGTAGCGCGTGGTAAGGATGCGGCTCATCGTTACGGCACAACCTTTTATGCTGATTTAACCGCCTTGCTTCAGACAGATATAGACGCCGTCATTGTTTGTAGTGAAAATTACCGCCATAAAGCGTTAGTAATTGAAGCTGCTAAGCATCACAAACATATTTTATGTGAAAAGCCGATTGCAACGGAAGTAGAGGATGCAAAGGCAATGATCAAAGCGTGTGAAGCACATCAAGTGACGTTACAAATTGCGTATCCTGTTCGCTTTATCCCAGCCATTGAAGCAGCCGTTAGCTATATTAAAGCAGGTGGCATAGGAGACGTCATCGCGATTAATGCTGCCAATCACGGTCAGCTACCTGGTGGTTGGTTTATCGACAAAGAAAAAGCAGGTGGTGGGGCAGCGACTGATCACATTGTACACATCATGGATGTTGTTCGCTGGATGTTAGACGATGAGGTAAGTGGTGTCTATGCTAGGTTAGCGACGTTATTCCATAATATTGACGTGGAAGATTCAGGACAAGTGGTAATTGAGATGGAAAAAGGCACGCTTTTAAATCTAGATCCAAGTTGGTCTCGTCCGCGCACGTTTCCGATGTGGGGAGACGTATTAATGGAAGTCATTGGGACAGAAGGTACACTGAAAATTGATGGTTTTAAAGATACGACGACCTTTTATGATGACCAAGCGAAACAAGTGACAGCACTCTCATGGGGAATCGATATGGATGAAAGGCTCGTTCAAGACTTTGTTTCCTGTATTAATGAAGGTAGAAAACCATTTATTACGGGAGAAGACGGTCTGAGAACACTTAAAGTTGTAAAAGCAGCCTACCAATCGAATGAGACGAATCAATTTGTAAAAGTGACGCGATAGGAGGGTTATGATGAAACTTGGTATTAGCTCATATAGTTTACAGCAGGAAATGAATCAAGGAAGCATGTCCATGTTGGATGTGATGGATTGGGTTAAACAGCAAGGCGCAAGTCATGTTGAGATTGTGCCACTACATGTTGATTTGTTAGACACACCGTCACTCGTTCATGATATAAAAGAACAGGCAAAAGCCTTGAACTTAGCCTTATCAAATTATGCAATTGGTTCTAACTTACTACAACAAGGTGACGATTTAAGAAAAGAACTCGATCGAATTAAAGCGCACGTTGATATTGCTCATGCGCTCGGTGTTAAAAATATGCGCTTTGATGTGGGTTTCTTATCAAAAGAAGAATCAACCATCATTCGGTTTAATAAAGAATTACCTAAGATTGTGTCAGCATGTCAAGAAATTGCTGACTATGCGAAAAGATATCCTTTAACCGTTACAATCGAGAATCATGGTTACTTTGTTCAGCATAGTGATCGGATTATCACGATTTTAAATCAAGTGAATCGCGATAATTTTAAATTGACTTTAGATGTCGGAAACTTCTTATGTGCAGATGAATCACCCTTACTTGCAGTGAAAAAATGTTTACCTTACGCTTCGATGATCCACTTAAAAGATTTTTACTATCGTGAAACCGGTGTGGCGCTCGGGGAAGGTTTTTTTGAAACAATAAACAACAATCAGTTACGGGGCGCCGTGACAGGACATGGTGATATTCCGTTACGAACCATAATAGGTGAAATTGTCGCCTCCGATTATGATGGTGATGTTTCCATTGAATTTGAAGGCATTGAACCGTGTTTAATGGCGACTCAAACAGCTTTAAAACTTATGACAACATATCAACAATTAGAGGAGCGATCTTGTGAGTAAATTACGTGTAGGTATTATTGGGGCAGGTTCTATTTCTGATATGCATTTTCAGTCATATCACAATCATCCTGAGGTTGAATTGATGGCCGTATGTGACTTAAAAAAAGAACGAGCAGAAGCAAAAGCAGAGCAGTATAACATTGAGCATGTGTATACGGATTACAAAGCATTATTGGCATCAGAAACGATCGATGCGGTTAGTATTTGTACATGGAATAATTCACATGCTGATATTGCCATTGCAGCTTTAACAAATGATAAACATGTGTTAGTTGAAAAGCCATTAACGAAAACAGTTGAAGAAGCGATACGTGTTCAACAAGCAGCCGAACAATCAACGAAAACCTTACAAGTGGGGTTCGTTAGAAGGTTTGCAACAAATACAACCGTGCTTAAGCGGTTCATTGATGCAGGAGATTTAGGGCCGTTATATTACGCTAAAGCTTCGTCATTACGCGTCTTAGGTAACCCAGGTGGTTGGTTCAGTGATATCGAACGCTCAGGAGGTGGCCCGCTCATTGATATTGGTGTTCATATAATCGATATGTGTTGGTATCTCATGGGCAAGCCTAAAGTACACTCTGTTACTGGCAGTATGTATAAAGCGCTTGGCAACCGTTCAAATATCGAATATAAATCATTTTACCAGGCGGCTGATTATGACCCAGAGAAGAATACGGTAGAAGATTTAGCAACGGCGATGATTAAGTTTGATAATGGTGCCACACTTGCCGTTGATGCAAGCTTTACACTTCACGGCAAAGAAGATAAAACAGAAGTGCATCTGTTTGGTGAAAAAGGTGGGGCTACCATTGAACCATCACTAAGTCTCTATACAGAAAAGCATGATGTCTTAACAGAAATCATACCAAAGATCGATGCACCAACGTTTGATTTTAACGAAAGCTTTCAAAATGAAATCAATCACTTTGTCGCATGTGCCAGTGGCCAACAGTCAACGATTGCGCCGGTTGAAGACGGGGTAGAAGTGATGAAGATCTTGGCGGCTATTTACGAGTCCAGTCAGACAGGAAAAGAGATTCGATTTGATTAAGGAGGCGTTGACGTGAGACACCCATCTTATAGCAACTGGCCAGATGAGTATCATGATCCAAGCTGGTTTACGCATGATCGCTGGGGTCTGTTTATCCATTTCGGCTTATTCTCATTAGCAGCAAGACACGAATGGCTCATGACAACAGAACAAATCACACCTGAGGTTTACCAACAATATTTTGATCACTTTAATCCAGATAAATTAGCCATCTCGACATGGCTAGATGAAGCAGTTCAAGCGGGGATGAAATATGTTGTATTAACGACAAAACACCATGAAGGGTTCGCTTTATGGGATAGTGATTTAACCGATTACAAAGTAACTAACACCCCGTTTAAACAAGATATTGTGCGCATCTATGTTGATGAAGCACGTAAACGCGGATTAAAAGTCGGTTTTTATCATTCATTAATTGATTGGCATCATCCCGATTTTACTTTGGATGGTCTGCATCCATTGCGTAATCAAAAAGAAGCACGTGAGTTGATGGATAAACGAGATATGACCGTCTATCGAACCTATTTAAAAGGACAAATTACCGAGCTGTTAACACGCTACGGGAAAATTGATTACATGTGGTATGACTTTTCTTATCCTCACCGAGATTGGGGCTGGTCGAAAGGCAAGGGAGAAAAAGATTGGGATGGCTATGGTATTGAAACATTAACACGTCAATTACAGCCACACATTCTTATAAATGACCGCTTAGATATTAAGCGAGGGATTCGAACGCCGGAACAATATCAACCTGAGCAACCAATTATCGAGAACGGGAAACCGGTGCTTTGGGAAGCGTGTCAAACGTTAAATGAGAGCTGGGGCTATGACAGGTATAATAGTAACTGGAAGAGTGTTGATCAGATTTTAAAAATGCTGATTGATACAGTGAGTAAGGGCGGCAATCTATTACTGAATATTGGTCCAAACGCTAGGGGGCTAATAGATCAACCATCACAAGCTCGCTTAGATGGTGTGAAAGAGTGGATGAGGTATCATGAAAGGTCAATTATTGGCTGTGGTCCGAGTCAATTTTCAGATCCGTTAGATTGTCGATTGACGCAGAAAGATGATAGATTATACGTTCACGTTTTTTCTTGGCCATTTCGACATATTCATATGAAAGGCATAAAAGAACATGTGCGGTATGCGCAGTTTTTACATGACGGATCCGAAGTGTTTTTCGAGACATTTGATCCGAATCAAGTGATCACTAGCACAGAAACAACAATTGGCCCAGATGATATTGTACTCGACTTGCCAGTTGTTCAGCCTAAAGTAACCGTACCGGTTATTGAAATTTTCTTAAAGTGAGCTATACTAGATGAATGTGTGAGAGGGGATGTACGACAATGAATGGTTTTATGCAAAAGTTTTATGAGGTAGGCTCATGGTTAAGTAAGGTGATGATGATTCATTTTATTTGGTTAGGTCTGACTATTTTAGGTGCAGGTGTGTTAGGAATATTTCCAGCTACATTTGCGGCTGCAAGTACGGTTTACCAAATGATTCGAGGAGAAGATAAAAAAATACACTTAAACATGTGGCAAGAATATAAACGTCGATTTCTTAAAGCGAATATTTTAGGATATGGTTGGGTGCTCATTGGCTTTATCCTATTTGTTGATTTTAGGATCTCTGAAGTTTTCATTCAGTGGCCGTTCATTCACTTCTTTTTAATCTTAATTAGTTCAATCGCGCTTGCGAGCTTTTTGATATTTATTACCGTCTTTTCTAGATATGAATTAACACCGCTTCAGTATTTTAAGCAGTCCCTTTTTATCGCCCTTGTTCAACCGATGGAAACCATTGCTGTTTTAATTAGTGCGGTATTAATGTTTTATCTATTTATGTTTCTACCTGTTTTAACCGCTTTCTTTGGTGTCGCGCTTGTGCTTTATCCTGTCCTTTGGTTCGGACATCGTGCGTGTGCTTCAATTGAGAGTAAAAAGTTAAAGGCAAGTCTTAGTTAATGTGAGAATTCAGGAATAATGAGTCGAGGAGAGAGTATTATGTTCACTATCTTTAAACAAAAAATATTTTATCGTTATTTACTATCGTATTTCGTCGCATTCATTATTCCCTTTCTACTATTAGGAACCTTTGTCTATGTGAACTTTATTGCTGATTTGCAAGAAGAATTAGAACAAGCAAGCTTTAATAACTTACAACAAGTGAGTGAATCTATAGGAGACAGAAAGCGAGAGTTTACCAATATTGCCACACGCATTTCAACAGACACTCGCCTTACTAGTTATCAACTCAATCATCCTTACTATAGCTATGAAGCTATTAAGGAACTCGGTAAATATCGGTCTAATAGCATTTTATTTGACGAGATCGCCCTCGTCTACCATGAGAATCCGGATGTAATATTTACGAGTCGAGGCTACCACACCTTAGAAAATTTTATTGCGCGTTATGACATGACTAATCTAACAGTTGAAGAACTATCGATGTTAATGAAAGAAGAGACACCTAAAGCTAAAATTGTTCATACAGGTGAGGGGCGAGATTATCTAGCTATTATTCAACCGATTATGCCAAATAGTCTATTCCCACATGGTAGTGTGACTTACATGATTGAAAAGAAACACTTTGTCTCAACGATGAGCACCGCCTTATCTGATTTAGTTGGCCATACGTATATTTTAGATAGCGAACAACAAGTCTTAGCAGAGTATATGAATGATGATGACTTCGCAACTGACATGTTAGATTTTGATGATATCTTAGAAAAAGCAAATAATGACGAAACCATTACCATTGAAGGAAAGGATTACACGTTAAACTTAGTCGAAGGTGATGACGGATGGTCCTATATTAGTATTCTTCAGGAAGGTCAATTATTTGGTTTGTTTAAAGGCACATTAACAAGCTACGTGTTAATGCTATTGGTTGTGTTTTTTGTAGGGGTTATCATTACGTATGTACTTAGTAAATACCAATACAAGCCGATAGATTTATTAGTAAAACAAGTGAAGACGACTCAAAAGCAAAGCAATCAAGAAGTCAATGAGTTAAGACAAGTCATGCATGCTTTTGAACAGTTGAATCATGATAAAGCAACCCTGTCAAAAACGTTATATAAACACCGACCTTTTGCGCAGCAACAATTTTGGATGCATCTATTAAAGGGAGAGTATCCTACAAAAGAAGCGATGTCTGACATGGCTTCATCACTTCAGTTAGAGTTAAATAAAGCGTATTATTTTGTCGTGATTTTACATTCAGATAGTGAAGGAATCAAAACATTTAAACAACAAGTTGAAGATCACTTAAACTATAAAAACATGCAAGGTTATGCTGTTGATTTATTAAAAATGAATGATAAAGCATTGATTGTAGGAATGGATCAAAAAAATAAAGAAGAACAATCAGCTTATATTCAGCGTATTAAGAAGTTGATGAAAGTTGAACCGACCGTCGTTTCAGGTACGATTGTTGAAAGTGTCTACCAAGTGCATACGTCTTATTTAGAAGCGATGGTAGCCTATAGCTATATGAGTTATTATACGGCTGGTAGCACGATTTTCTTTGACGACATTACAACATCGACAGAAGAAAGTTTAGGTTATTTAAAAGAAGAACAGTTAAAGCTACTACAAGCTATAAAGCAAGGACAACCGACGATTGCTAAGGATACATTGGCAATCATCTTTAAGAATTTAAGAGAACGAGAGCGCTCGTTGAATGCATTAAAGGCCGTATGTTTTGATGTGATTAATTCTGTTGTAAGAACATTGTCTGAGCTCGGCGTACCTCTAGAAGAGTCTACATTTAATCAGCTCGTTGATTTTGTGACACTTGATCAGTTAGAGCATCATTTGGCACAGTTGATTTCGTCTACTTGTGAAGTTGTACAAGAGCGAATGGCTAATGATAATAATCGGATGGTACAAGAGATTATTCAATATATTCAAATACATTATAAAGATTATGATTTATCACTAGAAAGTATTGCTGAAAAATATCATATTTCGGCTTCTTATGCCTCTAAGTTGATTAAAGAACATTACGGGCTAAGTTTTAAACAATATGTTCAAGACTTACGTATGGCGTATGTGAAAGAACAGTTAACGATGACGACAAAGCCAATTAAGGCTATCGTTCATGACGTCGGCTACAAAGATGTCGCCAACTTTACACGTAAGTTTAAAAAAGAAGTCGGTGTCACACCTGGACAATATCGAAAGTCAAATTAAGGAGGTTTTAATTTATGAAAAAAATACATGTGGCGATTATCGGATGTGGGAATATCTTTCCGATGCATGCCCAATCAATTATCGAAAATGATAGCACAGACCTTGTCGCTGTCTGTGATATAAAGCCTGAACGTGCTGAGGCTAGAGCAAAAGAATTAGGGTGTCAAGCGTATACAGATTACATGCAACTGTTTGATGAACAAGCACTGGATGCTATTCATATTTGTTTGCCACACTATTTACATGCACCTGTTTCAATTGAAGCAACAAAAAGAGGCTTACATGTTTTAACTGAAAAGCCAATGGCGATTGATTATCAAGATGCGGTGGACATGTTAGAAACGGCAAAAGAAGCGGGAACACACTTCGGAGTTATCTTCCAAAACAGATATAATGCCGGCGTTCAATTGATTAAACGCTTATTAACGGATGGAACACTCGGTAAGATTAAATCAGCTAAAGCGAGTGTCACGTGGGACCGGTCGGATGATTATTATGCTAAAAGCGATTGGAAAGGGACATGGGATAAAGAAGGTGGCGGTGTCTTGATTGATCAAGCCATTCATACCCTTGATTTATTGCGCTTTTTTGTTGATGCGGATATTGAGTATATCGACGCGACGATTAGTAATCGTGGTCATGAACAAATTGAAGTGGAAGATGCCGCAGAAGGTATAGTCAAGTTTAAGACCGGTACAGTTGCTGCCTTTCACACCATCAATTACTACGGCTACGATGCTTCGGTAGAAGTTGAACTATATTGTGAGCGAGGCCTTGTTAAAATGGTGGGGGATAAAGGCACTGTAGACTTATTTGATGGACGAACATTTATTGCTGATAATGATCCTAATGAAACCTTCTCTTATGGTGAAAGTGTTAAAAGTTATTGGGGAGTTAATCATGTCAAACAAATTAATAACTTTTATGATGTGTTAGTAAATGGCGGAGAACTTTACATTAAGCCTGAAGAAGCCTTGAAAACGCAAAAGATGATTAACGCGATTTACCAATCAGGTAAAGAAAAACAACGGATATGGTTTGATTAAGGTGGTGAAGGCTTGATTATTAAAAGACAATTAACGGAGTGGGCATTTAAACAAGAACATGATACACGTTGGCGTCAGGCAACCGTACCTGGAACGATTCATACCGATTTAATTGATCATCAGCTTATTCATGATCCGTTTTATGGCGAAGAAGAAAAGCATGTGCAATGGGTTGACAAAGTTAACTGGGTATACCAGACGACGCTTGATGTAGACAAGGATCTACTAGGTAATGATCACATTAAACTTGTGTTTCATGGACTTGATACTTATACAGATATCGCCATTAACGGTCAGTCTGTTTATAAGACGGAGAATATGTTTAGACGGTATACAATGGATGTGAAAAAGTATCTTCACCAAGGTGAAAATACATTACAAGTCACGTTTGAGTCACCAATTAACCGGGATATAATGAAACCGTTAACAACGGGTGTGAATTACCCGGCAGATAATGATGATTCACAATTAGGTGGTGTGGGTCAACATAAATTAAGTGTCTTTGCTAGAAAAGCTCCTTATCATTATGGTTGGGACTGGGGACCAAGGTTTGTGACCAGTGGTATCTGGAAGCCGGTAGAACTTGTCGCTTATTCCGTCGCTAAGATTGAAGATGTGTATGTGAATCAAAAAGAAGTGAGTGAAGAATATGCGCAATTACTGATTTCTATTGAAATTGAAGCCTCACGTTCAATGTCTGTCGATTGCCTACTGCAGTATGGCGATATCAGAAAACATATAACATGTGACTTACAAAAAGGTACAAATCACCTTGAAGTACCTGTTAATCTGACACATCCGCGTTTATGGTGGTCCAGAGGATTAGGAGAAGCTTATCGTTATAATGTTCAAGTATCTGTTTCTAGGAACAAACAAGTCATAGACACCACAACATTTAAACATGGTATCAGAAAAGTGGCATTAGTCCGGGATCATGATGAACATGGCCAAACTTTTTATCTTAAGCTAAATGACGTTCCGGTTTTCTGTAAAGGGGCTAATCATATCCCAAACGATAGTTTTATTCCTAGAGTAACGAAAGAACGTTATGAGCATGAAATTAATAGCGCTGTCGAAGCGAACATGAATATGCTACGCGTATGGGGCGGCGGTATTTATGAACAAGATATCTTTTATGAACTTTGTGATGAAAAGGGTCTATTAGTATGGCAGGACTTTATGTTTGCCTGCTCAATGTATCCTGGTGATCCGTCCTTTTTAGAAAATGTGAGACAGGAAGCGATTGATCAAACCAAGCGTCTGAGGCGATATGCCTCTGTCGTATTGTGGTGTGGTAATAATGAAATTGATGTCGCTTGGGCAGAATTTGAAGAAAACGCCGGTTGGGGATGGAAACAAAAATATTCTGATACAGTAAGGAAGCAGCTCTGGTTAGATTATAAAAATCTCTTTCATGGTGTGTTAGCTGAAGTTACCTCAAACGTCGTGCCTAATGAACCTTACTGGCCGTCATCACCATTAGCTGATCTGACACATGATAAGGAACAACATGCCTTGGGAGTAAAAACATCAGGCGACGTGCATTATTGGGATGTATGGCATGGAAAGCAACCGTTTGAAGCTTATAATGAGAACGTCGGTCGTTTTATGAGTGAATACGGTTTCCAGTCTTTCCCTTCAATTGAAACAATTAAAACCTTCGCGGAACCATCAGCTTATGATATAAGCTCAGATGTTATGTCACACCATCAAAAAAATGGCGCAGGTAATCAACTGATTAAAACGTATATGGACAAGTATTTACCAGAACCAAAAGATTTTGAGTCGTTTTTATATATGAGTCAAGTACTCCAAGCAGAAGGTATACAACATGCGATTGAAGCACATAGGCGCAATAAGCCCTACTGTATGGGTACGCTTTACTGGCAAATGAATGATTGTTGGCCCGTCGCATCATGGTCTAGTATCGACTACTTCGGACGATGGAAAGCGCTCCACTATCAAGTGAAAGAATCTTTTAAAGATGTGTTAGTATCGATTGAAGAAAAGAATGAGCAGCTGAATATCTTTATCGTTTCAGATGTATTAACGTCTCAATCTTTAACCCTATCAGTATCGCTACTAGATTTAGCTGGACAAGTCATGAAGCATCATCAGTCGGAAGTCGATGTCGCTAAAAATATGAGTCAATGTGTTCAGACAATCAACCTATCAGAGTTATTAGGAGATATGCCGAGAGATACGGTCGTACTTAAAGTAGAACTAGGCAATAAAGAAAATGTAGTCGATGTTAAAAAACATTATTTTGTTTCAACGAAACAATTATCCTTAGAGCCGGCAGATATTTCGGTGCAAAGAGATGAAACAAATCATTGTTTTAACATATCAACGACAGCGTTTGCTAAAAGTATTGAGTTAAAATCAGAGGAGGCAGGCTATTTCTCAATGAATTATTTCGATTTATTACCTGGAGAAACAGTCAACGTACAATTTTTCAAACGGAATCAATTAACACCTGAGTTACCAGAAGTGACAATAAGGTCTTTAATCGATACGATTTAAAGAAGATGCAGGAATGTCTATAAAGACAAACCTGCATCTTTTTTAGTATATCTTTGTCCCGTGAAATTGATCCGTATTCACGGCGTCTTTTAATACAGCTAAGTCAGACTTTTTAATACCCTTGCCAACGATAAACTCAAGGGCCCCATTCGCATAATCAATTAAATCATTAATCTCGTCTTTGTTATCTAAAACAGAGCAATCGGGTTGACTACCGTGAAGTAAAATCCGCTTAACGCCAAGTGCTATGCACTGATCAATAGCATCTTTTTTATCTTCAGCGTTAATTAAATCGAAGGCCATATGAAAAATAACATCTGATTGGGCAACACGCATAAGTTGCTTCATAGCGTCTAAATCAATCTGATTATTTTTTGTAAGAGCGCCCATTACTAAGCCATCTACATCTAGTCTGTTTAACTGTTGAATATCTTCTATCATAATAGCTAGTTCATCTTCTGTATAACAGAAATCCCCACTACGCGGTCGAACCATTGTAACAACTTGAACGTTATGAGTGTGAGCGACTTGAACCGTCTTTTTAACGACACCATAACTTGGGGTTGTACCTCCGCATGATAAATGATCGCATAGCTCAATTCGGTCAACGCCACGGTTAATCGCCTCTTCAATGAATGTGAAGTTTTCTGCGCAAAATTCAATTAACAAGTTTTCTCCACCTTTCAAATAATCCTTGTTCACACAGCTAATACCCAAGTCCTTTAGTTAATTGAACTCAAAGAACTTAGGCATGTAAGGCTGTTTCATTTAAAAAAATTTATAGTTTAAACTGCTTAACTAACTCGTTTAATTGTTCGGCAAGTTGAGCCAATTCATCCGAACTAGCAGCTACTTCTTCCATCGAACTACTCGTTTGTTGGATAGAGGCAGAAGATTGTTCAATACCAGCGGCAGACTCCTCAGAAATAGAGGCGATTTCTTCAATTGACGTATGCATTTTTTGACTATTGGTCGCAATTTCAGCTAAATTACTTGAGATTTCTTGTACGCGGTCGACCATGTCTTTTAATGCTTGATCGATATGGTTGAAGGTTTTAACTGTTTCGTTAATTTCTTCACTGCCTTTTTCTACTTCTTGATACCCTAATTGTAAAGAATCTGTAACCGATAACGTCTCCGTTTGTATGCCATCAACGATTTGGGTAATGTCAGTGACAGACGCGGTGACTTGTTCGGCAAGTTGTCTGACTTCATCGGCAACAACAGCAAACCCTCGACCGTGCTCACCGGCTCTAGCTGCTTCAATGGCAGCATTTAAAGCTAAAAGATTCGTTTGATCAGCAATATCTTTAATAACATAAACTAACTTAGAGACTTCTTTTGATCGATGATCTAAGCCCGATACTTTCTGTACCGCTTCTTGGACAATTTTATGGATTTGCGACATCTGATTACTTGAATGTGTCATCAATGTTTTACCTTGTGTCGTCATATCTAACATCTGGTTAGATGTGTCGTAAATGAGTTGCCCTTTTTCGTTTGCTTGTTCTACTACAGTAGTAAAAGCACTCATGTTATAGGCTAAATCACTTGAATGACTCGCTTGCGTTTCAGAACCTGAAGCAAGTTCTTGCATTGTCACCGCTACTTGATCAGATCCCGTTCTTACTTCGCTTGCCGACTGATTGAGCGTTTGACTATGAGTGGTCAATCGACTAGAGGTATCCGCCACGCTTGAAATCATGTCTTTTAAATTAGTTTGTAGATGATTCATCGCCTGAGCTAATCTGCCCGTTTCATCTTTAGACTTAAGTGTTAATTCCTCTTGTGTTAAGTCGCCTTTAGCCAAACGGTTCATATGCTCTGTAACGATACCAATTGGACGAGCGATACTATTAGAAAGTAACCAGATAATAAATAGACCAATGAGTAACGTCACGCCAACAGTAATAGAAACGAATAGGAGAATATGATTGGCCGCCTGATTAAAATCGCTCATATAGGTGGAAGAACTGACCGTCCATCCCCAGTTAGGATCGGTCTTTGAGTAAGCGATCCAAGGAACAATTTGCGAGTCATTATCTGGATGAGGGAAGTCGTAATAAGTAATACCCCCACCTTCATTACCTGTCTTAATCATATTTTGAACAAATTTCACACCGTTAGAATCTTCAAGTTCCCACGTGTTTTGTCCTTCAATATTAGGTTGCGCGAGACTTGTTCCTTCGTTATCTAATATGAATATGTAGCCTTCCTCACCGATTTTAATATTTTCATTTAACGGTCGAGTACCATCTGATTGTTTTTCACCTAAAATCGCCACTTTGACGCGTTCTTCAGCTTCGGCGCGGTCAAGTGTGCCTTTCTCTACTTCTTCATTCAAGTGATCAATCATCAGTAGTGTGAACTCAACACTATTCTTTAAATTTGTTTCACCTGCATCATCCAGGCTCGTACGACTTTGTTCGTAACTCATCCATCCTAAAATAATGAGAGGAATCGTTAATAGTAAGAATGATAACGCCATCAATTTCGTCTTGATTGATTTAAATGTCATAAAAAAACACCTTTCTAATTATCCAATTTAGATTTGATACACATGTTGCTTTGAAATCATCTTGCGTGAGAATACATGTTGCCATTTAATGTTTAATGATTGACGCGCCTAATGTATATATCGACCTATTGTAAAATATTTAAAGAATTCTACATATGACTTTTTATGTGACTAACAGAAATTCATGCGCTCAAAGGAACTATAGCCATATTTATATCAAGCGTAGTCGTTAGTATCGTTCAATTTTAATCATTTGAGTAGTAAGAGAAGAAATTATAAAAAAATTGCTTACATCAAATTTTCACTTCTGTTATACTGAGCTCTACTCAGAAGGGAGAGATAAATATGCCAACAACAAAAAAAGAAGGATTAATCTTTGGCGTCATGATGTGTTTTGGAATGGTGATCGTTATGTCTACTTATAACGTCATGTTAAATGGAGGGTTTAGTCACTTACCTATTAAGCATGTCATGGTAGAAATGGTTATGGGATTTTGTGTTGCGTTAATTTTAGACTTGTTAGTAGTGGGACCATTAGCGAGGAAACTAACCACCACACTACCATTTAATCAATCAAATAAGTTAGCAAAGATCCTTTGCATGTCTAGTATGATGGTTTTAGGCATGGTGTTTTTCATGTCTATATTTGGTCTAACGATGATGGTTCTTGCACAAGGTGTGAATGGAGGAAATATTTTTAAATTATATGGATCGATTTATTTAAGTAATTTCATTGTCGCTTTCCCACTCCAATTTCTCATCATGGGTCCGTTAGTACGCTATCTATTCACGAAGCTTATTAAAAATCAAGTGGTATATAGTTAAGAAGACTAGCGTTTTTTCAAAAAAGATATATTCTTTATCAATCATCGCATCTCTTCTCATCCTATACGAAAGTCAGGAAAGAGAAGGGGGATTTTTGTTTCTTGCATAGGTGTAACATTTGAAAAATAGAGATCGAAGCGATCAAAAAAAATAATAAGTTATTAGTAATAGCTAAACAGCTACATGAGTACAAGGCTATGCCGATAGATTATACGATTAATGTCGCATCTTATTACTACTTTTGATGTATCAAAGAAATTTTGTATGAATCAAAACGAAAGGAAAAGATCACGTATATGTGTCTGTTTAACCTTAGTTAATTATACGTATAAAATATAAATAAGAGCCTGTCATAATGATGGGCTCTTGTTTTATGTTAAGAATAAGATTCAGTCTCTTTTTAAGACGTTTTTAAATCCACAATTAAGTTGTTTAACTAATCTACTTGTTGATTTAAGAAATCAGCTAACTTATTTATTTCACTGATTAAATCATTTTGATGGATCACTTTTGTTTCAACATCTTCTGCATAATCAGCTATCTCTGAGGCAATCTTCGTCAGCTGTCACGAGTAAAAAGATGACGCGAATCATGACCATCATCAACGTGTATGATCACACCCTGTAGACGAAGATGGTTACGACAGGTACGAAAAAACTTAGAAGTGTTACTCAACCTTATCTTCCCTGCCGATAATGGTTAAAACACCCTCAAATGTTAACATAAGTGTTATATAAAATGCGAAATAGGGCAATCGGAACACCGAGGAAAATCATTGAAACAAGCGTAAAATAGTCGAGTTTTGTCATCATTTCTCCATGCATATTCATTATCTCAATTAACTCGTATGCGTGAAGCATATGTACTGCTCCCATTTTCATGAGGGTGATATAAGATAAACCTAACATTAATTTGTGTTCTTGCATCGTCGCCCTCCTTAATATAATCAATATAAATGCAGTACAGTGACAATATTGACAAATCCTAAATGACTATTTTCACATTAAAAGTTAGAAAGGTTATAATAGTTATAACGCAAGATGTCACGATAAATACGCCCGCATCGTCCTAAGAGAAGTGAAATCAATGACTTATTAGAATATAGACATAAAACCAGAATAAAGGATGGTAAATGACGATGGAAAAAATTATGATTGTCGAAGATGATCCGAAAATTGCTGAATATTTAGCGCAAATGTTACAGAAATATAACTATCAAGTAGTCAAAGTAACCGATTTTGAACAGGTTTTAGAAACTTTTCAAACAGTAGACCCACAACTGGTCTTGTTAGATATTAACTTACCAGCTTTTGATGGTTTCTATTGGTGTCGTCAGATTAGAAAAACATCCGTCTGTCCGGTGATCTTCATTTCGGCGCGCACAGGTGACATGGATCAAGTGATGGCACTTGAAAATGGGGGAGATGATTACATCACCAAACCGTTTCATCCGGATATTGTCATGGCCAAAATTAGAAGTCATTTAAGGCGTGCCTATGGTGAGTATGCACAAAATAATCAAGAAAGAACGCTTGAGTTGACGGGTTTAATATTAAGGCCGGAACGACTGGAATTACTCTTTAACCAACAAACGGTAACATTAACACAAAAAGAGGCCGCTATTCTAGAAGCGCTGATGGAGCGTTATCCACGGGTGAAAAGCCGGGGAGATTTACTTGAGTTATTGTGGGATGATGAAACATATGTCGATGAAAATACTTTAAATGTGAACATTACCCGAGCGCGAAAGAAGCTCCATGAGCTTGGGTTAAACAATACGATTGAAACCGTTCGTGGGAGCGGGTATCGCTTTAATGTCTCTTGGCGTGAGGATAAGTGATGCGTTTATTTTTTAGAGAACATCGACCACTTGTCTTGCTTCAATGTTTGTACCACTTCATTGTTAATAGTCTACTTCTACTTGCAGGTTTTAGAGATATCGGGGTCTTGTTGTATCTGAATCTATTATTGGTCGTATTTTTCGCTGGTTATCTGGTGTATCAATACGTGACAAGAAAAGCAATGTATCACCAATTAACCCGTGACATTACATCACTGGATGATGCCTTAGAACCAACCGGATACACACCTTTAGCAACGGCGGTAAGTGAGACGTTAAAAAAGCAATATCGTCTCTACCAAGAAGAGCTAAGCCATTTAGAACATCAACAAGCATAACATGTTCTATTTATGGACCGCTGGGTCCATCAAATGAAAACACCGCTCTCGGTACTAGAGCTGATGACGGAGGATGTTGATGAACCAGAAGCGGCGAGTATGAAAGAAGAGCTAGAACGACTCAGACATGGCTTGTCGATGGTTCTTTACACGGCTAGACTACGTAGTATGGCAGAGGATATTCACGTAAGTGCAACGGAATTACTACCGCTGATCCATGCGGTAAATAAAGAACACCGTCGCTACTACATTCGTCATCACGTCTATCCAAAAGTCATCACAGATGATGAGAAAGTCGTTGTGATGACCGATGAGAAGTGGTTAGTGTTTATCTTAACCCAACTCTTACTGAACGCGGTGAAGTACTCATCAGGTAAGAGTGATGTGATTCATATTCAAGTTACCTCAACAATAAACGGCGTCACATTAACAATAAAAGACTTTGGCGTAGGCATTCCTATCGCCGACCAAAAACGGATTTTTGATAAATTCTTTACCGGTGAAAACGGACGACGTTTTAGAGAATCAACAGGTATGGGGCTTTACCTAACGAAAGAAATGAGCGAGAAACTTCATCACCAAATCGAGGTAAGTTCTGTTCTTGGTGAAGGGACAAAGATAACACTTCATTTCACAACAACTCAAAACCTTACACCGATGTAAGGAAACTGAAAGTAAAATCGATCGTTTCGTTTATAGCTTTCACGTATAGTCAAGGTATCAACGGATTAAACGAAAAATCGAAGGAGTTTTTAAGGATGCTAAAAGTAAACAAAGTTAGTAAAGTATACGAGGGGAAAGTGAGCTATCGCGCTTTATCAGATATTGATTTAACTGTAGAAAAAGGTGAGTTTGTCGCCATTATGGGGCCGAGTGGCAGTGGAAAAACAACCTTACTTAACTTAATTTCAACAAATGACACACCAACAACAGGGAAAATCATGTTAAATGACCAACAACCGCACACACTGTCCAAAAATCAATTGGCGACGTTTCGGCGGACAGAGTTAGGGTTTGTATTTCAAGATTTTAATCTCCTACACACCTTAACTGTTGAAGAAAATATGGTCTTACCACTAACGCTTGAAGGAATAAAAGTCAAAGTAATGAAAGAAAAGGCAAGACAAATTGCGGAAAAATTAGGCATTGATAGCATCATGTCTAAACGGGTGTATGAAATCTCCGGTGGACAAGCACAGCGTGTGGCTATTGCCAGAGCAATGATCCATCAGCCGTCTTTGCTACTGGCGGATGAGCCAACAGGTAACCTTGACTCAAAAGCATCGAAAGATGTGATGCATTTACTGACTAAATTAAATAAAGAAGAAAAGACGAGTCTCTTAATGGTCACCCATGATGCGCAAGCAGCGAGTTATTCTGACCGGGTCATCTTTATCCGTGATGGTCAATTAGAGTCAGAGATTCATCGCGGGGATAACCGGCAGACGTTCTTCCAAAAGATTATTGATATGTTGTCATTGATGGGAGGAGAAACAAGTGAACTTTCGTCAATTCGCCTATCGTAATGTGACGCGGAATAAGCGGACCTATGTGGCTTATTTTCTAAGTAGTATGTTTACGGTGATGGTGTTTTTCTCATTTTTACTGTTTGCCTTTCACCCAACATTTGAAACCATTAACTCGAGCGTACGAACAGGGCTGTTAACGTCTGGTGGCATTATTTATGTCTTTTCTTTCTTTTATATTCTCTATTCTATGAGCACCTTCTTACAATCACGTAAGCGTGAATTTGGCTTGTTGATGATGCTTGGGGCATCTAATACGCAAATCAAAGCGATGGTCTTTATTGAGAATTTACTGATTGGAACATTTTCAACGATGTTTGGAATTAGTTTGGGCTTATTGTTTGCCAAAACCATTCTTCTAGTTGCCGAGAATGTGTTAATCATTGATGAGCGTCTTCACTTTTATGTCCCGTTTGAAGCGATCATTATTACGCTCATTAGCTTTTTAGCGCTGTTTGTCATAATCTCATTATTCGTTGCCTTCGTCCTCCGGACGAGTAGATTAGTAGCACTTATTAAAAGCGACCAAACCCCGAAGAAAGAACCGAAAGCATCGATTTTTCTATCGGTACTAGCAGGTCTTCTTTTAGCGATTGGCTATGGGATTGCTTTAACTGTTAAAGGTGTCGCTGTCGTAATGGCACTTATTCCGGTTGTGGTTATTGTCATGATTGGGACGTATTTCTTCTTCACTCAATTAAGTGTTTTTATCGTTCGATTTTTAAAGCGGCGTGACTATATTTTTTATAAACGGACGAATATTATATTATTTTCGGATTTATCATTCAGGTTAAAAGATAATGCCCGTACGTTCTTTATGGTTGCTATGATTTCAACCGTTGCCTTTAGTGCGATTGGGACCTTATTTGGTCTCCATTCTTATTTGACCGATGGTGTTATTGAGATAAACCCCTATAGTATCTCATACAAAATGGATTCAGATGACCAACCAGAAATAATGGCAGAAGAAGTTAACTATATTCATTCACAGCTTAAGAGTATGGGGGTAGAAGCTACTTCTGAAACGATTGATGTGGCCTTTGTTGATATGAATGAAGGGTATATTGTGCCTGTTTTAAAAGAAAGTGACTACAACAAAGCAGCCAAACTAATTGGTGAGCCGATCATTGACGTGGGTGAAGGTGAAACAATAATTAATGACCAAACTGTCGCGATGATCAGTGACGGACCTAAAGCGAGTGAAACATTAATGACTTTTTTAATTGATCTCGAAGGTGACCATACACTGACCCCAGCCAAGGTAATTCAAACAAATGTTTTTAGTTCGATGAACGGCTCTTATGTCATCAATGATGCAGACTATGTTAAGTTACCAAAGACATCGATGAACCGGACATCTAAACAGGTGTACTGGATGACTGAAGAGCTCTCAAGAGATGAGATTGTTGAGCTAGGTGAAGCTCTCGAAGAAATACCACCTTATCGGGTCTCGATGATTGATTATACCGTCTTCCAAATAGAACGTGGGTATGGACCGGCCTTATTTGTCGGCTTATTTATCGGGTTGATTTTCTTTGTCTCAGCCGGTAGTTTTCTATATTTCCGTGTGTTTACGGATGTGGATAAAGAAAAAGAAAAATTCACCATGGTAACAAAGCTAGGACTTAAAGAAACAGAACTAAAAAAAATCATTACCCAACAACTGGCGATATTATTCTTCTCACCGATTATCGTTGCGCTTATCCATGGGGGCGTCGCACTAACGGCGTTATCACATTTCTTTGATTATAATTTAATCAACGAATCTGCGCTTGTGTTAGGTGGTTTTACTGTTATACAGTTACTCTACTTTGTCCTCGCAAGACATTTCTATATTAAACAGGTGAAACGAATTTTATAAGTACAGTGTCCTCACCGAATGAACATAAAAAAGTCGAAAGAACAGCTGATGTTCTTTCGACTTTTTAAATCTGTTACTTAAGGTATTTGAGTTCAAAGTCTTGATTCGAGGTAATGTATGATGTGAAGAATTCTTGAGTTATACCGGTCAGGTTACTTAAGAAACCAACATCTATCAGCCAATCTTTATCCAACATGGTTCTCAGATCAATCAAATCTTTTTTAAAAACGAGATCAAAAATAGATCTTGTTTTTTGGGGTTTTTGAATCAAGATGATATCATCTAAAGGTTCTTGTTTTAAATAACCTTTACGATGCATGGCGGCATAAAAGTTACGATGCTCCTTGGCATCTAGTATACCTAAATGGGCCGCGCGATATCCTAGTACTTGTAAAGATGTTTTCCATTTCTTTTTTAAATCAAGATAGGCATCAGGGTTTTTAGGATTAATAACAGTTTTTATATCAACTAAGAATGCTGCTTCAGGTAAAAGAAAGGCACCGGCGAATAAATCTGCTTCTTTTTCAAGTGCTTTATGTTCCTTACGATCTAGGTGAGTGAAGGCCACTTTATAATGTAGCAATAAATGACCAAGTTCATGGGCAATGTCAAAGTTCCTACGGACACTGGATCGTTTTAAGTTCCCTAAAATAATATATGGGCGTTCAGTCTTTGTCCATAAGCTATAAGCGTCAATGTCATCTCCAATGGCCTTTTCAAAAACGAATACACCGCTTTTTTCGACAAGAAATAATAGGTCGTCATTTGTGTCTGGTCTTAACCCTAAAAAGTCTCGAGCGAGTTTTGCTACATGAGCAATCTGTGTGTCTTTCTTTTCATCTGTTTGCTGTAGATAATTAATGACACTATTTCTTAATTGAATAATTTTTTTTGAAGGAAGAACCAACTGATAAGCTAAATAATTAATTAGGCTGTCAAGAAATTCAACGTGCTTAGCTTCGGTCTGAGTTTTAGCCATTAAGTTAATAACTTTAGATCGATAAGCAATGTGCATCAGTGGTATCGTGTCTTTTTCGATGTATTTAGATAATATATCTGGTTGATAAAAATATGTGCTTTTTACTTTAAATAACTGCTTTAATTGATTGATTGTTTGTAACTTTGGGGTTGTGTAGTTGTTTTCATATTGCCATATAGCTTGTTCTGTGATCTCTAGTTGCTCAGAGAGCTGTTTGCGAGAATAGCCATATAGTATTCTTAAGTTTGATAAGTTCTCACCTATAAACATTAAGCTCTCCTCCCTCTTTAAAAATTGCCTTTTGAGTCTTAATTACTTGCCTTGTTTTCTTTATCTAAGATTCCTATATCAAAAGCGGCTGGGTCAATAATATCATGTTCTTGTTCAGGTGCTATAATGCTACGCTCTTCATCTGTTAGTTCAGCACCTGCTATATATCTAGATAAGTCTTCAATTTCGTATGCGATGTTATTTTGCGGATTTGGAAGGTAATGAATTATCTTTGAAATTTGCAGGGCTTTATCAATTTCATATGTTAGAATGTGGAACTCATCATACTCCTTTTTTAGGTTTTGAAGATCCTCATTAGCATGTTGTTCACTTACAAAAAATGAAAGTTGTTGTGTATTTTCAACTCTGTTTATCTTTGCGATGTCAGGGAAGTCTACGCTGTTATTTATTTGGGAAAGTTCATGTAAGTATGTTCTTTTAGTGCCCGTTCTATTAGTACTAGTTGGTAAAGTAGCGTAAGAAAAATTATCAGGATTGAAATAATGAGCATTTTTTATCAAAAATAAAATATTTGAATCTTTATGAGAGAATTGCAAGTAATCCCAAGAAAGTCCGGCCTTTGCTGTTTTATAAGATAATTTTAAATCTGAACTGTGTTCAGCAATTTTGCTTTCGATAAAATTTCCTTTTGTCCAAGCGAACGCACTACTTATATGCATCTTGGCTTTTCTATCTAGTCTGTGTTCAATGTATTCACGATACCCTTCAATTATAGCCGTGACAATTTTAACACTGTCTTTTGAATCAAAACGAAATCTATTCATTTGCACACTCCTAATAATATTATTTGTAATTCTGAATGAATAATATTATTTTACAACAAAATAATTAAAATATATATGATTTTTTCTGTTATTTTTAAAGTTATAGCTATATCACCTACTAATGGTTAAGATTATGCGTAACAAAAACAACATAGATTATTCGTGATAAAAAATCCATGTTGTTTTTCAATTACTTATTTTTTAAAGTAATCTAACATTTCTTTGGCACTTGTCACTTCTTGATCCGCCGTGTAAGAGCACGCTTGATCAGCTTGTCGCTGGCGATGATTCATCCAGACTGCTTGCCAGCCGACTTGTTTAGCGCCGACAATATCTTTCTCGAAGGAGTCGCCCACATAAATTGTCGATTCGGGTGTTGTTGGTAATTTGTCTTCAATGATATGAAAAATTTCTGGATTTGGTTTCGCAATCCCGTAAGCACCTGAGATAAAGGTGTTTTCTTTTGGTATCCACTTTTCTAACTGTAGCTGATCAATCTTCATTGACTGATGCGCGACTTCTCCGTTTGTGAGGATAGCTAACGTCACGTCTTTTGTTTTTAAATAATCAAGTAAGGTTTCGACTTCAGGAAAAAGGGTGATTTTTCCTTGCGCCCGTTTATATTGCTTATGAAATTCTAAAGCTAAATCGTCATTAATATCAATCCCAAAGTCTTGAAGTGCTAACTTATACCGTCCTACTTGCCAATCAAGGACAGTAATCTCCCCGCGTTCACTTTGGTCAAACAGTGTTTCACTATGTTTTCTACTTGCGTGATAAATACGATCTATTTGATCGTAGTTGTATGTGTCATTAATTAAATGTTTAAATGTCTCGTGAAAAGATAAGGCTTGGTCGTATAAAGTATCATCAACATCAAAAATAATGGTTGTCATTGTGCGCCTCCTGTTATTTATGTATATAAACCATCATATCAGAAGATTTGTCATTATAAAATTGACAAATATAAAATAATAGCGCTAGTATGTAAGTATCAGAACGTATGAGTTGTTTAAAGTGGTTTTATGAAAGCGCTTGTATTATGGGTGAGGATCTATGATGGTAAGGTTAGAGCGGATAATGAAAATTTACATGAAGGAGACTAAATGTGATAGATATAAACAAGATAACGCATGGGAAAGATTTAACCGATTTGGATGAACAGTTATTAACGTATATTTTAAGTAACATGGATACTGTCTTACAAAAGGGGGTTAGACAAATCGCAAAGGAAAACTACACCTCTCCAGCGACAGTAATAAGATTGTCAAAGAAATTAGGTTACAACGGCTTTATAGATTTATACTATCAGTTATTGCCGATGGTTAATGCGAAAACAGACTGTATTGAAGACGATTTAGACTTTTTTAAATTAGATCATGGGTTGTTGCTTCAATACAATACAGTAGAAGATATGGATATATTCATAAAGAAGGTTTTGTGTCTAGATCAAGACTTTATTTTCATTTATGCGGCAGGTTTCTCATCAATCGCGGCCGAATACATGTACAAAAAACTGCTTTTACTTGGGAAGAAAGTCATTATTGCTACAACATTAGACTCTGTAGGTGTATTAGAAAATAACATAAAAAACATTGGTGCCTTTGTATGTTTTTCGAAATCTGGAGAAACAAAGAGTGTATTAGAAAAACTGGAGGCTGTAAAGAAAGAAGGTATATTTTCCGTCTCTTTTACTAGAGAAATTCCTAATAGAATCGGAGAGTGTAGTGATTTAAATTTTAAGATTACTGATCAAAATAAACTAGATGACCGTAATCTGTTACCCAATACCTTTTTCCCTTTTGTCTTACTGTTAATAGAGTATTTACTAAGCCGATATTTAACTGAAATACATGAAGTAGAATAATATAATAATTTAGAATTCCTGAAACGTGTTTCGTCTTAACGAAACACGTTTTTCAATTGGCTGAAAGCCTTTTCTAAATATGAAAAACCCGCTAGACTATGGTTAACTTATTAAACATTGGAGGTACTGAAATGAAAGAAAAAGTCATGGGAATTATGCAACGTTTTTCAAAAGCTATGTTTATTCCAGTATTAATACTACCTATTGCTGGTATTTTAATCGCGATTGGGAACCTATTTACTAATGCAAGGTTACTCGAAGTTGTTCCGTTTTTAGACAATCCTATCACTACAGGATTTGGTACGATTCTTTCGGGATCACTCGTATCCATCTTAGTAAATTTAGGACTTGTCTTTGCGGTTGGTTTAGCCGTAGGACTTGCTAAAAAGAAAAAGTCAGAAGCAGGTTTTATTGCAGTACTTGGTTATTTAGTATTTATTAATGCGATGAACCGCTTTATGGACTTACAAGGAATATTAATTGATGGGGATTTACAAGGGACCGGACAAACACTTGTTTTAGGGGTGCAAGTGCTAGATATGGGTGTGTTCTTAGGTATTTTCCTTGGTATTATCACAGCCTTTGTCCATAACCGCTATGCTGAGAAAGAATTTGATAATGCCTTTCAAATTTATGGAGGTACACGTTTTGTCTTCATCGTTCTTATTCCAGTCGTTGTTATCTTAGCTATTTTATTTACTTACATCTGGCCATTTTTCCAAATGGGAATCAGTAATTTAGGTGAACTTATTAATCAAAGTGGTAACTTCGGGATATTCTTATATGGATTACTAGAACGACTATTGATCCCTACGGGATTACACCATTTAGTATATACACCATTCTTATATACAGAGTTAGGAGGCGTTGCCGAAGTTGCTGGGGAAGTGTTTGAAGGCGCTCGTAATATTTATTTTGCAGAGATCGCTAATCCTAATGGAGGGTTACTTGCACCAAGTGTCATTTGGGATGCTCGTGGTATATCAAAAATGTTCGGTTTAATTGGTGCATGTTTAGCGATGTATCACACAGCCAAACCTGAAAACAAGGCAAAAGCTAAAGCAATTTTAATTCCAGCAGCTGTAACGTCATTTATTGCTGGTGTCACTGAACCTATTGAATTTTCTTTCATGTTTGTTGCTCCGATATTGTTTGTTGTACACGGTGTGTTAAGTGGGTTAAGTATGGTTGTACTAAATATCTTTAATGTTAGAGCCATTGGACCAAATGGGTTTATTGATTTTCTCCTTTACAATGTCCCATTAGGAACAGAAAGAACGGTATGGCCGATGTACATTGTTGTTGGGTTGATTTTCTTTGTTGTTTATTATTTCCTATTTAGATTCTTGATTACGAAATTTAATTTTAAAACGATTGGTAGAGAAGTGGGTAATCAAGAAACTAAATTATATTCTAAAAAGGAATATAAAGATAAAAAGGAGAAAAATGAAAACAAACAAAAGGATAATGTAGGAGCCGATCTTGGTCTTGCGCATCTTATTGTGGAAGCACTTGGCGGCGAGAATAACATTAAAACGGTCACAAACTGTTATTCGCGATTACGCTTAACAGTAGATAATCCCGAGATTGTCGATGAACAAGTGTTAAAAAATGAAACAGGCGCGAGTGGGGTTATTAAAAAAGGTGAGAATGTCCAAGTCGTCTATGGGTTGCAAGTCACAAAAATACGTAAATCCGTTGATCATGTTTTAAATAGAGAAACAGCAGAAGAATAAAACAGGAAGGGATGATTTAATATGAAAAAATTTTCAGTTGTAATTGCCGGAGGAGGAAGTACATTTACACCGGGGATTGTTATGATGATGTTAGATAACCGTGATCGTTTCCCTATGCGTGAATTAGTACTTTACGATAATGATGAAAAAAGACAAGCGGTGCTAGGTGAAGCACTCGATATTCTTATTAAAGAGCAAGCTCCAGAGTTGAAATTTTCTTATACAACCGATCCAGAAGTTGCCTTTACCGATCGTGACTTCTGTATGGCGCATATTCGGGCAGGGCAATATGACATGCGTGAAAAAGATGAAAAGATTCCACTAAGACATGGTGTTATTGGACAAGAAACATGCGGTCCTGGTGGTATTGCTTACGGGATGAGAAGCATCACAGGTATGCTAGAAATTATTGATTATATGGAGAAGTACTCGCCAGATTGCTGGATGTTAAACTATTCAAATCCAGCTGCTATTGTAGCTGAAGCCTGTCGTGTTTTACGTCCAAATGCAAAAGTGTTAAATATCTGTGATATGCCAGTTGGAACGTTAAGACGGATGTCACAAATTATCAATAAACAGCCACAGGATTTAGAAGTGCGTTACTTTGGTTTGAATCACTTCGGTTGGTGGACAAGTGTTAAAGATAAAGAAGGTCATGAATATCTTGATGAAATTAAAGATTATGTTGCTGAAAATGGCTATTTAACGCAAGTAGAAGTGGACACACAACATATGGACCCTAGTTGGCAAGAGACACACAAAAAAGCTAAAGATTTATTGGCGGTTAATCCAAGATATTTGCCTAACACATATTTAAAATATTATCTCTATCCGGATTATGAAGTGGCTCATTCAAATCCTGACTTCACGAGAGCAAATGAAGTAATGGAAGGGCGAGAGAAACAAGTCTTCACAGCTGCAAGAGAAATTATTGAAAAAGGAACAGCTAAAAATAGTAATTTCCATATCGATAGCCATGCTTCATTTATCGTCGACCTTGCTCGTGCTATTGCGTTTAATACGCATGAACGAATGTTGATGATTGTTGAGAATAATGGAGCAATCGCAAACTTCCCTGATGATGCCATGGTTGAGGTACCTTGTATCGTTGGCAGTGATGGTGTCGAGCCGTTAGCTCAAGGGAAAATCCCCAACTTTGAACAGGCTTTAATGTACCAACAAGTAACGGTAGAGAAATTAGTAGTAGAAGCTTATATAGAGGGTAGCTACCAAAAATTATGGCAAGCGTTGACACTTTCTAAAACGATTCCAAGTGCAAAAGTTGCAAAAGATGTGTTGGATGATCTAATCGAAGCAAATAAAGAATATTGGCCAGAATTAAGCTAAAGCTAGATGGTTGATTATGAAGAAAGAGGCCGTTGTGAAGCGGTCTCTTTCTTTAAACTTGTCAATAAAGGAAGAGGGCATTTGGTATCTGGCATGGCAAAGACTTAACTATAAAGAACACGAGGAGTATCAAAATGAAAATAGGTATGATAGGTTTAGGGAAAATGGGATTAAACTTGGCAAAAAATTTGAATGATCATGAGATAGAAGTGTATGGGTATGATATTGATCAGACGATCAAAGGTAAAGTAGAAGAATCAGGCATTCAATTTATTTCATCAGTTGATGAGTTATTGCATCAATTAGAGGGCGAGACGAAAACAGTATGGATGATGCTTCCTGCTGGTGAGATTACCGAGACAACTTTTACTAGGTTATTAAGCAAATTAAATAAAGGTGACCGAATTATTGACGGGGGGAATGCCCATTTTGAGGACTCCAAGCGTCGAGGAGAATTATGTGGAAAACAAGGTATTCACTTTTTTGATGTAGGAACCTCAGGTGGCATTGCTGGTGCTAGAAATGGTGCTTGTATGATGGTTGGTGGTAATAAGGAAGCATTTAAAGAAATAGAATATATCTTTCGAAAAATAAATGTGGATAAGGGATACTTATATACGGGACCAACTGGGAGTGGCCACTATTTGAAAATGATTCATAACGGTGTTGAGTATGGTATGATGCAAGCGATTGGTGAAGGATTTAATTTACTACATCACTCAGAATATTCATATGATCTGGAGAAAGTCGCTACTGTTTGGAATCATGGCTCTGTGATTCGAAGTTGGTTAATGGAGTTAATGGGAGAAGCATTTGAAAAAGGGAATATCGATGAGATTGAAGGTATTATTCAGTCCTCAGGTGAAGGTAAATGGACGGTAGAAGAAGCACTCAGGTTACAAGTTCCTACGCCAGTCATTTCTCAAGCGCTAATGGTAAGATTTATGTCACTCGATCAAGAAAAATATGGAGAAAAATTAGTTTCTGCTTTACGTCAAGGCTTTGGTGGGCATACGGTAATTGAGAAGAGGCAGCCCATTGAGAGCTAGGTATACATTAGGCTTAGACATTGGAACAACAAATAGTAAAATTGTGTTATATAATGAACGATTAGAAGTTATTGATAGTGCGTATACGGTAAATAGAACGTATCGTGATTACTTAGGGATGGCAGAACAGCAAGCAGATGAAATCTATCTTGGGGTAAAAAAAATAATTAAAGAAATAATCCATCGACATGTTGAGATAAAAGATTGGATTCAATCGCTGTCTTTATCTAGTGCCATGCACAGTGTCCTACTTATTTCTGATAATTACACGCCGTTGTCACCAGTATATACGTGGGCAGATAACCGAGCTAACGATACTCTTAAAGAAGTGAGGAGCCAAGGAGATCTAGACTGGATTTACCGTCGTACCGGGACCCCCATTCATTCTATGTCGCCATTTAGTAAGTTAGTCTGGCTGAAAAGTACACAGTCTAACATTCTAGGAGAAGCCAAGAAAATTGTAGGGATAAAAGAATATATCACGTATAAATTAACAGGTGAGTGGAAAGTTGACTATTCGATTGCTTCTGCGACGGGATTATTAAATTTAGAACAATTAGATTGGGATGATGACGTACTGGAAATTATTGGCATTAACCGTGAATCGTTATCTGAACTAGTCGATACAGATTATTTATTTCATCAAAAAAATCTAAAAGAACTTGAAGAATTAGGGTTAAACCATCAATTGGATATTCATATTGGGGCAAGTGATGGAGTTTTATCAAACGTTGGTCTTGGAGCGATAAACAAAGGTGAAGCGGCTCTTACTATTGGAACGAGTGGTGCCATTCGAGTTATTAGTGATGAGATCAAACTAGATTATCAAGGTCGTACATTTTGTTATTACCTAAAGAAAGATACATGGGTCATTGGAGGAGCTGTTAATAATGGAGGTAATACACTAGCATGGCTTTCAACGTTATTAGAAGAAACCAGTTTAGATGAGATAAATGCACGTGCTGAAGAAATATCCGCAGGTGCTGAGGGGTTATTATTTTATCCTTATATAAATGGTGAACGTGCGCCTCTTTGGGATGCAACAGCAACAGGTCATTTTATTGGTATCAAGCCCATTCATAACAAAGGTCATTTTGCAAGAGCTGTTATGGAAGGGGTCATGTACAATATTTACGATGTTTATCAAATACTCACTAATTTAGTAGGAGATATTTCAACAATTAAAGTGACGGGTGGGTTTTTAAAATCCAACTTGTGGAAGCGGATTGCGGCAAATATTTTTAATCATGAGCTTATTGAAAGTAACCGCATTGAAAGTTCATGTTTAGGAGCAGTCATACTAAGCATGAAGGATAATCAAAGTGACATTACATCTATGGAACAAAGTATTAAACTAGACCAAAAAGAAGTAGAAATATATAGGCGAACTTTATCAGTGTATCAATTGTTGTCTAAGCCTGTTCTTGAGCTTCATGCTATAAAATCTGAGCTGGTAGGATAGACATCATAAATAAAGTCTATACTATAATTATGTGAGTAATAACACATATATCTAAGTACAAATAAAGCGTGAGCTAATGAGGATAACTCAAATAGCTCGCGCTTTATTAAATGATTGATAAGGATTAGTCGTTTAGAAACATCCATTCCTGTGACCAATGTTCAATAGATTTTAATATTGGCTCCATTGAACGACCTTTATCCGTTAAGGAGTATTCTATGACAACGGGCGTATCTGGAATGACGTCGCGCTTGACTAATCCTTTTTGTTCTAGGTCTTTTAATCGATCGGATAAGACTTTACCGCTAATGCCAATCGCAGACTGAATCTCATTAAAACGTTGCGTGCCATTTAATAGTTGGTAGATGACAAGTCCTGTCCAGCGCTGGCTTAAGATAGAAATCGCTTTTTCGAATTTTGGACAAATGGTTGGTTGTGCCATAATCTTCACCTCTTCTAATGGTATTATAGCATATGTTAAAACTTAATAACAAATATTAAATTAATTACTTGACGAATATTAATCAATAATATATAGTAGGTTACATAAAGTAAGTTAAAAACAAAAAGAAATGAATCCATCACTGAAAGATGGAGAGGAGGAAATACAATGGGCTTTCATGAAAAACCAACAACATTTGTCAGCCATGTCACATTAAAGGTAAGTGATTTACAACGGTCACTCAACTTTTATCAGACGGTTATTGGGTTTAAAGTCTTATCTCAAACAAATATGACGGCTGAATTAACAGCTGATGGGAAGACAACGCTTCTTACCTTGACTCAACCAGACGGTGTGACACCGAAAATCCAACAAACAACGGGTATGTATCACTTTGCTTTACTCTTACCTAAGAAGAAAGATTTAGCGGATGTAATTGTTCACCTAACGCGTCACAACATTGACTTAGGGGCAGCGGATCACTTAGTCAGTGAAGCGATTTATTTAAGTGATCCCGATGGTAATGAGATTGAGATTTATATCGACCGTGATCCTGATGAATGGACATGGCACAGTGGTCAAGTCAAGATGGCAACTGATCCATTAAATGCAGAAGCCTTAATGTCTCATCGGATTGAGGGGAGCGAGTGGCAAGGGTTACCAGAAGAAACCATTATGGGGCATATCCACTTATATGTGGCAGATTTAAATAAAACAAAAGCCTTTTATGTCGATGGATTAGGTCTTGATGTCGCGAGTGTGTTTGGCAGTAAAGCGCTCTTTCTATCTTCCGGTCACTATCACCACCATGTCGGTGTAAATACGTGGAAAGGGGAAGGGTTACCACCTGAAGAAGAAACAAGTGTCGGTATGCAGTCATTTAAGATGGTGTATCAAGACACCGCAGCACTTCATAACATCGTGCAGCGCTTAAGGGAACAGGGAGCGACCGTTGAGGAGATCAATCATCATATCTTTACTAAAGACCCATCGGGAAATCGGATTGAATTGACGGTTTAATGGGAAGAGAGAAAGTAGGTTAGCTAAATGAAATGGTTAAATAAACTATTAGGAACACAATCTAAGGAGGAAAAAAACATGAGTGAAAAAATGAACATTGGGATTATTTTAGGAAGTACGAGAGAAGGCCGCGTTAGTCCAGCCGTAGGAGAATGGGTAAAATCAATTGCTGATAAGCGCGAAGATGCAAACTATGAGATCGTTGATATTAAAGATTACCAATTACCGTTATTAGGTGAAGGAGATGCGCCGGGTATTGCAAAATGGAATGAAAAATTAGCGGAACTTGATGGTTTTGTCTTTATTGTACAAGAATATAATCATAGTTTATCAGCCTCACTTAAAAATGCGCTTGATTTAGCGCGTGACGCTTGGCATAATAAAGCAGCCGGTATGGTAAGCTACGGTTCAACTGGTGGTGCACGTGCCGCTGAACATTTACGCGGAATTATGGGTGAATTAATGATTGCCGATGTCCGTACACACCCAACGCTCTCATTATTCTATGACTTCAAAGGTCAAGAGTTTGCGCCACAAGACTTGCACTTAGAAACCATCAACTTAATGTTAGACCAAGTCAATGACTGGAGCGGAGCACTTAAGCCGTTAAGAAAATAATTAACAACTGATTTTTACTAACTATCATTTAAAGCTAGTGTCGCTCTTAGAGAGGGATGCTAGCTTTTTACGTGGATTGAAACTTGTATCAACGTGTATAGCTTAGGTTAAGTGCTTATACCGCAAAAAATATAAAGGTTAAAAGATAGGTGAGCGGGTAGATATTGATAAAGGTACCTATCAGAAAGGGGGACGCGTGTTGAATCCACTCATACGTTTTTTTAGCCAACCGTATGCGATGCAGCTTCTCGCAGCTATTGTCGGGATTATCGTAATTCTCATTATTAGAAGCTTCATTGAAAAGCGTTTGAATCATTATATTAAGGACTCCGATAGTTCTTATCGCACGAAAAAAGCGGTCGGGATTGTGGGGTATTTCTTAATTGTCTTACTCATCTCGGTCGTCTATCGTGACCGGTTAGGATCGTTAACGGTCTTCTTTGGTATAGCGGGTGCTGGAATCACCTTTGCCTTACAGGAAGTGATTGTTAGTTTTGCCGGCTGGCTGGCGATCTTGTTTAGTGATATTTATAAGTCAGGGGATCGTGTACAAGTCGGTGGAATAAAAGGGGACGTTATTGATGTTGGCATCCTTCGAACAACCATTATGGAGATCGGTGGTTGGGTTGATGGTGATTTATATAACGGCCGGATTGTCCGGATTGCCAATAGCTTTGTTTTTAAAGAACCGGTTTACAATTACTCAGCTGACTTTCCATTTTTGTGGGATGAGATTAAAATCCCGGTAAGGTTTGGCAGTAACTATAACATGGCTAGACAGATGTTTACTGAAGTAGCGAACAATGTTGTGGGTGATTACACGAAAGAAGCAGAAGAACAGTGGGATCAGATGGTTAAGAAATACTTAATTGAAGATGCGCAAACAGAACCGCTTGTCTTAATGGTGGCGAATGACAATTGGGTTGAGTTTACGGTGAGGTACGTTGTTGATTACAAGAAACGGCTCGGTATTAAAGATGAGTTATTCTCGCATATTTTACAAAAAGTTGAAAGCAGTGACGGAAAAGTCGCTCTTGCTTCTGCAACCTTTGAGCTGGTAAATACACCAACAGTAAATATAAAATCAGACAGAAAAAATGACGAAGCGTAGATAATCACTTTTCTTCCTTAAACGACTATACTAAATAAGAAACACCGCTAAATAAAGGGGTAAGCCTTTATTTAGCGGTGTTTTTGTCTATTCAAACAGTAGGTTAATTAAACATCTTCATGAAAATCAGACGTGATAATCGTTGTTAATGCCTTTTTTAATACAAGCGTTTCATCATCAGCTAAGTCTTTTAGAACGACGGTATTTAACTGCTGAGTGACCTTTTCGATAGGGTCTTTCATGGCATTTGCTTTTTCCGTTGGGATGACCCAGACGTTTCTTCGACTATTTTCATCAATCGATCGCTCGATTAAATCAGCCTTTTGCATACGATCAAGAATGCCAGACACCGTTGGCGCTTCTAAGTGTAAAAGAGCCCCAATTTGTTTTGGAGACAGAGCCCCATCTTGCCACAAACAATTTAATACCCCATACTGAGCGGGTGTTAATTTATATTCTTGAAGTAGTTTGCTGAAATGTTTGAATACCTTGTTTTGACTGACACTAAGTAAAAAATTCATACAATCATGTAATTCCATAGACAGCCCCCTTTCCTATGTTGACGTATCCATCATAGCATGTTAATCTTTTATAGCAAACATTTTTGTTTGCGAACTGTTTTTATAAAAAACAAAGGAGAATATGAGATGAATTTATTTAAGGCGCTTGTTGTTAGAGAAGAAAATGACGAAGTGAATTATGACTTAGAAGATGTAGCGGTGGAGGCATTATCTGAAGGAGACGTACTTATTAAAGTGGCTTATTCTTCGCTCAACTATAAAGATATGCTGGCGGTACAAAAAAACGGAGGTGTCATTAGAAATTACCCAATGATTCCAGGGATCGACTTAAGTGGGACGGTTGTTCGTTCACAACACGAAGCGTATGAAGAAGGACAAGAAGTCATTGTGACAGGCTTTGAACTTGGTATGACTCATACAGGTGGATTCGCTGAATATGCAAAAGTGCCAGCTGATTGGCTTGTGCCTTTACCTAAAGGCTTGACGTTAAAAGATGCCATGGTTTTTGGTACAGCCGGTGTAACAGCGGCCCTTTCGATTGCAGCTTTAGAAAAAAACGGCCTAAGACCTGATAATCATCCTGAGATTTTAGTGACAGGTGCAACAGGTGGCGTCGGTAGTCTCGCGCTGCAGATGTTAGCTAAAAGTGGCTATCCTAACATTACGGCCTTAGTCCGTAAAAGTTATCAAGTGGAGATCGCTAAAAAATTAGGAGCAACAGCAATTATTTTTCCAGAGGACTTGGGTGAACTAAAAAGACCGCTAAATAAATCTAAATATGACTATGTGTTAGATACGGTTGGCGGGGACGTTGCCTCAACCATTATCCCTCAACTATCCTATAGAGGAAGCATAAGCATGTGTGGGAATGCCGCAGGCATCCAGTTAACGTCAACGGTCTTACCACTGATTTTAAGAGGGGTGAACATCTTAGGTATTGACTCTGTCAACGTACCTATCACAGAACGGTTTGAATTATGGGATAAGCTTGCAGGTGACTGGAATGTGTCGCAAACGGCATTAGTAAACGAAGTGTCGTTAACAGGTTTAAAAGAGAAAATCACCGCAATTAAAAAGGGTGAACATCTTGGAAGAACGATCGTAAAGTTTGATTGAATGACTTCTTTTTATGAGATAGTTTAGGGGTCAATTCATCAGCTAGTTTATTAGTATGAAACCTTAAATCAAATATACATTCAAAATAACGGTAACCGACGTGATGAACATTGGTTACCGTTATTTTTATGTCTAGCATTCTTTTACTGCTGTCGTTGTTAACGTTTCCTCTAACCAAGCAATGATTTGTGCATAGATTTTTATGCCGGTCGTATCGGTCGTATCTCGGTCAAAATCATGTGTGTCATTATAGATGGTGAGACATTTAGCTGACGGTATTTTCCGGCTCATCTGTTTCGATAGTCGGTAAGGCACGTCAGGGTCATGTGTAGCGGCAGCTAGTATGGTCGGTGGAAACTGTTTAAATGTTTCATCTGAGACGTGATAAGTCTCAAGTGGTGAGTGAGGTTGTAAGTAACGTAACCAGTTGCCTTCTTGTCTTGCTTTTAAATAGAGGGCGAAGCGCTTTTCAAGTGAACCCTCTGTCACATAATGGTCTGAGATAATGCCATTAACGACGCTGTCCTCTACGGCTGGAAACTGTAAGTAATGCTTACTTGGTTTTTTGAATTCATCTACGTCAAAGCCTGGATAGCCATATAAACTTATGATAGCAGCAGGTGTCATATCTGTTTTTTCTAACAAAGTCTCAGCTAGTTTAAGAGCTAAATAGGCTCCTGCTGAGCGTCCAAATAAAATCAAACGATTATGCTCTAGTTGAAAAATGTCTTTTCTATGCGTCGCGTAATGCACACAAAGTTCATAGGTAGACTGCAAGATTATATCTAGTGAGACCTCTGGCGCCAGTGGATAGTCACACGTTAATACATCATAACCAGCCGTCACTAGCTGATCGACGTAAATGTTTGGCAAGTCATCGCGATGACCATATAATAGTCCCCCGCCATGAAAATAGACAATCGTAGCCTTCTGTCTATTCTCACTGGCACGATATAATGTCATCATCATATTTATATTGTGAGTGGATGTATAGTGGTAAATCTCAGGTGTGTGCAACAGTATGTCCTCCCTTAAAACTAATGTAACAGTTTAAATAATCGCGTGGCGATTTGAATTTGTAAAATATCCTCAGGTTGATCAAAATTAATAGTGAGTAACTCTTTCACCTTGTCTATCCGGTATCGAATCGTTTTATGATGTAAAAATAGTCGTTCAGCTGTTTTAGTGTAGCTCTGTTGCGTATCAATAAAAACAGACAGTGTTTCAAATAATTCCGGATGCTGTTCCTTAAAGTCAACAATATGCGGCGAGATAAAACTCTTAGCTTGATCTAACTTATCTAGGTCGAGTAATAGCTTATAGATACCTAATTGTTGGTAGTTTAAAACGGAGTTTTCTGGATAAAATAAATCAAGAATTTTTTGAGTTTTCAACGCTTCAGTATTTGCTCTGTGAATAGCTTCCTTGTGTACAACTGAGCTCATACTGATATGGTAATAATCTTTTTTATATCCCTTCATGACTTGTTCAACCGTTTCTTTGATTTTCTTCTCATTGAGTGACTGATCAACTTCTCTAAGGTTAGCTAATAAAACAATTCGGTTCGTATTTTCCATATAGGCAAAACGGTTGGTTGGAACCTTTAATAGATAACGCATCTTTTTTAACAGCTTGGTGTAATCCTTTTGAAGTGTGTCGACTTGCTCTTTTTGATAGAGTTTTACGATGGCGACTTGATAATAGTCATATTTATCAATATTTAAGTAATCTAAAATGTCATCGACATCTTTCTCTTCTTGAATGCGGTTATTTAATACATCGTTTAAGATGTTATTTTTTTGTTGATAAATATTTTGTGACAGCGCATATTTCTTCAACAATTCCATTTGAAGAAATTTGACCGCATTCTCTAACACCATAAAGTCTTCTTCGCTAATGTGATGAGTCCCTTCGTGAATAATCAGCTCATATTCATCATGCTCAAGACAAGGGATTTGTACACTGATTTGAGACCCCTTACTTTCTTCGCTCCCAATGGTGTAGATCACCTCACGTCGTTTATAACTATAAAACATATATTTTTCCTGTTTAATGGCTTGTTTACTAAGAATGTGGTAATTTGATAAATCGGCGTTAGTAGTGATTTGAGTCTTTTTTAACATATTCAATAAGGTGAAATCAAAATGAATCATCTGTTTAAACTCTTCCAAAATAGCTTGGATTGACGGCATCTTTAAAGCAATCTGCGTAATCTCACTATGAATCTCATAATAACGATTGAGTAAAGCAACATTTTTATTAATGATTGGTTCTAAAATAGCTAAAACAATGGCTTCATACTTAACTTCTTTATCAATTTGGATTAATAAGATGCCGTGCTGATGGCAAAGTTCAATCATCAATTCAGGCACATGATGTACGAAACGATCGACTTTAACAATAATCGCTGCAATCCCGATGATCGCCATCTTCTTAAAAAAATCGGTTAAGGTCTTTTCGGATAAATCTTTAAATGCGAAAAAACTCGTGAGAATGACTTGCCCTTTTTTGCCCCAATTTTCGATATCTAGGGCTTCTAATACATTAACACCGGTAATCTTTTTATCACAACCAGCCTCGCCTGCGATGATTCTTGCTTTTTTTAATGGTTCCAGTCGCATCAAGTTAAGCGCCTTCATTTTGCCACCCCCTTTATCCTTTTCGTCTAAAAAAACAATAAAATTCTAGATTTCTTAGCCAATGTATTCTAAAAACTCTCGTGCTATATTTATCTTACAGCAAACAAGGAGGTTTGAAAATGTTAAAAACAGTGATTAGAAAAAATAGTTATCAAGATTCAATTAACTTGATGCTACTAACCAACGCTATCAATGGTTTGGAAGGAGTGAAAAAATGCTCCATTATGATGGGGACGGATGCTAACAAAGACATTTTTAAAAACAGTGGCTTGTTAACAGACGAAGCAAAAACAGCCTCACCGAGTGATATGGTCATCGTGATCGACGCTGAGAATGAGGAGATTTTTGAAAACGCTTTATCAGAGTCGGATAAGTTTTTAGATGATTTAGCCGTGAAAGGTGAAACAAGTGGATTTGAAACAGTCAATAGCTTTAAAGCTGCTCAAGATAAGTTGCCAGAGGCAAACCTCGCTTTATTATCTATTCCAGGCGAGTACGGTGTGGATGAAATTGAAAATGCTCTAGATCAAGGTCTACATGTTTTCTCATTTACAGATAATATTCCACTTGAGGAAGAAGCCAGATTAAAACGAAAAGCCCACGAAAAGGGCGTTATGTTAATGGGGGCAGATTGTGGTACGGGTATTATCTCTAGTACACCGCTTGCTTTCACTAACGTTGTCAAACCAGGTAACATCGGTATTGTTGGTGCTTCTGGCACGGGGATTCAAGAAGTGACCACCATTATTGACCGTCTCGGAGGAGGGGTTGTTCATGCGATTGGCACAGGTGGACGTGATTTAAGCGAAGAAGTTGGAGCGATTACGGCAAAAGATGCGTTACTTGGATTAGAGGCACATGATCCCACAGACGTGATTGTCTTTATTTCCAAGCCACCTGCAAAAAAAGTGCGTGATGAGATTGTAGAATTATTGCATAGCTTATCTAAACCAGCTGTGGCGATTTTCTTAGGTGAAAAACCAGATCATCATGAAGGTGATGTTTACTTAGCACATACACTTGAAGAAACAGCACGCATCGCCGTTGATTTAGCAGAAGGAAAAGCCGTGCAGGTAAATTACAGTCAGCCGCTAGCAAATAGCGTTGACGTTGTTTTATCTGAAGATAAAACAGTCAAAGGGCTTTATTCTGGCGGAACGTTAGCGGCTGAAGCGGGTATGCTTATCTCAGATGCTCTTGACTTGGGCGGGTTAATTAAAGAGGAAGGGTATATCTTAAAAGCCAATGGCTATGAAGTCATGGATTTGGGTGATGACATTTATACGCAAGGAAAACCACACCCAATGATTGACCCAGAAGTACGTATCAATAAAATGAGAACATACGCCAACGATGCAGATACAGGAGTTATTTTATTTGATTGTGTCTTAGGTTATGGTTCACATCCAGACATGGCAGAAGCCTTATCACCAGCGATTTTAGAAGCGAAAGCAACAGCTGAAAAAGACGGAAGAACCTTATACTTTGTCGCAACAGTCTGTGGAACAGACCAAGATCCTCAAGGTTATGACAAAGCCATTCGTACATTAAAGCGGTCTGGTGTGTTTGTGGAAGAAAGTAATGCGAAAGCTGTGCGTCTTGCGCTTAAACTAAAAGGGATTGATTATGAAACAAATAATAAAGACCAACAAGAGGTTAACGCGGCTAAAAATACTTTACCAAAACTAAGTGAAGCGATTCGTGATTTACTCAATACAAAACCACGTGTCATTAACATTGGTTTGAAGAGCTTTACTGAATCCATTATTGAACATGGTGGTAAAACGGTACAGTACAACTGGAAACCAGCTGCTGGTGGAAATAAAAAGCTGATAAAAATTTTACATGCTTTAGCAAAACTAGATGAAGTAGAAGAAGGTAATGCAGCGGTTGTTGAACAGATGAAAAATACTCAGCCGTTCTTAGTCGATGTGCGTCCAGCTAAAGAAGTGATGGATGTGTTAAATGATCGTGTCATCCTTCATGCTGGACCACCGATTGACTTTAAAGATATGACAGGACCTATGCAAGGGTCATGTATTGGTGCGGTGTTATTTGAAGGTTGGGCGGATGACGAAGAAAGTGCACGGAAGTTACTTGAAACGGGTGGCGTGACCTTCTCACCTTGTCACCATCATCATGCGGTCGGACCAATGGGGGGAATTACGTCTAGTAATATGCCTGTACTCGTGGTTGAAAATAAACTCGATGGCTCACCTGCTTACTGTACATTAAACGAAGGTATCGGGAAGGTTCTTCGGTTTGGGGCTTATTCACAAGAGGTTGTCGATCGTCTTCACTGGATGAAAGATGTATTAGGACCAGTGCTTTCACAAGCGCTCAGACATAAAGAGGGTGGCCTTAACTTAAGTGTTATGATAGCAAAAGCCATCACGATGGGTGATGAGTTCCATCAACGTAATATCGCGGCCTCGCTTAATTTCTTAAAAGAAGTGACACCGCTCATTGTAAAATTAAAAATCAATGAAAAAGATAAATATGATGTCATTAGTTTCCTTGCTGATACAGACCAATTCTTCTTAAATATCATGATGGCGGCAGGAAAAGCAACGGTTGATACCGCGCGTAAAATCCAACGAGGAACCGTTGTGACAACCATGGCAAGAAATGGTCGCGACTTTGGTGTTCGCATCAGTGGTATGGGTGATGAATGGTTTACAGCGCCAGTCAACACACCAAACGGTTTGTACTTCACTGGCTATTCAGAGAGTGACGCGAACCCTGATATTGGTGACAGTGCCATTACAGAAACTGTCGGTGTCGGTGGTATGGCGATGATCGCTGCCCCAGGTGTGACTCGTTTTGTAGGTGCTGGTGGTTTCAATGATGCTCTTGATGTTTCGGAGGAAATGAATGAGATTTGCTTAGCGAACAATGCGAATTGGAGTATTCCAACATGGGACTTTAAAGGTGCATGCTTAGGCATTGATGCACAAAAAGTCGTTCATTCTGGGATTACACCAATCATCAATACCGGTATTGCCCATAAAGAACCTGGCATTGGTCAAGTAGGCGCAGGGACGGTGCGTGCACCGCTTGCGTGCTTTGAAAAAGCTTTACTTGCCTATGCAGACAAACTTGGCATTACTGTTGACTAATCATGGTTAACAACATTAAGGGTGGAGCAATTAGTAGTTTGTTGCTCCCCCTGATACACAAAATTGAAACAGGCCGTGTACATAGCCTGTTTAAACGGGGCATTAATATCGAATTTGATGATACGCATCTCTTTTTAAGTGCAGCGAGTGAGCCGCTGTCTGCTTTTGGCATTAACATAGCGCCAGACAAATTAGCTGATGTTAAAGCGGTTGTACGAGTAGGTGACTTAGTTGTTAAAAAACAACATGCACTTGTTATTTACGGCGAAGCAGCTATCATCGCGATTCATTACAATGATCTGTCAGTGATGGATCTATCTTTTCCTACTGTTATTTGTCAAAAAAAAGCTATACAAGAGACGGTGTTGTACCAAATGCTAGAGCAAAGCAAGCTAACAGAACAAATCGGGTTAGAGCTGAATGATACAGCAGTTGAACACATTGAACAGCTCATCAATCTACCTAAACAAAATAAACAAACACAGCTTGCTCTTATAGATTATTTTTTAGGTCGAGGTTTAGGGTTAACACCGAGTGGTGATGATTTGCTTATGGGTTATACGATGGCTGTGATGGCTTTTCAAGTGAGTCAAGATTGGTTAGACTGTTTAGCTTATAAAGTATCAGAAAATAAAACAACTTACATTAGTATCGCTTATTTTCACGCTTTATTACATGACCATTTAAGTGAGAATTTTGTTGCCTTAGTAAAATTATTAGATACAAATAATCGAGAAGTGATTGAAACAGTCATAAAAGAAATTCAGCAGTATGGCCATACGTCAGGCTATGATACGTTATATGGTTTTTGGTTAGGACTAACAATGGTGTCTAAAAGTTGAGGAGGGTTTTAAATGGAACAAGCAAAACAAATGAATATGGTTGATAAGTATAAAGCTATGCCGGTATCGGAACGTTATTGGTGGAAAGTAGTCGCGTTAGGCTTCTTCGGATGGATTTTGATGTATGCTGACCGGACGATTCTTAATCCGGTTATGGGTAATATTGGAGCAGAGTTTGGTTTAAGTAACGCGCAGCTCGGCTTAGTCAATAGTGTGTTCTTCTTAGCGTATGCGGTAACTCAAATTCCATTTGGTGTATTAGCAGATAAAGTTGGACGAAAGCTCGTCATTTCCCTTGGTTTTATTCTCTTTGGGGTTACCACCTATTTAAGCGGTGTGGCATCAGCTTTTGGTGTATTTATGCTTTTCCGTGTGTTAACTGGTATCGGTGAGGGAGCTTATTATGGCCCGGGTTATGCCTTGTCTACTGAAGCGATTCCAACGAAGAAATTAACCTTAGGTACAGCCATTATTAATAGTGGGATGGCGTTTGGTACATCTCTTGGTTACTTATTATCAAGTAAATTAGTGCTTGAAAATGGTGCGCACTGGAGTCAGCCATTCTATATTATGGCCGTTCCAACAGTGATCTTGGGTATTCTTTATTATACGTTATTAAAAGAAAAGATTGTGCGACCAGAAGATCAAGGCAAAGAAGAAGTAAATAATAGTGATGCAACACAAGCTGTTGCTAGTGAAAAAGTTAGTTTTAAATCAATTATTACGAATAAAAACTTAGTGGTAACATTTATTTTAGTTTTCTGTTCTATCTATGCTAACTTCGTTATCATTACGTGGTTGCCAAGATTCTTACAAGTAGAACGTGGTTTTGCGGGCACAAGTGTTGGGTTTATTTCATCGCTTGTACCATGGGCATCCATTCCAGGTGCACTTATCTTAGCGCGATTATCTGATAAGTATAAAACAACGAAGAAATTTATTTATTTCCTTGTCCCACTATCGATTATTACATCATTCGGGATTGCCTTTGTAACGGATCGTACGTTACTGATTGTCGCTTTAATTGTTTATGGTTTAACAGGCAAGTTAGCACTTGATCCTATTTTAGTGGCGTTTGTAACAAAAAATGCACCGAAAAGTTCTTTATCTACCACATTAAGTGCCTATAACTTCATTGGGATGTCAGGGGCGATTTTAGCACCGTATATCACTGGATGGATTGCGGATACAACAGGTTCTATGAAAGTTGGTTTTTACCTGGCATCCGTCTTACTGACGATCGGGATGATTATATTTGTCCTCGTGGCTAAAGATAATGATCAGATAGAAGAAGCAAAATAATGCTCAAACGATAGAGGGAAAGAGGGAGAAAGTATGATTGAAAATAAAAAAATAATTGTGGCTCTTGGTGGGAATGCGATTCTTTCAGATGACCCAACAGCAGGTGCTCAAATCGAAGCCATTCGACAGACATGTGATCGTTTAGCGGATTTAGTTGAACATCATAATCAATTGATTATTTCGCATGGAAATGGGCCTCAAGTAGGGAACTTATTATTACAGCAACAATTAGCAGATAGTGAGAAAAATCCAGCCTTGCCACTTGATACATGTGTCGCGATGACAGAGGGAAGCATTGGGTACTGGATGCAGAACGAAATGAGTAGTATATTAAAGAAGCGAAATATTGATAAATCTGTCGTTTCTCTTGTGACACGTGTAGAAGTCGATAAAGATGATCCTGCTTTTACCCATCCAACGAAACCGATTGGTCCTTTCTTAACAGAAGTGGAAGTGGCTGAAGCAAAAGAAGATGGGGCTAAATATATTGAGGATTCAGGAAGGGGTTATCGTAAGGTAGTGCCTTCACCAAAACCCGTCGGGATTGTTGAGTTTGATACGGTCAAACAACTCGTAGAAAATGATGTCATCACCATTTCTTGTGGAGGTGGCGGTATTCCAGTCCTTAAGACGGAGGACGGTTATACAGGTGTTGAAGCGGTTATTGATAAAGATTTTGCCTCAGAGAAATTAGCTGAACAGGTCAATGCTGACTTATTTATCATTCTTACCGGTGTCGATAATGTGTATATTAACTTTAATAAGCCAAATCAGAAAAAGCTTGAAGAAGTGTCTGTTGAGGAGTTAAAGCAGTATATCGGTGAAGGGCAATTTGAACCGGGAAGCATGTTACCAAAAATTGAGGCGGCAGTGAAGTTTGTTGAAACATCTGATCATGGTAAAGCGATTATCACATCACTTAGCAACTTAGATAATATTCATCAAGGAGCTGGTACTGTTGTCGTAAAACATAAAAATAACAATGAGAAAGTCGAATCGCTCAATGTTGAAATGCATGAATCTCTAATAACTAGCGAGTGAAAGCCCGTTTGTAATCAATCTATAAACAAGAAGCGGGTGCTAGCTATTAGCACCTGCTTACATGTTGTTAGTCGGGAGGCCGTTATGAAAAAGCTAAAGTTAAGTATGACAACAAAAATCATGTTGGCGGTAATACTAGGTGTCTTATTCGGGGTACTCTCTGATGGGGATTTAACAAGTTTAAAGCTTATCGGCGATATTTTTCTTCGCTTGATTCAAATGTCCATTATCCTTCTCGTTATGGGGCAGATTATTGAAGCGGTAGGTAGTTTAAATTCAAAGGAATTAGGTAGGAGAGGCTTAAAAACCATTGGGATTTTTCTTGGAACATCCTTTTTAGCCGCATTATTTGGTATTATAATTGGTTATTGGTTAAAGCCAGGTGTCGGCAATCAGTTAGATACATTGACAAACGGTGTTGACATTGACCCAAACAGTATTGGAACATCCTCTGATGTGATACTGAATTTCTTCTCACCAAACGTCATTCAATCGATGGCAGAGGGGAATATCGCACAGATTATTATCTTTTCTGTCCTATTTGGTATTGCGATGAGTCTAGTTAGAGTGGAGTCTGGCGCAGAAAAAGTACTTGGATTTATTAAAGAATTTAATCATATTATCTTAAAACTTGTCTTAATGATAATGAATTTAGCGCCGATTGGTATCTTTGCATTGATTGCAAGTACCATCGGCAAGCTTGGATTAGGTGTTATGATGCCGCTATTAAAATATTTAGGTGTCTACGGTTTAGCTACAGCTATCTATTTATTACTTTTTACTGTATTTATTTCCGTTACGTGTCGTATAAAATTACCTAAGCTTGTTCGAGGGATGTTTCAAATGTCTGTGATCGCGCTCGCAACGACATCGTCAGCCATTACATTGCCGACGGCAATGAAAGACGCTAAAGAAAAATTAGGTATTAGTGAAAGAGTATCAAAGTTTGTCTTGCCACTAGGCATGACTTTAAATAGTAACGGTGCAGCGATGCATATGGCAATTACGGTCATCACTATTGCTCAAATATACGGAGCGGAATATACGCTCACTCAATATATTTTCATTGCCGCTCTATCAACACTGGTTTCACTTTCGAATGCGGTTGTGCCAGGTGCGGGTCTTGTATCTATGGCGATAATTATTCCGCAGATGGGCTTGCCACTTGAATCGATCGCAATCTTTGCTGGGGTAGAGTGGTTTGTGGGTATGCTTCGAACGATTTTAAATGTTGACTCAGATGTCTATGCCGCCTTACTTGTGGCCAAAAGTGAAGGAGATATTGATTACTCTGTGTATGATCAATAATTGTGTCAGATAGATTATTTACTAGTAATGAAAGTATAGATGAATAAAGATAATCGGGATATTGATGGTATAGTGGAAGAAATACAATGAGTATCACGCTTATATCGAGGGGGAAATACTGAATGGTATCTATCAAATAGAGCCATTTAAACGGCTAAGCATATAAATGAATAAAGTATTCCTTACTAATGTTACTGGGCTTCTGAACGTGATCACGTTCAGAAGCCCAGTGCTTTGATAGCTGATTTTTTAAGATGATTAATCTGGTAAATTGTCAATCGCATATTGAGCTTGTTCGGCTGTAAAGTCTTCAAAAATCAGTTGGTCATATAATCCTTGATCCGAGAAGGATGAATAATCTAAGTAATCAATCGCTGCCCCCAGCGCTTGTTCGTTCCAATCCACGTTAATATTATCAATCGCATATTGTGATTCTTCAGCGGTATATTCTTCAAAAATCAGTTGATCGTATAGACCTTGTTTAGAGAAATGAGAATAATCTAGATAGTCATTAGCAGCACTTAGTGCTTGCTCATTCCAATTGGTTTCTATGTTATCAATGGCGTATTGTGCAGCATCTTCAGGAAAACTTTCAAATAGGAGTTGGTCATACAATCCTTGTTTTGAAAAGCTACTGTAGTTTAAGTAATCCTTGGCAGATTGAAGAGCATTACGAAACTCTCGCGATACATCAGATTCAGTTTCACTTGGTGCGTTTTCAACGGGAGCTTCAGTATCCTCAGTATCTTCAGTTTCATTTGTATCTGATGGGGATGTGTCGTCGTTATTCAAATCTGAATCATCTTCAGATTCAGATTCATCATTGGACATTTCCACGTTCATATTATTTTCTGTGGTGTCCGTCTCCTTCTCTGGTTCTTCGCCTGTTGAGTCAGTTTCGTCGTTTCCTCCTGTCAGGGCAGAAACAATGATTGCCGCCACAATGAGAATAAACCACCATTTCTTGTAAAAAGGCTTACGCTGTTCATTTTTGTTTGACATAATAACGCCTCCAATTTTAATAGTATTTTTTACTCAATTTTCTTTAACTATAACGGTCATTTGCGAAAGACTATCTACCAATTTTAACTTATGTAGCATCGAAATAGTAAAATAGTCTCTATTCAATTGTAACATTAACTTCTAATTATTTGAAGTTAATTTTGAAATATATGTATAGAAAATGTCGGACAATGTCTATTGAAGTAGAAGTCTGTTAACACCTGTCACAAAATTGTCATAACTAAAATGAAAGCCGACATGAGTTGTTTTCATGTCTGTTTCATCATTTTTAGACCTTTTTATGTGACAAAATTCACTATAAAATGAGAAAGGCTTATGATAGAATAATACAACATATAGTGTTCGTATCAGTTAACTATTCTATATATTGTACATACATGCTTAAGGAGTGGATTTTATGGTAGTGATGACAGAAATAAAGGAACAAGGCTTAATTGACGCCTTAACAGAAGTGGTAGAGGTGAGTAATCAAGATCTTATTCAAGAAAATGCGAATGTAGATGGTGCCTCACCAATGGGGCAAATGTCGAAGTTTGGTTCTGAAGCGGCAAAGTTTTTCGCAAAAGAAAAGCTCTTATCAGAAGAAGTTGTTAGAATGATGGAAGAGAACTTCATCCATCCACACGATTTGGATTTTTATCCAACGGGTACGACAACATGCGCCCAAATTCCGCTCGGTAAAATATTAAAGGACGGTTTTAATACGGGTCACGGATTTATGCGTGAACCAAATGATATTATGAGTGCGATGGCACTTTCATCGATTATCTTTCAATCTAATCAAAATATGCAGCACGGTGGTCAGAGTTATCCGATGTTTGATTACGACTTAGCCCCATATGTTGAAAAGACACATAAAAAACACTTAGAACGCCTACAATCTTACCCGACCAACTGGACTGAAACAGAGCTAGATGATATCGCTTGGCAAGAAACGGATCGTTCAACGTATCAAGCGTGCGAAGCTTTTATCCATAACTGTAACTCGATGCATTCACGTGGCGGGGGCCAAGTACCGTTTGTCTCGATCAATTATGGTACCGATACATCAAAAGCAGGTCGGATGTTGATGAAAAACTTACTACAAGCGACAAAAGCGGGTCTTGGTAACGGAGAAACACCAATTTTTCCAATTCAAATCTTTAAAATGAAACAAGGCGTAAACTTTAGTGAAACAGATCCAAACTATGATGTGTACCAGTTAGCCCTTGAAACAACAGCGAAGCGCTTATTCCCTAACTTTAGCTTTATTGATGCTGAATGTAATATCGTGCATTATAATGGCACGAAAGAATCGGAAGTGTCTTACATGGGGTGCCGCACACGAGTGATGGATAATCGCCACGGGGACAATAATAGTATTGAACGCGGAAATCTATCGTTTACGTCGGTTAACTTAGTGAAGCTAGGTCTTGTTGCTACTTCACTGGATGATTTCTATTACCGATTAGATCGCGTGCTGGATGTTGTCATTAAACAGCTGTTAGAACGCTTCGAGTTTCAAGCGAAAAAACAAGCCCAACATTTTTCTTTCCTTTATGGCCAAGGTGTGTGGAAACACAGTGAGACACTTCAAGCAACAGATGAAGTACGTGAGGTGTTAAAACAAGGCACGCTAAGTGTTGGTTTTATCGGTCTAGCCGAAGCACTCGTGGCGTTAACGGGTGAACATCACGGTCAAAGTACAAAGGCAGATGAATTAGGTTTTCAAATGATCTCTTATATGCGTGAAAAAGTGGAACAAGCATCTAAGCAGTACGATTTAAACTTTAGCCTAATCGCGACCCCGGCAGAAGGCTTATCTGGTCGGTTCACGAAAAAAGACCGCGCCACTTTTGGTATGATTCCAGGTGTCACTGAACGTGATTATTATACGAACTCTTTCCATGTACCGGTCTATTACAATACCCGAGCGATTGACAAGATTAATGTGGAAGGAAAATATCATAACCTTTGTAATGGTGGGCATATTTCTTATATTGAAGTTGATGGAGATGTAACGAAAAACACCCAAGCGCTCGATACATTAGTCAAAGCGATGGCAAAGGCTAATATCGGTTACGGTTCTATTAACCACCCAGTTGACCGTTGTACGTCTTGTGGTTATACCGGTATTATTAATACGTCGTGTCCGACATGTGACAATCATGATGAAGAAAAGATTGAGCGGATTAGACGTATCACCGGCTATTTAGTAGGCGATATGAAAAAATGGAACAGTGCGAAGCGTCGCGAGGAATCTGAACGTGTCAAGCACCAGGGGAAATAAGATGAGTGAGTCATTACGTGTACTCAATATTCTTCATGATTCTGTCGTTGATGGACCTGGACTTCGAACGGTCCTCTTCTTTAGCGGTTGTCCGCACTTCTGTAAAGGATGCCATAATCCAGAAAGCTGGAATATTCGAAACGGCAGTGAGATGACGATTGATGCGGTTGTTGAGGAAGTTTTATCGAATCCGCTGACAGATGTCACCTTATCAGGAGGCGATCCGTTCTTTCAAGCGAGCGGTGTGAAACATGTCGCAAAAAGACTGAAAGAAGCGGGTAAAAACATCTGGGCGTATTCAGGATATACACTCGAAGAACTACTTACACTCGGTGGTGACTATACAGAGTTGTTAAGCTACTGCGATGTCTTAGTCGATGGGCCGTTTATTTTGGCCGAGCGTGATTTAAGTTTAGATTTTAGAGGCAGTCATAATCAACGGATCATCGCGTTAAAAGATGTCCCAGAACTCCAACGTTAATCAACACGACTCAATCAAGAAAAATAGAATCAAGTCATCAAAAAACCACGGTTGCCTGTGATATACTACAGATTAACGGTGGTTTTTTTGATGCGTGCTATGTAAAAGAGTTAAAATAACGAGAATCAACAGAAGGAGTGTTCATGATGGGTGAACCAAAGATTTATCAGATGTCATTTGGAGAGATTTATCCGTTATACATTAAAAAAGTTGAACGAAAAGACCGAACGAAAGAGGAAGTCGATACCATCATTGAGTGGTTGACCGGCTATCATGATGAAACATTAATACAAGCACTAGAAAAACCAATGAAAGACTTCTTTCGTGATGCACAAAAGCTCAATCCCAATCGTGACCAAATTACGGGTGTGATTTGTGGTGTACGGGTTGAAAACATTGAAGAAGAAGTGATGCGCGAGATTCGTTACTTAGATAAATTAATTGATGAATTAGCAAAAGGAAAAAGAATGGAGAAAATCCTCCGCAATAATTAAGAAAGATGTGACAAAATGAAACCTTTTATAACTTTGGATAACGTCACGTATCAAGTGGGTGGACACGTGATTTTCGACCAGCTGAATATGACATTGGACGAAGGGAAAATCTATGCGGTGATCGGCCCATCTGGTGTCGGAAAAACGACCCTCCTGCACTTACTAGCAGGCTTTATTAAGCCGGCCAAAGGACACATGACTATCGCAGGAGACGAGATCCGTGATGTCAGAGAGAAGACGAGTTTTCTCTTTCAAGACTTAGGCCTTTTCCCGTGGCAAACAGCTGCTGAAGCGGTGGCGATGCCGCTCAAGATGTCAAAGGATAGAAGTAAAACAGATACCGACGAAACAGTCGATCATTTACTATCGTCACTTAATATATTAAACTGTAAAAATTACTATCCTCATCAACTGAGTGGGGGTCAAAAACAGCGGGTGGCGCTTGCGAGAACACTGATTACACAACCTGATTTATTATTAATGGATGAGCCAACATCCGCTCTTGACGCGATGACAAAAGAAACGATCCAACAATTATTTTTAGACTTACAATCAGAACGCCTTATGACGAGTATCTTTGTGACGCATGATATTGAAGAAGCGGTGTTTTTAGGTGATGACATTATTATTTTACATCCACAAGGTCACTGCCAATTTTTAATGAATAAAGAAAAACAGGAAAGCTTGAGCCGTGAGACTAAAGCTTTTTATGATCAATGTTTTTACGTGAGAGAACAGTTAAAGTTAGGGGCGAGTAAGGCATGAGTAAGTTAAAAAGAAGTTTTCATCAACCCCTGCTGATTGGTTTCGTGCTAATGATTGTGATCTGGTATGTGCTTCATTTAGTTATTGCGACGCGAACCATTCCTGCACCCGTAGAAACGTTCGACTACTTTTTTCGTCATCTTAATCCATTAATCATCCATATGGGTGCGAGTCTACTGAGGGTCCTGGTGGCCGTTATCCTCGCCTTACTGATTGGGTTACCGATCGGTATCGCTATTGGTCGAAGGAAGGTGTTAGATAAGTTGTTGTCACCACTCCTCTATGTGATCTACCCCATTCCTAAAGTCGCTTTTTTACCTGTTTTTATGTTGTTGTTTGGTTTAGGGAATGTATCGAAGGTGATGTTAATGTTGTTTATCATTGTCTTTCAGTTAATGTTGTCAGTCAGAGACGGGGTAAAAGACATCCCCCCACACTATTTTAAGGTGATGCAGTCTTTTTCAGCTAAACGACAACATCAATATCGTTACGTCGTTCTCCCGGCGATTTTACCTCGGGTTTTTTCGAGCTTAAGAATTAGTATCGGGATATCACTTGCGACACTTTTCTTTGCGGAGAACTATGCGACAACGTATGGGGTCGGATATTTTATTTTAAGTGCGTGGATGAAAATGAACTATGTCGAAATGTTTAGCGGGATTATGGCGCTGAGTCTTTTAGGGAGTGTTTTTTTCGGGTTTATCGATGTGTTAGAAAAGAAGTTAACACCGTGGCTTTAATGAAAAGCGCTGGAGATAAAGCTTGAAAAATACGAAGTGAAAACCGGATGTGATTATCTTTTGAGAAGATCACATCCGGTTTTATTTCATCTTAATATTTTTAATGCTTGAGTTAATTACTTATTGATAAACGAAAAGTCCGTTAACTGATCATAGGTATAGCTACTCGTAATCTGTCCTTTTGATTCGGTCCATTCAATGATCCGGTTAAATTGGTCTTCATCAATCACACCCGCGTGTTCATATGGATCGGGTTTATTATTAAGGTAAGTACTCATCGCCTCAGGGAATTGATAGGTTGTTAGAATGTCACTATATTCCGTGGCGTCTGTTTTATTCATGTAGTCAACAGCCTGGTTGTAGGCTTGATAAAAGGCAGTTAAGTCGGCCGGATAGTCGGTGATGGTTTCTTCTGTAAAGAGAAGCGTCCCACCTTTGATGCCCGCTTCTTTTGAACTTCCGAGTAAATGAGCGCCTTGCTGAACGAGTAGACCGGCTTGTGGTTCAGTGAAAATCACGCCGTCAATTTGGTTTTCAAGTAAAGCTTCTGCACGACCAGCAAATGATGGGATTTCAACAATAGTGTAAGTGAAGTCACCTTCAGCTGCGAATTCATCCATAATGTACTCTAAAATAAAGTTTGGCACAAGGGAAACATCTTGACCAGCTAACTCATTCATCGATGTAATACCTGAATCAGGCGAAGATAAAATTTTAAAATCTTCATTGATATCTGATGTGATCTTTAGTGCAATCCCTCTGTCAACAAAAGCAGCGGTTGTCATCACATCACCAATCGTACCATCTAACTCACCTGCTTGTAAGGCGACATTACGATCATTTGGTGAGGTGAATGTTTTAATCTCAACATTAACACCTAAGTCCTCAAAATACCCTTTTTCTAAGGCAAGAATAATCGGTAAGCTCCCTTCTGCTGGAAGTGTACCAATCGTGATCGTTTCACCAGTTGGTGACAAGTTTTCTGAAGCGTCATCTGTATTGTTTTCCTCTTCTGATGTGTCGTTATTTGACCCGCAGGCTGCAAGTAAACTTAAGCCTAGTAATAATATAAGTAGTACGTGTAATGTTTTTTTCATTTTCATTCATCCCTTCTTCATAACAAATCGTCTCTCTTTTTTATGCTTTTTTAATGTAGATTAATCTTCTGATACAAGTTGTTTAAACCCTTCAAATGGCATCATATAAGGCACAACATCTCGGCGGAGCTTAAGTGGTTCTGTTTCTTTCGTGTTCACACCAGGCTCTGTCGTAAAACTAAGATTAAAGTCGGCTTTTTTCAATGTCTCAACGTTATCGTCATTAAATAGACCAAACGGAAAAGCAAAGACATCCTTTTCAGATACAATAGCGTAATTGTTACATGTCGCCAAGTCATACAAAAACGCATCAGCTGATTCTGTCATCAGCATACTCGTCGTTTCACTGCTGCGCTGATGGAAGTGATGCGTATGGTTACAAAAGGTGAAGACATCGCTCATCTCGCTTAAGTCTTTTTCAGCCAGGCAAACAGACTTGTCGGGATTGAAAGGCAATGTTTCACTATGCAGCCAGCCCGTGACGACAAAGCTCAGTGCTTTAAAACCGTATTTTTTTAACACGGGATACGTGTAGTGTTTGAGTGATTGGAAACAATCATCAAATGTGAGTAAGATACTTTTTTCTGGTAACGGTTTGCCTTCGAAATAAAAAGCTTTGACCTCGTCAATCGTTAAGGTGTGAAAGCCTGCTTCATAAAGGTACTGCATCTGTTGGTTAAATTGTTCTAACGTAACAAAGAGTGGTGACGGTAAGATATCGTCATAATTTTGTTTGACGTCAATGTGACTCTTATGTGCTGGATTAAATTCATTTTCTTTTCTTACTTCATGGTACATCAGTGTTCGAAATGTCATAGGTCATTCCTTTCTTAAAACGTATTATAAAGCCCAGATTCTTTCTTGTGCATCTTGTAGATACAGTTCAAGTTCATCTCTACTCATATATGGGACACGACCATAAAAGACGTGGTCAATAACGTCTACTTTATTGGCGTTAAATAACCAGCCTGACGTGACCGTTCTTATGGCGGTTGTAAGGGGATTCTCTTTACCATCAATCACTTGGGGTTGACCGGTAGGGGTGAAAAATAGAGCACGTTTCCCTTTAAAGTGATGAGCGACTGTTTCATCTTTAAAGCTGTAGAAGAACCCGTGTTGACATACACGATCGATATACCCTTTCATGATTGCTGGCATACCATTCCACCAACTTGGGAAGATAAAAATATAGACGTCATTCTCCAACAGATGTGTCATTTCCGTTTGTACATCTGGCGGGTAGTGTGTATTTCCCCTAACAAACTGGCCTTCTTCAATGTGAATCATATCTTCTGAATCAAGGATCGGGTTAAAATTCATCGCATATAAGTCTCTTACGGTTACATCATATTGTTTTTCTTTGAGTGTTGATGTCACACGATCTAATAAAGCGTGAGAAAAGCTCTCTTTCCGTGGGTGTGCAAATATAACTAATGCTTTCACATCCATTCTCTCCTTTCATGTTAAGTCATTCACAAACAATAGTAAAAGTATAGCACGTCACTTTGTGGATGACAATTTCAAAAAAGAATAAACTGTAAAGTTTATAAAAGGAATGACCTAAAAGAAAACAGGCTCTATGAGCCTGTTGTTGAGACACTATTGATTTAATAAATGATTTATGCCGAGTGATTATGAGACTTATCTTTTGATAATAAATTAACGAGACCAAGTAAGGAAGCGTAAAGAATACCAGCGATGGGCCACACAATCCAGGTATAGCCCCAGCCCATCGTCCACAAGCTCCAACCGATATAAATGGCGGTCACGAGTGGCCAGTAAAAGGCTGCGAGTTGTTCGTCTCGACTAGCGCCTTCTTTCTTTTCTTTAGAATACTCTCCTTCACCTAGGACACATTGATAGGCACTAAAAGTTGTTGCGACCGGTATGAGTAGATACGTAGCTAAACCGACAATGAACATTAAGGTGACAAGCATCAGCAAAATAACTGTTTCCGATGCTTCAAGCAGGCTCATTGTAATCAGTGGAGTAGCCGAAAGAACATACATCGCAACCGATAAAGACACGCGTTTGTGATAAGTAGGACGGAAATCTTCTAACTTTTGTTTGAAAACACTATCCACACCGTAAGTGAGTTCAAAGGGCGTTTTCTCAAACGTGTTAAACAATGTTTCATATTGGTTACTGCGAATGAAAATCGCCACAGCAATTGCGATCATCACAAATAATGACATAAGACCAAATATAACGGCTATGTTCTCGGGTAAAGTTCCGCTTTCAGCTAAAGCAAGAAAGAAAAAGAGTGGAATCACCGCATAAATACACAACAGTACACCTTTAGCGACGTTTTTAATTGTTTGTTGTTTTTTCTCAACATAATCATTAGCTTCTTCTAGTGAGACTTGTTTTAAGAGAGGGTCATTATCTTCTGTCAGTTGTTCTGCTTCTTCTACCTCATCTCTTAATAGGTAGTCTGTGCTCACGCCAAAAATATCGGCCAATTTAATAATCTTATTAAGATCAGGAATACTAGAAGCACTTTCCCACTTTGAGACGGATTGTCTCGAGACGTTCATTTTCTCAGCTAAATCTTCTTGAGACCACCCAAATTGTTTTCTTAGTTTGATGAGCTTATCCGCGAGGATCATTTGAATCATCCTTCCATCTTTTGATGCTTTCAGTATAGCAATACCCGGTTTGAATCACTACCAACCCTAGTTGGAAGTTTGTCAACTAGCGGTTGCATATCAGTCATATCAACGTTTATGTACTTGATAATTATAGTATAGGGTTGATGAATATGATAGATAGAGTGTAAGATTATATAAATGCTTTTTCACCCCACTATTGAATTGGTCTCTATTTAAAAAGTGGAGTTATGCTATACTATAAACAGATTTTTTACGGAAATAACGGTAGAGGTGACAACGATGCAATTATTCACATATGAAGAGGTAAAAGCGCATTTCAGCCCGACTTTTTTCAAGAGGGGGTATGATTATTATAATAACTTTCGTGTCCATAATGTCGTGCGTAACCGAAAACTGCACCAATGGGAAGCAACGGTTGAGGGGTCAAAGTTTGATTATGATGTGATCATTTACACGGAACATCCTTTTAAAGATTATGACTGTGATTGTCCGGCTTTTAGTGATTACGGAACATGTAAGCATGTGGCGGCAGTGATGCTTGAGTTAGTTGAAAAATTTGAAGATAACGGTATGAAGCAACCAGGACAAATGATGTCACAAGAAGCCGAATGGAGTCAAGTTTTTGTTAATCACTTAAAAGCGATGCGACAAAAACAAATATTTCAACAGACAGCGTCAACGGATCGAGTGCCTTTAACGGTCGAGTATTTTATCAGTATTCAACATAGTTATTATAACGGTCTTCATATGATGCTTGATTTAAAAATTGGTGAAAAACGGGCCTATGTTGTGAAGTCAATCGATCAATTGTTAAAACATATCGATCGGCATCAATCATTAAATTTTACGTCTAAATTTAGCTATGAACCGGATAACCATACGTTTACACCGGAAGATGAGACGATTCTTTCATACTTAAGAACCTATATCAATGAACAAAAACGTTTCGGTGACGGACGGTTTGATTATGAAGCTCGCGCGATTATGTTAACGTCTAAAGCAGCAAGAGATTTATTACCCTTACTGGCAGAACGGACAACAATCGTTAACGATACGACCTATAAGCCGACAAAAGTATTAAAGGTGATGGATAAAAAGCCACCACTGAAATTTGAACTGTCTAAAAAAGAGGATCGTTATGTGTTGCTATTTAAGAACTTAGAAACGTATCAATTCCTAGAAAATTATCTGTATCTAAATAAAGACAACAAGTTTTACACTTTAGCGGAAGAACAAGAAACGGTTGTGTGGACATGTTTCAGTTTGATGCATGATTCAGGCGGGGACAGGCTCTATTTCAACCATGAACAAATGCTGGATTTCTTATCAGACGTTGCCCCTGAGCTTGATAAAATTGGCGAGGTCATCATTGACCCAGCCATTAAAGATGAGATTGAAAAGCATCCATTACAAGCAAAACTTTATGTCGATTATGACAATCACATACTGACGGCGAAGCTTGAGTTCCAATATGGCTTAACGACCTTTAACCCGTTTTTAGGTCCTGTAGAAGACAAACTGTTGGTGACAGATTCCAATAAAGAACAACAGATTATGTATTTATTAGGCCAAGCGCAGTTCGTGCGAGATGAAGACATCCTTTACCTGTTAGAAGAAGCCGATCAATTTAACTTCTTTTATCAACATCTCTCCATCTTAAGCGAGTACTTAGATATCTTTATGAGGGAGAAGGCAAAGAACTTATTCCTTGAAGAACGTCACTACCCAACGATGACGTCAGATGTTGACCATGACAATCAATTACTTGATATCGCCTTTGATTTTTCGCATATCCCATCTGAAGAGATTGGTAGTGTCTTAACGTCAATGAGAGAGAAGAAAAAGTTCCATCGCCTGGCAAACGGTCAATTTATGCCGCTTGATACCGACGTTTTCCAAACAATCAATCAGTTCGTTGAACGTTTTGATGTCAAGGCGAATGACCTTGCGAATGAACATGTCCATTTACCGCTCTATCACAGTATGGAAATCGATGACATGATGAGCGAATCCAATCAAGCCACTTATAAACAAGCCTTTAAGCGTCTCTTACGAGACTTAAAACAACCAGAAACGCGAGAAGTATCGTTACCAGAAGGAATTGAAGCGACTTTACGTGATTATCAAGTTGATGGTTTCCAGTGGTTTAATACGCTCGCGCATTACGGTTTTGGTGGGGTACTGGCAGATGATATGGGTCTTGGTAAAACCGTTCAAGCGATTAGTTACATCTTAAAGTTATGGGAAGAAAAAGATCATACTTTTCAATCACCAGCCCTTATTGTTGCACCGGCCTCACTTATTTTTAACTGGGAGCGCGAATTTAAAAAGTTTGCCCCATCTTTACATGTCAAAGTGTTCTACGGGACAAAAGATGAACGCGAAGCTATGTGGCAAACAACATCACCAGATGTCTGGATCACATCGTATCCGATGGTCCGTCAAGAAATTGATGTGTTAAAACAAGAGACGTATCCGATTCTGTTTTTAGATGAAGCACAAGCGATTAAGAATAATGCGACGAAAATATCCAAAGCTATTCGTTCGCTAAAAGCTGGCAAACGCTTTGCCTTAAGTGGGACACCGATTGAAAACTCACTGGATGAGTTATGGTCACTGTTTCATGTGTTAATGCCAGGCCTTTTTCCGGCGAAAAAAGACTTTAAAAAGCTCGCACCAGAAAAAATTGCCCGTATTGTCCGGCCGTTTATTTTACGCCGGGTTAAACAGGACGTGTTAACAGAACTCCCAGACCGGGTTGATTCCTTACAGTATTCAGAACTCACTGATGATCAGAAGAAAGTCTACTTAGCTTACTTAAGTAAGATTCAAGAAGAAACAGCGGCGCAGTTAAAAACCGAAGGTTTCCAACAAAGTCGAATGAAAATCTTAGCGGGACTCACAAGACTGAGACAAATTTGTTGTCATCCGGGGTTGTTTTTAGATAACTATGAAGGCGAATCAGGTAAGTTACTTCAACTCTTAGATTTAATTGAAACAGGACTCGCCAATAATCACCGTCTACTGATTTTCTCACAGTTTTCAAGTATGTTGAAAGTGATGGCAGAAAAGTTAACTGAGGCAGGCTATGATTTCTTTTATCTTGATGGCCAAACGAAAAGTCAGGCGCGCGTTGAAATGGCTGAGCGTTTTAACGAAGGAGAAAAACCGATTTTCCTTATTTCACTAAAAGCTGGCGGAACCGGACTAAATTTAACCGGGGCAGATACAGTAATTCTGTATGACTTATGGTGGAACCCGGCTGTCGAAGAACAAGCGGCCGGTCGTGCCCACCGAATGGGTCAAAAAGAGGTTGTCCATGTCCATCGCTTAATCGCTGAAGGGACCATTGAAGAGAAGATTTATCAGCTTCAAGAGAAGAAACGCGAATTGATTGATACAGTGATTCAACCAGGCGAAACAACGAGTCAATCCCTTTCAGAAGAGGATATTAAACTGTTGTTAAACTTAACATAACGAAATAATGAGAGAAAATGACGAACAGCCCACGCGGAGTATAAATGCGTGGGCTGTTTTATGTTTTATACAATGATTTGATTAGACTGAATTATTTAAAGGGTGAGCCTAACTATTTAGCGATGGCTTTTTTCTTAACCGGTACATTGCCATCGATTGCACGTGAGTAAGGACACACTTGATGCGCCTTTTCCATTAACTCTTCAGCTTCTGCTTGGGTAACCCCGGTCATTTCAGCGGTCAGTTTCACGCTTAATCCAAAGCCTTTTAATTTCTTCTCAATACTTACTTCTGCGGTCACTTCTGATGTGATTTGTTTCTTTGCTTGTCCTGCCACGAGCTGCAGTGCACTGTCAAAACAAGCGGCATAACCGAGGGAGAAGAGTTGTTCTGGATTCGTTGTCCCAGCTTCTTCTTTTCCACCTAAGCCTTTAGGTAATGATAACGCGAGTTCCATTTGTCCATCAGATGTTTTAACAACCCCTTTTCTGCCGCCTGAAGCGGTTGATTTTGCGGTATAAAGTGGTAGTCCCATAATGAATAACCTCCTAATTTAATTGTTTACAAATTAATTGTACACAATTAATTTAACGAAAGCAACTTGAACGCTTAAAAAATCCCGATCTCGTTTGAGATCGGGAAAGAGTGTTAAAACTATTTTTAATAAGGCGAGAGCACCTTATATTATTAAACAATCTGTTTAGCTGCTGATTCCGTGCGTTTCATATCGTCAGCAATCGTTTTGTTTTGCTTGTTTAATGTTTCAACTGTTGCGCTCATTTCTTCTAAACTTGCAGACGATTGTTCAATGATAGCAGCGAGTTCACTTGTGCGGTCGCTGACATGATTTGTGTTACCTTCAACTTTTTCTGCGATGACTTGGAAAGCACTAAATTGTTCGCGTAAGTTGGTTAAGTAGCTACCAAGCTTAGTGAAAGCTTGGTCTACATCGGTGGCTTTTTTTAAATTATCTTCACTCATTTGTAAGTTTTGGGTCATTTTTTCGAGAGTGAACTCGTGTGTGTCGTTCACTTCTTTTAAGTTTGCGGTAATATTTTCGGCCGCATGGTTACTGTTTTCAGCAAGCTTTCTAATTTCATCAGCCACAACCGCAAAGCCTTTACCCGCTTCGCCCGCTCGGGCGGCCTCAATAGAGGCATTTAAAGCCAAGAGGTTCGTTTGTTCACTAATATCGATAATACTATCTGAAAAACTATTCGTTTCTTTAATTTTTATCGAGAGGAGGTTAAACGCTTCATTCATCTCTTTAAAGTAACCGAGTAATTGTTTCGTATTATTGACCAAGCTATCAAGTAATTGATTGCCTTCATTCGCTGTTTCAGTCGACGACTTCACCAGAGATTCCAACGTATCGGTTTCTGTTAACATCGCTTGTGTTTCACGCATCGTTTCTTTTTGGTAGGCATCAATATCAGAGATTTTCTCGGATTGATCGGCACTACCTTCAGCGAGTTCTTGAATCGCCATCGCCATTTCTCCTTGCGAATCAAGGTTACTATGAATATGTTCGTTCATCGTTGTTAATGCACTCACAATGGTTTCAACGTGGGATTCTAATTGTTGGTGTTGATGAACTTCAGTATTTTTTGCTTCCTCACTCTCAATGAGAATCTGTTCCAATGTTTTTTGTTGCTTATTGTTTAGAACAATAAGTAAAAACGCAACAATTCCCGCTAAAAAGTATGTAGCTATCGTAAATGTTAAGTTATCAGTCAAGATGACTAACGCATCTGGTGCAGCGATTGTATTAATATAAATACCAAGGAGTCCGAGTACACTGCCAATGATAAAAATTACTTTTCGTAAATAAAGCGTCGATAGGAACAGTAAGAAGAAAAAGATTAGCGTAATCGATAAGCTGCTACCGAATAAATAAGCACCTGTCATGGTAAATAGATAACCTGACGTGACGAGAATGTATGGGAATATCATGGGTTTCTTAAATAGGTAACGTAATAAGAAAAAACTTACCCATAAGAGAATAATCTCACTAACATAAAGCAAGCCTTTCATCATCAAACCATCTAAAAGGGCAATGACTCCGCCACTCACGAGTGAAAATGAAAAAGCTAAGATGGCCAGTAAGTTTTTCTGAGTGAGGTCTTTGTATTGTAGATCTTGAATCGTATGCATAAATATGTCCTCCTGTCTATCTACCTATTGTATTAATTAGGTAACTTAATTGTTTAATTGATACCACTAGTAGTATCGGAAAAATACAATCAATGTGAAGCGTGTTTACGTGCTATTAACAAAAAAATATAATAGTTGAAGACTTTCTATTATACAATGAATCCTGAAGTGTGTGATAAACTATTTATTGAAGAGGTGATTGATATGGCTAAAGACCAATTAAAATTAGATAATCAAATATGTTTTCCGCTTTATGCGGCGACACGTGAGATGACGAAGCGTTATCAACCGTTATTAAAAGAACTTGATGTGACATACCCTCAATACTTAGTTCTTCTTGTCTTATGGGAAGAAGGAATGATTACAGTAAAAGCATTAGGCAAACGGTTATACTTAGATTCTGGTACGCTTACACCCATGCTTAAGCGTATGGAAGAGCGCGGTATCTTAACACGTCGACGTTCAACGGAAGATGAACGAGTAGTAGAAGTTGAATTAACCGCCTTAGGAAAAGAAAAAGAACATCTAGCGGAAGAAATCCCGATGAAATTTATAGAAGGAACGAAACTATCAGAAGAAGAGTATCATCAATTGAAGGCCATTCTAGCTAAGTTGATGCAAGAAACGCAATGATCAATTGAGAAACTTATATTATTCACTTTAAAATTAGTAATAAGGATGTATCGTGGTTCTTTCTATTATTTGCTAAGATAGTTTAATGAGTGATATATAGATTAGCAGATTAAAGAGGGGTTTACATGACAGTCATCCAGAAGGTTTATGCAACATTAGTTTTTTTATTGTTACTATTAGTGGGGTTAACGTTCTCTTTAATAGTGACCGAAAGTGACACAGACAAACAAGTGAAAGCAACCGAGGAAGTGACACAATCACATTATCCCGGCATCAATATTGGTACAGAAGTAATAGAAGACCCAAACTATCATATGGCGATTCACCGTCCGGTATTTGAAGATGAGCCATTAACTGAACAGATTCTGACGTATGTCAATCAAAAACAAGAGGAATTCTTAGAAGAAGTGAAACAAAACCAGCCTTACTTAGAAGAAAGACAATGGCAAGCAAACTTTTATCTTACATTCGATATATACCAAGTGAATGAAACGTTATATTCGTTTGTATTTAATGCAGAAAGTTATGTTGCTGGGGCAAATGGCCGTCAGTCTTCAAAGGTGTTTATGGTAGATTTACAGAAAAATGCCACGATCTCTGCTCAGACCCTATTTGAAGAGTCGACGGAAATGTATGACGACGTGCATCAACAGCTAAAAAAAGCTTTTGAATCGTCACCAGATTATCAAGATATGTTTTTTGAAGAAGCGTTGCTAGAGTGGAAACAAGAGACGGATTTGTCAAATCTATATGTGACAGAAGATGCGCTTATGTTCACGTTTGATAAGTACGAGGTAACTGCAGGAGCAGCGGGTTCTCCGGAGATAGCTTTACCGCTATCTGACTTTCATACTTTCTTAAAAGAGGACTGGCGCGCGCGATTAAATATTGAAATAGAAAACGACATATCAACTGGTGACACAACATCCGGTGCCCCTGATGAGGAACAAACAGACATTGATGATCATGACGATGAAGAAAACTCACAAGAAACAAAAGTAGTAGCCTTGACCTTTGATGATGGGCCACATCCAGAGAATACATTAAAGGCCCTACAACTATTAGAGAAGTATGACATGACAGCCACATTTTTCATGCTAGGCAGTCGCATTGACTTCTATCCAGACCTTGTTCAAGAAGTTTTTAAGCGCGGACATGAAATAGGTAACCATACATGGAATCATAAGCAACTAACTAAGATTAGTGATGCGGCTATTCAAGAAGAAGTCAATCGCGTGGATCAAGCTTTGCTGAACATTAATGGTCAGGCGTCCACCGTCTTTAGACCCCCGTATGGGTCGACAAACACTCGTGTGGAACAATACGTCGATGTGCCAACAGTGTTATGGACGATTGACACATTGGATTGGAAAACGAAAGATCCCGATGCGATTTTGGCAGAAGTGAAAGAAAACTTAAAACCAGGAGCCATTATATTGATGCATGATATTCATGCGACAACGATTGAAGCATTGGAACTTGTGTTACCCTACCTTGAAGAACGAGGTTATACATCTGTTGAAGTCTCTAAAGTCTTAAGGATACATGATAAAAAGTCATAAAAGTATAAGAAAGGGTGAAAGATCATGGATCAACATTCAGTCGTTAGTTTATGGAATCAATTTAAAGTCAAGCACCCAATCGTAAAAGATGATTACCAAGCTTGGGCGTTCGGGTACGGAAAAGAGGTGGCAGATGAATTAAGTGACTTAGTCATAAAAGGAATCAAGACAGCGACTGCCTCAAACTTTGCCCTGTATGAAGTGGAGAATGAGCCATTACCGAAAGTCGGTGACTATAGTGTCATCTTAGATGGTGACGGAAAAGCGGTCGCAATTATTGAAACAACGCGTGTAGAGATTTGTCCATTCGATGAAGTCACTGCCGCCCATGCATTCTTAGAGGGCGAAGGAGATAGGAGTCTAGCATATTGGCGAGATGTTCATGAGACATTCTTTAAACAAGAACTTGAAGAGATCAATCAGACATTTCACGAAAAGATCCCTGTCGTATGTGAACGATTTGTCCGTGTATTCTAGTCACTATAGATGAAAAAACAACCTTTAGTGATGCGTGTATCGCTAAGGGTTGTTTAATTTATATACGTAAACTAAAGCGTGTACGTATTTCTTGATACAAGCGACTCGCCTGTTGTTGGCTAATGGCTCTCAGTTAGTTCAAATTGTTGCTGGCGATAAGACGAAGGCGTCATGCTTGTTTCGCGCTTAAATGCTTGCGTGAAAAAAGACTGCGATGAGAACCCGGTAATATGTGAAATTTCACCCACAGTCATCGTTGTTGTCGCTAATAGATGTTTTGCTTCGTTTATCCGCAAGTTATTAAGGTAAGCAATTGGTGTCATCCCAAGCTCTTCTTTGAACAAATGCACAAGGTAATACTTATTAATATTACTAATACGTGCTAAGATATCGAGCGTAATCGGATCATGAAAGTTTTGTGTCATGTAGTATTTGGCTAAGGCAATTGCATGACTAAGTTGTTTCGCTTCACTTTTTTCAATCGATAGTTTTTTAGATCGGAGTAATTTAACAATGAGAATTTCAATGATGTTTTGGCAGACGTGCTCATAGCGTACGTCTTTTTTTTCAACTTCATAGAGCAATTTTTTTAGTTGGTACAGAATATCGTCTTGATCATCTTGATACGTAAATAACCCATAGGGGTCATTATCGGTTAAGGTAAAGGCAATGCCCTCAATGCCTAAAGCAATATATTCTAATGAGTCTTTGAAATTAGAACGTTCGGTATGTTCAACGTTAGGGTTAATCACGATCAAATCATTTTTCTGCACCGATATTTCATGTGTCGGTAAGACGAAGGATCCTTTACCGCTGACGATATAAAATAACTCAGTAAAGTGGTGGGTATGGGTTAAACTGTGCCAGTTCTTATCGTATTCTGAGTGGGTAATGTAAAGAAGTTTAAATGATAACGCTTCCTTTTTATTGTTCATTAATTGATAAAAATCATGTGCCATAGTAATCACCTCATGAAAAAATTGGTTATAACAACTATACTTTTCTATGAATACCTTAACGCTTTTTCGTTCTTTTTACAACTAAAATGCAAAAAAGCAATAATCCTAAAAAAACTAACAAGATGTTTATTGTGGAAGCGTTATCAAAAAACGTATCATAAAGATATAACATACCAAGGAGGTAGATGAAATGAAATTGAAACACATTCTTTTAGCGTTGATGTTTATGTTGCTCGTAGGTTTAGTCGCATGCGGTGACAGTAGTGAAGACACTGATACAGGTGGAGATACAACGGGGGATGATAATACAGAAGAACCGAGTGGAGATACGGAAGAACCAGCAGAACCAGAAACACTTCACGTGGCAGCGCTAGAATCTGCTTATGGCGTCGAAGTATGGGAGAATATTATCGCTGCGTATGAAGAAGCGCACGGTAATGTGACCGTTGATTTAACGATTGAACGCAATATCGAAGAAGTTATGCGACCGAATATGCAAGCAGGCGAATATCCAGATGTATTCTTACTTGCGACCGATCGTGAAGAAGGTTTAACCGAAACAATGATTAAAGAAAATGCGTTAGCGTCATTAGATGACATGTTGGCGATGAACGTCTTCGGTGAACAAGTCACAGTAGAAGACAAATTACTTGACGGTTTCACAGATACATTAGCAACGAATCCGTATGCGGATGATGAAACTTATTTAGCGCCAATGTTCTATAGTCCAACCGGTCTTTTCTATAATGCGCAACTTTTAGAAGAGTATGGCTGGGAAGCACCAACAACGTGGGATGAGATGTTTGAATTAGGTGAGAAAGCGTTAGAAGAAGATATTTACCTATTCACTTACTCTGTAGCGGGTTACTTTGATACGTTACTTCGATCCATGTTGTATGCTTCAGGTGACGTCGATTTATTTAATGCGGCAATGACGTACGAAGAAGGTATTTGGGAGTCAGAAGAAGCGTCACGTGTATTAGAAACCATCGCAAAACTAGCTGATTATACACATCCTGATACAGTGGCGAATGCGAATCCGAATGATTTCGTACGAAATCAGCAACTGGTACTAGATAATGAAGCGATCTTTATGCCAAACGGTACATGGGTTGTTGGAGAAATGGCAGAAGCACCTCGCGCGGATGGCTTTGAATGGGGCATGATGCCAGTACCTGCCTTTGAAGAAGGAGATACGCGCTACGCGTTCACTTTCTTTGAACAAATTTGGGTGCCATCACAAGCTGAGAACGTCGAAGGCGGTAAAGAATTTATTAGCTTCCTTTATTCAGATCAAGCAGCTGAAATTTTCTTAGCAGCTGGTGCGGCTCAACCAATTGAAGGCATTGTGAATATGATGGATGACGAGCAAGCGTTCTTCTATAGTATCTATTCAAATGATGTACTTCCAGCGATGGGAACCTTCGCCTCAACGGAACCTGTACCGGGTGTCAATATTGGCGATGAGTTATATGTGAAAATTGACAGTGTGATGAGTGGACGTGTCACAGTCGAAGAGTGGATCAATTCACTAGAAAGTGCCAATGATAGCTTACGTCCCGCAATGAATTAACAAATCTAATCAAAAAGACTGGGCGGCCTTGTCCGCCCAATCTTTATGAATGAGGTGAATCCAATGAATAGAAACCGATCAAGAAATATCTTTATTTTTACATGTATTACCCCAGCTTTAGTGCTGTTTTCATTATTTATGGTCGTTCCAACCTTTGAGGTATTTCGGATGTCCTTATATAACTGGGGAGGATTATCCGGTAATAAAACCTTTATAGGTTTTGATAATTTTAAAGTGCTTTGGAATGATATGAATTTCATCCAATCATTTCAAAACTCCGTCTTATTAATTGTTTTAGTGGCGGTTATTACGATTGTGATTGCTGTATTTTTTGCGTCAGTACTAACAAAAGAAAAAATCTTTGCGACGAATTTCTTTAGAATTATTTTTTACATTCCAAATATTCTATCTGTCGTTATTATCGCAGGTATCTTTTCAGCGATTTATAACCCGAGAACAGGTTTACTTAATAGTGTACTTGGTCTATTCAAACTAGATCAGTGGCAACAACAGTGGTTAGGCGATCAAGACATCATCATCTATAGTTTAGTTGGCGCGCTTGTATGGCAAGCGATTGGTTACTATATGGTGATGTATATGTCAGGGATGGCCAGTATACCGGAAAGTTACTATGAAGCAGCTTCGATTGAAGGAGCGGGTAAGTTTAAACAGTTTTCTGCCATTACGCTACCACTTATTTGGAATAACTTAAGAACAACGTTAACGTTCTATATTATTAGTACGATTAACTTAAGCTTTTTACTTGTAACGGCTATGACTGGTGGTGGACCAGACGGTTCAACAGAGGTTTTCTTATCCTACATGTACTCACAAGCTTATAGTAATTCAACCTATGGCTATGGTATGGCGATTGGTGTTGTTGTCTTTACGTTCTCTTTCGTACTTGCAGCTGTCGTTAGTCGCATTACTAAACGAGAAGTACTTGAGTTTTAAGGGAGGGATCACTGATGAAACAGGAAAAACGACTAAATACAGATACGTTATATAAAATTTTTATTTATGTCGCGTTAATCACACTGGCAATCGTTATTATTATCCCGGTTGCGTGGGTGTTTATGGCATCGATAAAAGAAAATCAAGAATTCTATGGCAGTCCGTGGGCCCTACCAAACGGGTTTCATTTTGAAAACTTTAGAGAAGCGTTTGTAGAAGCCGGTATGGGCGATTACTTTTTAAATTCCATTGTGGTAACAAGTTTAGCCCTTGTGTTTTTACTCGTGCTCTCTTTACCAGCCGCATATGTATTATCACGCTTTAAGTTTGTCGGTAGTAAATTTATTAACGGTTTTGTGAAAGCAGGCTTATTTATTAATGTTAGTTATATCACGGTGCCGATCTTTTTAATGCTACTAGGCTGGGATCAATCACTGCGAACACTATTTGATGAGGGCTTTTTCCTTAACAACCTGGTCGTTTTAGCACTTATTTATGCGGTAACAGCGTTACCTTTTACCATCTTTTTATTATCGAGTTATTTTGAAACGTTACCTTCTGACTTTGAAGAGGCAGCGAATATTGACGGAGCCGGTTATTTTAGAACGATGTTTTCAATTATGTTACCGATGGCTAAGCCAAGTATTATCATTGTGATCCTCTTTAACTTCTTACTATTTTGGAACGAATATATTTTAGCACTTACATTAATTCCGGGAGACAAAAAAACATTACCAGTGGGGCTATTAAACTTACTTGCAGCCGACCGGGCAGCGGTTAATTACGGACCGATGTATGCCGGTATGGTCATTGTTATGTTACCAACCTTGATTTTATATATTATCGTTCAAAAGCGTCTCACGCAAGGTATGACTGTCGGTGGTGTCAAAGGATAATAGTCGCTTAAAGAAGAGGAGTGTATCACATATGGAGGAAAATAAAACAAAAATATTTCTAGCTATAAAAGCGGTTCTCTTTGTCGTTTTTATCGCTATGGTGATTATCGGACAAAGAACAATCGGACACATGTATTTACTGATGCAACTCGTCGGTTTAACAGGTCTCTTAGTTTTATTGTGGAATTACAACCGGAAATATTTATAAAAATATAGGTGGGGGGATGACAGGTGAATTATTCTATTGGTGTTGATATAGGCGGAACGAAAGTCGCTTGCGGTTTAATTAATGAAAATGGCGATGTCATTGATCAGAAAATGGCACCCAGTCAAACAGAAACAAGAGAGACAATGTTTCAATGTGTGATTGATTGTATTGAAGAACTTTTAAGTAGTAGTAGTCTACCGAAAGAACAATTGAAAGGCATTGGTGTCGGTGTTCCAGGTAAAGTCGATCGTGACAATGGCATCGCCGTGTTCCAAAATAATATCCCGTGGAAAAACTTCCCGGTAGTGGACAGGTTAAAGGAAGTCTTAGATATCGATCACATTGTGATTGATAACGATGTCTATATGGCAGCGTATGCTGAATGGAAAGATAATCAATTAATCGATGAATTGATGGTATATGTTACAGTGAGTACCGGTATTTCGAGTGCGATTATCGATGCTGGAAGTTTTATCCGTGGCGCAGGCTTTGCAGGTGAGATTGGCCTCATTCCTATTTGTACCGATCATGGCAGAGCCCCACTAGAAAAAGTCGCAGCTGGTCCTGCTTTAAGTCAAAAAGCAAAGAAAATATGTGTGGATGAATCAGCAGAAGCAAAAACGCTCTTTAAACATTACTATGAAGGACAACCAGAGGCAAAACAACTCGTGAACCAATTTATTGATCATTTGGCGCAAGGGATTTATATGATTAATAGCCTACTAGACCCCCATCGCATCGTTTTTGGCGGCAGTGTGGCGATGTATAATCCCGTTATTTTAGATTTGTTAAAACAGCGTCTTCAAATAGATATGTTAGAAGAGCAAAAACATTTGTTGGATCAACTCTACGTCAGTCAACTTGGTTCAAATCAAGGCATTATCGGAGCTGGATTAATGGTATTTGATAATAGTAACGGAATCTAAAGTAGGAGAGGAAGAAGAAACATGACTAAAGGACGTGTGACCTTACCGGCACAAGAAGGTATGGATGAAGAGATTAAAAAAATTGTGAAGCGCTGGGGCGCTGATGCCGTGAGGGATTCAGATGGAACGAAGATTCCTGACGTAATAAAAAAAGAAGCAGATAAGGTTTACTCAAAATATTTCTTTACGCGAGGAGACCAAGATTTTGCGAAAGAAAATCTAGATGAACTTCAGCATATGTTCATAATGTCAGAACCCGTTACCGCAACAGAAGAAGAGATAACGATACCAATATTAGCAGGTTATTTTAAAGATCAATTAAAACCGGATACGGACAATGATCCGAAAAAGTGGTGGCAAGTCATTGATCGGACAACGGGAGAAGTCGTCTCAACCGATCAGTGGGAGTACTTAGAAGAGACAGAAGAAGTAAAAGTCACAGACGCAAAATTATGGCACCGTTATACGGTTAACGTATTGGTCTACCAAATTTGGGATCCCGTTCATATGTACAATCACATTACCAATGACTGGACAACCGAGCATCAAATGCCGTACGACCCTCGTTACCCAAAAACACGACACTATATTTTAGAGAGATTACGGACATGGTTAGATGAGCATCCTGATACAGATGTTGTGAGAATCACCACGTTCTTTTATAACTTTACTCTCGTATTTAACGATGTACGAGAAGAAAAATATGTCGATTGGTTTGGTTACGGAGCAACGGTTAGTCCTAAAGCGCTTGAAGCTTTTGAAAAAGAAAAAGGCTATAAACTAACCGCGGAAGACTTTGTTGACCAAGGTTATTATAACTCACCGTTTCGGATGCCTAAAAAAGCCTTCCTAGATTGGATTGATTTTCAGTCGAAGTTTGTTAGTGAATTAGCCAAAGAGTGTGTGGATATTATTCATAGCTATGGGAAAGAAGCGATGATGTTTTTAGGTGACCACTGGGCTGGTACAGAACCATACGGAAAGTACTTTAAGAACATCGGCTTAGATGCGGTTGTGGGTTCCGTTGGTGACGGGACGACGTTACGGATGATTGCCGATATCCCACATGTTGACTATCATGAAGGACGCTTTTTACCTTACTTCTTCCCAGATACCTTTAACGAACATAACAATCCAGTCATTGAAGCGAATCAGAACTGGCTTCAATCAAGACGTGCGATTTTGAGAAAACCGATTCAACGGATGGGTTATGGTGGTTATTTATCACTTGCTTTAGATTTCCCAGACTTTGTTGATCGCGTGGAAGAAATTACGGATGAATTTAGAGATATGCATGATCATGTGAAAGAGGCCGATCCTTATGTTGCACCGTTTAAAGTAGCGATATTAAACAGTTGGGGTGGTCAACGGAAATGGATGAGTCACCATGTACACCACGCTATTTGGTATAAACAATGTTATTCTTATTACGGCATTTTAGAAGCGCTAAGCGGCCTACCGTTTGAAGTAGAATTTATTAGCTTTGAAGATATTAAAGCAGACGGTATTTCAGATGACATTGGCGTTATCATTAATGCCGGTGAAGCGCGTACGTCTTGGGTTGGTGACGATTACTGGAAAGACCCAGAAGTTGTCGAGAAAATCCGGGCTTTCGTCCAATGTGGCGGTGGTTTTATCGGTGTGGGAGAACCGACGTCATATGAACATCAAGGCGCGTTCTTCCAGTTACCAGATGTGCTCGGTGTTCAAAAAGAAATCGGCTTTAGCTTGAGTAAAGATAAGTATAATGACCAACGAACACCTGATCACTTTATTTTACAAGATCAACACGAGGCGATTAATTACGGTGAAAGTACACGCTACGTGTATCAAACATCAAAATCAGCTACCGTACTAGATATTGAGGCAGATGATATTAAGTTAGCGACCAATACATTTGGTGACGGACGAGCGGTATATTTAGCAGGCTTACCTTATTCACCAGAAAATGCCCGGTTATTAAAACGTGCCTTATACTGGGCGGCTTCTAAAGAAGACGTCTTCCATGAGTGGCATACGACGAATATTTATACGGAATGTGCCGCTTATCCAGAATCGGGTACCTTTGTCGTTATTAATAACGCTTATGAAGAACAAGTGACGCAAGTGACGAAGCCGAATGGTATGGTTATCGATGTTACGCTCGCACCAATGGGCTATCAATGGTTTGAAATATAAGAAATAAAACAGATGCGTGTATGTCTTTTCATACACGCATCATTAGAATTTGAATGAATATAAACGTTTGAATCAAGACAGTGATGAGGAGGGGTAGTGTGAGAATCATTGATTATGTCAATGATCGTGGGAACCGTTGTAAAGAGGACCGGATTGGCTTTGGTGAAAACTATGCCTATGTGATGGACGGAGCAACAGGCCTCACAACGGGACTTATCGATCAGTATTTATCAGACACCGTCTGGTTTGTCGAACATGCCACCAAATACTTAAACGAAACATTAACACATGATGTTGCCATAGAAAGTACGCGCCTGTTTCAGAATCTTTCCAATGATCTACGCTCAAAATTACGTGCGTATATTCATAGTGAAGACTATCGCGAAGAACAATTGCCATCTGCGGCCATCATCTTATTAAGAAAAATAGGCGAGGAATTGGTCATTGAATCATTCGGTGACTGTACCGCGGTTATTGAATATAAGGATGGTCGCTATGAAGTTGTACACGACGGTCGGGCAACAGAATTAGATCGTGGTATTATTCATCAGATGCAAGTACTCGTAAGAGAAGAGGGCATCTCGATGACGGAAGCAAAGAAAGTCATCCATCCATTGTTATTAAATAACCGCCAATTAAAAAATAAACCAAATGGCTATGCAGCCATGGATATAACAACAGATTATATCGATAAAGGCTTAAAACGTGTCCTTAACTATCAAGATGTTCAATCGGTCTGGTTATTTAGTGATGGGGTGGATAGCTATTATACAGATGTAAATCTCGCGACGGATGCGGTAGATATGGTTCAACAAATGAAACAAACGAGTGTGCATCAAGTCATTGATCGGTTAAGAATAAGAGAAGAAGCGGACGGAATTTGTGAGACTTATCCGCGAATGAAACCAAAAGATGATGCGTCACTCATATATTTAACGTGTGAATAACGAAAAAGAGTTTACAAATAAACAAGGTCGCGATACAATAGACTCAACTGGTTATAACCACATAATAAATAGAGATGAAAAATGGGCGCAATTTAATTGCGCTCAAAAAATATACTAACTGGTTATGACGACATAACCATAAGGAGGGCTTCCATGTTTAATCTTGCAGAGCAAGACTTAGAAAAGTTAGGAGCTGTTCACACGGCTTCTGAGATTGATCAACAACCACATGTTTGGAGAAAGATGTTAACAACGTTAGCTGAACAAAAAGACACCCACCAAAGGTTTATTCAGCAGTTAAAAGAAAAGCATGCACATGTTAGGGTCATCTTTACTGGTGCCGGAACATCTGCTTTTGCGGGTGATACGTTAACGCCTGAATTGAATCAATCAACAACTGAGAGTACCTTTAGGTTTGAATCGATTGCGACAACAGATATTGTGTCAAACCCTTATGCCTATCTAAAAGCACATGTCCCAACGGTGCTCGTATCATTTGCCCGATCGGGTAACAGTCCTGAAAGTGTGGCGGCTGTTAATGTGACAGAAAGTATCATTGATGATTTTTATCAAGTCGTCATCACGTGTAACAGTGAAGGACAACTGGCGGTTAATACGAAGGGTGACGATAAAAGTTTACTCATCCTAACACCCCCCGAGGCTCATGATAAGAGTTTTGCGATGACAAGTAGTTTTACGACGATGATGGTAACGGCCTATTCATTGTTCAGTGAGACCGAGACCGAAGCGGTGATTGAACAAAGTATTAAACAAGCAGAGCAATTACTTGATGTGGTGGGTGACTATGTCGATGTCGTTTTAGAACAATCTTATGAGCGGATGGTCTTTTTAGGGTCAGGCTTATTAGGTCAACTGGCACATGAAGGGGCACTAAAAGTACTTGAACTGACCGCAGGTAAAGTAGCGGCGACGTATGAAACCTCATTAGGGTTTAGACACGGACCTAAATCGATACTAAATGACCAATCTTTAGTCGTTATGTTCATGTCGCAGGATAGTTATACAAGACAATACGATAGGGATTTATTGAATGAACTTGCCAATGACAATTCAGGTATAAAGATTGCCGTTGTTGATTATCAACACGATGACTGGGTAAGTGAGCGAGCGGATTTCGTGATCCATTTAGATGTAGAAAAAGGACCGGAAGTAAATGACTTTAGTCTTGCTTTAGTTTATATTATCTTCCCGCAAGTCTTAGCGATGAAAAATTCGTTGAAATTAAGTATTACGCCAGATAATCCGAGCCCTAGTGGCCTTGTCAATCGCGTCGTTCAGGGTGTTACCATTTATCCGATTAACTAATTATTAGAAATGGAGTGTGAGAACATGAGTCAAATTGTCAATACAAAACAGATGTTACTAGATGCACAAAAAGGGAAATATGCGGTACCAGCTTTTAATATTCATAACATGGAAACAGTTCAAGCTGTTATTGAAACAGCTGTTGAAATGCGTTCGCCAGTTATTCTTGCAGCAACACCAGGTACAATGGATTATGCGGGACGTGCTTATATTCAAGCGATTGTAGAAGTTGCAGCCAAGGAAAATGATATTCCAATCGCCTTACACTTAGATCATCATGAAACAGTCGATAGTATTCAAACGTCACTTGAACTCGGAACAAAATCAGTCATGATTGATGGCTCGCATCATTCATTTGAAGAAAATATTGCCCTAACAAAACAAGTAGTTGAATTAGCGCAAAAGCACGGAGCGACAGTTGAAGCAGAGCTCGGTAAACTTGTGGGCCAAGAAGATGATTTAGTCGTTACCGAACAAGAAGCGGCTTATACTGACCCAGATACGGTAGAAGAGTTTGTGGAACGTACCGGAGTGGATTCGCTTGCGGTTGCGATTGGTACGGGGCACGGTGTTTATGAAGTGGAACCACAACTTGATTTTGACCGTTTAGAAAAAATCGCCCAATTAGTCGATGTTCCGATTGTGTTACACGGCGCTTCAGGTATCTCTAAAGCAGATGTTCAAAAATGTATTGAACTTGGCTGCTGTAAAGTGAATATCTCAACGGAACTCAAGATTCCATTCTCAACAGCGTTACGTGACTTTTTAGTGGCTCACCCAGAAGCAACCGATCCACGTAAATATATGACACCAGCAAAAGAAGAAATGAAAAAAACAGTGCGTGAGAAGATTAGTATTTGTAAGAGTGATGGGAAAGCTTAAGTTTCTATAACAGCGACATTTCTCACTTAAGTAATGGAGGAGCAGACTATGCAAGCTTTATCGATTTTAATTAAGCCAGTATCCTCTAGCTGTAGCTTAGATTGTGATTATTGTTTTTACAACGATCTAGCTGATCAACGCATGACAAAAAACTACGGAAAAATGAATGAAGCGACGATGACCGTCATAATTAAAAAAGCCATGGCGGCCCATCCTCGTGTGATTTCATTTGCCTTTCAAGGCGGCGAACCAATGCTCATTGGTTTGCCGTTTTACTATACCTTTATGTCCTTGGTTAAAAAATATAATACCAACAACATTCCAGTATTTTTTTCTATTCAAACGAATGGCTATCACATAAACGATGACTGGATTGATTTCTTCAAGACGTATCGTTTCCTTGTGGGCATCTCTGTTGACGGCATAAAAGCGATACATAATCAGTTGCGCCAAACGAAAGCAGGCAAGCCGACGTTTGATGTGATTATGAAAAATATCGAAAAAGTAAAAGATGCTGAGATTCCGTTTAATATTCTTTGCGTCTTAACATCAGTAACCGCCAGATATATTGATGAAGTTGCCCGTTTTTTTGATCAACAAGGCTTTAAACATATTCAGTACATCCCATGTCTTGATCGCTTAAATCGCCCAAGAGAAGAACAAAAATTATTAATGACACAAGAACAGTATAGTAAAGTATTGTCGGTATTATTTAACCGGTACTTAACCAGTTACTTGTCAGGAAGTTACGTCAGTAATCGTTTATTTGATAATTTTGTCGGTATTCTTCTCGGCCAACAACCTGAAGATTGTAGTTTAGCGGGGCAATGCACCACCTATTTTGTGATAGAAGCAAATGGCGATGTCTTTCCGTGTGATTTTTATGTGGATGATTGTTATTTATTAGGCAGTATCTTTGAGGAAAGCTATGCGTCACTGTTTCATTCTGATACAGCAAAAGCATTTAGAAAAGAAACCGTATTAGCGGATGATTGCCTTGATTGCCCGTTTCTCACACTCTGCAAAGGTGGATGTAAGCGCTACAAAGTTGGTGGGAAATATGCCTACTGTGAAGCGTATCAAACCTTTTTTAATAAACATCTACATGCATTAGAAATACTCGCCCAAAGGGTGAAGAGTGGACAAGTAAGTGGATGAAAGGAGAGTACGTATGAAACCTAATATTGTTATGATAATGGTCGACCAAATGCGCTTTGATTGTTTAAGTATTTTAGGTCATCCTGTCATTGATACCCCGTACCTGGATGAATTAGCTAGAAATGGAACGATTTTTAAAAATGCTTATGCGGCAACACCCTCCTGTGTTCCAGCACGAGCCGCTTTATTAACCGGTATGTCACAGAAAAATACGGGACGTGTTGGCTATGAGGACAAACTTCCGTGGGATTATTCACACTTTTTACCGTCAGTCCTGAGTAGTGCGGGTTACTATACACAAGCGATTGGAAAAATGCACGTTTATCCGACGCGCAAACTTTGCGGCTTTCATCATATTGAACTGCATGATGGCTACATGCACTATAACCGGTTTAAACAAGCGACAAAGACAGGCGAATCTTTTAATGAAGTGGATGATTATTTACAGTGGCTAAAAGATAAAGCAGGGCATGATGTCGACTTAACTGATTTAGGCTTAGATTGTAATTCCTCAACGGTCACAAGACCGTGGGCGCTTGACGAATCTTTGCATCCAACGAACTGGGTCGTGACCCGTTCGATTGATTTCTTAAGACGAAGAGATCCAACTTTGCCATTCTTTTTAAAGATGTCATTTGTACGACCACATCCACCTCTTGATCCGCCACCACATTACTATGATATGTATTTAGATGAGGACTTACCCGCACCTCCAGTGGGTGAGTGGGCGGAACAATCAGATGATGAGAAATCAGGCTATAACCCGGTGACCGGTAAAGGTATTGTACCTGAAAAAAGATTTAAAAGAGCTCAAGCTGCTTATTATGGTTTGATTACCCATATCGATCATCAAATCGGACGATTTTTAATGGCGTTAGAAGAATATCAATTAAAACAGAACACGATTATTCTTTTTGTGTCTGATCATGGCGAGTTAATGGGTGACCATCATTTATATCGAAAATCTTTACCTTATGAGGGGTCTGCGAAAGTACCGTTGATTATATCTGATCCAGGAAAGTATTTAAAAGCACCGCTCATGCCTGTGTCGCAAAAGGTGACAGAACTAAGAGATGTAATGCCAACCGTGCTTGATCTATTGGATATCCCAATCCCAGCTCATGTTGATGGAAAAAGTTTATTGCCACTCACCAGGAAAGAAGACGCACCTTGGCGTGATTATCTACATGGTGAGCATGAGTTTGGTGAAAAAAGTTATCATTATATTACAACAGGGAAAGAAAAGTATATATGGTTTTCACAATCAGGCGAAGAACAATACTTTGATTTAGTGAATGATCCAGAAGAGTGTATCAATCATGTCGACACACACGCGTATCAAGACAAAGTCACTAGATTAAGACAGAAACTAATTGAAGAGTTGACACCAAGAGAAGAAGGCTATACGGATGGAGAGAAACTCATAGCTGGAAAACAAGCTACACCGAGCTTACCACATTTAAAAGCAAAAAAATAAATGGAAACACCTTCCTGTTATTAAAGACAGGAAGGTGTTTTTTAACGTTGTTTAAGCTATAACACTTGAGTAATTGTAATCTGACGATAGATGTCATCAAAGTTATCTCGATTAATTGCGCCGGTCTGTTTCTCCATCGCATTTAGTACACCTGTTGTCATCGCTGTTTGAATACAGACAGCAGGTTCTAATTGTTGATTGACACTAAACGCTAGTCCGGCCACCGTCGCATCACCTGAACCGACAGGATTGACAGCTGTCACACTTGGCAGTGTTGCCTCATAAATGGAATCTTTCCATTTCACAAGGGCGCCTTGTTTTCCTTTGGATAAGACAATGACATCAATGCCATTAAAAAGGTTATCATGAAGCGCCTGTATTTGATCATCTGTAGTAGGTAAGGATTGATGTAATAGCGCTTCAAGTTCCTCTAAGTTAGGTTTAATGATCAATGGTTTCGTGTTGCTTTCTAAGACGCGTAATAGCGCTTTATTGGACGTATCTAAGATACATTTGGCACCGCTATCGTTAATATGTCTCACGACATCAACGTAAAAGTCATCGGGTAGTCCTTTCGGTAAACTTCCAGAGACAGTCACGGTTGTGATATCTTTTGACAGTATAGCATCTAGATGAGATAAAAAGGCTTCCCCTTCTGTTTTTGTTAGAGAAGGACCTGGTTCTAGAATCTCTGTTTGATGTCCATCATCATGCATAATGGCAATACAGTTTCTCGTCGGTTTGTCTATTGTGAGAAAGGCTTCCGTGACGTCAAGTTTTTCAAGTTCAGTCTTAATGAACGTACCTAATTCCCCGCCCAAGACGCCGGTTGCAGTGACGGGTGCTTGAAGTGATGTTAATACACGTGTGACGTTTAAACCTTTTCCACCCGCTGTTTTAGACACCTCTAACACACGATTCACTTGATTGATCTGAAGGGTATCAAGTGAATACCCAATATCAACGGAAGGATTCATCGTTATAGTTAATATCATGTCGCGTCCTCTATTCTTTCGTATATTTACATTGTCCGTCAATGTAAGTCGCTTGTAAATGAAGGTTATGATCAAGCACGATAAAGTCAGCAGCAGCCCCAGATTTGATGATTCCTGTGTCGTCTAAGCCTAATGACTTGGCAGGACTCGTGCTCGCCATTTTAATTGCTTCATGAGGCGTTGCCACGCCCCAGTCAACAAGATTTTTAACCGCATCTTTTAACTCTAAAATGCTACCTGCCAAACTTCCGGATGGTATCGTTGCTTTTCCGTCTTTCACAATAACATCAAACTCACCAAGTTTATATTGGCCTTCTGGTTTTCCGCCGGCCATCATGCAGTCTGAAATCAACACGGTTTCATCAATACCCCGCGTTTTGATTAGCGTTTTAATCGCAGCTGGATGGACATGGTGACCATCGCCAATGACTTCAACAAAGGCATGCTCTGAATTAAGCGCCGCACCGACAACGCCAGGCTCCCGGTGGTGGAATCCACTCATGCCGTTAAATGTGTGAGTAAAGATAGAGGCGCCTGAGTTAATAGCGTCCATCGCTATGGAATAATCAGCATCGGTATGAGCAAGTGCGACTTTAATATGGTGTTTCTTAGCATATGAAATAAAGGCATGTGATCCAGTTCGTTCAGGTGCAATGGCAATTTTTTTGATCTGATGATGAGATAGTTGTATCCACCGGTCCAAAATATCAGTGGAAGGATCCATAAAGTAATTGGGATTTTGCGCCCCTTTATGTTTTTCGGTAAAGAATGGTCCTTCGATGAAAAATCCTCTTGCTTTTGCTCCTGTTACTTCTTTCATATGTGGCCCAATTGTTTGAATAACGGCATCTAATTGGTCAATCGGTGCTGTTAACGTAGTAGGTAAAAATGACGTAACACCGCACGAAAGAAGGTCTTCAGACATTTTTTTAAACCCAGCTAGATCATTATCCATAACGTCATAACCGTTATAGCCATGAATATGAGTATCAAATAAACCAGGTGCGATAGCGTAATCGCTGTAATCGATGACGTTATAGTGTGCATCTGGTTTGTCTTTAGTAAATGACACGAATTTGCCGTTATCTATTAATAGATACCCGTCGTGAACGATTTGATTATGTAAGTAAACGGTGCCTGCTTTTATTGCGATAGACATAATATTCTCCCCTTATTGTTAATAAAGAAAGGGCATATATATGCCCTTTCTGTCTCTTTACATTATACCTAATAAACTACCAGCTAAGCCAACCACGATGGTCATACCAATCAGTGCTAGAGGTGATTTTCCTTTCTTTAATAACCAGTAGCAAAAGACAGTATAAAGAAGTGGTAACAATCCTGGCATGATCGCATCAATGACTTCGCCTTGAATGTCAACCGGGATCTCACCAGCTTGGATGGTCCAATCAAGTCTTAAATTGATGTAAGAAGCAACAAGGGCACCAACAACAGTAAGGCCAACAATTGAAGCCGCACGGGACACTTTCTTTGTCCCTTCTTTTAGCATGGATATAGCCTTTGTTCCCATACCATAACCATAATGCATTAAGAAGAATCTTAAGCCAAAGTGCACAATGTTAAAGGCAATTAAGAATAAAAGTGGTCCAGCCACATTCCCCTCGGAGGAGAGCGAGGCGGCTATACCGCCGGTAATAGGTAGTAAAGTGAGCCAGAATAAGGCGTCACCTATCCCGCCAAGTGGCCCCATAAGAGCTACTTTGATACCGCGAATAGTTTCACGTTTTTCTTTATTTTCCTCCATCGCAAGGATAACCCCTTGAATAAAGGTAATAAGGAAAGGGTGGGTATTAAAGAACTGCATGTGATCTTGAAGGGCGTTAGATAAATCTTTTTTATTCTTATGGATTTTCTTTAACCCAGGAATAATACTGTAAGTCCAACCGCCACCCTGCATCCGCTCATAGTTAAATGAACTTTGGAGTAGAAGGGAGCGCCAAACCATTTTATTCAAGTCTTTCTTATTCAATACTTTGTCATTAGAGGTGTCTTGAATATCGTTATTGATGAGTTCTTCATTTTCTTTATTATATTCCATCGCTATAATCCTCCTCATCATCGATTGATACATTAGAGTGACCAGCAACTTTTAACTTGGTGTTATTCTGGTTAAAGTAGTCATAAGCAGCAATCGCCACACCAACAATCGCAATAGCTAAAATAGGTAAGTTACCATAAGCAACAGCAACAAAACCAATGGCGAAGAATGGGGCATACACCCACTTAAACATAATGTTCAATAACATCGCAAAACCAATAGCTGGCATAATGCCCCCAGCAACAGATAAGCCATTAATTAACCACTCAGGTAACATATTCACAATGTTTGCTGCTTGTTCTGCCCCGAAAAAGATTGGTAAAAAGGCAATAATGAAGAAGAAAGCAAATAGTAAGATAGGTTGAAGATAGTTCAATCGATCAATACCGTCGGTATTGGCTTGTTTTGCGTGTTCATCCATTTTGTGCATTAATGGAGAAAAACCTGTAAAAATTAATGTAATAATTGCTTGTGCTGCTACGGCGAACGGCACGGCTACACCAACGGCAACCGCTGGGTCTTGATTTGTGAGTATCGCAAAGGCAGTACCAATGACCCCACCGATAACAACGTTAGGTGGTTGGGCACCAGCGAGTGGTACCATACCGGCCCATACAAGTTCTAGAGTGGCCCCTGCCATTAAACCAAGTTTTAAATCGCCTAAGATTAGACCAATAATTGCTCCTGTTACGATTGGTCTATGTATGTGGGTGAGACCATTAAACTGATCAATACCGGCTATACCAGCCCATAGACCAATTAACAACGCTTCCATTAACATAATTGTTCATCCTCCTCTACGGTTATAGTTTAGACATGAGATTAAAGCCTTTATCGCTTGGAACGCCTTTAACTTCTAATTCAATTCCTAAACGATCGAGTTCTTTAAACGTTTTAATATCGTCTTCATCGACAGAGACTGTTGATGAAATTTGTTTCTTACCTTCTGAGAAGTGCAAATTACCCACATTGATCTTCTTGATTGGGACACCTCCTTCAACGAGTTTAAGTGCATCTTGAGCTGTTCTTACAACAAGAAGAATTTTTTGTCGTGGAGCAGCTTTGTGGATAATGCGGATGACTTTATCTAAAGTAAAAAATCTACTCTCAGCTGATTCTGGTAAGACCATTTCCATAAGATTTTGTTGAACCTCATCTTCTGACACTTCATCATTAGCAACAATGACTAAGTTTGCTCCTAATGTATTTGTCCAAGTCATACCAACTTGTCCGTGTACTAATCGATTATCGATTCGCATTAATAAAATATTGGGTGTACTCATAATGATTATGCCTCCTTGTTTAGTTGTGTGTAAGTTAAACGTTAGATACCATCATCGCTAGCGGTGACTTTTTGGGTTGATTTCTGTTGATAATACATAACATTATCCTGACCAGTGTTTATAAGCGATGTCAGTAAAACACCAATCGGTTGTTGGTCCATCATGCTCGCTTCGACCAGCATCGGTAGATTTGTACCAGATACTACTTCGATTGTTCGATCTGTTAATGTTGTTTTAATTAAGACGGATTGATTAAATGGGGTACCACCTGGTAAATCTGTGAAAATTAAAACATCATCGTTGGTTTCTTGAATTTTAGCTTGTAGTTCTTGATTTAACGCTTCTGCCCCCATGGATTCTAAAAAATCTACCGCAGTAAATTTTTCATCGAGTCCAGTAATTAATTTAACGGAGGATAATAAGCCACTCGAGAAATTCGCGTGTCCTGTCACGATTAATTGAGCCAAAAAAACACTTCCTTTCAACTGGTTATAACAAGTTAATATTAGTGTAAGCGCTTAAAGTGAAAATGTCAACTGGTTATAACAAGTTTATTATTATTTTTTTGGATTATGCCTTTCACTTTACAATTCAAGAAAATATTTTAGGGGAAGGAGGAAAGTGTATTATTAAAGGTCCTTTGACATAAAAATACACTGTCGAACTGATCAATTCAGTTCAACAGTGTATTTAAATTTATTCCCGCTAATAATACTCACAGTATATTCAATCAATGTTGCGTTATCATAGGCCAATCGTTCTAACAACATAGCTGGCGAGCCGATTTCTGCGTGTAAGTTTTCAGCTTCTTCGCTCCTAAGACTTGTAACAGAAAACTGTTCAGTCGCTTGTGATACGCCCATGTTATAGTCATCCATAAAAACTGAATACATCGGTCGTTCTTCTAGTGCTTGTTTAGTTAAGTTCGGAAATAAATGTGTCGGTAGATAGGATGTCTCACAAATAAACGGCACATTATCTGCTAGACGCAAACGTTTCACACGATAGACTTCCTGGTCGACATCAAGATGCATCTTGAGTGACAACCGTTGATCGATAGGAACAATATCAAATGAGAGGACCTTCGTTTGCGGGACTTTACCGAGCTTTTTCATCTCCTCTGTAAAGCTATACACTTTCACTAACTTTTGTTTGTAACTTTTCGGAGCGACAAAGGTACCTTTACCATGAAGCTTATAAATGTATTCTTCTTGTTCTAATTCTTGAAGAGCATTTCGGACAGTGATGCGACTTAGGTTGTAAATATCGCAAAGTTCTCGTTCAGATGGGAGCTTTTCATTTTCACTATAGTCCCCTTGCTCAATTTTTTTAATGATATCTTCCATCAGTTGTAAGTAAAGAGGGAGTTTATTTTTTTTATTCACCATGTTATCACAGCCTTATCTATGTTAGTAAGTACTTAGAGCTAGAATAACATGTTTAAAATTTTAAAGCTATTAGAATGTGGAAAACATCACCTAAACCAGTCGTTTTTATTGAAAATCAATAATAATTTATTGAAAAACAATAAATATTAGATTAAAATAGAAAGGAAATAATGATGAGAAGAGGGATCATATGACATATTCGACACGATTGTTGAAGCTTGCTTTAATCGTAATTGGGTCACCCATCGTTATCTTTGCCGGCTATTTAATTTATAGCCTTATTGCGCAACCATTTAACACAAGTTATGATCAGCTGATGTACCCAATTGTGATAGGGATGCTGTTGACAGCTGTCCCATTTTTCTATGCGCTAAGGAGGGCGTATGACTTGTTGAAATTTATTGACCGCCAACAAGCATTCACACCAGTCGCGGTGACGGCTTTAAAACAAATCAAGCAGGCGGCCATTGCTATTGCGGTGATATATACCATCATTTGGCCCTTTGTTTATGGGATTGCTGAAATAGATGATGCACCAGGACTCGTATTGGTTGGTGGGTTACCTATCTTTTTTTCAATGGTTATAGCCATCTTTGCCGCTTTACTTCAAAAGTTATTAAAACAAGCGATTGAAATCAAGCAAGAGAACGATTTAACGATTTGAGGTGTCGTCATGATAAAAATTCATTTAGATATTTTACTCGCTAAGCGCAAGATGAGTGTGACAGAGTTAGCTGAGCGTGTAGGCATTACGATGGCGAATGTATCGATATTAAAAAATGGTAAAGCAAAAGCGATTCGCTTTTCAACTCTAGAGGCCATTTGTGAAGCTCTTCAGTGCCAACCGGGTGATATTATTGAGTATGTGAGAGATGAACCATTGGATTAACGGATTACAAATGGGGGACGTGTCATGTTACAGACTACGAATATAAAAGCAGTGACGAACGAGAAAAATCACTTACGATATGATCTTGGACGCACGATGTTCATTGGGGCAATCTATGCCTTGTTTGGGTTTTTAATCACGGAATTGATTGTCAATACCTTACGAATCAGTCGCTTAACAGGCATAAACCTTGAAACGGTCAATGCCGTTAGTATCGTGCTGACAATCCTGCTTTTTATCGGTTTGATTGTGTTTGCGCTTACTGTTGCAGTGAAACTAGTATCAGGTCATGTTATCGATTTACTTATCATCGTCTTTGCGGTGGTATTTCTCCTCTTTAGTGTAGGGTTATTTGCATGGCTATTTCCCATGCTCAACCAAGCAGATGACCCAGGACCTGGTGCAGGGATTCTTCTATTGTTCTTTATAATCAGTTATCTGATGATTGTCTTTCTTAGCACCATTAGTGGTTTTGTCTACCATCACAATCGAAAGCGCAAGTAAAGACACACGTTTTACTTGCGAAAGTAACGAAAGCGCTTTAGTATTGACCTTAACTAGAATAGAGGAGTGAGATTAGTATGGATAGACAACGATTGGGTCAGACAAGTTTTCATGTGTCACGTGTAGGATTTGGTGCTTGGCAACTCGGTAACTTAAAAGACTGGGGAGAAATGGATGACAAAACAGCGGTTAAGCTTGTGCATGAAGCGATCGACTTAGGGTGTAATTTTTTTGATACCGCGCCTAATTACGGTTTAGGTAAGAGTGAGACGATTTTAGGCGAAGCGTTTAAAGGTAGACGAGAAGAGGTTGTGATTAATAGTAAATGTGGGCACCACATTGATGATGTTCAGAGCTTTGATCGAAAACGTTTAGTTGAATCTGTTGATGGTAGTTTAAAACGACTCCAAACGAACTATTTAGATTCATTATTGCTTCACAACCCACCATTTGACGCACTCTCACAAACAAGTGAAGCATATGGTGTACTAGAAGACTTAAAACGACAAGGAAAGATTAAAGCCTATGGTGCTTCTGTTGATACAGGTAAAGAAGTTGATCAAATTATTACTGAAACTAATAGTGACGTGATTGAGGTTATGTTTAATATCTTCCATCAAGAACCACTTGAAGCAATCAAGCGCGCAAACGATAAAGGCGTTGGTGTGATTGCCAAAGTGCCCCTTGATTCCGGATGGTTATCAGGTAAATATGGTGCAAGTAGTACTTTTACTGGTATTCGCAGTCGTTGGAGCGAAGCGGAAATTAGAGAACGCAGTGAATTTGTTCAAGACGTGCGAAAAATCATTGGCGACAATCAATCGATGGCAAGCGTCGCACTTCAATATATTTTATCATTTGACGCATTCTCATCCGTCATTCCAGGTGCCAGAAATAGCGAACAGTTAAGACAAAACATGTCCGCTACTCATAAGCCACTAAACGGAAGAATAAAACAACAATTACATGATTTATACGAGACAAAAGTGAAGCAGCTAAATCTTAACTGGTAAATTAATAAGCCATCTAACCATTCGTTAGGTGGCTTTTAAAAAATAAAAGAAAAAAATATTTACATTCATGTTAGAACGACACGTTCCACAAAATCAATGACGACAATGATTAAAATAACGGTTTTTACTACGTTATGAAGCTGTGTTGTGATGGTTGGATTCACATCAAAGCCAAACCGTCTAAACAAATAGTGAAAGAAATCTTCATTCTTTCGCGCATAGCCATGATTTTGTTGAAGTGTGGTGAGGATGCAACCATTGTGTAATCTTTCATGGGTATAGTGACCGATAATAAGTAGTAGGCCGATATAGTATGGAAAAACAATCGCTACATAGAATGAAAAAACAATAAAAGCAACGTGCACAACTAGAATTGAGAAATCAAAGGACTTCTTTGATGGCTCTGACATGATGTTCACTCCTTTGAAAAAGTATTATAGTCTTTCTTACCCTAAGAAACAAAGCGGTAAACTGTTGCTATAAGAATAGTTGGGATGTAATTAGTTATTATATCGGTCAGTAATAAATAGACAGAATAAATCAATATTAATATTATTTAATAATAGCGCTTTCCTTTTTACACTTATCGTTTTAAAAATCCGATAATAGTTATATATAAAGGAAAAGGGGATGCGCCTATGAACGCAAAAATAAGTATTCAAAAGAAAATTTTAATTTTTGTCCCAATTGTTTTAGTTAGTTTAGCTTTACTTGCTTATCTTAGTTATCAATCAGCCAAACAAGCTATAGAAGAAGAAATCAACGACAAGATGCTTTATTTGTCGAATGATATTGAACACTTTATCGATGGACAGTTGATGAGTCACCAGCGCCTAGGAGAAACAATGGCTCAAACTATAAAGGCATTCGGTTCAGAATTAACACGTGAACAATATCATCAGCTAATGGCTGATTTTATCCAATTGAATGATGATACTTATGGTATGGGCGTCTGGTTTGAACCGAACCAGTATAACGCAGCATTAGAATACTTTGGTCCTTATGCATATAAGGATGGTGAGTCTGTTCTCTTTACTGATGAATATGAAACGCGGGATTATCATTATCCAGCCCAAGATTGGTATCAATCAGCAAAAGAAACACAGGCTGTCATATGGTCAGAGTCCTATTATGATCAAGCGCTGGATATGACAATGATTACAACGAGCATTCCGTTTGAGGTGAACAATAGATTTACTGGTGTTGTGACAAGTGATATTGATATATCAAACCTTCAGTCGGTTATTAATAATGTTTCAATCGGAGAGTCAGGTCAGGCTTTTTTATTAAATGATCAAGGGCATTTCATCGCCCACCCAACAGAAGCTCTGGCCGCACATTTTATTGGAGATGATGAGCAGTATAGTGAAGTTGCGGATGTGTTAGGAGAACAATCTGATGTCGGTTTTTCAATCAGTAGCAACGAGCAGCCGAGTAAGGTTTACTTAACCAATGTACCTAGAACGAATTGGACGCTAGGATTTGTGATGCCTGAATCTGAAATGTATCAATCACTAGAAGATTTATTGATACGTGTGATCGCCATTGCTGCAGCAATTACTATTATCTTTATTATTATTGCTTTAGTTCTAGCGCGTACGCTTACGCGCCCAATTAAACAACTATCAACAGAAGTTAAAAAAGTCGCTAGTGGTGATTTTAGAGTTATGTTAGAATCCCGTTCACATGATGAAATTGGCGAATTAACCGAAGATTTTAATACGATGATTCAGTCCGTTAGTCAGTTGATTTTTGGTGTGAAACACTCCGTTAGCCAAGTACATGACGCTTCGACGCAACTGAGCGCAGTAGCAGAAGAGACATCCGCATCAAGTGAAGAAATTAGTCGAGCGATGTCGCAAGTATCGGCTGGCACAACCGAGGCGGCTCATTTTGCGGAGGCAACGAATGAAGAAACACTCCAGTTATCAGAGAAGATTCAAAATCTTTTAACACAAGCAGAAGAGCTTAAGAGCTTTGTTGAATCGGTGGAGTTAATCCAATCTGAAGGTGCTTCCCAGATGAATGAACTGAGTACACAAGCAAAAGCATCACTTCGAGTCGTCAATGGTGTTAGCCATTCTATGACAGAACTTGCAAATAAAATTCAAAAAATCGCTTCTGTGGTCACAGTGATTGATGACATTTCAAATCAAACAAACCTATTGGCACTCAATGCCTCGATTGAAGCTGCTCGTGCCGGTGAACACGGAAAAGGCTTTGCGGTTGTCGCAGAAGAAGTCCGTAAGTTAGCAGAAGGAACATCAAAAGCAACAACAGAAATTGCCCAAACGATTGATGAAGTAAGTCAAGGTTCAACGGAAGCTATAAAGGCGATGAGTGAGTCTAAAGACATGACGGAACGTCAAGCGGATGTTATTAATCAGACGACAGCTAGATTTACTTCGCTCGCATTAGAAAACACGAAAGTAATGAAGGCTGTTGAGGCAATCACAACAGACGTCTTAGATATTAACGCATATAAAGATCAAGTCGTTCAGGCTATTTCACAAATTGCGTCGATATTGGAAGAGACAGCAGCCGCAACGGAAGAAGTTGATGCATCAAGTGCTGAACAGTTAGTAGCACTAAAGATGGTGACAGAATCAGCAGAAAGTCTCCAACAAAACGGCGAGGCGCTGAATAGCGAAATAAATAATTTTAAAACAAACTGAAGCCAAAAACCTTGAAGCACCTCCATGCGTCAAGGTTTTTTACTGTGGTATACTAGTTGATAACATATCATACATACAAGGAGTGAGAAAATGAAGCTATTTTTCATCCGTCATGCGGAACCAGACTTTTCCATCCACGATGATAGCATGAGACCGTTAACGGAAAAAGGCCAATATGACAGTAAGCTCTTAGTGAAGACTTTTACCGGTGAAACCATTCATGCAATCTATTCTAGTCCATACATACGCGCTATTGATACTGTCCAACCGTTAGCCATATCTTTAGGATTAAAGGTACAGACAGTGGAGGATTTACGCGAACGAAAAATTTCCGACCATTGGATTGATGACTTTGAAACGTATACAAGAAGGCAATGGGAAGACTTTTCTTATCATTTACCAGAAGGTGAAAGTTTAATGATTGTGCAGAAACGTAATGTTGCAGTCATAATGGATTTAATTAAGCATCATTCAAATGAAACGATTGTGATTGGGACTCATGGAACGAGTCTTAGTACAATCATTCAATACTTTGAGGCAGGTTTTGGTTTAGCAAACTTTTTGGCACTGAAGGATAGAATGCCGCTTGTCATTGAAATGACGTTTAAAGATAGCGTCTATCAAGGATTTAAGGAGGTTGATTATGTTTGATTATAGTTTGATTGAATGGGGGATTTTACTGTTAGCCGGGATTGTGATTGGTTTTTCTAAAACCGGAATTCAAGGTTCAACAATTTTTGTTGTGGTATTAATGGCACTCACGTTCGGCGGGATTGTGTCATCAGGGATGATGTTACTCTTACTAATGGTAGGAGATGTCTTTGCGGTAAAACATTACGGGCATGAGATTTCGATAAAAGACATTTTACACCTCTTACCCCCCGCTGTCATTGGTGTATTACTCGGTGTCTGGTACGGTCAATATGTCAATGATCAACAGTTTAAAATGACGATGGGTGTCATCGTCCTCTTGTGTATTGTCTTGTTAGTATATAAAGAAATTAAAAAAGCGCCCATTAAAATCAGCAACCATAAATGGCTCACGACGCTTGTCGGCGTAGTAAGTGGGTTTTCATCGATGGTTGGTAATGCGGCTGGTCCTATCTTTGCGATTTATATTTTAAGTAAACAGATTGGTAAACGTAAGATGATTAGCTCAACAGCGTGGTTTTTTCTTCTACTGAACATGTTTAAGTTACCTTTCCATGTGTTTGTGTGGCAATCAATCGAATGGAAACATCTATTATTAGCCCTGATTCTTTTACCGGTTATCTTCGCTGGGACACGTGTTGGCATTTGGCTTGTGTCTATTATTAAAGAAGAAACGTATCGGGTGTTTATTTTTGTGACTACGGTGATTTCGGCGATTTATTTATTTGTTTAAATAGAATGAAGTGATTGGTCGAAAAAAATAGGAAATATCGAGTTTTACGCCCTTTTTATAATGTCGAGAACCATTGCGACTTCAATCAGGAGTTGTTGATAACATGTATAAACGCAGGAAACATGTTACAATAGTCATGCTTTATATATCAAAGGAGATGAGAAAATGGATTGGATGAATCTTTTAGTGGATATTGCTAAACCAATTGTGTTAGCCATCATTACATTAATTGTTGGTTTAGCCATCATTAAGGCTGTTGTTAAAGTCATTGGCAGTCAGATCGAAAAGTCAAAACTCGATGATAGTCTAAAGCCGTTCTTACAGTCAGTAATAAGTGCGGTATTAAAAGTGTTACTCGTAATTTCAGTTGTCGGTATTTTAGGTATTCCGATTGCGTCATTTGTCGCTATTCTAGGTGCGGCAGGTTTAGCGATTGGCTTAGCGTTTCAGGGTTCCCTTGCCAACCTTGCTGGTGGTGTCTTACTCCTAACGATTCGCCCGTTTAAAGTCGGCGATTATATCGAAGGAGCTGGATACAGCGGTACAGTTAAAGCGATTCAAATTCTTTATACAGAACTTGTGACGGCAGATAATAAAATGATTTTCATTCCTAACGGAAATCTGTCTAACGCTGGTATTACTAACTACTCCGTTAATAGTACGCGCCGGGTTGATTTTACGTTTGGTGTTAGCTATGATGCGGATAATCAACATGTACTACAAGTGTTAAGAACGATTATCACTAATCATGAATTAGTTATGCAAGACCCAGAACCATTCGTACGTCTAGCTAATCATGGCGACTCTTCTGTTGATTACGCTGTTAAGGCATGGGTAAAAGCAGAAGATTACTGGACGGTTTATTATGACGTATTAGAAGAAGTCAAAGTTACCTTTGACCGCGAAAACATTGGTATCCCTTATCCTACAATGGATATTAATATGACTAATGAGTAAAATAAAAGATTTGAATGACAAACAGCTTGGGGAATAATCCCCAAGCTGTTTTCTATAGATATCGTTATGAGCTCTAGGTGATGTGCGTTATGCACAGAGATTATTTTTTAATATGGAATGTTGATGAGAAAGCGACGGTATTTTCAATCGTGTCCTCAACCGGGCAATGCGCTTCAAGGAAAGCGACAAAGTCACTAACTTTCTCTTCACCGGCATCCGTTTCAATATGATACGTCGCGCGGATATCATAAAAGCCAGGGCGGACATCCGCTTTATCAAAGAAACCATCCAAATCAATATCGCCTTCTAATTCAACTTTAAACCCTTTTAAATCAATATCAAACTTCTCAGCATACGTTGGAGCGACAATCGATTGGCAAGAACCAAGTGCTGCGAGTAACAATTCCACTGGATTGACTGCTGTATCAATTCCGCCGAGGGACTCAGGTTCATCGACGAAAACAGTATGTTGACGTGCGGTATTCTTGACTAAAAACTTATCCTCTAAAGTTGATGTTGCGGTAAATGTTTGTGTTGCCATAATATTCTCCACCTTTTTTCATCTCCTACAACCCTATGAAAAACACCCTTCTCTAAAAAAGAGAAGGGCGTAAAATCCGTTGATCTGTCTACCTCCTCATCTTTAGCGTTTGCTTCTGAAATTGGCACCTTACTATCACTAGCGGTTGCCGAGAGTTCACAGGGTCAGTCCCTCCCTCTCTCTTGATGGGTTGTAAAAGTATGAATTTTCAGTAAATATACACGATTATGATTACTTTGTCAACGTAGTTATGTAAATGAAAATGAAAGTAGCCCGTTTTTTTCTGATTTAGACCTTCTGTTAAGAAATTGCAAAAGTATTTATTTTTTAGGGGAATCGGTCGATATTACTATGGTATGAAAGAAAAACAGACAGGATAGTAAAATAAATAAGAAGAAAGAAGGGGAATTATGTTAGGGATGAAACGAAAACAACGAAAAGATAAAGTAGAACACACAATCACGTCACTAGAACATTATTCGCGTGAATATTTACTACAAATGATTGGTTCAACGGCAGGACTTGGAAAAGTAGAAGTCGAACTCAGTTTTGTGAAAGATGCGATTCATCATGTCAGTGATATATTAAAACGCCAATCAGAAGATAATCTCGCTTTCACTGAAGAGGTCACCGCAACAATGTCTGAGATTGAAACTACTATTGAAGAGAATGTGCGCCGGGCAGAAGATATATTCGAACGAATTGAGGCAGTGACTTTAACGACAGAAGAAAGCTTATCACATATTAAGAGAATGTCAGATATTTGTCTCCAAGTGACTAAGGGGAATGAGACAGTCAATACGCATTTAGATCAGTTACTTGCCAAAGTTGAAAAGATTGGCGAGATTGTCAAGGTCATCGAAGGGATTGCTGATCAGACGAACTTACTTGCACTAAATGCCTCTATTGAAGCGGCACGTGCAGGAGAAGCAGGAAAGGGCTTTGCGGTTGTTTCGGATGAGATTAGGAAGCTCGCTGAGAATACGAAAACATCGCTGACAGAATTTGAGACATTTAAACAAGAAATTGAACATGTATCAAACAATAGTGTCGAGAGTTTAACGATGATTAATCAATCGATGGTGCAGATTCCTAACGCTGTCGAACAAGTGACGGCAGGTCTTTCGGGTAACTATGGAGCGATTGATCACATTAAAATAGATATGGAATCCTTTGTGGCGTCATTTCAACAAGTGAGTAGCTCAGCGACGTCTGTCACCGATGCGGTGAAAGGGAAAGTCGATGAAGAAGAGAAGTTAGCGAAAATGATGGATGGATTAATGGGTCAAATGAGTGAACTGGATTTAGTCCGCCAACAAATGAGAACATTAGATGTTGATATTATTCAGCAAAATCAAGCAGCTTATCAGCAGTTTTTAAGTGAAAATAATCCGATTCAACCAGAAGAACTGATACACATTTTGACTTCAGCACTGAAACAGCACGAACACTGGCTGGATACATTGTCTGATATTGTAGAGTTAAATCAACGGCTACCCATTCAAACGGACAGTCATCACTGTGCTTTTGGTCACTATTATCAAGCGTTAGAAATTATCGATCCGGTTCTTACCCCCATTTGGCAAGCAGTTGAAAAAGAACACGATGCATTACATGAATCAAGTCATGATATTTTAGCAAATGTCGGTAAGGAAGAAGCGAAACAGCAAGTTGCGCTTGAAAAAACAAGGAAAATTTCAAAACAACTATCGGCACATATTAACAAAATGATTAACCATTTACAGTCACAACGACAAACAGTCTAAAGAAAAGAGAAGAGGTTCTTACTAGAACGTCCTCTCTTTTCTTTGTGGATATGAAAATCAGTCCTAGTCGTTGAGTATCTTTTTAACCATCTCCACGTGCGGAATACCGTCTTCCATAAAGACTTCTGAAACCACGTTATATCCAAGGCGTTCATAAAACGGAATGGCGTGTGTTTGGCCATGCAAGAGATACTGTTTAGGTTTCTTTTCATGAGCCATTTTTTCAAGTGCAGCAATCACTTGTTTACCGAGACCATATTTACGGTATGGTTTTAATACGCAAATACGCTCAAGCTTAGCTGACTGACCGATAAACCGTACCCGTCCAGTGGCGGCAGGTACCGTGTCATGGCGGATTAAAACGTGGAGACAATCCGCATCTAACCGGTCATACTGATCAAATTCGATAGCTGCTGGTACCTGTTGTTCTTCAATAAACACGTGTCGTCTAATATTAAAAGCGTGTTGCAGGGCAGATTGTGTTGTAATACGTGTCAATAGCATCCATCCTTTCTGGTGTTCCTATGATTATATCATGATGAGTGATCGATCTGTCTAGTGCTCGTTTCATCATGAACCAACGTGTCAATCAACGTCTCTTAATAGTAAGTAAATAAAATAAGGAGCACCAATAATGGACACAATAATACCAGCAGGAATAATGGTGTTAATCAGACTGCGACCAAGTGTATCAGCTACTAGTAATAACCAACCACCAATCAACATGGTAAGCGGTAAAAATAATTGATGGCGCTGGCCAACTAAACGTTTAGCCATATGCGGAGACATGAGGCCGATAAAGCTAATTCCCCCTGTCACTGCTACACTTGATGCGGCTAAAGTTACCGCACTCAAAAGTAAAAGTAATCGCTCTTTTTTAATTGCGACCCCTAAACCAATCGCTACACCTTCTGAAAGGCTTAAGATATTTAACTTTTGTGCCTTAATAAAAGTTAATGGTACGAAAACGATTAGCCACGGTAACAGGGCATAAACAAACGGCCAATCGGTGCCCCAAATGTTCCCTGCGAGCCATTTGGCGATAAAATCAACTTTTTCTCGCTGGGCACTAGAAATAATCACAACCATTAATCCTGATAAAGCAGTAGAAACACCGACGCCGGTTAAAATTAACCGGAGAGGTTTTAACGGGCGATGACGTTCATAACTGAAGAGGTAGATTAATACAGCTGTCAGCATCCCGCCTAACATCCCCACAAGTGGAACAATGTAAGTAAACAGACCTGGTTCAAGAGGAATAAATAAAAACAATAAACTGATCGAGACACCGGCCCCAGCATTAATGCCAATCAGCCCAGGATCCGCTAAATCATTACGCGTTAAACTTTGGAGAATAGCGCCAGATAAACTCAGTCCCATCCCGGCTAAAACAGTAATAAAAATTCGAGGAAGCCGAAGCTTAAAGATTATAAACTGTTCGTTAAAGCTCCCATTATTTAAAAACGTTTGTATCACTCGGTTGATAGGAATCTTAGCGGTACCGGCATTTATAGCTATCAGCATAGTCGAGACCAAAAGGAGAGCGAATATAACGAGAAATATACGTTGCTTTATTATACGTTGTTTATTCATAGGCCGTGTCCTCCTCGTCGAACAATCATAAGAAAGAAAGGTAAACCAATTAGCGCAATAATTGCCGCAACCGACGTTTCAAAGGGCGCATTTAACGTCCGGCCAAGTGTATCAGCAAGCAACATGAAAATCGCACCGTATAGGGCTGAGAACGGCAGGATATAACGGTAATCTCGGCCAATCATTCCACGTACAATGTGTGGCACCATCAATCCGAGGAAAGTCATATTCCCGACTAAAGCAACCGATGCGCCTGATAAAACGATAACAATGATAAACAAGATGATTTTTGTTTGGGTGACGTGTTGACCGAGTCCGATAGCGACATCTTCATTTAAACTTAGTACCGTCAGTTGCTTAGAGAAAAACATCGCAATCACAATCCCGCAAAAGATAAACGGAGCAATCGTCCATAGCTGTGACCACTGGGTTCCAATCAGTCCTCCAGCTGTCCAGGAGGCGATATCTTTTGACCGATTAAAGTAGAGGCCGATCCCATCGCTTATCGCATACAGTAATGTTGAAATACTAGCCCCAGCTAAAACCATTCGGAAAACCGAGGACTGTTTTTTGGTCATTGTTAGTCCAAAGACAAGCAGTGCCCCAAGAGCTGCCCCGACAAAACAAATAATCAAAGTCAACCACATTGAGGCACTTGGTAATAAGACAACCGATAAGCTTAACGTAAGATATGCGCCTGCCGATAATCCAAGCAAGCCAGGATCGGCTAACGGATTTCGGGTCATTCCCTGCATAATGGCACCAGCAACACTCATCGCACTACCGACAAGAACGGCCCCTATTTCACGTGGAATTCTTATGTCACGTAAGACAAGAACGGCATCTGTAGCTTTATTAGTAAATAAGGCAAGAAAGATATCGGAAAGAATCACATCTTTAGCACCAAAACGGAGCGCTATAAAAAACATAGCAATGAATAAGCTAAGACCAAGCAATAGATGACTTTTTTTAGATAATCCTTTGAAGGTATCTAGCATATCGATCAACTCTTTCTGAAAGTTTAACAAGGGAGGCGATAGACGCACTCCCTTGTTAGTGTACCAAATCGTATAAGTAAACCATAGCTGTTTCGATTGAGAAGATGGCTTTGGTTTATTTCGTTAGGAAAGCTTCTTTAAAGAAGGCGAGTTGTTTTTCTAACGTAATCGGGTCAGTAAATGACGCACCTTCTCCTTGCATCTCAATCACGTTGCCGTTTTGTACGGCAGGAATATTTTTAAATGTGTCTGTTTGTTCAAATGCTGTGTCTGCTTCCTGGTATTTACTTAAGACAAGATAATCACCTACATACTCAGGTAAGACTTCTTGTGATAATGTGAAGTAACCAGATTCAAGTGCATCTTCTTTTACTTTTTCAGGCATCTTTAAATCCATTGTTTGATAAAGAATTTCCGTCCCACGTGCCCAGTTGTTACCATAGACGTAAAGATCTTTCCCAAATGCTTCAATGACTGAGACTGTTGTATCTTCACCGATCTCTGCTTTGATCTCTTCACCAATAGCTGTTGCGCGTGATCTAAAGTCTTCGACCCAAGTGGTTGCTTCTTCTTCTTTATTTAATAATTTCCCGATTTCGATATGTTGGTCTAAATAATTAAGCTTTCCCCAAGTATAAGTGACTGTAGGTGCAATATCTGTTAATTGATCTAAATTTTTTACCGTCGAGAGTGCAATAATTAAATCAGGGTTTAATGAAATGACGCTTTCTAAATTGTCTTCTGATACTTCCGCAACATCTTGCAGTTCTTCTTCAAAAGTAGGGTTACTTTTAGACCATGTATCCACTCCGACAACATTGACGCCAAGTTTTAATACATCTCCGGTATAACCTGATAAGACAACTACACGTTCAGGGTTTGTTGGTACTTCTACAGATCCGGTTTCTGATTCATATAAGAATGTCTCGTTTGTCTCTTCGGGCGTACTGGTATCAGTCTGATCGTTTGTATTTGAGTCTTCAGCTTGTTCCTCGTTGGTATTACATCCCGCAAAAAGAATTAAGGCTGTGAATAAAATAAAGATGGATAGTAGTTTTTTCATGTTAGTAGTCTCCTTTAAATAAGTTATAAGTTAAGCACATCGGCTTATTGTTCGTTGGGTCGGTGCCAATCACTGCATCAATCTGGAAGACGGCTTTTAACACATCTTTTGTAAGTATATCTTCTGGTGTACCCGCTTTTATAATCTCACCATCTTTTAAGGCGACAATATAATCAGAAAAACGTGCGGCTTGATTAATATCATGCAATACCATAATAATCGTCCGTCCTTCTGTTTGATTCAATTTTTCAAGTAAAGTTAATACTTCAAGCTGGTGAGCCATATCGAGGTAAGTCGTTGGTTCGTCCAAAAAGATAATGTCTGTTTCTTGAGCTAAGGCCATCGCAATCCATACGCGTTGCCGCTGACCACCCGAAAGTGAATCAATCGGTCGCTGTTTAAATTCGGCAATTTGTGTCACATCAAGTGCCCAGTTAATGACGTCATGATCGTGCGGACTTAAGCGGCCGAGAGCCGATTGATATGGAAAACGACCATAAGAAACGAGTTCATGAACCGTTAAGCCTTCTGATCCTTCTGGTGCTTGAGGTAAAATCGCCATTTTTTGAGCTAATGTTTTTGTTGGTTCTGTTTGGATCGCTTTCCCGTCTAATGATACAATCCCAGATGCGTAAGGAATCAGACGAGTCATCGCTTTAAGTAACGTCGATTTACCAGAACCATTCGCACCGATAATCGTCGTTATTTGTTTATCAGGTATCGTTAGCGTTAAATCTTTTATGATAGGAGAAGCGCCATAACCAACCTTTAGTTGATTTGTGGTGAGGCGAGTCATAGTTATTACCTCCGTAATGAGAGTGATTCTCAATGTCATTTGTGTTTACTACTATAGCGGGAATTTACTAGTGTGTCAATATAGTAGGTGGTTTTTTTCACCTATTGGTGTTTGAAAAGTGTGAAAATAATAAATTTTATAAAAAATATTGAGAATGTCAGCTACTTCCGATATAATTGATAATGATTATCAATTAGAAACGACGCCGTCATGACTGATATCAAACATTAGAAAGAGACGGAACGTCTAATAAATACGAGAGGAAGTAATCTTATGGAACTTTTTGACGTGACAATTATTGGTGGAGGACCGGCTGGTCTTTATTCTACCTTTTATAGTGGCTTGCGCCACATGAAAACAAAGATTATTGATGCGGAAGACAAGTTGGGTGGAAAACTTCATGTCTATCCAGAAAAAATTATTTGGGATGTCGGTGGTCTCGCGCCACTTACTGGACAAGCGCTCATCGAACAGTTAACGACGCAAGCTTTAACATTTAAGCCAACCGTTATATTAAATGAACAGGTTGTGTCGATTGAAAAAACCGAGGATTATTTTGTGCTGACGAATAAAGCCGGTGAAAAGCATTATAGTCAAACAATCATTGTTGCGGTTGGTGGTGGCATTTTAAAACCAAAAACATTAGAGATTGTCGGGGCTGAACGTTTAGATGTTGAAAATATTCATTATACGCTGACCTCACTCAGCTACTTTAAAGGGCGTACAGTGATGATTTCAGGTGGAGGAAATGCGGCGGTTGACTGGGCGAACTTACTTGAACCCATTGCGAAAAAAGTGATGTTGACGTACCGAAAATCGGCGTTAAAAGGTCATGAACAGCCGGTGAAACAATTACTCAACAGTTCTGTTTGCTACTACCCTGAAACCGAAATTACCCGATGTGTTGCTGATGGTAACCGGATTACGGCGGTCGAACTTACGGATTGTCAAACAGAAAAGACCATACTTAAAGAAGTAGATGATGTGGTGATTAATCATGGTTATGAAAAAGATGCGAGTCTCATAGAAGAGACAGATTTATCACTTGAACGAGAGGGTGAATTCTTCTTAAAAGGTAATAGCCTTGGTGAAACATCTGTCCCTGGATTATTTGCTGCAGGTGATATTATTAGCTATGAGGGGAAAGTTAATCTGATTCTCGGTTGTTTTCAAGATGCGGTGAACGCGGTTAACCAAGCAAAGACGTATCTTAATCCTGAAGCAAATGCTCGCGCGATGGTGTCATCACACCATACCGCTTTTTCGGATAAAAATAAAGAAATTAGAAAACAACTCACCGACTGATGGCTCTCCTGGGCCATCTTTTTTTAAGCAACTTGCTTTCTTCGGGTGTTTAAATTTGGTATGATGACCTTTGTGTGTTTATTCAAACAAGGAGCCGTTAATGGCTCACGTGATCGTACAAGTTAAGTTAAGCAGAGGAGAGAGGCAAGTGAAGAAATTATTAATGAAGCCGAGTATTGCCATTTCAGTAGCAATACTCTGTTCAGTATTATGGGGAAGTGCTTTTCCGGTCCTCAAAGTAAGTTATGATGAACTACAGATGTCAGCGGATGACGTAGTTGCCAAAATGGTCTTTGCTGGTTTAAGGTTTTTACTCGCAGGGCTGTTAGTCCTTATCTTTTTATTCTTTATGAATCGATCAGCTATAAAGATAACAAAGAAACAATTTGGGATTTTACTCGTCCTTGGTGTCATTCAAACAGCCTTCCAGTACTATTTCTTTTATAATGGATTGGCGCGTGTTACAGGTATGCAGGGGGCGATTTTATCTTCCGGTGGCATTTTCTTCACGATTTTAGCTGCCCATTTTTATTATAAAGATGACCGTTTAAGCAAGCAGAAAGTAATTGGAATTCTTGCTGGTTTTAGTGGAATTATCTTAGCTAACTGGGGACAATCACTGACACTTAGCTTCCAGTGGGACGGGGAAGGATTTATGTTGATGGCTGGAGTGACCAGTGCGATTGCGACGATTATGGCAAAGGAGCTTGCGACCGGGATTCATCCATTTGCGATCACAGGTTGGCAGCTTACTCTCGGTGCGGTGGCGCTTCTTCTCATTGGCTTTCCGCAACTTGAACCAGGTGCAATCCAATTTAATGCACTCGGGTCTGGTTTGTTGTTATACTCTGCCTTTTTATCTGCGATAGCCTTTGCTTTGTGGTATTCTCTGTTGAAATACCATCAAGCCGGACGCATCAGTATGTATAAATTTATTACCCCGGTATCAGGGGTATTGTTATCGGCGATGTTTATTCCGGGTGAATCACTCACATGGATGCTCGTTGTTGCGTTTGTGATGGTGGCGTTTGGTATTATCATCGTGAATCGAAAATAATCATTTAAAGTATAAAAAAAGTAAAAGCTTTAACATTAGTCATTCTACTAGTGTTAAAGCTTTTTTTGTGCTGTTTTTTAGTCATAAATACCTACATTTATAGTGGCGTGATCTAAAAAAATTTAGAAAATGTTCAACCGTTTTTTTTAGACTAGACATAGACTGGAGCATTAGGTAGATCAACAGCTAAATTAAGGGTGTGATTATATCATGGTAATACCTTTAACACTTCGAGCAATGCGTTGAATGTATTCTAAATTATAAATGAGCGAATATGATTTAAAAACGGAGGGTGAAAAATGAAAAAAAGTATTAGTATGGTCTTATTGTTTGTATTACTTATTAACACGTTATCAAGCAGTTTAATGATACCCCAAGTTTTAGCTGAGACAACAAAGGTATCAGCAATTGAGTCAATCGTGTTTGAAACGGAAGAGGAAAAACTCTCATTAGATGAGGCGAGTGGGAAAGGTGCAGTGGTGGTTAACTGGACAACCATGTCGATGGATTCAACTGAGTCAATAACTGAAACAATGAAGATACCTGACCGAATAAGCATCACCAACCAATCAGGTGAATTGATTGATGAACAAACGCAGGCAATTATAGGTGAATATAAAATTGAAGCAAATCAATTATCACTTCTATTTGATGCAGGCATTGTTGATACATATAGAGGGAGTATCTCTATTGAAGCAATCGTTGAAGAAGACACAGTAAGAAATCATGTGTACGGCGATAAAGGAGTAGAATCAACAGAGAATACGCAAGAAAACCAACTAGAAGATAATGAAACAGTTGAAACGGAAGAAACGACAGAGATAGCAGAATCATCGGATATGAAGATAACTAGCTTCACAACTGAAGCAGAGGTTACTGATCATTTCTATATTGAAACAACGGTGAAAAAAGATGGTGAGGTTTTAATAGACGGCACAGAAATTATTGTAGCCCCCCCTTTCAGTCATACAGTTTTAGAATTAACCTATGATTTTGAATTAGAAAATGGACATAGCTATGGAGACGGTTCATTTTACACTATAGAAGTACCTTCTATGTTTACAATTCCACAAGTGCCAGAATCTGATTCATCAGAACTCAAACGCGCAGATGGTACGGTATTTGGAGAGTTCTATACAAATGGTAATGATATTGTCATTGTATTTAATGATACGATTACACAGGAGTCTAATATCCAAGGGAATATTACGTTAGAAGCGGCTTTTGATGGTGCTTACGATGGTCCAGCCGAAGGTGAGCCGATTGTCTTTCCATTTGGTGAGAATGACACAGTAGAGTTTCCTATTTCTTTTAAACCAGATGAAAATGGTTTAGATAAACAAGGGATCGGTAACCGCGGTTACAATACAGAAACAATCACATGGACAGTTGATGTGAATAAAAATCTTCAACAAATGTCGAATGTCGTCCTAACAGATCAAACGTCTACAGGTGATCATAGTTTTATGGAAGCATCATTTAAAATTTATGAATTAACCATGAATGCGGATGGGTCATTTGAAGAACCACTGACGGATGTAACAGATGCAGTATTAAATAACGACTTTAATCTTACAGTGGATCCATCAGATAAAAGTTATGAATTAAGAATGGGTGATATTAATAAAGGTTATCGGATTGTTTATGATACAACCGTAAACGACCGCGTCGGTACCGAATATAAAAACAATGTAACGCTTACGTCAGATAGTCCGGATGTGTTAACGACAGATGCGACAGTCGCGGTAACGCGAGGGAAACCACTTGAAAAAGAAGCGACGGATTACGATGATGTCGGTCAAATTGTTGACTGGGAAGTAAAGTATAATTATGACGAAAAAGACATCGGTCAAGAGCAAGCGGTCTTGACAGATACTTTTCAGGATAACAACCAACAATTGATTGATGGATCCATGGAAGTGTATAAAGTATCGATTGACCCAGATACTGGAGTAGAAATAGGTAAAGAACGGTATGAGAACTATACACTAACAAGAACTGCTTCAGGATACGAGATTCAATTTAATGAATCCATTCATGAACCATTCAAAATTAAATACCAAACAGAAACAATCGATCGTGTGTCTGAGGACGGCATAGTAACGAACACAATTGAAGATGATTTTGGTAATGAATCAGAAGGTAGCCAAACGATTGGACAAGGTATTCTTATCAAAAATAATACTGGGGCTAACTATAAGGAAAAAACAACGGATTGGTCTATTATCATTAATCGTGATGAAGAAGTTATGACGAATGTGACTGTCACAGACAAGTTACCAGCTGGTTTTACGTTTGACGAAGCATCGTTAAATATTAATGGATATGAGGGTGAAACAACTGTTACCTATAGTGATGCAAATGACGAAATGACAATAAAATTTTTAGATGATGTTACTCAACGCGTTGACATTACTTATACCACTGATATAGATTTTGATGTTGCTGGAAGAGAAGGTAGTTATTCGAACAGCGCTGTTGCCGAATGGATGCCGGAAGGTGAATCAACCATGGTCACAAAAACGGGTTCAGCTACCTTTGTGCCTGACGGTTACACGAAAAATAACGGTTTTAAGTTTGGCCGCTACAATGTAAAGGAAAAAGAAATCACTTGGACCATTGGTGTTAACTATAATAATGAAACACTTGAAGATGTCGTCGTTACTGATCCTATCTTAGGTAATCAGAACTTTGATATAACAAGTGTGAAAATCTATGAGATGATTTTAACCGGTGGCGCAAATGGCTTTGAAAAAGGAACGGAAGTGACAGGTGATTTTACGATCACTGACTTAGCAGATAGTTTAGGAACGGAGGTGGCTTTCTCTGTTCGATTGGGTGATATTCAAACCGGTTATGTCATCGAATTTACGACAGACTTTTCAGATGAAACGGTCGAAGCACTTTATGAAAACACTGCGACAATAGAAAGTGACAATCATGAAGATACAGTCTTAGATGCATCAGTCAGTCCAAGATATGGCGGTGAATTTACAACGAAATCAGGTCAACAAAATAGTGACAATGGTCGTATTGTGAACTGGACCGTGAACGTCAACCGTAGCCAATCTAAGTTAGATAATGTGGTTATAACGGATACGCCAAGTATCAATCAAACGATCATACAAGAAACTTTAACAATCTACGGTACAACTGCAACGGAAACCAATATTGTTAAAGACTCAGAAGCAGTGCTAGAAGAAGGCATAGATTATACGGTTACCTTTAATGAAAATGAGAACGGTCAAGAAAGTTATGAGATTAACTTTTTATCAAGCATTGAAGAAGCTTACGTACTCGAGTATGACACGTATATTTTGTATGAAGGTGATGGGAATATTTCAAATGAGCTATCAATTGTTGGCCAGCAGGTAGCTGAAGGTGAAGGCGATACTAATGTCAATCAAGCAATCGACTTTAGAAGTATTTCAGGCTCCATTAGTGGTGAAGTTGGCTCGTTAACGATTAAAAAAGTGGATGCTGAAAATAACGAAACAGCTTTAGAAGGTGCAGCATTTCATCTCTATGATGAAGCAGGGGACGTTTTAATTAAAACAGGTACCACAGATAGTAACGGAGAGTTAAGATTTATTAATCTATTGTTTGGTGAGTATCAACTGAAAGAAGTGACACCACCAGAAGGTTATACGGTTAATCCTGCAGTTGGTGATTCACAAAATGTAACTGTGGGGAGTGGCAGTGTTGATAATAACCGGATTATTGAAGTAGAAAACTACGAGATTAAACCTGATATCAGACTCACAAAAATTGATGGGACAACGAATGAAGCATTAGAAAATGTCGGCTTTACATTATATGATGCAGATAATGATCCAGTAGGTAACGAACATGTTACAGATGCTAGTGGGGTGATTTATCTAGAAGATTTAACACCAGGGGATTATTATTTTAAAGAAACGACCGAAAAAGAACACTATCAAGAAAATAGTACCGAGTATTATTTTACAATTAAAGACAATCACACCGTTCTTGATATTGAACGAGACGCCATTACGGTTGAAAATGAGCTCATTCCAGGTAGTGCTTTTATGGAAAAGGTTGATGCGGATACGGTGAGTAGTAATAATGGCCTTTCTGGGGCAAGATTTAGCATCGTGTCTACAGATGAAGGCATTAACTTTAGTAAAACAGTCATCTCAGATGAAAACGGCTTAATTGAGACAGGTGACTTACGACCGGGTAACTATACGATTGAGGAAATCTCTGCTCCAAATGGCTTTAATTTGAGTGATCGCGAACCTATTCCGTTTAACATCGCTTTAAGTCAAACGGATCCAGTGGAGATTTCAACCGAACCGTTTGGAAATAATGTAAAGACAACGGCCGCTGAAATACTGAAGCGGGATGCTGTAAGCAACCGATCATTAGCTGGTGCTAAGTTTGAGCTTAGTTATCAGTCAGGAGACTACTATGATTCTAATAAATCTTTCACGTCTATTACAGGTGAGACAGATGAGAATGGTATCTTAAGGTTTGATAACTTAAAGCCAGGTATCTATGAGCTTGTAGAAACAGAAGCACCAAGTGGCTATATTTTAGATCAGACACCGATAGAAATAGAAGTAACATTAGATGATGTTGCGCTAGGGCAGGTCGTTAGAACGACAGTAGACAATCATCCTTTTGCGGCAATTCGTCTTAAGAAAGTGGATAATGAAACAGGTGCGTCGCTTTCAGGTGCGAGATTTGAATTAATTGATTCATCAGATCAAGTTGTATCTGGTTATGAAACACTCATGACAGACCATAACGGAATGATCGAGCTGACAGGACTTGTGGCTGGTGACTACCGTCTGCGCGAAATAGCTGCACCAGATGGTTACGCGATTCAAACTGGTGGCTATACGTCAGATGTATTTACTGTAAATGATGCTGTGACTGAAACAGAGCTCATTGAGTTAAATGATGTCGGCAATGATATCGTAAAAGGTTCTGTTAAATTAGTTAAAGTAGACGGGGAAACAAACGAGACACTCCCAGGTGTAGAGTTCCAGTTAGAAGCTACCAGTCTCGTGAACAGCGGAACGTATGAAGCGACGACACATACAACAGATGAGAATGGTGAAATTAGCGTTGAAGGTCTTCGCCCTGGTACTTATCGCTTTACCGAAGTCGCTCCACTTGATGGTTATCAACCGCATGTAGGGGAGGTTACTTTTGCGATTAATTTCCCACACGATGAACAGCTCGTTGAGCTCGAGGTCAGTAATTATAAGTTGACGTCTATTCCTGTTCGTAAAGTGTGGAATGATAATAATCAACCAGAAAATAGACCGGATGTTATTACGGTAGAATTACTTCAAAATAATCTGCCAACAGGTGAGACACTTGAATTAACGGCTGAAAAGAATTGGGAAGGCATATTTGAAAATTTAGATGCGATTGATTCAAACAGTGATTTCTATGAATATACAGTAAGAGAAGTTGTCCCTGGAGAGGGGTATTTACTTCAATCAGTGACAGGCAATCAAACAGATGGTTTTGACATCCAAAATGTTGAAACAACAGACATAACGATTGAGAAAACATGGTTAGATGCCTCATCAGATGTGAGGCCAGAAGAAATTACGGTTACGCTCTACCAGGATGATGTGGCATTTGAAACGTTAACGGTTAAAGCCATTGATAATTGGCAAGGTCAATTTGCCGATATTCCTATATATAATTTGGATGGTAGTCCGTTCAATTATCGTGTAGAAGAAAGTGACATACCAAACTATGATCTGTCACAAATTATCGAAACAGAGACAGGATTTGAAATTGAAAACGTCCGTTCAGCATTAACTGATGTGACAGGTGAGAAAGTGTGGTTAGATGATGAAGCTAACGATCGACCAGAAACAATTACCGTTCACTTACTTCAAAACGGAGAAGAACTTACCAGTCAAGAAGTTAGTGATGTAACCGGATGGTCTTATAGCTTTAATGAGCTAGATGCGTTTGATGAGAATGGTGTTGCGCATAACTATACCGTAGAAGAAGCACCTGTTCCTGGTTATGATGTAAGTTATGAAGAAACAGATACAGGGTACGATATCACTAACGTGCGTGTTGGAACGATTGACGTGAGTGGTGAGAAAACGTGGTTAGACGGTGAGTCATCAGACCGTCCTGAATCGATTACCGTGAATCTACTCAGAAACGGTATAGAGATTGATCAACAAGTCGTTAATTCAGCCGATAATTGGCTATACAGCTTCACGGATTTACAGGAGTATGATAATCAAGGTGTTCGCTACACATACACCATCACAGAAGAATCAGTAGAAGGCTACCAATCTGAAGTGGACGGGTTTGATTTGACTAACCTCCGCGTTGGTGAAACATCTATTAGTGGAGAGAAAATATGGTTAGATGATGATAATCCTGAGCGGCCAGAGGACATTACCGTGAACTTACTTCAAAATGGTATCGTCATTGACTCACAACTTGTCAGTGAATCAAGTAACTGGATGTATCATTTTGATCAACTTCATGCCTTTGACGAAGAAGGTGTTCGGTATAACTATACCGTAGAAGAAGCACCTGTTTCTGGTTATGATGTAAGTTATGAAGAAACAGATGAAGGTTTCGACATTACTAACGTACGTGTGGGCAGAACGGAAGTTAGTGGAGAAAAAACGTGGATAGACGGTGAGTCATCAGACAGACCTGAATTGATTACGGTGAATCTGCTCAGAAACGGTATAGAGATTGATCAACAAATGGTCACGTCAGCTGATAACTGGCGATACAGCTTCACGGATTTACAGGAGTATGATAATCAAGGTATTCGCTACACATACACCATCACAGAAGAACCTGTGGAGGGATATGACACAACGATTAACGGTTATGATATTGAAAACCTCCGTGTAGGAACGGTAACGATTAGTGGAGAAAAAACGTGGCAAGATGACGATCCAACGGATCGCCCAGAGTTGATTAAAATCAATCTACTTCAGAATGATGTCGTGATTCAAACACTTGAAGTGACGGCAAAGGATGGTTGGACCTATCAATTTAAAGACATACCAGAATTTAATGAAGTAGGTGAGCGTTACGAATATCGGGTAACAGAAGATGGTGTCCCAGGTTATCACACGGAAATTGATGGCTATAACGTGATTAACACACGAACAGGTGAGACGTCGGTTACTGTTAATAAAACTTGGTTGAATGATTCACTATTGGATCGCCCAGAATTTATCACTGTTCATTTACTCCGTAACGGCGAACGAGTGGATACAATTCAAATAACCAGTGGAATGGATTGGTCCTACACATTCCGAGACCTAGCTGCTTATGATGATTTCGGTAAGGTGTATATCTATACGATTGCAGAAGAATCGATACCAGGTTATGAGACTGTCATCGATGGCTATAACATAACCAATGAAAAAATAGTCGTTAGTATACATGAGGAGCCAGAAGATTCTGATGAAGAAACTTTACCAAACACAGCGACAACATTATTTAACTATTTATTAATGGGCGCTGTATTAATGGTAATTGGATGGATAAGTCTAATGACTTCAAAAAAGAGAACAAATAAATAATTTTCCTTAAAAAGATAAAAGCTATCACGACTGTGTGATAGCTTTTACTCTATAGACAAGGTTAAGTATGGTATTGTCTTTGCCACTCTGCAAACCATTTTTTTATCGTTGTATCCATTGACACGTTTAAATCGTGAAGGTGTTTTTTTAAATCTTTGTATTGATGTTCTACCAGCATGCGATAATTTAAATCCGCATAGAGCTTCATTAATTGAAAAGCTACTTGTTCGTCATCTGGACGATGTTTAATTATTGTTGTATACCAACGCGAGGCTTGTTTAATGTCATTTTTTTTAAAATGAAAGTCGGCGAATAACTTGGCGTGATGTAACCAAATTTCATCTATTTCAAACCGTTCAGCTTCAGCCCAGATATAATCAAGTTCTGCTAAATAAACACCTTTATACATATCTAAATGACGCTGATACTCAGATTGAGTAGCATCCGTTAGTACGGTTGATTTATTAAAAAAAGCACACCATAAGTGTTTATCAACCTTTGCGTGATTTAATTTAACAGCATAGCCCTGATCGATATTAGCGATTGTAATAAAATGACTGAATGGTTTTAATGATTTTCTGACGTTATAGATATTCACATAGAGATTAGCAAATCCCTTATCAGGGTCAACATCTGGCCATAGCGTTTCAACCATTTTACTTTTTGATAAAACGTCCCCAGCATGGTGAAGTAAAAATAGAAATACTTCTTTTGATTTACTCGTGCGCCACTGAATCGTGGCAGTAATAGAAGCATCATCCATAATAAACTCAAGCGATCCTAGCACTTGAATCAATAACTGTCTATTTTCAGAGAGGATGGTATTGTTAGGCGGTAATTGCTGTTCTATTCGTTTAATGGTCTTTTTTAAACGATTTAATTGAACGGGTTTTAATAAGTAATCGAGTGCACTTAATTCGAAAGCTTCGATTGCATAACTTTTATGTGCCGATACAAAAACAATATGTATATGAGGGTACTGTTCATTCAGTTGTTCAGCAAGAGATAGTCCATCAACCTCGGGCATCTCGATATCTAAAAATACCACATCTATTTGTTTTAATGTGTCAGTGTGGTCATCAAGATATGGTGTTGTGGAAGTGAACAATATATGTATATTAGCTAACTTCTTTAATTGATGTGTAAGAAAATCAATGGCCATGGTCTCATCGTCAAAGATACAAACTTTCATCATCGTGCCTCCTTTGTTGTGACCTATTACCTAAAAACGTTATGAACGTGTTTAGATTTAGTCAAGCTGTCGCTGTTATAATTATTAGACGAGTTATTTGAAATATTATGGTAGAATAGGAGTGACTTAAAATGAATATCAATTATTATCTAATTATTATTATTGTGTTAATTGTCATTATATCACAATTATCCATAAACAGAAATAAATATAAACGCCTAGCACTAACAGATGCGACGACAGGATTACCGAATAAACGTGCCCTTAGTAAACTTATGAATAAAAAAAACGGCGAGCATTATGTCATTTATTATATTGATTTAGATACGTTTAAAAAAATCAATGACAGTTATGGTCATGATTGTGGTGACTATGTATTAAAACAAGTAGCCGATCGCCTGTCGTTGATTGTGAAGCAAGATGAAAACGTCTACCGTGTAGGTGGAGACGAGTTTATTTATCCAGCAAAACGGCACAATGAGAAAATACAAGAGACGCTTTCTTTTGCGATACTAGACAGTATAAAACAATCGATTGACTATCAAGATGTGTCGATCAACGTGACCGCGACAATAGGTATATCTGAAAGTTCGGTGTTAAATAAGTCCGTAATGATTGAAGCTGATCAAGCTTTACTTTTAGCTAAAAGATACCGCAAAGGATCGGCTATGCATTATTAATTAACTAAGAACAGTTAAGAAGGTGATTAAATGTTTAAACAAGAACAGTTAATGCAAAAGCGGTATATATTTTTATTGGCGTTAGTATTTATACTGATGCTGATGAGTTTTCGTTTTATTTGGATTCATGCCCATCAAACCGTTGAGTACCCATTAATCGATAACGGTGAACTAGATTTATCTCATTGGACATTTACTGATGAAACTTTATCTCTTAACGGGGAATGGACTTTTTATCCACAAGCTTTCATTGAGACAGAGGGAACAAAGATAGGACAAAAACAAACAACAATTGATGTGCCAAGCGATTGGACATACGTGCTAGACGGTGTTTATCCAGAGTCAGAGGCTTATGGGTATGGGAGTTACAAAGCAACGATTCAATTACCCTCTGATCGTCCGTCTATCTTTGGTGTCAGAATAAAAAGCTTACATACAAGTTCAAGAGTTATCGCAAATGGCGAAGTAGTAAAGACAGTGAACACACCAGCTACATCATTTGAGTCGATACCAACTTTTCGCGGACCTTTTTACGCCTTATTTCCACTCGCTCCTGATACAGATACCCTTCATTTAGTGATTGAGTTGTCAAACTATGATACACCTTATATGGGTGGTATTAATAAGTCAATTACCTTTGGGTCGGACGAAGCCATTGCAAAAGAAGTGAATATGCAAGAAACCCTACAGATGACAGTAATTATCATCTTATTACTACATGCTATCTATGCTTTTTTGCTTTCTATTATTGGTAAACGATTCAAACAAAAAGAACTCGTTTTATTTGGTTTAATGCTTGTCTTTATGGCTCTTGGTAGTGCACTAGATGACGAGACGTTTATTCAGCTACCTATTCAGAATGAGTACAGCTTTAGAATTATGACGTTTTTTTACGTGTGTTTACTCATATTGATGGTGCAGTTTATTCACCGATTATTCCCGATTCATCATCGCTTTGTGAAAGTTGTCACTGTCATTAATGGTGTGATGGGGGGGTTAACTCTAGGGATTGTTCCGTTTGAGTATCTATCTATTCTTCTTGGCTTATACTATGTGTTTTATTTTGTGACCATCAGCTATATGATGTATTCAACGATCCAATATATTAGAAAAGGAGAAACGGACGGGTATTTCATTTTGTTTTTCATCATCAGCTACACGTCTAATATCATTTGGGGTTTTTTAATGCTGAGTGACATCGTTGACTTTCCGTTTTATCCGTTTGATTTTATTTTTGCGATTCTATCAATTGCCTTATTGTTATTTAGCCGTCATCACCACTTACTAATTGTGTCGGAAAATCAGCGCGCAAAGTTAATCGAAGAGGATCAAAAGAAAGATCAATTTTTAGCAAATACATCACATGAGATTAGAAATCCTCTACATGCGATGATTAATATCGCCCAAACTTTATTGAATGAACATGAGGCACTTGATTCGGAGACAAAGTATCACTTATCATTGATGATTAGAATTGGTCATCAGTTGACCTTTACCTTAAACGATATATTGGATATCACAAAACTAAAAGAGCGAGATATTACTTTAGAAAAAGCGATCGTCGATATAAAAACATTGACGGATGAAGTCATTGATATTGTGACATTTATGACGAATAAAACGGAGGTAAGCATTGAAAATCATCTTAATCCAACCGTATTCGTTTACGCTGACCGCCATCGCTTGCTACGGATACTGTTTAATTTACTGCATAACGCAGTGAAATTCACAGATAGAGGGATCATTGTTGTCGAAGCAAAAAAACAACAAACGATGCTTAAAGTGTCTATCATAGACCCAGGAATCGGTATGACCGAAAAAGAAATGGAGCGTATCTTTCAGCCTTATGAAAAGCTCTCGACGTATGAACGAGATGCAGGTGGTATTGGTCTTGGACTGAGTATTTCTAGACAACTTATTGAACAGCACGGCGGTATGCTTCAAGTATCATCAGAAAAAGGTGTTGGATCAGAATTTCATCTGACGTTACCGCTGGCTACTGATAAGCAAGTGAGTGACTCAGAACTCATGAAGCAACCATCATCTATCGTACTGCCCGAAATGAAAGAAGATGCCTCACCCACAAGGCATCGATCTAATAAAGCGTTACCGAAAGTACTTGTTATTGATGATGATAGTGTGAATTTAAAAGTACTTAAAAGTATGCTTGAGCCAGTTTATGATGTTGTTGCGACAACGAGTCCAGAGGCTGCTCTTCAACTTATTGATGAACAACTTTATGACTTAGTTATCTCTGACGTGATGATGCCTAAACTATCTGGTTATCAGTTAACAGAAGAAATCAGAAAACGCTACACACTCTCAGAGCTGCCTATTTTACTTCTTACGGCTAGAAGTCAACCAGAGGATGTGTATACGGGCTTTTTATCAGGTGCGAATGATTATATTGTAAAACCTGTCGATTCGTTGGAATTGCAAGCACGTGTGAGAGCATTGACGGAGTTAAAACAATCGATTCATAGACAACTTCAATTAGAAGCGGCTTGGTTACATGCACAGATTAAACCGCATTTCATTTTCAATACATTGAATGCCATTGCCTCGCTGAGTACGACAGATATTGATCAAATGGTTGATTTAATCCACGCTTTTGGTCAGTATTTAACGAATAGTTTTAGTCTGAATAACACAAAGCAACTTATTCCGCTGTCCGAAGAGTTAGAGTTGGTGGAAGCCTATCTTTATATTAATCAGTTGCGTTTTAAAGAAAGAGTGGCTTATGAGGTGGATGTAAATAAAGTAGAAGGTGTTTATCTACCACCGCTTGTGCTCCAAACTTTAGTGGAAAATGCATTGAAACACGGGATTTTAAAACAGGGCAATGGTGGAATGATTACGATTTCTGGAAAACGGTATGCTTCTCATTATCGACTGGAAGTAATAGATAATGGTGTTGGCATTTCTAGTGATAAGTTAAAAGAAATCTTACGCAATGAGATTGATGAGAAACATATTGGATTAGCTAATACGAATATGCGACTGAAGAAACTGTGCCAGCAACAATTAAATATTCAATCGATAGAAGGTAAAGGAACAACAATTACGATTGATTTACCAATTAATAAATAAAAAGCAGGACCCAATCACGTTAAATGTGACTGGGTCCTGCTATTTTTTGTAACTGTCTACTAAGATAGTGATAAAACCATTAACTTATAGGTAAGTGTTCTTTCACTTGATCTATCGCATCATCCAGTGAAGATGCTTCAATTTCCGTTATTAATTCGTCAGGATAAACCGTTGAATGGTTATAACGTGGATCATAATAATAGTCGAGTAAGTCCCGGACGACAGAACGATAGTCGTGTAACTGAAGAGCTTCTTCAATTCGGTGAGCGACAGGTGTATGTATCCTACGTTTGATAATCGAGAACGCCTCAACGAACTGATGGTGATACGGTTCTGGATGATAGTCTGATAGAATCAAATCAATCCGCTTCTCAATAGGTAAAGAAATAAACAATTGTTGACTCTGTTCTTTATGTTGGAAGAAGCGGTCTGGAATTTTTATTTTGCCAATTCGAGCACTTTCACCTTCAATCACGATATAAGACGCCTCTTGATAATGCATGAGGGCTTCACCTAAGTAAAAATCAAACATGCGTTGGTTCGTTGATGGTAAGCCAATCTGACCGAAGATACTCCCGCGATGACTCGCCATCTGTTCTAAGTTAATGACAGGATACCCTTGTTTTTTTAAGGTGTGTAATATTTTCGTCTTCCCATTCCCTGTATGACCATTTAAGACAAAGAGTTCGGGAATGTGAATGGTTTTAAGCTGCTCTTTCATCCAAAGTCGATAAGCTTTAATGCCACCACTTAGTCGGTTCACATTGATATTCATTAAATCCAACACGGTTGCGGCTGTTTTACTGCGCATCCCACCTCGCCAACAAAAAACAGTGATAGGCTCAGGTAGTTGTTTAAAGGCGTGAATAAAGGCCGGTAACTTCTTAGCGTAAATCTCTAAACCACGGTCTTTGGCGGCCTCTTGTCCTTGTTGTTTATAAATGGTACCAACTTCTGCGCGTTCATCATCGGTAAACAGCGGGATGTTGATCGCACCAGGTATGGTGGCATCGTTGAATTCTTTCGGTGACCTGACATCCACAATGGTTTTTCCAGCTGTTTTTAAATCAAACACATCTTGCGGGTTAATATCTTTAAACATCGTTGTCATCCTTGTACATAAATGTGTCCTGGTGTCCCGTCTGTCACGTCACCAATGATACGTGCATCCATCCCTTTAAGTTTGAGGGATTCTAAAATTGACAGCGCATCACGTTCATGCACACTCATCAATAAGCCACCAGAAGTGACCGCGTCCGCTAAGATTAATTGGTCAATCTCATCAAAGCGCGCGTCAAAGTGAACGGAACTTTTGACATGCTTTAAGTTATTTTTGGACCCACCAGGGATATTGCCATTTTCCGCCAACTCTCTTACACGTGGTAAGACGGGTACATCGGCTTGTTTAACTGTAATCGCTTGATGACTCTCAGTTGCCATTTCAGTTAAGTGACCAAGGAGACCAAAGCCGGTGACATCGGTACACGCATGGACGTTATAGTTGTTCATCACTTCGGCGGCTTCTTTATTTAAGGTTGCCATCACTTCAGTGACGCGTGTTATTTCTGGTTCTGTGAGCTGGTTATTCTTCAGCGATGTCGTTGAAATGCCTACACCAATCGGTTTTGTGAGAATCAATTTGTCTCCGTGTTTAGCGCCAGCATTTGTTTTGACGCGTGCAGGATGAATGGTCCCTGTCACAGCTAGTCCAAATTTTGGCTCTTGGTCATCGATGGAATGACCACCGACAAGATGACAGCCTGCTTCTTTTAACTTATCACTCGCCCCGCGTAAAATCTCTGTCAAAATCGCTTTATCTAAGGAGAAAATAGGAAAGGCGACAATGTTTAAGGCGGTGATTGGTTCACCACCCATGGCATACACATCACTCATCGCATTCGCTGCTGCAATCCGTCCAAAATCATAGGGATCATCAACAATAGGTGTAAAGAAATCAACAGTTTGAACAATTGCTAAGTCATCAGTCAGCTGATACACACCCGCGTCGTCACCGGTATCAAGACCGACAAGTAAGTTTGGGTCGTGAGTCTGTTTAGGCAGTTGATGCAAGACTTCGCGTAAATCACTCGGACCAATCTTACAGCCACAACCACCTTTTGTTGTTAATGTTGTTAATTTTACTTTTTCCATATAGGCGCCTTCTTTCGTTTAGTTCATTATGTAGATACATTTAGTTTAACACGTTGTGTGAATATTTGTCATAAACAAAGGATGGGTCGTTCTTATTCAATCATGATTTAATCTTTATGTTTAAGTGCGGTCGCTGGTGCAGGGTATTTTTTCGCATTCTTTTTCATCTTCGACTGGATAATGCCTGAGACATCTAATTCAAGTGTTGAGCTAAGTGTGAAGGCATAAATGAACACATCAGCGAGTTCATCCTTTATCTCATCTAAGTGATTGTTTACAGCTGCGTCACTCGTTTGCCACTGAAAGCATTCCAGTAATTCAGCAGCTTCAAGTGAGAGAGATAGTGCTAAATCTTTAGCGTTATGATGTTCACGCCACTGACGAGCGTCGCGAAAAGCATCGATTTGTGTGATGAGGTTGTTAAGATCAGTCATTGTTATCTTCCTTTCATGATTAGTTTAAGTTAATTATACACGAAAAAAGCTAGAGCGAGGAGCTCTAGCTTATTAGTGGAATTGTTAAGTGATTATTCGCTTGGTACAAGGTCACTAATGGAGTCAATCTCAACATAGGTTGGAACCGCTAGACCGGTTTTCGCTTTTTCATAAGCGGTACCGAGCTTAACAAATTCCCCTTCGTAACGTTCCACAAACGCCCCGTGAGTGAGTGGTAACCAAGCAGCTGTCGTAATATCAGCAGAACCTGAAGCGATTGATTCAAACATAATTGCTGGGTCGACCGTCGTAACATTAACAGTAAAGCCATGGCTTTCGAGCGCATGTTTTAATACGTAGGCTGGGAATAATTCTGAATCCCACGATGTTACAACAAACTCAATGGTTCCGCCGTTTCCTTCTGCGACACCTTCAGTAAAGGCCTTAACGGTCTCTTCGTTTTCTACTACCCACGTTTCCACAACTTCTGGTACAGAAATTTCTTGTTTTTGTGATTGTAATAGACCTTGTTCAATCGCATCAAGTTCTAAATAAAAGTTTTTGACGATGTCAGCGGCGATTGGAAAATCTTCTTCAAAGCCTAAACGGGTTAATTTATACACGTCTTCTTCGCCACCGAATAATTCATCGGGATCATCTAAATACTTAATGTCATACTTTGCGAACATATAGTGTGGTGACCAAGCTGAGACGATAATCGGTTCTTCGTTTTGAATCGCTTGATCGAGCTCAGTCAGCATCGCTCCTGTTGAAGATGTTTGGTGTGTCCACCCCTGTAGGTTAGCTTCATTGGCGATTATATCATCAATAACACCGGACATACCCGCCCCTGGTTCAATACCTGTGATGGTGTAATCAATGTCTTCGCTGATGGCTGCGCCTGCATCTTGTTCTTGGTCATCCTCATGAGAGTCAGCATTGTCAGAGTCATCACCACATGCGGCAAGGATAAGGACAAGCATTAGGCTTAAACTAAGTAAAATCTTTTTCATATGTTTCATTAAAATCTCTCCCTTAAAATGTATGTGTATGCATAAATGTTGATGTAAAAAATCATTCCTACGTCTTATAGATCGCCAGTTTAAAAACAGAAAAACAATCGATCATTATTTTAACCTCACATTTATCATAAATTAGCTTTTAATACGACTGAAAATAATGCGTACCATATAATGATACCGTACGACGGAAGATTTACGCAAAAACGAGGAGCAAGTCTAGAGATAGATTTAACTGGATGAACGTTGTTCTCCTATATTTATCAATCAGTTCTCATAGACATACGAGCGATTACTCGAAAATACATAGAAGGTTGATGTTGGCATGCGCTTACATTATAATATTTGGAAAAAGTGATGAATGTTCTCATCTATTATAAAAAAAGTGTTTACTAGAAATGTAATGAGGGGACATAGTAGATAAGCGTATAAAATGAAAATTTTTTGATAGAGGAGCTTATCAATGACAACACAAGAAGAAAGACGACAACAGATTATTGACCGTTATCATTTTAGACACGCGACAAAAGCTTTTGATCCGGAAAAAAAGATTCCAAAAGAAGATGTCGACGTTATTTTTGAAGTGGCACGCTTGTCACCGAGCTCCTTTGGCATGGAACCGTGGCAGTTTGTCGTTGTTGAAAATGAGAAAGTGAAACAATTAATTAAAGACCACTCGTGGGGAGCAAAGGCTAAAGTGAGTGACGCGAGCCACTTTGTTTTAATCTTAGCCCGAACCCACGAAGATGTGCGCTTTGATTCTACTTATCTTAAGGAGCATTATTTACATCACTTACATTACCCTAGAGACGTCGTGGAACATATGAAAGATGTGATTGAGAATTTTCAAAAACATGATTTTGCGCTATTTGATGACATGCGTTACTTAGATGATTGGTCGATGAAACAGACATATATTCCACTCGCTAACATGATGAGTGTAGCCGCAGAACTCGGGATTGATTCATGTCCTATTGAAGGTTTTAACCGTGAAACGTTCGATCAACTGTTGCGAGACGTTGGGGTGTACGGGGAATCGTTTACTTTATCAGTAATGGTGGCGTTTGGTTACAGGAAAGAAGCGCCGAAACCAAAACAACGGCGTGACTTGAATGATGTGGTCACCTGGGTGTAAGGTCAGATAACTTTTGTTGATGATGCGAATATTCGCCAATCAACAGGAGTTTTTATGTCGTGTGGCGAAATAATCATAGAAAACAAAAGTGAAGATCATGAAAGGAGGAAAGCAGATGGAGAAAGTATACCCACTTCAAGTGGACGGATATACGATGCACGGGGTGTTAACCGTTGTAGAAGAACAAGCCCCCTTGGTAATCTTTAGCCATGGTTATAATGGAACAGAAAAGCATCTGGCGGGATTTTGTCAGTTCTTAGCTCAATACGGGATTAATAGTTACCGGTTTGATTTTCTTGGCGGGTCGGTGAATGATTCAAGTGAAATGAAGACAGAAGATATGACAATTCTGACGGAGATGCGGGACTTACTGGCGGTCGTTGATTATTTTGAACAAGCGCCGTTTGTTGATGCTAAACAGCTGTATCTCTTTGGTGCATCGATGGGGGGGCTTGTCTCTAGCCTAGTCGCTGAGGCCAGACCAACAGTCGCCGGCTTATTTTTAATGTTTCCCGCCTTTTCTGTTGCGAGAGACTGGCAACAACGATACAAAACGAAAGCAGATATTCCAGAACGTCTCGTCTTTTGGGGCATGCCGCTTGGGTACCGGTTCTTTGATGTATTACTTGATTTTACTTTAGAAGATGAAATCGGCACTTACCAAGGACCGGTCTATATCATTCATGGGGATGAAGATGCGGTCGTGAGCCATGCGGTCACCGATTGGGTGAAGCCACTTTATCGGCAATTAGATGTAAAAATCTTACCTGGTGAAGGACATGGATTTTCAAAAGCTGGAGAAGAGGAAACAGGCGAGGCGTTACTACAGTTCATTCAGCAGCATTAATATAGAGGGAAATGTTAAAGGTGCGGGTGTTAGGTATTATTAAACAAAAAAAGCGAGCCAAGACGGCTCGCTTTTCTTCTATTCACTTGCATTATCGAAGTAGTCTTGAATAAATTGTTCCACTTGTGCCTCATTATGTTCGACGGTAAGTCCAGTATCGACGAGTGGACTGACAGTAGAGACGGCTTTTAGTTTATTGCCTTGATAGAAGGAGATAAACTCTTCTTGGTCTATTGAGTGAAGCACAGCTTGACGTAATGCTTTACTTGTAAGGGGTCCTTCATCTGTATTCATCGCAACATACGTGACACCGTTACTTTGGTTTGTTTGAAGGTAGAGTGATGCATCCTCTTCGACGGTTTCATAACGGTTTTCCTTAATGCCATAGAGGACATGAACTTCTCCATTTCTTAAGGCAGAAAGCGCACTTTCAGCATCTTGAATAAACTTGACTAACACGTCATTAATCTTAGGTTCATGATCGGTTTCTGGCATGTAAGCAGGGTTTTTAACAAAACGTGCCTCATAATCATTCTTACTAATTAATAGATATGGGCCACTGGCATATAACGTGTTGTCAATGTCATTACCTTCAATGACTGTCCGCTGGTCGCCATAAGCAATATCTGTATTCACATCATAATCTTCCACATTAAACGTATTGATCTTTTCGACTTGGTCTTTCGATACAATCCCCGCTGATTGGTGAGCAAGGTAATTGAGCACTTGCGGGAATGGATTCGCCGTCGTGATTTTAACAACTTGATAGTTCCCCACCGCATTGTTGACGTCATCTTCAGAATCGACTAAAGCATTAATAGGCGATGCTAAGCCTTCAGATAAAACATCTTTAATGGATGTGCCATCGGCATTTGTTTGGTCGAGTTCTGTTATGTCTGTCACGACTTCAATCGTTTCCATACTTTCATGCAGACTATAGGTACGGTGATCCGGGACAGAGTTTCTATCCTTAGCACGATTAAGTGAGAAGACGACGTCTTCAGCTGAGACGAGTTCACCTGAGTCAACGGCCGTGTCATTTTCGACTTTGGCGAAGTTAATATCATCGCGTAAAATGAAATAATAATCCGTATTACCGTCACCAATGGCGTAATTGTATGATAGAGATCCATCAGATACAACCTGATCATCATCTGTTAAATTAACGAGTCGGACATACATATTTGTGTTGAGCGTATTAATAGAGCCGTCATTTCCTTTAATTGGGTCAAGTGACGTTAACGTACTGATCGATTGGTGGAACAGCAGTGGGTCTGTTTCACGCTTTGATTCATCATTAAAGTCATATTGTTCCCAGACAGCGGCACGTGAACGTGGTAAACGTACAGTGTCAACATCAAGGATATCCTGGTTGATGCCTTGAGCTTTATATGAGATATAAAGCGGCGCAATATATGCTTCATCTAAAACGATATGTTGTTCTAATTCTGTATACGTTTGTTGATAGTCCTCTGGTAATTCTGTTGCTGCTTGGTTAATCAGTTCATCAGCTTTTTCGTCTTTAAAGAGACTGTAGTCACCATCTGAAGTGAAAAGTGAGCGTACCGCATAATCCGGGTTACCAGTTACCGTCGTCCAACTTGTGACCGCTAAATCATAGTTTTTCGCATCACGTTGGGTCGCAAAACTACCGTAATCAGGCTGGATGTTTAATTCAACATCAAAACCACTTTTAGTCAGTTGGTCACGCAAGATATTGACATCATCCTCACTTGTGGCTAAACCTAAAATATTGATAGTTGGCAGTTCCTCGGTTGTGTTGGTGTTGTCATCTGATACGTCCGATTCGGTGTTCAGGCATCCGGTTAAACCGAGTAGTACCGTAGTGAGTAATAAAAAGAGCCATTTTTTCATCTGTGTTTCCCCCTTAAGATTTATATATAGCTAACATCTAAAATAAGATGGTGAATCACGTTAAGCATTAATGCATCTTCGGATCAAGCGCATCGCGTACACCATCACCTAAAAAGTTAAACGATAAAACGAGCAAAATAATGGATAGTCCTGGAAAAATCGCCAAGTACGGTTCTGTTTCTAAATAGGTACTGCCAACACGTAAGACATTGCCCCATTCAGGTACGTGTGGTTCAACCCCAAGGCCAAGAAAACTTAAGCTACTCGTTGCAATGACAGCCGTTCCAATGGCGAGTGTGGCACGAACAATCATCGGTGCGAGGGCATTAGGAACGATATGTTTAAAAAGTATCTTCCATTCAGATTCCCCAATCGCACGGGAAGCCTCAATATATTCGAGATTTTTAATCATGAGGACGTTCGCCCGCATCGTCCGGGCAAACATGGGAATTGCCCCAATACTTAAGGCAATAACTAAGTTCGTTGTATTTGATCCAAAAGCGGCGATAATCGCAATCGCTAGAAGAATACCTGGAATCGCGTATAACGCATCGAGTATCCGCATAACGGTTTGGTCCACAAGTGGATGGAAATAGCCACTGATCGCCCCAAGCACGCCCCCAATGAGCATAGGGATAAGCGTGGTTAACACGCCGATGGATAAGGAAATCACACCACCACGGACAACCCGTGAATATACGTCACGACCAAAGTTATCTGTTCCAAATGGATGCGTGAGACTAGGTTCCAACAATAAGGTTTGATAGTTATTTTCTACCGCAAAGCTTTCAACGAAAGTAAAAGTGCTCATCCATGATAGTGAAAAAATGATGACAATAAACAACAAACCTAACATCGCCGTAAAGCTTCGGGTAATCTTTTGCCAAAATTGACTGGATTGTTCGCGTTTAGATACATCCGTTTGAATGTAATGAATATACAGCTGATAACTGAGTAAGAGCCGGATAACATTTCCGGTAAGCGCGGTGATGACGAGAAAAATAATCAATAAACGCATACGTGCTGTTAACTGTTTAGTTTCCATTAAGTCAGGTTTTAAATAGTGTATCAACAGGCCATCAGTAACGGTAAGGACTACCAGACTGATAAGAATGACCAGAAAACTGTTGGTGACATAGGGCTTAAATATATTTAGAGCTGTAAGAGCAACTAAAAAGACATCAGCGATAAAAATATACGTCATAAAGGTATAACTGATGGTTTCTTTCTCTTGTCTTAGCCTAAAACCAAAGCTTGCGGTAAAGACATTACCAGAAAAAAGACTAAAGACCTGAAGTAAGGTGAGGGCGCGTGTTAATTTAGAGTGAGCCACTGGTGTTATACCTTCTTTAACTAGTCTGTGTAAGAGTACGCTTTGGATGATGCTCTCAATTAAAAAGGCGAGTGCTAACAACGTGTACACGGTCGTAAGATGAATAAACGCTTGATATAAGAAAAATATAGTGAACACAAGTGACAATACAAGCGCAAACTGTCCGTGTTTATAACGGTCATGTTGTTTGATTTGTTGGGTCGTCATGAGTCTCCTCCTCTCTTCGTGTATGTTATAGGTTTAATCATTGAGTTCAGCTCGTAAGCGTGGATTAAGCAAGGCGTATAGTAAATCAACGAGTAAATTCACCACAGAAATCATCACCGCAATATAGACAACCCCAGCAAGAATTGCCGGAATATCGGGAATGAACTGTTTGTCCACGATATAACTACCGAGCCCTTGAATATTAAAAACCTTCTCCGTTACACTGGCCCCACCAAGCATGGCTCCAAACTGTAAGCCAATAACGGTCAAAATGGGAATCCAAGCATTAGGGAGCGCATGTTTTGTGAAGATACGCCTGTTCGACAATCCTTTCGCTTTAGCGGTCACAATATAATCTTCATGCATGACTTCTAAAATTTCTGATCGCGTCATCCGAGCGATGGTTGCTGAGAGGCCTGTTCCTAAGACAATGACCGGCATGATGAGTGATGCGAATTGTCCAGGAATATACGTCGATGGCAACCAGTCTAGTTCAATCGCAAACGTTAAGATAAAGATGAGACCTTGCCAAAAGCTTGGAATTGATAAACCAATGAGTGCAAGGAACATAAAACTGTAATCCCAAAAGCTTTGAACTTTAACCGCAGAGATAATGCCAATCGGTACGGCAATAGCAATAGCTAAGACAAGAGAAAGAAAAGCCAACGTAAGGGTGACCGGGAAGCGGTTTTCAATGTTGAGTAACACATCTTCATTACCTTGATACGTTGTTCCTAAATCAAACGTGATAAAACCATGCAAGCGATCCGTTAGTTGCACGAGATACGGCTGGTCTAAACCAAATAATGCCTCGAAGTTTTCACGTTGTGCTGCGGTTGCTTGATCTCCTAGTATATTCTGGGCGGGGTCCTGTGGTGAAAAATAAAGCAAAGTAAACACAATGACAATCACCGAGAAGATAACAAAGACAGTCGCTACGAGTCGTTCAAAAATAAACCGAATCAATCCGTGATGATAAATCAAATAAAAGAGATAAAGAAAAAAGCCAGGCACAAGTGTCAAGAGTAAAAAACGTCGTGATTGCAACAACTGTTCAAAAAATTGCGGGTAATTTAATCTGTATTGTTGTTCTGTTTTTTTTAGAAGCGCATATTCCTTAGAAATAAATGCTTGTTTTTCATTTTCATTCGGATCGCGATTGAAATAATCTATTCGCTGATCATAATCCGTTGAGAGTTGCTGGATCATCTGTTGGTCTAAAAGAGTTGCTGTCGCAGGTTGCTTACGTTTTTTAAACTGAAAGTACAGCAGTGCTGGTATGTGAATCACGATACCTAACAACCAATGAATGAGGCGCAAGCCAACTGAGGCTTGACTAACGTGAAACCCTTTGATTAAACGTGTCGTCATGTTTTAATCTTCCTCCTTTCAAAATACTTGATAATTCCTACCTGTTTAGTATACAATAACTTAAACAAGATTATAGATAGTCTTTAAGGTAATGTCAAATATAAAAATTTAATCTGTCTTAATGTATGTCTTCATTCAGACACTATGCATATATGAAAGAGGACAATAAACAAGACGTACCTTAAGGTACGTGACTAAATAGAAGTAGGTGAGTGTATGTCAGTATTAACAACTGAAAATTTATCGGTTGACTTTAAACGAATGAATGAGACTCATCGCGTCGTCAACCAGATTAATTTTTCAATTGCGAAAGGTGAGACGCTAGGCATCGTAGGAGAATCAGGTTCTGGTAAAAGTGTGACGGCGAAAGCGGTGATGAAATTATTAGATGAACAACAAACAGAGGTAGCGATAGAAACGCTTGACTATAATGGAAACGATATCGCCAGTTTAAATCAGAAACAAATGACAAAAGTGCGAGGGAAAGAAATTAGTATGATCTTTCAAGATCCGATGAGTGCTTTTAACCCAACGATGAAGATCGGGAAGCAATTGATTGAAACAGCGCGGGTACATTTGCAGCTTTCAAAAAAAGAGGCAACGCATCGTGCCCTCGATATGCTTAAGAAAGTAGGCATTGACCGAGTCGACGAACGTTTTCATCAATATCCGCATGAATTCTCAGGTGGCATGTTGCAGCGGGCAATGATTGCGATGGCGCTTATTTGCCGTCCGAAACTACTGATTGCGGATGAACCGACCACTGCTTTAGATGTAAGGATTCAAGCACAAATCTTGAAACTAATGAAAGATCTCCAACAAGAAATAGAGATGAGTATTATATTAATAACCCATGACTTTGGTGTCGTCGCTGGGATGTGTGACCGTGTTGTTGTGATGAAGGATGGTGAACTTGTAGAAGAGAATGATGTTACTTCTATCTTTAACGCGCCTAAACATCCTTACACGAAAAAGCTGTTAGAAGCACTGCCACGTTTACACGAGGATAAAGTATTAACAAAAGAGTCCAAAAATGAAGAGACACTATTATCTGTATCAGGGTTAACAAAGGTGTTTCAGCTGAAGAACGGAAAGAAACTCCAAGCAGTTGAAGATGTGAGTTTTGATATTAAACGAGGGGAGACACTTGGACTCGTTGGTGAGTCAGGATCAGGTAAATCAACAACAGGACGATTAATTCTCCAATTAGAATCTTTAACGGCAGGTAGTGTCACCTATAAGGGGATGCGGATTCACCGCTTTAATAAACAAGAACGGCTTAAATTAAGACGCGATATTCAAATCATTTTCCAAGATCCAAAAGCATCACTAAACCCGCGAATGAAAGTGATGGACATTATCGGTCAACCACTGGATGTCCATCAATTATATAAAGACAAAGATGCTCGTAAGAAACGGATAGAAGAATTATTGCTGCTTGTCGGATTAGAACGTGAGCATATGTACCGCTATCCACATGAATTTAGTGGGGGGCAACAACAGCGGATTGGGATAGCCAGAGCACTGGCTGTTGAACCGGAGTTTATTGTCTGTGATGAAGTCCTATCAGCGCTAGACGTATCGATTCAAGCGCAAATGGTCGAGCTTTTAAAAGACTTACAAGAAAAGTTAGGTCTGACTTATTTATTTATCGCCCATGACTTGGCAATGGTGAAACATTTATGTGACCGGGTTGCGGTGATGTATGACGGAAAACTGATTGAACTCGGATCATCTGTTGATGTTTATAATCAACCGCTGCACTCCTACACACAAGCACTCATTGATGCTGTACCTATACCAGACCCAGGCAAAGAAAGAGAAAAGTTACACGCCTATCAACCAGGAAAACTTAACTTTGTGTTTGATAATCGTTGGGTTGAAAAGAGTAAGGGACATTGGGTTAGAGAATAAAGGGTCATTGATAAAACAAGGTATAAAAAACAAGGACAACATTAAGTGTTGCCCTTGTTTAGGAGAGAGAAAGTAAATTTAATTATTTTCTAACTGATCAGCTAACGCGATAAACTGATCGACATCTTTAGCCATTAATTTCACGCCTTCGGCCCAGAAGTCAACGTTAGTCACATCAACGCCTAAGTGTTTCATCGCAAGATCTTCAACCGTCATGGCTCCAGTATCTTTAAGTAAGGCAATATATTTCTCTTCAAAGTTTTTAGGTTGCTTTAAGTATTCTGCGTAAATACCTAAACTGAATAAGTAACCGAATGTGTACGGGAAGTTATAAAACGGGACATCATCAATAAAGAAGTGCAGTTTACTACTCCAAAAATGAGGATGATACGTATTAAGTGCCCCGTGGAACGCTTCTTTTTGTGCTACAGTCATTAATTTTGACAGTTGTTCGTGTGAGACAACGCCATTTTTTCGTGCTTTGTAGAAGTTGTCTTCAAAGATAAATCGGGCATGAATGTTCATAAACATAGCCGTTGCCCCTTCAAGTTTATTATTTAATAATGATAGTTTTTCTTCATCTGAGCGTGCCGATTGAACGGTCGCATTCGCAATGATTGTTTCAGCGAAGGTACTTGCCGTTTCCGCCACGTTCATCGCATAATGTTGATTCAAGTACGGGACATCGGTTAAGACGTCAGAATGAAAGGCGTGTCCTAATTCATGGGCAAGCGTGCTCGTATCAGATGCAGAACCAGTAAACGTCATAAAAATCCGCGACTCATCAAATTCAGGTAAGCTCGTGCAGTAACCACCCGGACGTTTATCGTTACGATCTTCAGCTTCGACCCAACGATTTTCTAACGCATGTTTAGTAAAAGCAGTCAGTTTAGGGAAGGCGCTAAAATGTTTGATGATAAAGTCACAAGCTTCGTCATAAGTAAATGTCATAGCTTCGTGATCGCCTACAGAGAGTGGCGCATCAACATCTTGCCATGCCAATGAATCTAACTGTAGTAGCTGTTGTTTTTTCTTTAAGAACGTCACAAATGGTTGTTTGTTGTCTGAGACAGCTTGCCACATCGCCTCTAGTGTCGCTTTTGACATCCGGTTATATTCAAGTGGTTCTTCTAAATGATCTTTATATTGATGCTTCTCTTGTAGTGTCATGCGGTAACCATCTAAGTGATTTAACACATCGGCGAATATTGGAGCCTGATGATTAAATGCTTCTTCCCAGGCCGTGAACAGTTGTTTTCTTACCTCAGGATCATTGTCTTGCGACATTCTATTCATTGCTTGTCCGATGGACAAGTTGACGGTTTCTCCTTGCTTGTTTGTCCACGGGATTGTCATCGTTGAGATAATCGTGTCATACACCTGACTCCAAGCAGCAAGTCCATCTTTATTTAACTCCGCAATTAAAGTTTCTTCTCGTTCTGAAAGAAGACGGGCACCTTTTTTGCGCTGCTCTGTTAGGACAAAGTTCATTGGTACTAAGTCGTCATCGGCTAAAAACTGAGCAAATGTTTCTTCATCAAGGTCGACGAGTTTTTGGGTGAAGTGATTCCCAACTTTATTTAATTCGCTAAAGAGCACCATGATTTCACCCTTAATAACAGGCGCATAAGTATCTTTTGTGTTCGCATCATGAGCCATATTAGCAAATGTAGATGCTTGTAGTAAGGCTTTTTCTAGTTTTTCTTGTTCGGTTAAGAGTTGTTTGAAGTCTGATAACCGATTGGTAAACTGATTGACGTTTGCTTTAAACGCATCTAATTCTTGTGCTATTGTTTGAAGTTTTTCTTTAAGGGCAGGTGATGCGGTGCCACCAGAAAAAATCGCATCTAAATCCCATGTTTGTGCATAATTCAACATAATCACCTTTTCCTTTTGTTATTTTTTCTCGATATAAGCTATGAAGGAAAGAAAACTTAACGCATCTACGCTAAGTTTTCTTGACTGTGACCTATTAGTCGTCCAGTTGGACATTATGATAAACATTTTGAACATCTTCTAAATCTTCTAAGGCATCAATCATTTTTTCAAATGTCTCTAAGTCCTCACCAGATAGTGTGAGTTCGTTTTGTGGTAACATCGCCAGTTCAGCGACAGTAAAGTCTTCGACCCCTGCTTGTGTTAGAGCTTCTTGTACCGCATGAAATTGATCAGGCTCGGCGTAAATAATGACCGCACCATCTTCATCGACAACGTCACGTACATCAAGGTCCTGTTCCATCATCAGTTCAAAAATTTCATCAACCGTTTTACCTTCAATACCTAAGACAGCAGTATGGTCAAACATATAGCTCGCTGAGCCATTCGTTCCCATGTTACCTCCATTTTTACCGAATGTCATCCGGACATCAGCAGCCGTACGATTCACGTTATTCGTTAACGTATCGACAATCACCATCGACCCACTTGGGCCAAAACCTTCATAACGGAGTTCATCGAAGTTCTCTTCACCGCCACCTTTTGCTTTATCAATGGCACGGTCAATTATATGTTTTGGTACACTATAAGTTTTCGCGCGTTCCAAAACAAATTTGAGCGCTTGATTAGATTCAGGCGAAGGTTCGCCTTGTTTTGCGGCCACGTAGATTTCGCGTCCGAATTTCGCATAAATCCGGCTGGTGTTTTTATCTTTACTGGCTTTCTTTTCTTTAATATTGTTCCATTTACGTCCCATTATTACACGCTTCTTTCTTCTTTAGCTTTAGTACATCATCGTTATTTATTATACACGAAATGAGAAGTGGATAAAGAAAAAACAAGAAAAAAGTACACAACAACCAAGTTAATTATCAAGCGGATAATCGTTTTTTAAGTCTTCACCATTAAATAGTCGTTTGGTCGTCCAAGGCTGTGCTTTATCTTGCCAAAAAGGTGCTGTTTCTTTTAAACCAAGGGGTAAAAAGATAACGGATGCAAGATAAAGACTTCCCGTTGAGATATAAACCTCACCAAGTCCAGGCTGGTGTCCACTGACACCAATGGTTAAATAGCCTGCTTCATTAAAGGTGTTAGACTTTTCTAACGTTTGTTCAATCACCGCATCCAGTGCCGCTCGCAATTGTCCAGGTGAAAGATCAGTTAGATCTTCACGCCAAGCGTGATGCGCAAGATTATGAAAGATGCCCGTTCGATACGCAAGCGATCGACCAGTCGCAGGAAACGTACCTGTTGGTGAAATCATGCGTTCAAGTATAGTGCTGTAGCGCTTGCTGCGGGTTAAAATCGGTTCTTTTAATATATCCCAATCAGGGTGCAAAACGCCCGTTTGTGTCACGATATCGACAAGCATCGGATGAATGACGATACTATTATAATAATCTTGATGATAACGCGGACCATCACTGTAGGTGCCATCACCCACATACCAGGCATTAAATTGTTTCAAACTGAAGTCAATACGCATCGGATCCCAATCCTCTTCTCCCACGCCATATAAGAAAGTTTCAATCATAGCTGAAAATAACAACCAGTTAGAGTAAATAGGCTTGCGCGTTCGGGTTTGTTTCAAACAGTGAATGATTTGTTGTTTCGTCTCATGTGGCAATGGCTCCCATAAACTAGTTGGTGCGCGTAGTAAAGCTTGGGCCAAAAAGGCACTGTCGACTATGGGTTGCAGTCCTTCACTAAAGTTAAAATAGTCATGAGAATGGGGATCTGTTCCAACATGTAGCGCTTGTTTTATGTATGTGAGATAGCGTGTTTGTAATTCTTTTTCGCCTTCGTCAATCGCAGGTGTTTCTAACCAAGGGGCGATACCAACAAGCAATCGACTAAAAGCTTCTAGATGGGTATAGTCTTCTTGCTTAGTATCTGGCTTTTTTTCAATCGGCATGGTTTGTTTTAGTTTATCTTGACTTAACGGGATGATAATCGGTTCAGTTAGTTGTGTTAATAATTTTAACCAGTGTTTGCGTGTATCAGTCATAAGGTATGGTCCTTTCTTTGCGGTATTGTTCGGGTGTTATATCAGTAAATTTGTTGAACTGACGATAAAAAGTTGCCAGTGATTCGTAACCAACTTCAAAGCCAATCATCGTGGCAGAGCGATCTGTTTCTAACAGTAGTAAGCAAGCTACGTCTATTCGCTTTTTATGAATCGCCTCATAAGGTGTTAGCTGGTAGATCGCTTTGTAAATACTGGACACATGTCTCGTACTTAAGTTGAAGAGCTTGGCTAATTGATCATTTGAGTGAATCTCATAATAATGTGTTTCGATATACTGATGAATGGCTTCTGAACGTGAATAAGACCGGTCATTACTCGGTGCCGTCTTTAACCTTGTCACCAACAGCAACAACTGTTGGCAAGTTAGTTGTAAATCGAGTTGATCAAGTGGTTCCTTGCTTTTCGTTAGTTGTAGTACCTGTCTAAAAGCCTGTCTTAACTTGAGCTGATGTTGGCGAGTGGTTGATAATAGAAATACCGATTGAAACGGAGGCCTTGAAAATACCTCCTGTAATACGGGCGCGAGCATTGTTTCATCAACTCTTAAAGCAAGCAGGGTCATTTGCGTCGTTGTCGTCACCGCATGGGTTGTCTCTTTAGGGATAAAGACAAGTGATTGGTCAGTAAGTGGTGTCGTGTGATGTGTGTGATAAAGCATCCCGCTCCCTTTTAGTACATACAATAACTGTAAGTCTGGATGGTGATGGCGTTGTTGACTCGCTTTTTTTCGGTGATGGTTTTCTTCGATCTGAATCAGCTGTTTGATGTCACTCACCCCTTAAAGATGCATTGATAGTTTTTTTCCAGTGATGCAGTGTTTGTACGTCTTGATTAAACTGATTAATATTATCATTTTTGACAAATTCCATTAAATAAAGATGTGATTGTGATTGCTCAAGCACACGGATGTAGTCGAGCCAAGTCGACTCACCTGTATCTAGTGGATAGCGATTAAAAGTCTCGTCCCACTGAAACACATGGATATGACTAATATATGATTGGAGCATGTTTAAATCAAGGACTTGCTGCTCTTTAGTAAAAGATCCAAGAGGTTGCCAGTATAGCTTCACATTCGGTTGATTAACAGCTTGAATCAACTTGAGCGCTGCTTGTCCTGAATCAGTATAGGTAAAGGCATGATATTCAAGATGGAGTGTGATCGCGTGTTTTTTGGCTTCTATAGCACAACGTATAATATCTTGTACAATGTGCTGAAACGTTTCTTCTGAGTATGTCTTAGGAGTTTTTGATTTGTCCATTCTTCCGGCCCAGATGCGAATATGGGACGTTTCTAGGGCGAGCGCCGTCTCTAAGACAGCATCGAAGTCTTCCTCTGTCCCCGCATGATAATATGAGCCATAAGAGGAGACACGTAAACCGTGAGCACGGGTTAAGTCTCCGATTTCTTTAGCCCGAGTGAGATTGCCAGGCGGTACGTGGATATCTCCTCCCCATTCGATCGCCTGGAGTTGTTGGTCTTTCGCTAGTACAATAATGTCTTTTGGTGTGTGTTGTCGAAAAGTAATGGAGCAGAGTCCAAGTTCCATTGTGTCACGCCTTTCGTTAAAATTAGAGTAAGTTCAAGCTTGGCGGTCAAACGTGTCTATATCTAATCGATATAGCAACGGTTCATTCGCTTGATATCGCATGAATTCATCGACCATCGCTTGACCAAGTCGGAATTTTTCTTGTCCTACACTCCCGGCGATGTGCGGGGTTAATAATACATTAGGAAGTGTATACAAAGCTGATGTTGTCTCAGGTGGTTCTGGGTCTGTGACATCGAGTAGACTCGTTAAGTCGGGCCTTTTTCCCATGACGTCAATCAAGGCCGCTTCATCAATAATCGCTCCGCGAGCGGTGTTAATAAAGGTGGCGTGTTCTTTCATCTGTTTAAAGTGCTCGCGTTTAATCATCTTGACGGTTGATGGTAATAGCGGTGCATGTAAAGAGATGACATCGGCTGTTTGAAACAACGTATCCAGATCGACTGGTGTGGCACTATATGCAGAAAGCATTTCGGGTGCTAGATACGGGTCGTAGACAATAAGATCGACATCAAAGTTTTGTAAGTGTTCACAGACCATTTTACCAATGGTACTGAAACCAATAATCCCAATGGTTTGATTGTAAATGCCTTTAATATCAAGCATAATACCGTTGGAAAATTGTTTAGTCTCGCGTAAGGATTGTTGGAGACGAAAGCCGTTCTTCAAACTAAAAAGAATTTGACTTAAAGTGAACTCCGCGACGGGTCTCGCATTAATCGTATTAGCGGTTGAGACGGTGATCCCCTTTAACAAGTCACGACTCATAATCTGTTTAACAGAACCCGCTGCATAAAAAATCGCCGTCAGTTGTGGTAAGTAATCAAGTACCTCGGCAGAAAATACCGGTGCGCCCCAACCAGAAAAGATAATCGAGACATCTTGTAACAAAGGTAAATGGTCGTTGATATTGTCTTTTGTGATAACCGTATCATACACCTCAATCATGGATGTAATCTGTTGGATAGCTTCGTCTGAATAAACATCGGATAGTATATGTTGATCCATCATAAAAACAGCTTGTGTCATGTGCGTGATGCCTCCTTATTTTTACTGAATAAATGGATAAAGAAACCTGTCGCAAAAGCCGATAACACTGTTCCTTCTCTTACGCCTGAGATATCACGAAGAAAAATAAGTGAAAAAATCAAGGCAATGACGACAAGTGAAAAGTCAAATTGTATTTTGACTGTGCTAAATGAGCGGTGACGGATAAAACTGTACGCTTTGACAATGCCTTCAGCCGGGTTGTTAATCAGCTTCGCTTGTAGTTGTAGCTTAGTCGCGATCGCAATAATGAGTGAACCTAATAAGACCATCATAAGTTTAATCATATAGTAAGTCGGATCAAAGCGTTCTAAAAGTTGAAACATCGTATCAATAAAAAAACCTAACAGTGGCATTAGTAATAGTTGTAACCACTGTAGCCTCTGGAACGTGCGCTTTAATATAAGGCGTTGAGCTAATAAAAAACTTATGTTTATAGCGGTCATCATAGTCCCGAAGGAGAGCGGGAAAGCAAGGCTTAACACATAGGCAGGGCTTGTGATTGGTGTCGTACCGATGTTGGCATGTGTCACAATCGCAATACCAAGTGCCATGACGATTAAACTAATGAGCAACAGAAAGCTAGACTTGATAAGTGATAAAATAATGTCCCCCTCCTATTAATATCGTGCTGTCTCTTAGTTTAATAGAGTGGCGTCGGTTTGTCTTATCTATTTGCGATCACATTCTCATATTCGGAAATCGGTTGAGATAAAAAAGACAGACATCGCTTTGTCTGTCTTTGTCAGCCTTATGAGAGTGTATGATCTAGATAACGCGCGAGAAACCGAGTCACTTGTCGGCGGTACTCCTCTTTATCGGTCACATAACTGTACGCGTGCTCTGCACCAGGGACGATGTACAGGAATTTATCTGAAGCGGCTGCTTGATAGAGTTCATACGCCATTTGTGTTGGCACAAAGCTGTCTCGATCCCCATGAATAAATAATGTCGGGGTGGTGCTTTTTTTCACTTGTTCGACGGGTGACGCTTCGGTGAACGAATAACCCGCCTTATATTTTGTAAGTAAACTCGTCATTGGAATGAACGGATAAGATGGGAGCTTATATAAGTTCTTTAGTTGATAGCCCAGTTCTTTTTCCACAGAGCTATATCCGCAGTCTTCCACGATGGCTTTGACTTGGTCTGGTAAAGCTTCCCCGCTGACGTTAAGTACAGTCGCCCCACCCATACTAATACCGAAGAGCACAATCTCAGTATCCTGCCCGTACCGATTGATCAGTGAATCAATCCAAGCAAGATAGTCGTGACGTTCCGGCCAACCGAAGCCAATGTAGTCGCCTTCACTGTCACCGTGACCTCTCGCGTCAGGAAGAAGAATGGTAAACCCTAAATCGTAAAACAACTTCGCAAAAGGCGCCATTTCTTTACTCGTTCCGCTATAACCATGAGCCAAGATGGCTACTTTACCGCCTGCTTCTGGGTTTTCAATAAGCAAGGCTTTAAGAGCTAAATCATCCTGTGAGTAAAGCGTTAGAACATCACGGTCGACTTTTTGAAACCAGAGTTTTTCAGCTTCCCATGGATCATTCGGTACGACATTGATTAAATCATAATCAGGGGAGGTATTTGTTTTCTTGTTTTTAACAGCTTGCTTATAAAAGTAGATACTGCTGTAAAGTAATGTTGCGCTCGTCGCCCCAAGGGCTGTTAAAGCGATTTTTAATGTTTTTTTCTTCACCGTCATCATCCTCGTAGTATAAATATTGTTTTAAGTAGCCGGTCTATGTAAAAACTGGGATACTTTATAGCTCCATTATATGAGAGATGAATGAAAATTGCGAAGAATGAGTAGACGCCATATATAAGAAGTTAAATGATTAAGAAGGATATCAAGTATTTTCCCAACAAAACGACAAAAAAGTGTGCTATAATTAGCTAGCTAATTAAAAAATGAGGAGTGACACAGATGGTTTTATATGGACATCAAGCAGGACAATTAAGTAGGACATTTAAGAAAGTATTAAATGAACAACTACAAGATTCACATTTATACGCAGCACAGTGGGGATTGGTTATGTTTTTATATACAGAAGGACCGCATAGTCAAAGAGCCATTGCCGATTATTTGAAAGTTGAGGCACCCACACTCACGCGCATGGTCAATCGTTTAAATCAAGAAGGTTGGATCAAGAAAGAAGAAGGTCTTGACCGAAGAAAACGGATTATTGGTCTGACAGATGAAGCGAAGAAACACTATGAAGAATGGAAAGATATTAGTGACAAAATTGAGAAGAAAGCGACGCGAGGCATTCCTGAAGAAGAGCTAGAAGTCTTCCGAAAAGTCGCAGAAAAAATGATAACTAACTTAGATGGAAATAAGCGTTATGTCTTCTAATCAAACTAACAAGATGAACGAATCACCGTACACACTGAAAAGTTATCTTATTCGATTATTCGTCTTTACTGGTGGGTTATATTTACTTGCTTTCGGTGTATCAGTTATTATTAAAGCGAATCTAGGAACAGCGACATGGGATGTCTTGCACATCGGTTTGTCAGAAAACTTTGGTCTATCTATTGGTCGATGGGTTCAAATTGTTGGCGTACTGATGGTTATCTTGACATCCTTTTTAGAGAAGAAACGCATTCAAGTCGGCAGTGTATTAAATATTGTATTTGTTGGATTCTTCTTAAATCAAATATTAGCGGCTGATTTTATACCAGCACCAACGACCCTTTCTCTTCGCGTTATGATGTTGCTTTTAGGTGTCGGGATTATGGGGATTGGCTCAGGCATGTATGTCTCATCAAAAATTGGTGCGGGTCCACGTGACGGGATGACCCTTTATATTTCGAAACGTTTTTCTCTATCGATCGGGACTTCGCGTACAATTTTAGAAACGCTCGCTTTAACTTCTGGTTGGTTATTAGGTGGACCGGTGGCCATTGGGACGTTTGTGACCGTGCCGCTCATTGGACCTATTATGCAACGATCATTAGGTGTTTGGACGAAGATTCTAGTGAAAGTAGCTTGAAAATCTATTGTCATTTAATAAAAGCATGATCCCTGTTTACTTGCTGAGGGATCATGCTTTTTGTGTAGGATCTATCATTAAGGCGTGCTTATTGTTATGAACACGCACATTCCTTACGCAATGTTTTTGATTGTTGATAAACGGTTTTTGACCCAAGCGATAACATTAAATCTTTCTTTGTCGGTTCTTTCTCTAAGATTTTTAGTGTGTAGTAAACGGATACGACGAGTGGAACGGTTGCCGCAAACCAAGCGAGTGGGTTAGACATAACAGCCCCACTAAAGCCAAAGTATTCACTTAATATAAGCGCACCAATGACACGGGCAACAAGTTCTAATACCCCTGCCACAGTGGGCACAAAGCTATTACCTAAGCCTTGGATGGATGGTCTTAGTACTAACACAAGGGCAAGTAACATGTAGAAGGGCCACTGAATTGTAAAGAAGCGCTCAGATAATGCCAGTACCTCAGGATTCCCGTCCTCAACAAAGAATCCGGCTAAATAGCGACCGAAGAACAAGAGGATCACACCAATCGATGCAGCATAAACGAGTGTAATAGACATCCCACTTTTAATCCCTTGCTTAATTCGGCTAAACTCACCCGCTCCAAAGTTTTGAGCAACAAAAGTTGACATAGCTACGCCCATTGTTTGAAGAGGCATTGTCAGTAGCTGTTCAATTTTAATTGATGCGGTATATGCGGCAACAGAAAGTGCGCCTAATTGGTTTAGAGTAATCTGAATGGCGACTGAGCCAATCGCAATAATTGAATACTGGAAACCGTACGGTAAACCAATACGTAAATGTTCTTTATATTCAGCCCAGTCTTTTGTCCAGTCTGATCTTTTGATTCGTAAGATTCTTACCCGTTTTTTAATGTAAATCAGGCAAAGCACAGACGCAATCAGTTGAGAAATCACTGTCGCATAACCCGCACCAGCGACATTCATGTCAAAACCTAGAATAAACGTATAGTCTAAGATAATATTTAATATAGACGTGACGATTAAAAATAGTAATGGTGTACGCGAGTCACCAATCGCCCGTAATACATTTGATAAGTAGTTAAACATCACCGTCGCGCCAATCCCAGCAAAAATAACGACTAAATAGTCATAAGCATCATCAATGATTTCTGGTGGTGTCTGCATCAACTCTAAAATGTTACGTGTATTAAGTGTTGCCGCAATTGTCAAAATAATGCTGATGATAACGACAATAATTAAACTCACACCTAAACTACGGCGCAAAGCTTTTTCATCTTTTTTTCCAAACCGTTGCGCTGTAATCACCGCAAGGCCGGCAGTCAAGCCAATCGCCAAACCTAAAATTAAAAACATAATACTTCCAACAGAACCAACCGCCGCTAATGCATCCATCCCTAACGTTTGTGAAACAATGAAGGTATCTGCCATCGAATAAAATTGTTGGAACACGTTCCCTAACAACATCGGTAAACTAAACAATACAATCAGTTTCAGAGGGTTTCCTGAAGTCATATCTCTTCCCATAATGTCACCTCAACCTTTCTTTCTCTTCATCTTATATAATTAAAAACCACAAATAATCTCATGGTTTTTCCGTTATTATTCTTAAGGTCTTTGAATAGTATAGTCCTATTTATTAAAAATGCAAGGCAGATGAATCAAATTAATAAATTATATTTAAAAAGAGCAAAAAGTTACCTTGTTAAACTTAAACCGCTTACCTATTAAAATATCGTGTGAGAGGACTAACAATCGCTATTCAGTCTGATATAATGGATATAGCAACATCACTTTACTAATTGAAAAGAGGGTGCAAAAGATGGTCGGTTGGATTGTTTTAGCGGTTATTTTAGTATTAGGACTTATTTTGATTATGTGGGGAATTTCTACCTACAACAACTTGGTGTCTACACGTGAACTTGTTGAGAATGCGATGGGTCAAATTTCGACGCAAATTGAATCGCGTTGGGACGCGTTAAAATCAATGATTGATGGCACAAAGCGTTATGAAGCTCACGAAGCAAAAGTGTTAGAGGGCATTGCTGAAAAACGCTCACAAATTGGTAAGGGTGCTGATGTCAGTGAAGTGAATCAAGATGATCAATTGTTTAATCAAGCCTTAGGTCGTTTAATTGCGGTAGCGGAAAGCTATCCGGATTTAAAAGCATCAACAGTGTATCAAGATACACTTGCACAAATTGATAAGTATGAAAATCAAGTCAGACAATCACGTATGATTTATAACGATACGGTGACAAAATTTAATCGTCTGATTCAAATGGTGCCATCCAATATTATTGCGGGTATGTTTAACTTTAGTAAGCGTGATTACTTTGAAAGTACAGAATCTAAACAAGACATGCCGAGCTGGGGGTGAGGTTGATGCGAAAATCACTCCTGACACTCGTTGTTTCGTTCGTGTTATTTAGTTTTTTAAGTATCGATGTATCGGCTAATTCGATGTCAACACTCGATTTACATGTTGAGCTCCATGAAGACGGTTCAGGGACGATTACCGAAACACGCCAAATGAACCTTGACGAAGGCACAGAGATGTATATTGTGTTAGACAACCTAGAAGGCGCAGTGCTTTCCAATTATTCGGTAACCGACTTTGGTGAACCATTCACGTTCCAAGATGGTTGGGATCTTGATTGGAGTCGCGAAGAAAAGGCAGGCAAGTACGGCATTATTGAAACAGATGAGGGTTATGAACTGACATGGGGAATTGGCGAATATGGTCCACATGAATATGTCGTCACGTATACCTTGTCAGATTTAGTCCGTCAGTTAGAGGATGGGCAAAGTCTAAATAATAATTTCTTTGATGGAGAGGGAAGTATTAATCCAGAAGAAGTATCAATCACCGTCACAGGACCGATATCGTTTACTCAAGATAATACGAGAATTTGGGGCTTTGGCTTCAATGGTGAAGTCTATTTAGAAGAGGGGGATTTAGTTGGTTGGAGTAATGAACCGATTAGGGACAATGGTCATATTACCTTACTGATGCAGTTTTCTGAACCAATCTTTTCTGGACTAAAGACAAAACAGATGTCACTTGAAGAAGAGTTAAATCGATCGTTAGAAGATAGTAGTTATGGCGATCAGCCAATGACATTCGGTGAGAAAATGATAATTGCCGCGTTTGTGTTATTTGGTATACTTTTGATTGGCTTTATTATTATTGTTGTCGTGGCACGTTCACGCGCAATCAAAAGAGCGAACCCACTCGTCACAGGGAAAGCAAGAGAAAAGTTAAATGAAGGTCAGTATTATCGTGAGATTCCGTATACGAAGGGTCCAATGCGCAACGTGCAGTATTTACTCGAATCCGTTGGTACGGGTAGTTTTGAAAACTACTTTAGTGCGTACGTATTAAAGTGGGTAAAAGATGGGTATATTACACATACGACAGAAACAAAAGGAATGGTCTTCAAAAAAGAGCACGATCAGTTTGTGTTAAATACGTTTAAACTAGATAAATCCGTCGATAAGATTGAACGACGTTTCTTTAAGGTCGTTGTCGAAGCAGCAGGCGCGGATGGTGTGCTTGATGAGAATGAAATTAAAGCTTGGTCGAAGAAGAACTACAAAGAGCTTGACGCGCTTAAGAATGATTTATTAAGGTACTCAAAAGATCATTTACACCACCAAGGTTATTTATATTTTGAAGAAGTGCCGTTTCTTGGGATGCATGCGACTATTACCAAAGCAAGTGCCGAAGGTGAAGAATTATTTGATCGGTTAGTTCAATTTAAAAATTACTTAACTGATTTCTCTTTACTCGATGAACGACAAATCAAAGAAGTTGGCCTCTGGGAAGATTTGATTATTTGGGCGAGTCTTTACGGTATCGCAGAAGAGGTGGCCAAACAATTAGCGGAATTCTATCCGCAGTTTGTCAGTCAATCGGAAGTGCGCGTATCGGATATTTATATCGCTTATGCTTTCTCACATAGTATGCAGTCAGGCTATAGTAGTGCTGTCTCAGCGGCTAGTGGCGGAGGCGGTTCAACGAGCTTTGGTGGCGGCGGTGGCTCCATGGGTGGTGGAGGAAGTGGCGCAAGATAGCTTCCTCGCCCGAAAGACGGCTATCTTTTTACCCTTGACAGAAAAAGTAAACAGGTAGAGAATAATGACGAGAGAAAATAGTAAATGTACTATAGGGGGCAACAACCAATGAATGATTATGTATTATTTCTGTTTGCACTTATTCCGATTGTGTTTTTAATTTTAGCTTTAGGTGTGTTCAATCGTCCGGCTTATAAAGCAGGGATGTGGAGTGTACTCATTGCTAGTGGCTTAGCGTTTTTCTTCTTTGATATGACACCATTCGGTATTGTAACCGCGATTGTTGAAGGAGCGGCTTTAGGGATTTGGCCGATTATGATTGTGATTATCGCGGCCATTTTCACTTATAATTTGGCTCAACATACGAAAAGCATGGATACAATCAATAAAATGTTATCGAGTATTTCTACCGATAAACGCATTCAAGTCTTGATTCTCGCATGGGGCTTTGGAGGATTCTTAGAAGCAGTTGCTGGTTACGGGACAGCCGTCGCTTTACCCGCGAGCATTTTAGCGGCCCTTGGATTTAATCCGTTATTTGCGGCGATTATCTCACTCGTTGCGAATACTGTGCCAACGGCTTTTGGTGCGGTCGGTATTCCGGTATCTACACTCGCACAAGTCACCGGACTTGAGGTAACCACGCTCAGTTACACAATTGTATTACAACTTACGTTGTTTATTATTATTATTCCATTCGTTTTAGTGTTCATGACTGGTAGAAGTCTGAAAGCATTAAAAGGTGTTGTCGGTATTACACTGGCTTCAGGTATTGCTTTTGCGGTGCCGCAAATCTTTGTGGCGCAGTACTTAGGGGCCGAACTACCAGCGCTTGTCGGTAGTTTGTTTAGTATGGCAACGACGATCGGTATGGCACTTTTGTTTCATAAAGATAAAAAAGCCAAAAATCCAGAAGTGGTATCTGTTTCTGAAGGGTTTAAAGCTTGGTTACCTTACATTTTAATTTTAGCTTTTATTTTACTGACCAGCCCACTTGTGCCGGCTGTGTATGATTTTGTTTCACATATTCAAACAACCGTGACAATTTATCAAGGACCAGGTGCAGCGGCATCGACGTTTAAATGGGTTGGGACACCAGGCGTTCTCATTATCCTTGCGGCTGTAATTGGCAGCTTGATTCAAGGGGCTAATTTAAAAGACATTGTTGGTGTGTTTGTCAGTACGGTCAAACAATTATCAAAATCAGCGCTTACGGTCGTGGCGATTGTTGCCCTTGCGAAAATCATGGGCTATAGCGGTATGATTACAAGTATTGCGACCGTGTTTGTGTTAGTGACCGGTTCATTCTATCCATTCTTTGCGCCAATGTTAGGGACACTTGGTACGTTTGTGACGGGGAGTGACACGTCATCGAATATTTTATTTGGTCCACTTCAAATCGAAGTTGCGAACTCGATTGGTGTTGATTCATACTGGTTGGCCGCAGCCAATACCTCAGGTGCGACAGGTGGCAAAATGATTTCACCACAAAGTATCGCTGTCGCAACATCTGCCACTGGTCTGATTGGTCAAGAAGGTAAGATATTCAATAGTACCTTAAAATTCTGTTTAGGCTATGTCGTCTTCTTAGGAATTTTAGTATATGTCGGTAGTTTATTCATTTGATTATGGACGCTATTGTTATGTAAAGTAAATAAAAACACCGCTTAATCGTCTTTTTCATCGATTAGGTGGTGTTTTTATGTTTATAAATAGTTGTTTAAGTCATCAATTGTCTCGATCTCATCAAAATGTTCAATAATTGTATTGATTCTAGCTTCATCTAATTGATAAACGTGCTGGATGGTGGCTTCTGGTATCTCGTTAAGTTTCATGGTTAACATCTTGTGTAAAGCTTTAGCCATCCCTTGTTTTAACCCTTGTTCTAATCCCTGTTCTAAACCTTCTTCTCTAAGAATGTCGGCAATTGTCATGACGACGTCACTTCCTTTCGGATAGGCTTGTTCTAATGTTTTCACTATATCATGGATATCGTGTTTTGAGAATGCGCCACTAGCACTAAAAATGTATCGGATTAATGTTTCAAAGTAGGCTAAGCCAACATCTTTCATATCAACAGTATAGATGACATCAATGGCGTGATAGATCATTTGTTTTAATATTTTGGGGTCATCTGAGTGAATATCACGTAAGGCAGTAAAGGATAATCTTAATTCTATTGGTCCTAAAATGTCTGCATCTGAAAATGTGGAGACATCAAACAAGATATAGTTAAAATTAGGCGTGTAGCTTTTCATTGCTTCACTTAATAGATCGAACCCTTCGATTAAGTCGGCTAACGACTCACCTGTATGCCAGGGGTTTTTTCCGTGATAAATCACAAGTGGAATAATCAAGGGTAGTTTAGCTGACTTATGTTGATGTGCCGCCGTTTTCCATATATCACACATGTACTGTAGTAACTGCACGGCAACTGTGGGACTTTGAAAGCTTTTGTGTTCAAACAATAGATAGAGATACCCAACTTTTTGGTTCATCTCAACTTTAAACAAGAGATCGGAAAACACTTCTTTTAGATGCTCGTTAATGAAACTGTCTTTCTGAGGTTCGAGTGTCTCTACATCGATGATGTCTACGATATGTGCTGGTAAATAATGAACCAAAAATTCTTTTGTGACAGTTATGTTGTGAAACGTTTCTTTAAAGAATTTGTCATGGGGGTTTTGGATATGAATGATTATCACCTGCTTTGTAAGTTTCACAGATATGTTTTCTGTGACTCATGAGTTAATCACATCTTAAATGAAAACAAGTCATGTATCCAATTGCCTAAATCGGAGAATTGGTAAATGGGGTCTTATGGTGAGGAGAATATTAAATACTCAGGTGAAAAGTTCATCTTCATTTGCCTTGAAGGTATAAAAATTTTTTCTAGTATGCGTGCGACTAAAAAAACCTACCAGAGATTCTGGTAGGCTTTACTATGATAGATATCGCGTATCCGATTCTTTATGATTGCTTAAACTGTATAGTTATCAAAATAACCTTGGATATAGACAATCGGTGTCCCTTTATCACCACTACCTGATGTTAAATCAGCTAGCGAACCGATGAGGTCAGTTAAACGACGCGGGGTTGTCCCTTGTGCTTCCATATGTCCGACCAAATCATCTTGTTTATTTCTAATGTAGTTAGAGATGGCATTTTTTAATTCGTCACCTTTTAAGTCACTAAAGTTATTGTCAGCAAGATACTTTAATTTCACTTCATTCGGTGTCCCGTCTAAACCAGTCGTAAAGGCTGGTGAAACAACTGGGTCTGCCAACTCCCAAATTTTACCCGCGGGGTCTTTAAAAGCACCGTCACCATAGACCATCACTTCGATTTGTTTCCCAGTTTTTTCAGACAGCGTCTGTTGAATCCTGTCAACGACAGGCTGAGCGTTATGTGGGAATAATTTCACGCGGTCTTCGGTTGATTTATTCGACCCAAGTAATCCATATTCTCCGTTAAAACCACTGCCATCGATTGAATGATTTAAAATATCATCCAGTGTATGGACGGTTTCTGCGCCTTCTGCTTTTAAAATGCGCTTAGTTCTCACGCGTGTATGAATATCACAAGCGAGCACATGTTTTGTATAGTTAAGAATGGCCTTGGCATTATTCGCAAAAATAACTTCACATTCAGCTCCAGCTTCTTCTGCGACTTCTTTATAGTAATCGATATAGTCCACACCTGTGAAAGTGTGCTTCTGATAACCAAAGTGGTCACGGAAAGTTTTCTCATCTAAAACATCTGTCCATGGATTAATGCCCTTTTCATCTAAGTGATCGAGTTCAACTAAATGGTTACCGACTTCATCAGACGGATAACTAAACATAATCACTACTTTCTTTGCGCCCATACTAATCCCGCGAAGTAAAGTCGCAAAGCGGTTACGACTTAAAATAGGGAAAATAACCCCAACGGTTTCGTCGCCAAACTTATCTTGAATATCGGTCGCAATTTGAGCGGTTGTCGCATAGTTTCCTTGTGCTCGTGCGACAATTGATTCTGTTACGGCAACAATATCTTTATCTTGAGGTACAAATTCACCTTGATCAATCGCTTTCATCACGCTATCAACAACAATCGCTTCGATGCTGTCACCTTCATTAATAATGGGGCATCGTAAGCCTCTCGTAACGGTTCCTATTACACGTTCCATTTGTATTCGCTCCTTAAAAAGTCGATTATTTAACGTGTAAACAACAATTAATGTTCGTGTTTACTATTACACTATACGCGCTTGTTATCTATAAGTAAAGTTGATATATTGAATATGAGATATAATTAAAACGAATATCAATAGAGGGCATGCATAGATAATCAGTTCTTATCGATGCGGTTAGACCCAAACATTTAAGTGAAAAGAAATGGAGTGACAGAAGTGAAAGCAAAACTCGATTTGTACCGAATTTTTGTCGAAGTAGCTGAAAGAAAAAGTCTATCAAAAGCAAAAGAACATCTGTTTATGAGCCAACCAGCTATTAGTCAAGCACTAAAGCAACTAGAAGAGAGTTTGAATCAGCGACTATTCCACCGGGAATCACGCGGTGTAGAATTAACGACCGAAGGGAAAGTACTGTATCAGTATGTGAAAGATGCCCTGCACCTGATTGACCAAGGAGAAAAACAACTCGATGCCTATCAACAATTAGAAGCAGGCGAGCTTAGTATCGGTGTCGGTGATACGGTAAGTAAATATTATTTACTCCCGTTTCTACAGGCGTTTCATGAGCGCTATCCCAATGTGCATTTTAAAATCGTAAATGGAACGACTTTAGAATTACTCCCACTTGTGAAAAGCGGGGAAGTTGATTTTGCGGTCTGTAATTTACCTGTGACCGATCCTGTGATTGAAACGAAACCTTGTCTAGAAGTGCGGGATGTGTTTGTTTGCGGAGAAAAATATCACGATAATTTTAGCCAGCCCATCTCGATTGAGACGTTATTGACGTACCCCATTATTTCGTTAGAGAAAAAGTCTAATTCACGTCGCTTTGTGGAGAACTACTTGATATCAAAAGGTTTTGAATATACACCGACATTTGAAATCGGTTCTTATGATCTCCTCGTTGAGTTTGCGAAAATTAATGTAGGTATCGCTGCGGTGGTACGTCCATTTTCTGATGAGGCGATCAACCGAGGTGAGGTCTATGAAGTACCTCTACTTGAACCGTTACCAACACGTCATATCGGTTTATGTTTAAAAAATAATGTTCCACCATCACAAGCAGCACGCACGTTTATGGAGATGATGAACGATGACTTGAAAATATGACTGGTTCAGCAAAGTCTTATTTGTAAATGAGCTGTCTTTTATGTTTGGCTGATAAGTATAGAACGATAAAACGATAAGCATCAACGATCCCGCGAGTCGTAATGACGCCGATAAAAGCAAGGGTGCCGAGTTTTCCGCCTGCATTCTCTAAGAACGGTTGACTAAAAATCATCGTGATGGCACTTATGAGGGAAGCTAAGTAAAACAATGACACACGTGGTAAGACTAACCGATTGCTCATAGCGGTAAACGTTCCCATCATAAAGGCAGCAAGTAGAATGTGAGGGATAGTGATTGGAATGACCATTCCGATTAGCACAATAGCCATAGTGGCTATACTTGAGGCAAAAATGGGGTCATGTTTCAGGTAGCGCCTGATGGTGAGGGTCAGCCAGGTCCCTAATAATGTAAAGAAAATAAGCCATAGCTGCATCTTGACGTCAGGAATCGTCAGACTAACTGGGCGGTGACCAAGCACATAGCCAGAAGTTAAGGTTCCAATTAAACTTAAGGCACCTAATTTGCCGCCATAACCGACAAAGGTGTAGCGACTAAATACATAGATGATCCCGGTGACAACGGCCGCGAGGATAATGCACCAAAAATCGGGTAAGAAAACGGTATGAGTCATACCAATGAAGGAACCGGTATAAATGATGGTCTTTTGTCGTTTGAAAAAAACAGCACCACTTAAGCCAACGACGGCAGATGATAAATAGGCACCGAACTGAAAAGTATGACCGAGACTAAAGGTAATCATCGCTGAGCTAATGATTAAGATGACTGTTGTCGTGTCGGTCTTCTTCCAGTGATACGGTGATTTAAAGTGCCGCTCAAAAAACTGCAGGGCGAGGGCATGAAGTTTCAGTGAAAAGAAAAACAGACCAAGGAGAAAAAACAAACCAAATAACCACCTCGTTTGAGACATGACCCAATCGACAAAACTTATCGTAAACAACATGAGACCGATTAGGGCGAGGGGTAAGAAACCGAGTAGTAATAGAAGGAGTGACATTTGATTCACCTCTTTTAGAAAGTTAGGGTTAGTATTCTTTTCCTTAAATGCCTCATCATGAAAAGAGAAGTTGGGATATTTTTTTGACAATTTTGTGACAGTTATATCACCGTTCTTGAAAAGGTATGAAATTAATCTCTTTAGGGTATATAAAGACTAACATGTTGATTTATTAAGCGTTCATTTGTTATGCAGGCTTATATAATTGGATATATGATGTGTTATAGTAAAAGTATGTATATTAATTCACAAATATATTAGGAGGATGTCTTATGCGTATTGGTATTCCAAAAGAAATTAAAAACAATGAATTTCGAGTTGCAATGACACCAGTTGGTGTCGAACTATTAACGAAACAAGGTCATGAGGTATTCATTGAAACAACAGCCGGCGAAGGTGCTGGCTTTCTAGATGAAGATTATCAGTCAAAAGGGGCTGTTATTGTACCTGAAGCCCGAGACGCTTGGGAAGCAGAAATGGTGATCAAGGTAAAAGAGCCGCTCGCAAGTGAATATCGCTACTTTAGAGATGATCTGATTTTATTCACGTATCTTCACTTAGCAAATGAACCAAAGCTGACAGAAGCATTAAAAGAAGCGAAAACGACGGCGATTGCTTATGAGACGATGGTCGGTGCTGATGGCGGTTTACCGATGTTACATCCGATGAGTGTCATTGCCGGACGATTGTCTGTTCAAGTAGCCGCCCATTACTTACAAAAACCAATGGGTGGAAGTGGTGCGTTAATTGGTGGTGTTCCAGGTGTTAAAAACGGTAAAGTCACGATTATTGGCGGTGGTGTCTCTGGACAAAACGCGCTTCAAATTGCGAAAGGTTTAGGTGCTCATGTGACGTTACTTGATATCCGTGCCGAAGTCTTAACGCAAGTTGAAGCCGATTATGGTCATGAAGTGGTGACGCAAATTTCTAATGAAGTCAATATTCGCGAAGCGATTAAAGATGCGGATATTGTCGTTGGTGCCGTGCTTATTCCTGGTCGAAAAGCGCCAAAACTGGTGAGTGAGGATATGGTGAAACAAATGAAACCAGGTAGTGTCATCGTTGATATTGCGGTCGACCAAGGCGGTATTTTTGAAACAGCTGATTTGGTAACCACTCATGATGACCCTGTCTATGAGCGTCACGGTGTCCTACACTATGCGGTTGCGAATATGCCAGGGGCTGTTCCGCGAACATCAACGATCGCACTTACGAACGTTACTTTACCTCATGCGGTACAATTAGCTAATCGAGGTGTGAAAAAAGCCGCCGAACGCGATCATACGCTGTATAGTGGTATTAATTTATATGATGGTAAGTTAACGAACCTTGCCGTTGCCGAAACATTCGGTTATGAATATCATGAATTTAGTCAATTAGTCAACGATGAATCATGACAGACGTCACAAATGATTCTAAAATAGTGAAAAGCTCTTGATGAATCCATCAAGGGCTTTTTACTATGGTAAAATAAAGGTAGAAGAAGGTGAGGTGATTGAAATGAATCATACGATAGGCGTCTTTGCCCATGTCGATACCGGTAAAACCACCTTTGTGGAACAGTGGCTTTATAACAGTGGCAGCTTAAAACAAAAAGGGCGGGTCGATCATAAAAATAGTTTTCTTGATCAACACCGAATTGAAAAAGCACGCGGTATTACGATTTTTAGTGATTATGGCGTGATTGAAACAGCAACCGACCGATTATATATTATGGATACACCTGGTCACGTCGATTTTCAGATGGAGATGGAACGTGCCCTTAGTGTGATTGACGTCGGTGTTTTGCTCGTGAGTGCTAAAGAAGGTGTCGTCTCACATACAAGAACGGTCTATCACTTATTAAAAGACAGAAACATTCCGGTGATCTTTTTCATTAATAAAACCGACCTATTAGGTGCCGACGTTAAAAAAGTGACAAGCATGATTGATCAACTTACTGGTACAGATAGCTATTTATTCGAAACAAGTGATTTGAAGGCAACTGATATAGAAGCGTTAGCTTTGTTGGCTGAGAGTTTAATGGACGCTTACCTCTCGGACACATTGAAAGAAAAAGATATCATGACGTTCATAACTGAACGTTTCAAAGAAAGTGCGCTCGTTCCTGTTTTTAAAGGTGCCACGTTACATAACGAGGGATTGGATGTGTTTGATCACTGGCTTAGGCGTTTGTTACCAAGAGAAAAGCATGTCGAGCATCATCAGCCAGTGGCGGATGTGTTTAAAGTGCGTTACGAAAACGGTGAACGATTAGTCTTTGTGAAAGTATTAGCGGGTGAATTTAACGTGCGTGATGAAGTGACTTATAAAACGTTCACGGGTGAGTTAATGACAGAAAAAATAACCGCAATCAAACAGATGAACGGGCCGAAGCAAACATCGATTCAGTCAGCGACAACAGGGATGTTAGTGGCCTTGGTCGGCTTATCAACGGTTCAAGTATTTGACCGTTTGAATGATCCAGATTATCAAGGCGTGTCAAAGCTCAAACCAACGTTAACGGTTGATATCATCACATCAGCTGATCTCCATGATCTGTACCAAGACATGTTGAAGTTAACAGAAGAAGACCCGAGTTTAGCCGCCAGACTCAGTCAAGATAAAACCCGGGTGCAGCTAGATGTCCACGGAGAAGTACAGCTAGAAATTTTAGCTGATATTATTTCTGATCGGTTTGGTTATGAGGTCACTTTTTCACAACCGGACATTTTATATCAAGAGACGATTAAACAACCTGTCTATGGTTATGGTCACTTTGAACCGCTCAAGCACTATGCCGAGGTACATCTCTTATTAGAGCCGGCAAAAAGAGGCTCTGGTATCCAGTTTAAGTCAGCGTGTGATGTAAATCAGCTCAGTGTTAGTCATCAGCGCTTAATCGAACAACATCTCTTTGAGAAGTCCCATAAAGGGACAGTGATCGGGGCTCCGCTCACTGATGTTTCCGTGACGTTAACAAATGGCCAGGCCCATGAAAAACATACCAGTGGTGGCGACTTCAGAGAAGCCACTTGGCGTGCCCTAAGGCAGGCCTTATTGATGACAGACATGGTGTTATTAGAACCACTGTATCGTGTGGAGGCAACGGTGACGCCGGATTTACTCGGTAAATTGATGCAAGACATCACCAAAGCAGGTGGTGAGACCGATGCCCCGCTCATAAGAGAAACAGATGTTTTTCTGACCGGTCGTGTGCCGGTTAAGACATTTTATGACTATCCAAAAAAGTTCTTGAGCTATACAAAAGGAGAAGGTCACCTTGGTCTTAGCTTTTTTGGATATGATGAAGTTAACGATCTAGAGTCAATCACCGCAGCACAAGCATATGATCCGTGGCATGACGAAGAAACAACCGGGGATTCAATCTTTTGTCAAAAAGGGAAAGGTTATACGGTAAAAGCAGACGAAGCAGCACAAGCGATGCACTTACCGATAATAAAGAAATGAGGGATACAATGACAACATTTTATATGCGTCAAAAAGTATTTAGCTTAGGTGAAAAGTTTACCATTACTGACCAGAATGAAGAGGCGAAGTATACCGTTCAAGGAAGTTTCATGCAGATTCCGAAACAATTTACGATTTATGATCAGACCAATCAAGCTGTTGGGACGATTACGAAGAAAATGATCAGTCTCCTGCCAGCTTTTTATGTCTCTGTCGATGGGTTTAAAGAGATTATGATCCAAAAAGCGTTCACTTTTTTCAAAACCCGCTTTGATATTCATGCGGAAAATATTCATATTGTTGGCGACATTTTTGATAAGTATTTTGAGGTCCACGGTCCGGCAGGTGTGATTGCCTATGTTGAAGAGAAATGGTTCACCTGGGGAGATACATATACGATTGACGTGGCAGATGGGCGTTATGAAGCGCTTGTCATTAGTCTTATTGTTGCGATTGACTTTGCGAAGGCTCAGGAGAACTGATGCGTTAAAAAATAGCACAAAAAAAGCAGACGATAGGATAGCTACCGTTTGCTTTTTCATTGTTCGTTATCACAGTTACCCTAAACCTAAAACGCGTATGTTTCTCCTCTCTTACAATGCTTCTTATGCCTTCACGTTTTTTCTCCTATAGTTCATATCTTTGTCATACCCCATGTTAGCTGCTTTTATCCACATGGTTATACACATATACCGCCTGGTTCATGATTCGTTTTTGTTATCCACAAGTGGATAAGTGTTGTTTGTGCAGAAAAATAGGTCGTTCGTGATTGATTGCTTTTAAGGAGTTGTACTCTTGTTATAGTCAAAGCAAACCATACAAATAAATGAAGGCGTTTACTTGAAGTGAAAACAAAAAGGAGCAGATCAATGAAGCAATCTATGAGCAGACGAATGTCAATTATCTTTTTCCTATTAGGGATGATTTTTTTGACGAATACCATTATGAGTGCGATAACAAGTGACCAAGTACGGTTATCATCTGAATTAATGAGTGATTATTTCTTACCAATAGAACAAACACGGTTAGCCTTTAAAGAGCCCCTACATTATATCGATTTAGAAGTGCAAGGTAACCTTACAGGAGAAGTAGCTATACGAGAGGATACCAACAGTCAACTTGTGACTTTAACGGATACCTTAAAAAATACACTAGAGAATTATTCAGACCGTGTGATGCATAATGAATTATTATTAGCATTTGAACCTGTGGAACAAGTCTTAAATGACATACGTACGACACTCCAATCAGGTGAGGTTGAAGCGTCTGAATGGGGCATGTTGTACGAGACTTATAAATTAGCTGAAGCCGATTTTAATGACGTACTAACGCAAAATATTGCCCATGAAAAATCATTAATAGACAGTCGCGTCAGCCGGTTAGTAATCATCGTCTGGGGCATGGGACTGTTATTTTTCGTGGTTACGTTGATAGGTTTCCTTCATTTAAGGCGGACCATCGTCAAACCGCTCGTCGTTATGAGCCGGACATTAGATGAGATGATTGTCGCAATAGAAATGAAACAAGGTGATTTATCGAAACGGTTAACGCATAAACAATCAGATGAATCCGGTGTGATTCGAGATGCGGTCAATGACTTTATCGAGCGACTACAAAGGGTGCTTATCGGTGTAAAACATGACACGGATTTAACCGTATCCAGTAGTGAAACACTTGATCAAACGATCATTGAAAGTACCGCACATACGGCATCGATGAGTGAATCACTGCATCAACTATCGGCGACAATGGAAGAATTAAATAGCACTATCTTAGAACTAGAACACGCCTCTATTCAAATTGAAGATAAAGCGACGGTGATGGATACTGTGTCAATCCAACAAGTATCGGTCATTGATACTATTACAGATGAAACAGCGGCTCTAAATCAGCACTTAAAACAAAACCATAAAACGGCAAAAGATCACATTGCTTTGATGTCAAAAACAGTCACAGATGCAATTAAAGATGCGGCCGCTGTTAAACAGATTGATGACTTAACCAAAACAATCTTGGATATTTCGGGTCAAACGAATTTACTTGCTTTAAATGCCTCAATTGAAGCTGCGCGCGCGGGTGAAGCGGGAAAAGGTTTTAGTGTAGTTGCCTCAGAAATTAGAAACTTAGCGGCTTCAACTGAAAACACCGCGTCACATATTCAAACCGTTAACGGCGTAGTAAATGAGGCGGTTAATCAATTGGTTAAAGAAAGTAAAGGGATGATTGATTATCTTCAATCAGATATACTCACAGATTATCAACAATTTAACAAGGAAATGAATCGCTTCACCAATCAGATAATAGACTTAAAGGATGTCTTTATCGGATTTAAACAACATACCAACCTATTTAAAACAACGAGTCGTCATATGGCAAGTGGATTAAAAGAAATGACCGAGGCAACAGAAGATGCGGTTACCCGGGTCGTATCATCAAGTGAAAGTGCGGCCGGCCTGTTAGAAAATATGGAAGACATGCGTCAATCATCAAACAATCAACGCGATATTATTCAGCGTCTTACTACACAATTAGCGCCGTTTAAAAAGCTAGAGTAATTATCTACATGTGGATAACGTCTTTTAGCAACGCTTGTCAGTTTTTCTCGTGGATAACGTGGGGATAACACGGTATCTTAAGATAGACGTATAGATCCAAGAGTATCTATACAGTAAGATAAAAAACCAGTAAAAACCTTCATTTCGCAAGGTTTTTACTGGTTTTAAATTCAAACAAATGTATGGTGACTGATTTACTCGTTGTCTTTGGTTGCATCGTCTTTCTTTTCACCAAATACTTCTGGAATCATCGTAAAACCATCCACAACCGTGTCTTCGTCAACCTCAATCATTAAATAGCGACGGCCAAACATCTGCATTTGTTTGACGTAACGTAAGTCCTCCGGACTCACTTTGACATCGGCGACTTTTGTATTGATCTTAATTGATTTTGATTTGTATTTCGGGACAATGTTTTTCGCTTTTAATGTGTAATGTTCATCGTCAATCACCGATTGAAACGCGATTTTTACTCGTTCGGGTTCAATGGGTGTGGACCCACTCGTCGTCAATAGTTCAGCGATATCTTTATAATCAAGTGTTGGGACCTCATCTTCTTCTTCATTTTCTTCGACTCGGCGATTAATATCTTCATACATTGATGAGAGCGTTTGGGTATCCATTTTATATCCAACGGTGTCTCTGACGATTTCTTCAAAGATGATTTTATCTTCTTGTTGGGTCACGGTTTCCTCTGCTTCTAATACATCGGTAATAAACGTTTCATCTGGTTCATTTGCTTTTGGTGCGGTATAAAGAATGTGGTTCACATCCGCTTGTTTATCCGTAAAACATGGGAATAAAAAACCACCAATCGGGGCTTTAATATTAATGACCGGGTCCACAATGACTTGGTATTTAAACGTTTTTTCGACATAATCAAATAGTAAGTCTTTCGGCGGGTCCTGGGTTTTATTGATGGTACACAAAATAAACTGATGATCGTAAACGAGATCATTTTGATGGGTAAAGTCATCATCGGGTTTCTTTTGTGGTTTTAAATAATCCCCTTTAATAAAACTAATGACAATATCATGGTCATACTCGCGGGACTCAAGCATCCGTTCAACAATCTCTAACATGAGTTCGGTAAAACGCGCTTGGTCTTCGGTCATTAATGCTTCGTTTAATTTCAGTTGAACCGGATCCTCGGTATCTGGTTGAAATTTAAGCTCAAATAATTTTTCGTCGAGCTGACCAGTTAACGTCTTTTTAAAGTTAGTGAAAAATAGATCTTGTTCATCTTCTGCGAGAATATTGAACGGACGATTGATTTGGTGATAAATTTCCTTCGTTTCTTTCATCACATAGACGTTAAATATATTTTGCACGTGTAATAAATCATTGTCACGCTTAAATTGTTTTCTAATATCGGCAATATCTTTTTTATTCATGTGGGTCCTCCAAAATTTCGTTTCGTTGTTGTTCATGTTGGTTCAATTTACGGGCCAGTGTTTCTAATAGATAAATGACCGGCACTTGGGTGGTGATGTTGGTGTCTTCGTAATATTCTTCTGTCATATAGTAAGCGAGATTAAGATCACTCATCTTCGCCGTTGTACACTGTTTGTTGTTGGTAATACTAATGACTTTTGATCCTTCCCGTTTTAGCCGGTTCATTTGTTTGATCGTAAAGCTATTTTCGCCGGAAACAGACAAGACAATCGAGACACTGTTTTTCTGAAGTCGATTATGGATCGGATAAGAAAAGTCTTTGATATACATCGAAAACTTCCCCAAGCTAGAAAAATAACGGGCCCCGTACTCAGCTAAAATACCTGAACTACCAATGCCGACAAAGAGCACGTTATCTGCCTGTGTTAACATCTGGACCGCCTCTTCTAAAACGGTTTCTTGATCGCTTGAAAGCGTCCGCTCGAAAAATTCCATTACTGCGTGCTCGCCTGATTTAACAACCGATTGGCGTGACTTTAATTCAAGTTTTAATTTCGTTTTAAATTCAGAAAACCCTTCACAGCCGACTTTCTTACAAAACCGTAAAATCGTTGCGGTTGAGACGTGAGTATGTTCGGCGAGTTCTCTAATCCGCATATAAATGACTTCATGTTCATGAGTAATGACGTAATTATAAATATCTGTTTCAAGGTCGTTAAATGAGGCAATCATTTCACTAGTAAACATTCTTTCACCTGCTTTTCTACACGTATGAACGCACTATGTCATTCCTATATTATAGCACAATGATACACCCTGTGTCAGAAATGTTACATGGGACATTTCGTGTAAATATAAACAAAATGTAGGTTTTGCCGAGTGATAACTTGGAAATATGATACGATAAAGATAAGAACAAAAGATACCAATTAAATAAAACATAAAAATCTAGAGGAGGAAATGCGTATGGGTTTTAGAAAAGATTTCTTATGGGGTGGCGCAACAGCGGCTAACCAATGTGAAGGGGCCTATAACCAAGATGGACGAGGACTCGCAAATGTCGATGTCGTACCAACAGGTAAGGACCGCTTCCCAATTATCGCAGGTAAACGTAAAATGCTTGATTTTGAAGAAGGGTATTTTTATCCGGCCAAAGAAGCAATTGATATGTATCACCACTACAAAGACGATATTAAACTGTTTGCCGAGATGGGTTTTAAAACGTATCGCTTATCGATTGCGTGGACGCGGATTTTCCCTAAAGGTGATGAGCTAGAACCAAATGAACAAGGGCTTGCCTTTTATGAAGATCTCTTTAAAACATGCCAAGCATACGGGATTGAACCACTTGTCACGATTACCCACTTTGATTGTCCGATTCATTTAATTAAAGAGTACGGCGGCTGGCGTAACCGGAAGATGATTGAGTTTTATGAGCGTTTAGTACGCGTGTTATTCACCCGCTTTAAGGGGCTTGTGAAGTACTGGCTTACCTTTAATGAAATTAATATGATCCTCCATGCGCCGTTTATGGGCGCAGGCCTTGTGTTTGAAGAGGGAGAAAATGAACAACAAGTGAAATATCAAGCATCCCATCACGAACTTGTGGCGAGTGCGGTCGCCACAAAAGTGGCCCATGAAGTCGACCCAGATAATATGGTTGGCTGTATGTTGGCGGCTGGCTTAAACTATCCGTATACGTGCAAGCCAGAAGATGTCTTTTTGGCCCAACAAAAAGACCGAGAAAACTATTTCTTTATCGATGTCCAGTCACGTGGGGAGTACCCAGCGTATGCGTTAAAACAGTTAGAACGTGAAGGCATTGAGATTGAGATGACAGCGGAAGACTTAGAAGTACTTAAAAACCATACGGTCGACTTTATTTCATTCAGTTATTACTCATCCCGTGTTGTGACAACGGATCCTAAATTAAACGAACAAACCGAAGGCAATATCTTTGCCTCAGTAAAAAACCCGTACTTAGAAGCGAGTGAATGGGGCTGGCAAATTGACCCGCTCGGGTTTAGAACAACAATGAACGCACTCTATGACCGTTACCAAAAACCGTTGTTTGTTGTAGAGAACGGCTTAGGTGCGATTGATACACCAAATGAATCAGGTTATGTTGAAGATGATTACCGGATTGACTATTTACGTGAACATATCAAAGCGATGAAAGATGCCGTCGAGATTGATGGCGTTGATTTACTCGGTTACACGTCTTGGGGTTGTATTGACCTTGTCAGTGCAGGGACAGGTGAGATGAAGAAGCGTTACGGCTTTATTTATGTTGACCGTGATAATGAAGGTAACGGGACGCTAAAACGTACGAAGAAAAAATCCTTTGATTGGTATAAAAAAGTGATTGCTTCAAACGGTGAAGATTTAGCTTAAGTAAAAGGTTACAACTTTTTAAAAAAGTTGTAACCTTTTACTATTGATGGCGACTAATGACATAGATATACATAAGAAAGGGAAGGATAAACATGAAAAAAGTATGGTTAGTTGTTAGTTTAATTGTTTTAACGATGGTAATGGCGGCGTGTGGAAGTAGCTCAGAAGGAGATTCTGCAGATGAGACAGAAGCAGTCACCATGAATACCGAAGAAGTGATGAATCAAGTTGAAAGTCAAATCAGTGAGGATATGGGCGGGGAGACAGGCATGTTACAACGTGCTAATTTAACCGATGAAGAAGACCCGGCGGGTCAAATGTACATCGATACAATGGGGATTGAACGTGATCTACTCGCTTCTGGCTTTGGTTATCAGTCAATGATGAATGTGAATTCTACCACGATTATTGTGTTAGAGGCCGCATCAGCAGACGATGTACCTGCAGTAAAAGAAGGTTTAGAGGCATATTTAGAGAATCAAGTGAATGTTTGGAGTCAGTACTTACCGGATCAATATGAAAAAGTTGAGAATAACATTATTAAAACAGCTGGTAACTATTTGATTTATATTACGTATGATCACCCAGAAAATATCGAAACGATTTTTGATGAAGCAGCTGGAGCTGAATAAGCGGCTGCTTCAATCCTATAGGGTGATGTAAAGGAGGACTAACGATGGTCTTTAGCTCACTGACATTTTTATTGATCTTTTTACCCCTTGCGTTAGCAAGTTATATCGTTAGTCCAAAGCGGCTAAAAAATGGAGTGCTACTTATTGTTAGCCTCCTTTTTTATGCGTGGGGAGAACCGGTTTATGTCTTCCTCGTGATCTTTTCGGGGGGGATGGACTATCTTCATGGCCGTTTAATGGGGCGATTTGACGAAAGAGATGGGTTAAGAAGGCTCGTCTTACTGTCGTCACTCGTCATTAATTTAGGCGTGTTGTTTTTCTTTAAATATGCTGATTTTCTTATAGACTTACTAAACAAAGCGTTTCAATTAGACATCGGCCTATTAGAATTACCCTTACCGATTGGAATTAGCTTTTATACGTTTCAAACGCTCTCGTATACGATTGATGTCTACCGAAAGAAAGTAAAAGTGAATCACAGCCTGATTGACTTTCTTATGTATGTATCACTGTTTCCACAACTTGTCGCCGGACCGATTGTCCGTTATGAGGCGATTGATGATCAATTGAAAAAGAGGGTTGTCACAAAAGAAGACATAACAGAAGGTATGTTTCTCTTTAGTTATGGTTTAGCTAAAAAAGTCCTCATCTCCAATCAAATGGCGGCTTTGTATGAACAACTGACAGCCATTGAACCTATATCCGTTTCGGTGAGTGTCTTTGTTGGATTGAGTTATGGTTTACATATTTATTTTGATTTTAGTGGCTACTCTGATATGGCCATTGGTTTAGGTCGTCTGTTTGGCTTTCATTTTCCGGAAAACTTCAACTATCCGTATCAAGCCACTTCGATTAAAGACTTCTGGCGACGTTGGCATATCACACTGAGTCAGTGGTTTAGGGATTATTTATACATCCCGCTTGGAGGTAACCGGGTCGGACAAGTGAAATGGTTAAGAAACGTGCTCATCGTTTGGTTTTTAACGGGGCTTTGGCACGGGGCGAGTGTCAACTTTATTCTTTGGGGCTTATATTTTGGTATGTTTCTAATTGCGGAGACGTATATCAGTCCTCACGTCTCACACAAGCTGCCGGTCATATTAAAGCGGATGTATACCCTCGGGGTTGTCCTTATTAGCTGGTTGATTTTTAGTTTCACAGACATTAATGAGTTAGTGGACTACATCACAGGACTGGTTATCTTTGAAGCGCCGCCGACGGCACTGTTATATTATCTGCGTGAATATGCGGTGTTGTTAGTGGTTGCCATCATCGGGTCAACCAATGTGTACAAGCGTATAATCATGAAAAATACCTCACGCACAGTGATGGTAGTAGAAAGTTTATTCGTGATGGTTCTTGTGGTGTTAGCGATGGGTTACCTTGTTGATCAGTCATTTAACCCGTTTATTTATTTCCGGTTTTAATGTGAGAGGAGAGGTAGGATGAGACGATTAATAGGGATGTTGATGATTGGTTTTTTTGGTATGCTGGCGGTGTTGACCTTCATAATGAAAGACCAAACCTTTTCAGAAACGGAAAATCGTTACTTACAAACGATGCCCGCTATAGAACTGGAAGCAATCCTTGACGGGTCCTTTATGGATGACATCGAAACGTATTTAGCTGACCAAATCGCCGGTAAAGATGTTTTCCTTACGTTAAAATCAAAGACAGAACAAGCGCTACTTAAAAGAGAAAATAACGGCGTCGTAAAAGCAGGGGATTATTTAATTGAACCGTTTATTTATCAAGAAGACAATCTGTTAAAAAATCTTGAAGCGATCAATCAGTTTCACCAGTCTAATCAAGCTCTTTTTGATATGACGGTGATGATTGTCCCAAATCAAGTCGCTATATATGAAGCAGACTTACCGGCGTACTTACCGACAGATGACCAAGCGCATGTATTACAAACAATAGACGAGCGCCTTGATATGGACACCGTTAATGTGAGTGAGGTATTACGTCAATATAAAGAAGACACTATCTATTATCATACCGATCATCACTGGACAATGCGCGGGGCGTACTTAGCTTATCAACGATGGTTTAACGAAAAAGCAAAGCCACTATCGGATTATCAATCTGAAGTTGTTTCAACTGATTTTCCGGGTACGCGTTACCGCAAGTTTCATGATTTAACCTTACCAAAGGATACGATTGAATGGTTTAACGTGACCGATGCGCTTGACTTAACCATCACTTACAGTGACGGTAGGGTGACGGATCACTATACCCATCCTCAGTATTTAGATAAAACGGATCAATATCGGTTCTTTCTAGATGGGAATGATTCGCTGATTAAGATAGAGGTTAATCATGAAGAGAAAACAAATAGAAAGCTTATGGTCGTAAAAGATTCGTATGCTGATAGCTTTATCCCGTTTCTACTACCTCATTACGATGAGATTCATTTGATTGATCCGCGTTATTATAAACAGTCACTCAAGGCGTATATGAAAGAATACGAGCTCAGTGAACTGCTCGTCTTATATAACCTTCATACCTTTAATGAAGACCAATCACTTCGTCATATATTGTATTAATAGTTCATCCATATTGTCTATTATTCAAACACCTATTATACAACCAAAAAATAACGCCTTTAGACTTTAATCCTGTCTAAAGGCGTTGCTTCTTTGTGCTGTTTTTACTTGTAGTAGTTAATATTATATTTTGCAACCGGACTACTTAGCGGGTCTATTAGGTCTTCCGCCAAAGCCGGATTCTGTGAGCGGGGTACTGCTTACGCCTGAAGGTGTCAGATATGTTAATGTATCTGTTAGCGTAAAGTCTAGCTCCGTTGACGTTGTGATTACGCCCTCCGTAATTAATCCGTTGACAGCTTCCCCGTCAACCTCAACAGCCGTATGCCAAGTAAATGTCGTGTCTGTTTGAAGCAATGGACTGGATACAACAATCGTCTGATAGCTTTTCGTTGGCGTGAAGCCTAGAATGAATTGACCACTGTCATCTGTCAGGGCAATAGCCTCGGTTGTTGATTGATCAAATTGATAGACGATACTTGGCTGAGAGGAAGTATCTGACGGACCTTGTGCCATCGCACTACTTCCAGCCGCGATCAATGTTCCACCTGAAATCGTAAAGGTTTCATCATAATCAAGGGCGCCGTTACCACCATCAACCGGGCCGTTCACGATAACGGTTCCTCCCGTCATATCGACGGTCGTATTAGAGTCAATACCGTCGCCTGATGCATCAATCGTTATGTCTCCACCATGAATGGCCAAGTAGCCTGTCTCTCCATTTGAGGCACCAGTACCAGCATTCATCCCATCATCCGTTGATGTGATGTTAAGTGAGCCATCATGTATCGTGACGATGTTAGCTTCTATCCCCTCATAACTTTTTTCAACCGTGAGTTCGCCTGCGTTTATCGTTAAAACGTTATCCGCATGAATGCCGTCATCCCCGCTAGAGAGAACAACGGTCCCACCGTCTATTTGTATCTCGTTATTACTATGAATCGCATCATCTAAGCTGTTAATGGTGAAAGTGCCTGAAGCGATCACGAGAGTATTTTCAGCTTTTAATCCTTTAGTTGAAGGGGTATCATCAGACGTCTCATCCATCGTTTCATCATCTGTCGTGTCGTCCTCCATTTCATTAGGTGGTGTCATTTGTCCGTTTTCGCCCTGCATGCCATCAGGTGGCGCCATCTGTCCGTTCTCACCCTCCATACCTCCAGGGGGCGTCATCCCTTCAGGACGTTCGCCTCTATCGCCGGGCATTGTGGTTAAAGATTCGCCGTTCTCTTCAAGGATGGTGCGAATCTCATCGATTGATTCAGCAACGAGCAGTTGTTCTTTTACATCATCATCAAGGTCATTTGCTTCAATTAATTGAGTAACGATTATCTCTATATTTAATGGCCCACCAACTTGTCCCATCGGCTGGTCATTGGTGGAGGAAATCGTCTCTGGTGCACCGCCACCAGATGTGAGTGTATAGTTTCCCTCTTCGACATATAAAGAGGCGATACTTTGGATGGCATCTGATTCGGCTTCAATTGTCATGTCACTAGATAAGATGGTGATGTTACCTTTATTGTCGTCCTCGTTTGTCGTTTTGATCCCATCTCCGCCCGCGTGAACGATAAGGGTGCTGTGAGTGATATAAGTCATATCTCGTCCAACAATCCCGTCATCAAGTGCAGTGACATCAAGTGTGACTTCGGTAATCAGTAAGTCATCACGACTCGTGATTCCGTCATTGCTTGATGTTTCAACGGTTAGTTGCCCACTCCCATTAATGGTTAAGTCGTCCCGACTAAATAAGACGGCCGTAAGGTCTTCATCTTTTGTCGTGGCCGTGGAGATGAGTGTGTTGTCAGTCTCAGGTGCGACAGATAGAATCGTCTCATCCGCTTGTTCAATATGGATGGCCGTTGGTTGATCTGTTTCAATAGAGGCGCCATTTAGTACAAGGCGTACAACGCCGTCATCTTCTTGGTCGACAATAATCGCCCCTGCATTGTACTCGCCAGAAAAGACGTAAGTACCTGAGGTTCTAATATAAATGTCAGCATCTTGTTGAGTGATGGCACCATCTCCTTCAACAGAAATCGTGCGATCGTTTAATGTCACCATGGTTGCCTCATCCGTCCAATCAGAATAAGTCGTGATGGCCTCAAGTGGCTTTGTGATTGTTTCTGTTGCTATTTCATTCGTCGTCTCTTCAGCCATACACCCTGACAAAAATAATATCAAGGTAATGGCTAACATCATTAATTTTCGCATAGTGTCTCCTTTCGAAATTAGGCCGTAAAGTTACCGTCATAGCTCAACATAACCGCAGAGCGCACCCCGCTTAGTTCGGCAAGTGTTTTTGTGAGCGCTTGGTCAGCGGTTTTCAAACGTAATTCATAGGTGATTTCTGTTTCTCCACCAGAAATTTGTGACGAGGATTTTAGTTTCGCTTTTTTCGCTGTTTGTTTAACGGTTTGTTCAATTGTTTGAGCAAGGTCCCCGTCGTACTTAACAATCAGTAAATAAGACGTATCAGGTGTTAATCGATTGTAGAACAATAATTGAACGAGACCAATTGCGAGCGTACCGATAACAGCTAGAAGGATGAGACCGGCGCCCGCGAGTATCCCAGTAATGATGGACCAGAATAAAAAGACTAAGTCCATTGGGTCTTTGATTGGTGTACGGAAACGTACAATTGATAAGGCACCGACCATTCCAAGAGACAGTAACACATTTTGGCTAATCCCCATAATCACAAGAGCTGTCGTCATGGTCATAATGACGAGACTAATATTAAACGAATGGGAATAGATGACCCCGTTAAAGGTTTGTTTATAGATAAAGAAAATAAACAAGCCTAGAATAAATGAGGCAAGAATCGCAAAAACGGCATCTAACATTGAGAAGCTCGTTGCTTGATCGAGAAAGCTTGATTTAAAAATATCAGTAAAATTTGTAATGTTTGTTTCCATATTAATAACTCCCTTTAATTATAATTGATAACGGATGATTGATATACTTGTTTGACTTGATAAAATCATTAACCATACATTTGGCTCAGTTGAAATTTAGAACACGCATCCTGCTTCGTATCAGGAAACTGTATTAACGGCTTAATAACAGACGGTAAATAGTCGTCGTATTTCACTTCTAAAATCACTTCATTTGGTTCTAAACAATTTACCATCGGTAAATAACGGTTTAACATATCGATGTTGTATAGACTCGACTGAACATGAGAATCAAAGGTGATCCTGACTTTACCGTAAGGATACGTAAACGCCTCTCGCTGATAATCAATGACGGTCTGTGGTTTCAGTTGTCGAAGCGTTATTTCTTGATAAAAATCTTTGATTAATTGGTCTTTATGTTGAGTCATCCAATCTACCTCACCCGTCATCAGTCGTTGATAATCGGGCGTTGTTAAGCAGGCCTTTGTTTTAAAGGTTTGATTATGACGTTTACTCTTTCGTTCAAGAAATAAGTGGTGATGATTGTGGTCATATAACCGAATCCGATATTTGTCTCGGTTGAGATACCCCTCTTTCTTCTCGTCTAAGATATTGTGCTCGTGATTGTCGAAATAAAGGGAACGAATGTGATAGCGGCCGTTGTCATTCGCATGACAATCCGTTGTTAGTAAATGCTGCAATTTTTTTCTTAAAATATAATAGTCGGACATTGAAATGATATGTTTTAATTCATGACGTCCTTTTAACATGTTTTTACCTCCTTTGTCTGTCAACACGATTAATTTTAGCGATGGAATGTGTCAACTGTATGTCAAAGGTGAAAAAAATATATTCAAAAATTTTACTAATCATTTGTTCCTCCGACATCTGTTTGACACAAATTTTTGGTACAATAAATGAGATAATAAAACACGGATAGAAATGAGGGAATAATCATGAGCCAACACGTGTTGATTGTTGAAGATGATTATGCGATTAGTGAAGTATTAAAAGCTTATTTAAAAAAGGCAGGCTTTTTAGTTAGTCAAGCCTATGACGGGACAGAGGGAATCAAGCGATTTAAAGAAATGACACCGTCGATTGTTATTCTTGATGTCATGTTGCCATATAAAAATGGTTGGGATGTATTAAAAGAGATTCGAATAGCCTCAACGGTACCCGTGATTATGTTGACGGCGCTTGGAGATATTGATGATAAATTAACCGGATTAAACGGTGGGGCAGATGATTATATTGAGAAGCCGTTTGAAGCAGAAGAAGTGCTCGCAAGAATACAAGCGGTGCTGAGACGAAGCGGAGTGAAAGATGCAGATCGTGTGACATTTGGTCAGTTATCAATTGATTTTAAAGCGCATCACGTCATGTTGAATCGTCAGCCAGTTGTATTAACCCCAAGGGATTTAGCGGTGTTATTGTTCTTAGCCGAGCACCCGAATCAAACCTTCACTCGTGACCAATTGATTGATGCGGTGTGGGGGTATGATTATGACGGGAGTGATCGTGCGGTCGATTTAGCAATAAAACGCATACGAAAAGCCCTCGGACCTTGGCCACAATCAGAAGGGGAGATAAAAACATTACGCGGATTGGGGTATCAGCTATATGTCAAAAATGAATAAGGTAAAACCATCGCTTAATCAAGTATTTATTACGCGTTATTTATTGGCTCTGATTGCCGGTTTACTTGTGATTATGTTAGTCTTTGTTATCTGGATTAGAGAAACGACAAAAGACAATCGGCTTGATTTAATGGCCGTGATGGCAGAGAGTACGGCTAATCGAGTGGTGAATAACCGTAGCGACAGTGATGATGCGAATCGATTGAATGAGCCACCTCAGTTTGAACAATTAAATCCTCGTCCGATTACCGTAATAACGACTATCATCGGTGAGGTCATTCAAACAGATCCGCCTTTTGTGTCGCCGTCACCTTCTTTATCAGAAAGCGAATTAGCAAGTGATGAGACTGTATTCGAAAAGCTTATTGACGACACAACATACTATCTTGTCACAGCGCCAATTGAGAATGAAGATGTCCGTTATGGTTACGTCGTGTTAATGAGCAAACGAAGTGACCTCATGGCCGTCGATCAAGAGTATGTGCAACTCTTTTTCATGTTGGTGGCGCTCGGTTTCATCGGTTTTATTACGATTTTTATCATGACGAAACGCCTTACCAAGCCTATTACCGCTGTAAGTCAAGCAGCTAAACAGATTGAAGCGGGAGATTATCAGATTCACTTACCCGAAGGCGCTCGTGAACGGGAAATTGATGAATTGATGCGAGGATTTAATCAAATGGCGCATAAACTTGATCAATTAGAATCACTCCGTACAGAGTTATTAGCCGGTGTCACCCACGAATTAAAAACACCGGTGACATCCATCAGCGGACTACTTCAAGCGATTGATAGTGGTGTAGTACAAGAAGCAGAAGCAAAAACATTTATTAAACTCTCGCTTAGTGAAACAGCCAAACTTAAACAGATGGTCAAGGATTTACTGAATTTCAATCAATTTTCACTGGATGCGGTTAAAGTATCCCTGCAGGAATTAGAACTCGGTACGTTGTTAGCAGGTGTGATTGAGCGGTTTAATCTCATACCTGAAGTGACAAGTAAGGGACAACTCAATCTAAAAGTGACGTCCCCTATCAATCTACAAACGGATCCGGTCCGTGTTGAACAAATTATGACGAATCTCTTACAAAACGCTAACCAGGCAACGGATGGTAACCAAATGATTTCAGTCACCGTAACAGAAGCAACCACCACGTATATCATTGAAGTGAGTGATCAAGGTCAAGGGATTGAACAACAGGATATTCCTTATATTTTCGAGCGTTTTTATCGTGGTGAAAATAAAAAGTATACGACACGTGGATTAGGGCTTGGATTAAGTTTAAGTAAGATGATGGCCCAAGCATTAGGTGGTGACCTGGTATTAGTTGAAACGTCTGAATCTGGTACCACTTTTCGGTTAACGCTTCCGAAAGAATCAGAATAGGTATACACTAGACTGGTAAATGATATTAAACATTTACCAGTCTTTTTCGAAATGAGGTAAATTTATGTGGACAGTAAAAAAACGGACAATGAAAAGTATCGTAGCGGCTAGTCTCTTACTAAGTATGATCAGTGCTTATTTACTCATGGGGATAAATACGTTATATGAGCGACCCATTGTTGAATTAGTCGAGATTGAAAATGCAGCAGAAACGGTCGTTCAGACGAATGATGCGGGCGTTGCGGTAGATACCGTTTATGACGTCACATTTCAAGCGGAGCTAAAGAATACACCGTATCGTGGAGATATGCTTACGATGCGGTATGAATATAGTGACAGTTCGCCGTATCATGCGGCACTTAAGGAGGGGGATAAGGTTTTTGTCACTCTGCGTGAAGGTAATGAACTAACAGCTGAAGTCATTGAGGTGAAACGCGATCAAGAGGTACTCGTCTTATTTAGTTTGTTTTTACTGATGATGCTTATAATTGGTAAGCGGCAAGGGTTATTTGCGGTCTTAAGTTTACTGTTTCATGTCACGATTATGGCCGGTGCGATTTATTACTTTGTGAGTCAACCTAACACGTCATTACTTGCGCTTATGAGTGTGGCAGCTATAATTATGACAGTGACGTCGTTAATTTTTGTCAGTGGCTTGACGAAAAAAACACTTAGTGCCATTTTGTCGACGCTTACCGGCTTAGCGATGATGATGATCATTACTTTATTCGTCTTAAGACTAACAAATCAACAAGGATTAAGGTTTGAAGAGATGGGATTACTGACGCGTCACCCGGATGCGGTCTTTACCGCTGGGCTTCTTATCGGCGCGATTGGTGCGGTCATGGATGTTGCAGTCACGATTGGCTCAACCTTGTTTCAAATTAAACAAGAGCACCCAACGATTGAGACAAAAGCATTGATTGCTTCTGGTCGACAGGTCGGTCAAGATATTATGGGTACGATGACGACGATTGTCTTTTTTGCTTATATCAGTGGGACGATACCAACGCTTTTAATTTACTTATTAAATGATGCGTCGCTCGGCTTTAGTTTATCAATGAATTTCTCGCTTGAACTCGTTCGTGCGTTAAGCAGCGGCATTGGGATCGTTCTTACCATTCCCATTTCTATTCTCTTTGCGGTGCTCTTTACGAAAGTAGGTGAGAGGACATGACCTCAGTCAGTGTACTTGCTTTCATCCTCTTTGTGTTAATGAGTGTCATTGGTGGAAAGAAAGGGTTGTTAAGCTTTAGTGTCATGTTGATTCACGTCAGTGTGATTATTATAGCGGTACTCATTATGACGGACCCTGGCGCAAGCCCGATGATCATTACCTTGATCGCTAGCATCATCATTAGTTATGTGACCTTATTCTTTATTAACGGGAAGAATAAAAAAACGACCACCGCCTTTGTAGCAACAATGATGACCATGGTTGTCTTAATTGGTGTGATTCATTTCTTTGTCCGCTGGACACATGTGGGAGGATTTAGTACAGAAGAAGTGGAAGAACTGGCGATTTATTCGTTCTATTTTGGTGTGAATTTCACCGAAGTCATCACATCCGTAATTATTTTAAGTACCATCGGAGCGGTGACCGATGAAGCTATTTCCGTTGCTTCACCGATGTATGAACTGTATCGTCATAACCCTAACCAATCACGTAAAGAACTCTTCTCTAGTGGGATGCGGGTGGGGATTGATTTACTTGCGACGAGTGCGAATACACTATTCTTTGCTTTTTTCGGTAGTTATCTGGCGTTACTCGTTCGCTTTTTCGACATGGGTTATCATTTAAGTGAAGTGCTAAATGCAAAAGTGTTTGTCCAAGAGATTGTGACGATTCTGTTGTCCGGTATGGGTGTGTTACTCATTGTTCCGGTGACGGCGTATTTGACGGCTTACCGGTTGACGACACAAAATAAGTCAGACATGTCTCATGACAGGTAATATAAAACGCTCACCTGTCGTTTGTCGTAACATATTTAATGAGCATAAAAGCAATAGAAAAACAGCTAATCATTTGCATTAGCTGTTTTTCTTATAATCTAAAAAGCCGCGGAATAATAAATCAATCAGGACTTGAAGTCCAATAAATGATTTTTGCATATGACCGTTAAACGTACCGAGATCGGTTGATTGGTAATATAAGTGATAGGTAGAGTGTTCGGCTAAGTGATTGTTTTTAAAACTTGTGATTGAGAGCGTGGGGATGCCTTTTGCTTTTAAGCGCTTTAAATCATTAAGAATCGGATTCACATCACCACTTAAAGAAATTAAAATCACGAAGTCATCAGGTGTCATTTCCTTTAAGGCCATTTGAAATTCTGTTAAAGCAGGTAAGTGATAGAGATGTTTACCGGAGGTAAACAAATAGCGTTTTAATTCACGTAAGGCATTTTCTTGTCCAAAACCGGTCGCAAAGCCATAGAGTTTATGTGCGTGATTAATACATTCATAGATTGGTTGCTTTTCCATTTCTTCGAATAGTTGGCACGTATAGTCAACGTCATAACGTGACAGTTCGAATAAATCTGATAGATTTTCTTCTTTTGTGGCATGTTCCTTTAAATAATATTTAAACTCGCTAAATCCAGAAAACCCTAGTTTTTGGGTGAGACGTAAGATGGTTGATTTTGATGTCATGCAGGCATCACTTAAGGCGATAATCGTCATTTTTTGCGCATCATCAGGATGTCTTTCAATATAGTCTAAGATGTAATAATCGTTATCAGTTAAGTCATCGGCATGTTTATGAATGAGTGCTTGAAACATTTAGCATCCCCCCTTCTTGTTAGCTTCATTATAGCGAAGAAAAGTAGGTGTGACTATGGACAAATCATGAATGATATAATAATGAGAGCGTTTAAATATTTAATGGGTATAAGAAAAAGCAGGCGGACGATGGTTGATCGTCCGCCCGAAAGTGAATGGTTTGATTTGATTAATTATTTTAATGTTGGCCAAAAATCTTTATTTGCTTCAATTAAGTCATCTAGCAACGCTTTAGCGACACGTGCGTTAGGTACTGTGCGCGATAGCGTAAGAGCTTGCCATAATTTTTGGTAAGATCCTTCTTCGTAAGCTTCGACGACCAGTTTTTCTACCGCCACTTGTTGTTCCATTAAGCCTTTTTGGAAGCGAGGGATCTCTCCTTGTGTGAGTGGTTCTGGACCATTTTTACCGACGATACATGGTACTTCGATCATGGCCGTTGGCTCAAAGTTTGAAATAGCGCCGTTATTTTCAACGATGAGTAACATTCTTTCACCGGTATTATAAGCAATCGCCCGAGCAAGATCGACGATGTATGATGCGTGCTCGTCAATCTCAAGTGTTGCCCCTTCGGTTGATTGGTTTTCGGCAATGCGTTTACATTCGGTAAAGACATGCTTCTCACGGCCATCCATCACTTGGTTTGCGCGGGTATAGTTCGGATCTGTTTTCTCTACTTCATCTTGTGGGTAGAGGTAATACTTCAAGTACGTGTTTGGCATCGTATCAGGTGCTAACGCATAGACGTCTTTTACTTTTTTGAAGGTATCTTGCCAGCTTTTATCCACGTGTTGACCCGCATTAGAGAAATCAACCGCATAACCATGATCTTTCACGTGAGCTTTTAGTTGTGGCATTAAATCATTCCCTGATTGGTCGGTAATGGATGTCCACCAACCGAAGTGATTCAGCCCGTAGTAACGGACTTGCATCTCTTTGCGTGACTTTAGGCCGAGAATTTGAGCCATTAAGTTTTCAATTGAGATTGGCATGTCACAAATATTTAAGATTTTAGCGTTTGGACGTAATTTACGCGTCGCTTCAGCGACAATCGCCGCTGGATTTGAATAATTTAACATCCAGGCATCTGGTGAGTATTGTTCCATATAATCGACGAGTTCTAATACCCCACCGATCGAACGCATACCGTAACTCATCCCACCTGGTCCACACGTTTCTTGACCAACCACGCCGTATTTAAGCGGAATCTTCTCATCCATTTCTCGCATTTTGTATTTACCGACACGAATATGTGCCATCACAAAGTCAACATCGGTAAACGCTGTTTCTGGATCAATCGTTTTAACGACGTTAATCTCAGGTGCTTTTTCTTTAATGATGACTTCGCACGCATCCGCAACAATGTCTTGGCGTGCTTCATCATTATCATAAAACTTGATTTGACGAATCGGTAAGCGGTCTAAGTTGTCTAGAAGCATCAGGACAATCCCTGGTGTAAATGTAGAGCCGCCGCCTGCGATAACAATTGAGTGTTTTTTCATTTTAAATCGTCTCCTTTATTGGTTAAAAATAATATAAATGATGGTAAACCTTTGATCTATCTATCTATTCCCATCCTAAGTTAAGTGTATATGCGGTTAGTTCATTAAATCTTCTATATTTCCTCGTACTTGAGGCACTCTAAGTCCCACAATGACTTGTAAGTTATGACCTGATCTAACGACACCAGCAGCGCCGATTTCCATAAATGCTTCATCAGTTGCGACTTGATCTAAGTCTTTAACTTTTACACGCAGTCGCGTGGCACAGTTCGTAATACTATCGATATTGTCTTTTGATCCAAGTGCCGCGAGGTACCCTTCGGCAAGTTCTTGGTCCACTGATTTTCCAGTGTCTCCTGCTTGTTTACTTTGCTTGTAATCTTTTTTTGTCTTCAGCGAGACATCAGCCGCACGTCCTGGTGTTTTGTAGTCAAATTTCTTAATCAGTGCTCTAAAGATGACAACGTAAAGGGCTAAGAATAAAACACCCACGGCGAATTGAATCACATAAATGAGCCAGTGATTAGCGCCAAGTGGTAACCAGTTCTGGAAGATGAAGTCGATAAAGCCTGTTTGGAAGTTCCCAGATAAGCCGAGTACATATAGCGTTGTTGCCATAGTGGCAGACAGTAATGCGTGCATAAAGAACAACAGTGGTGCAACAAATAAGAACGTAAACTCAATCGGTTCAGTGATCCCAGTAAGTACGGCTGTCACAACGGCTGGAATTAAGAGACCGAGGACTTTTTTTCTGTTTTCAGGTTTAGCGGTTAAGTACATCGCAATCGCTGCCCCTGTTGTACCAAATGTTTTACCCATACCCGTAAGCATTAAGCCACCTTGTGGGAAGAGTGATGTTAAGCTATCAGTTGAACTGGCAAAGTCGGATAAGTTCTGAATCCAATAGTTGACTGTTCCACCATCGATGGCAACCGGTCCGTAGAAGACGGGACCATAAATGAAGTGGTGCAAGCCTGTTGGAATCAAAATTCGTTCAAGGAAGGTAAATGTCCAAACGCCAAAGCCTCCTGCTTCAACCATAAAGCTTTGCATACCGTAAATACCATCTTGAATCGTTGGCCAAACAAACAGCGTAACGAGTCCTGCCAAAATAGTGATTGGGAACAAAATAATAATGACAAGTGGTGTCCCTTTAAAGCTTTGTAGGATGTTTGGTACTTCTTTGTCGTAATATTTATTGTGAATCCATACAGCAAGGGATGCCGCAACAATCGCACCGACTAAGTTCGTGTCAAGGGTAAGAACGCCGGCGATTTCAGTTAAACCTAAGGCACCCGCTTCAAACGTATCCACACCGAACGTTGGTCCGAAGTAACTGAGTGTCGAACCCATAAAGTAGTTATACGTTAAATACGTAATAAAACTCGTTAAGGTCGCGCGCCCCGTTTCTTTTTTTGCCAAGGTAATCGGAATACCTAATACGAAAATAATTGGTAAGTTGTTAAAAATCACGAGTGACGTTTGTAAGAAAATATCCGTAATCTTAAAGTAAGTTGAACCTTCTACCGCAAAGGGGAATAATTGCTGGTTTTGTAAGATAACCGTGAGACCTAATAAAATACCGGCAAAAGGTAAGAGGAGCGCAGGGAAAAACATCGCCCCACCAAATCGTTGTACTTTGTCTTTTAAGGATTGAAACATAATGTAACCTCCACATCATTTTTTTAATGGCTTACGATCGATCTGTCTGATGAATAGAATAATTGACGTCGTTCCTCCTTTATCGTGTTTAATTCGTGGTGTCAGTCTCTTTTTAAGTAGCTTTTAAAATGTTTGATATTGACTAAACGATGTTAGAATTGAGCCTAACATCGCTTTGACACTCTTATTAAAACATCAATAGTAAGCGTTTACAATACTTTGAATACAGTAAGGGAAGGAGTTCAACGTATAGATATTTTTCTCTTAAACCGGGAAAATTCCCAATCGGAAAAAATGAGGGATTAATCAGAAAATTAGAACTAATATAGGAAGTGTTGTAAGTGATTTAAACTATGATAGAATTGTAAGCGAATACATTGTTAGACGTCTGACGACATACCTGGAACGATACATAGCGGTGTCTAATCGTGCATCCGAAAAAATAAAAGGAGTTGGGTAAATGAAACGAAGTAAAGTCATGTTGTTAGGTTTTTTAGCTGTTTTGTTCGTCTTAATCTCACCACTATCAGTCTTTGGTGCGGAAGAACCTGTTACATTGAAAGTCTTTCACACCAATGATATGCATGCAAGTATTGATGATTTTGGTAAGATGGCAGCCTTTTTAGAAGCAGAACGTGCGAAAGTTGATCACTCACTCTATTTAGATGCAGGTGATGTGTCAAGTGGTAATCCAGTTGTTGATTTGCAAGGTGGTACACCGATTTTTACACTGCTGAATGCGATGAAACTCGATGCGATGACGATTGGGAATCATGAGTTTGATTACGGTCAAGAAGCGTTTCAAAGTAACAAAACGCTATCAAACTTCCCTTGGTTATCAGCAAATATGACAATTACTGATTCATCCATACCAATTGATGGCGTAGAACCCTATCATATTTTTGAATTTGATGGTGTGAAAGTAGGGGTGCTCGGCTTAACGGAAGCGCCGCCTGCCACAAGCCCATCAGGTATCGTCGGTTTAAGTTTTGATAATTACCTTGATACAGTTACGCAATATGAATCGCTACGAGATGAAGTAGATATTCTTATTGGTCTTAATCACGTTGGAATTGCTGATGATAGACGTATCGCAGAAGCAACAGATTTCTTTGATGTCATTGTTGGGGGGCACTCTCATACTCAATTAGATACACCTGAGATGGTCAATGGTACAGCGATTGTCCAATCAGGTAGTAATGCAAGAAACATTGGTATGTTAACATTAATATTTGATTCAGAAACAAAGGAGTTAACCGTTGAAGGTTCTTTACAACCGGTAGAAGCGCTTGACGATGAAGTCGTTGATAATGAAGTACAAGCGTTGGTTGATGGCTTTAACGACGCGTCAGAAGAATTATTATCAGAGGTTTTGGGCCAAACTAATACAGGTTTATCAAGAGAAGACCGTTGGATGGGTGACGTGCAGCTTGGTAATATGATTACAGATGCTCTTCGTAACTTTGCTAACACAGATATCGCTATTACAAACAATGGTGGTATTCGTGCAAGTATTGACCCAGGAGATATTACCGCAGGCGATGTATTTACTGTAGATCCATTTGGTAATGTTGTGACGATTGTTGAAATGACAGGTAGTGAACTAAAAGAGATCATCGCCTATTCCTATCATCGTTCGCTAGAAGATTACGGTCCGCAGATTGACTTGCAAACATCGGGCTTAACTTACACAATCTATACGGATGAAGAAGGTCTATACGCAGATTCAGACTTGTTTGTTGAAGGAGAATCAATCGATTTAGAAGCAACGTATTCTATTGCTACCAATAACTTCATTGTTGAAGGTGGTGACGGATATAATTTCTCAGCAGCAACGATGATTCAAGAAGATGCTGGACTGGTGACAAGCGCGTTAATCCAGTACATTCAAGAAACAACAGAAGCTGAAGGTGCTGTTGATTATGACATGACAGAAAATCGTATTCAAGTTAAGGCGCAAGAAGAAACAGCGCCTGTTGAACCAGAAGCGCCAACAGAACCAGAACAACCAGAACAACCCGTTGAAGAAGAGACGCCAGCTGAAGAAACAGATGATTCAGCGATAGAGGAAGAAACCGAGTCAGACGAAGAATCAGGTGAATCAACAGTAGAAGAAGAAACCTCTGAAGAAGGTGAACGTTTACCGGATACAGCAACACTAACGATGAACCTATTATTAATCGGGACACTCCTTATTGGTGGCAGTGTTTTTGTTATTAAGAAAAAAGGCGTTGAATGATGTCGTTGTATTTCTTTAATTGAGAACCAAGATAAAAAACAAGCCATCCAGTCTCTTAAGACACCGGATGGCTTGTTTTTTTGAAAATTAGTTTCTAATCAAGTAATCAAACGCACCAAGTGAAGCAGTAGCGCCTGAACCCATTGAGATAATAATCTGTTTATAAGGCGTATCCGTACAGTCACCGGCGGCAAACACACCCGGTAAGCTTGTTTGACCATGCTTATCAATCACGATTTCTCCCATACGGTTACGTTCAACTGTATCACCTAACCAGTCTGTGTTAGGTACAAGACCAATTTGGACAAAGACACCCGCAAGCTCAATATGGTGCTCTTCGTCTGTATCACGATTTTTATACGTGAGACCATTTACGGTTTCGTCACCTGTAATCTCAGTCGTTTGCGCATTTTTAATCACGGTGACATTTGATAGTGAGTAAAGGCGGTCTTGCAGCACTTGGTCAGCTTTAAGTTCTGGTAAGAACTCAACCACCGTTACATGTTTCACGATACCCGCAAGGTCAATCGCCGCTTCAATACCTGAGTTACCACCACCGATAACCGCCACATCTTTACCTTCGAATAATGGACCGTCACAGTGAGGGCAATAAGCGACCCCTTTGTTTTTGTACTCGTGTTCACCAGGTACGTTAATGTTTCGCCAACGCGCACCGGTTGAGAGAACAACGGTTTTACTTTTAAGGACAGCACCATTTTCAAGTTCTACTTCAAAGAGATCATTTTTCTTCAAGCTCTTCGCTTGTAAACTCTTCATCACATCAATGTCATACTCATTCACATGTGCTTCTACGTTACCCATTAATTTAGGACCTTCAGTGTAAGGCACACCAATGAAGTTTTCAATACCTAATGTATCCATCACTTGACCACCAAAACGATCAGCAACAAGGCCAGTACGAATGCCTTTACGTGCGGCATAAATCGCAGATGTTGCCCCTGATGGGCCACCACCAACGACTAACACATCGAATGGATCTTTACTATTCAGTTCCTCTGGGTCTGGACCAGTAGAGACTAAGGCGAGTAAGTCATCAAGGGTCATACGACCAGATTCTAAGAATTCACCATTTAAGTAGACGGCTGGAACAGCCATGATGTTTTCTTTCTCGACTTCAGCTTTATGAGCGGTTCCTTCTACCATTGTATGGGTAATATTAGGGTTTAACACACTCATAATGTTTAAGGCTTGAACAACATCTGGACAGTTGTGACATGATAATGACACATATGTTGTAAAGTTCAATTCTTTAGAAATCCCTTTAATTTGTTCGACTTGACTATCGTCAATTTTAGGTGCACGGCCACTAACTTGTAAAAGAGCCATGACTAAAGAGGTAAACTCATGTCCAAGTGGGACACCTGCGAATGTAACACGCGCCTCTTCACCTTTTTTAGCGATAGTAAAACTTGGCGTGCGTGCTAAGTCTTTTTCTTCAACCGTAATCCGGTCTGACATTTGACTGAGCTCATCCACGAGTTCTTTTGTTTCTGTTGAATGTTTATCGTCGCCAAGTGACAATTGAATCACAAGGTCAGACTCAAGCAGGGCTAAGTACTGCTTGAGTTGTTCCTTAATTTGTTGGTCTAGCATAAAGAAATCACTCCTTAGATTTTACCTACGATATCTAGGCTTGGTTTCAATGTTTCTTCGCCTTCTTGCCATTTCGCTGGGCAAACTTCGTTAGGGTGTTTACGTACATACTGTGCGGCTTTTACTTTATTAATAATAGTCGACGCGTCACGTCCGATACCGTCTGCGTTAATCTCAACTGTTTGGATGACACCGTCTGGGTCAATTAAGAACGTACCACGGTCCGCAAGACCTGATGCTTCGTTTAGTACATCAAAGTTGCGAGAAATTGTTTGTGATGGGTCACCAATCATCGTATATTCGATTGAACCAACCGCATCTGAATGTTCGTGCCATGCTTTATGCACAAAGTGTGTATCTGTTGATACTGAGAATATTTCCACACCTAATTCTTTAAGGGCTGGGTATTCTTTCTGCATATCTTCTAGCTCGGTTGGGCATACAAATGAAAAGTCAGCTGGATAGAAAACAACGACACTCCACTTACCTTTAAGATCTGCTTCTGTTACCTCGAAGAAATCTTCTCCGTGTTTGAATGCTTGTGCTGTGAATGGTAGTACTTCTTTACCTATTAGTGACATAAATTGTCATCCTCCTTTTATTTTGAATATATAAGCAATTATTAACGTTAACTGAAAAGTGAACAACATTTGATTAACGATAATAATTCTAATTCGATATAAGTTATTATAAAGTATTTGTTTTTAAAGTCAAGCGATACGATAAAATCATCACAAGCGCTTACAACACGTTAATATCAGTCGTTTAAGCTTATTTTTATCTGAAAGCGTAAAGAAATTTATAAACTTTTTTATTAAATATCTGACGATTTATTATCGTTTAATTGTTGTTGATGATAATCATTAACGACTTAATAATGGGGCGTCAAGCTAACTAAAAACACTCACTTACATTATATACCCGAATTGAAAGGAGACTATGCATTTGATGTAGCTAATATATGATTCGCCAAAAGCAGTCTGAGTCAATATAATGGGAAATGTAAGCACTTTCAGTCATTGTTTTATATGAGACATTCGATTATAATACAAGTATACAAGAAGGGGGTGCCGATATGGTAGAGTCGATTCAAGTGGCTTATCGTCATAAAGGAAAGCACTATCCGCTTGAGTTTCATACGCATCGACACGATGAAATTTATTTATTTCATCAAGGCAGTTGCCGGTTTTTGATAGGTGATCACATGTATATGTTAAAACCAGGTGACCTGCTTTTTATTGACGGAAAAACCGTTCACCGGGCGGGATTGTTTTCAGATGCCGGCACGTATGAACGAAGCATTATCCACTTTGACCGTGACTGGCTCATGCCGTTACTACGCTTCTTAGATTTAGAAGATCTGTTATCAATTTTTCAGGAAAATAAGCAAGGGAAATTGCGTGTTATTCGTCCGCAAACAATCAGTAAAGTTGAAGAATTACTGAAACGGCTAACGTTTTTAGTGGCCGTGGACGATCATGATAAACAGGCAGAACAACAACTTGTGCTCGTTGATTTATTACTATCGGTAAAGCGAGGCACCGAAAGTATTTTAGATAAACCTAATATGAGAGGAGATGAAAAAACAGCGATCGCCGAGCGGGTATCAAAATTTATCGCAGAAAATTACCGGGAATCACTATCAATTGAACGCATCGCCAAAGAAGTGAATTTAAGTAAGTCATATTTATCACATGTATTTAAAGATATTTCCGGTCAAACGATTATGCAGTACATCATGGGTTATCGCCTATCTCAGGCAACGCATGCGTTAGAAAGTCATCCGGAATACACGATCAAACACATTTCAAAGTTACATGGGTTTGAAAGCGATGCGCATTTTAGTCGCTATTTTAAAGCCCACTTTAACGTGACACCATCAAAGTATCGCAAACAATTAAACAATCATAAGGGAGAGTATGTATTATGACGAAATTACGTTTTGGTATTATTGGTTACGGCGCACAAGGCTCGATGTATGCAAGCTTTATTGAACAAGGTATGGTCAAAAGCATGGACTTAGTCGCTATTTGTGACATCGATGAAGCAAAACAAGCAAAGCTAAAAGAAGCATTCCCCAACAAAAAGATTTACAGTGACTATAAGGAAATGATCACAAGTGGGGACGTGGATGCGATTATCACAACAGTCCCGCATTACCTACACCCAGAGATGGCGACGTTTGCGCTTGACAATGGCGTCCACGTCTTAAACGAAAAACCAGCCGGCGTGTATACCAAACAAGTAAAAGCCTTAAATGAATTTGCGGCAAGTAAACAAGACGTGACCTATGCGATTATGTTTAATCAACGGAATAATCCACTCTATCAAAAAATCAAACAGATTGTTGAAAACGGTGACATTGGTCCGATTCGCCGGACGAACTGGATTATTACGACATGGTGGCGCCCGCAACCGTATTACGATCAAAGCGCATGGCGTGCCACATGGGGAGGTGAAGGTGGCGGTGTCTTAGTCAATCAAGCGCCTCACCAACTTGATTTAATTCAATGGATTGCCGGTGTCCCAACGAAAGTCTACAGTAAAATCAAACACGGCTTTAGACGCGATATTGCGGTAGAAGATGAAGTAACAGCGGTGATGGAATATGAAAACGGCGCAACCGGTGTGTTTGTGACGTGTACCCATGATTTACTCGGGACAGACCGTCTAGAAATTCTAGGTGATAAAGGGAAAATCGTCGTTGAAGATAGTAGGACAGTGACGGTGAAGCGTCTAAAAGAATCAGAAAATGAGCTAAATAAAAATATGGACATGGAAGATGTGAAACGTCTGTTTATGGGTCAGATGAACACCGAAGACCTCTATTCAACGGAAACCTTCACTGAAGAAAGTGCGTGGGGCGAACAACACTCAGGCGTATTAGAAAACTTCGCGCGTCACATTCTTCACGGGGAAGATTTACTTGCACCAGGTGCTGAAGGTATTAACGGGGTGCGTCTAGCGAATGCGATTCATTTATCAACGTGGACAGGTGAAGAAATCTCACTTAAAGACTTTGATGATGACGTGTATTTAAGTGAATTAAATAAACGGATTAAAGAAGAAGGTAAATTTGACCTTCGCAGTTAAGGGGATGAGGTAGATGCTGAAAGTTGCGATCATCGGACTCGGTGATGTCTCGTTTATTCACCGGAAGGCGATTGAGGAAAGTGCGGTCGCAGAACTTGTGGCCGTGTGTGATATCAATCCGACCAAACACGAACTTTATCGAGACATCCCGTTCTATACCCAAATTGACGATCTCTTAAGAAAACAATCACTCGACGTCGTCCATATTTGTTTACCGCATGATTTACATGTGCCGGTCGCAAAACAAGTGATCAACAAAGGTATTGCGGTCTTTTTAGAAAAGCCCGTCGCCTTAAACTACAAAGAGGCGTGTCATTTATATGAAGAAACCGCACGCTTAAACGCCCGCGTGGGTGTTTGTTTTCAAAATCGCTATAACGAGACAGTCAAAGTACTAAAAGAAAAATTAGCAAGCAATGATTACGGTAAGCTTGTCGCGATTAAAGGCTTAGTTGCCTGGGGCCGTCCGCTGTCGTATTACACGAGTAAGCCGTGGCGCGGAATGATGGCTCGTGCGGGTGGTGGCACGATTATTAATCAAGCGATTCATACGTATGATTTGATGCAGTATATTGCGGGTGACATTGTTGATGTGAAGGCAAGTCTTTCGAATATTACCGATTATCCGATTGAAGTAGAAGACACGGCCGTTGCCCAAATTAATTTTAGTGACGGCGTCCATGGCTTTGCGATGTCAACGAATGCCTATGCGGCCAATTCAAGCGTGGAATGTCAAGTCATTCTTGAACGCGGCAAATTCACGATTAAAGATTATCAGCTATATGAAACAACAGACCAAGGGAAAGTCTGTATTGCTGAAGATAAAGTATCAACGAAATCGAAGTCGTATTACGGTCCCAGTCATCAAGAAGCGATTGAAGCTTTTTATCAAGCGCTATTAACACAGACGAATGACTATATTACCGTACAAGACGCCCTCCCATCGATGATCATGCTTGATTTAATGAAACAATCATCTAAGACGGGCGAACGAATCAATAAAGGAGAGTACTTACATGACAGCTAAAATTGGTGTACAAGCGATGATGTTAAAAGAGAAAGTAGAAGAGTTAGGGGCTTATGAAACGTTTAAAAAAGTCCATGAACTTGGGTACCATTCGATTGAAGTCTCACAAATTCCGATGACAGAAGAAAATGTGAGTGAAATAAAACGCGCGACAGAAGAATTTGGAATGAAGATTGCTTCAATGACGGCGGGACTTAAGCCAATGCAACCGGGGCAAGAATCACTCACGACTGACTTTGATAAAATCGTAAAAGATTGTCATACATTAGATTGTGACTTACTTCGCATTGGAATGTTGCCATTTGAGGCAATGGCCTCACTTGAGAAGGTGATTGAATTCTCACGCGAAGCGAACGCGGTGGCTGAAAAATTAACAGAAGAAGGCATTAAGCTCTATTACCATAATCATCATATTGAATTTACCAAGTATGACGGGGAATACTTATTAGATATTATTCGTCGTGAGGCACCACTACTCGGCTTTGAACTTGATGTCCACTGGGTCCACCGCGGCGGTTTAAATCCAGTGGATGTGATTAATGATTACAAAGGTAAAGTGGAACTGATTCACTTAAAAGATTACCGGGTGAACCGGGTACCTGAATCAGCACTTGACGCTCTATATGCAGGGGACATGAAGACGTTTATGCAACAATTTACAGATATCATTGAATTCGCTGAACTTGGCACCGGCTCGCTTGACTTTAAAGCGATTATTGAAGCAAGCCTTGAGGCGGGGGTGCGCTACTTACTCGTCGAACAAGATGATCAATATGGCCGTGATCCTTTCGATTGCTTAAAAGATTCGCGCGATTACTTAGTAGGACTCGGTTATGGTGAGTTGTTTTAAGGAGGGAATGAACGTTGAGTAAACAAGACGGCATGAATTATGCACCTAAAGGCATCAACAATAAAGTAGTAGAACCAGGTGAGTTTAACGTGGCGGTGACAGCGCTAGACCATGGTCATATTTACGGGATGACCAATGGTTTAATTGAGGCGGGCGCCACCGTTCAATATGTGTATGAACCAGATGAAGAAAAACGGATTAAATATTTAGAAGCTTATCCATTTGTTGAAGCGGTTGAATCACTTGAGATTATCTTAGCGGATGAGTCGATTCAACTTGTTGCGGCAGCTGCGGTTCCGAACGTTAGAAGTGCACTTGGAAATAAGGTGATGCAGAGTGGAAAAGACTACTTTACTGACAAAACAGGCTTTACGACGCTCGCGCAATTAGAAGAAACCAAACGGGTTGTTAAAGAAACGGGCAAGCGCTACTTCGTTTACTTTTCTGAGCGTCTTCACGTAGAATCGGCAATCAAAGCAGGAGAACTGATTGAAGCAGGTGTGATTGGTGAGGTCATTCAAGTGACAGGTTTTGGTCCGCATCGTTTAGATAAGAACAATCGCCCGGGTTGGTTCTTTGAGAAAGAAAAGTACGGCGGCATCTTAGCGGATATCGGTAGTCATCAAATTGAACAATTCTTAACTTACACGGGCAATAAGGAAGCCACTGTATTGCATAGTAAAGTAGCCAACTATAACAACCCAGACAAACCAGAACTTGAAGACTATGGTGATGCGACACTTGTGGGGGAGAACGGGGCGACGTTTTACTTTAAAGTTGATTGGTTCACACCAGACGGCTTACCGACTTGGGGAGATGGTCGGATGTTTATTACTGGTACAAAAGGCACCATTGAACTTCGAAAGTATACGAATGTTGGCGCGGAAGAAACAGGGAATCATCTCTACCTCGTAACAAATGACAAAGTGGAACATATGACACTGACAGGAAAAGTAGGCTTCCCTTTCTTTGGTCAAATGATTCTTGATTCAATTAATGGGACAGAAATAGCGATGACACAAGACCATATCTTTAAAGCACAAGAACTTTGTTTAATTGCTCAAGAAAAGGCATTAAAAGTAAAGGGATAAAATAGACAAAATAAAGGTATGAAAAGAATGATGAACGTCAATGATCCGATCGGCCGTTTAGCCAGTCGGATCATTGACGTCTCTTTTTGTTTTCTGCTTATACATTGTAAAATGATAGAAGAGCTAGTAGTTAAGACAAGTCTTCACCATTTGATGCAATGACTTTTTTATACCAATCAAATGATTTTTTCTTTGTACGTGTGAGTGTACCGTTGCCTTCATTGTCACGGTCAACATAGATAAAACCGTAGCGTTTTTTCATCTCTCCTGTCCCGGCACTGACAAGGTCGATACAACCCCAAGACGTGTAACCGAGTAAGTCAATACCATCAAGTTCAACCGCCTCTTTCATCGCTTGAATATGGGCGCGTAAATAGTCGATGCGGTAATCATCGATAATGTTACCTGATTCATCGGGTGTATCAATCGCACCTAAGCCATTCTCGACAATAAAGAGTGGTTTTTGATAGCGATCATAAATCGCGTTCATCGTTGTACGGAGTCCAAGTGGATCGATTTGCCAACCCCATTCACTTGCCTCTAAATATGGGTTCTTCACTGATTTAAAAATATTACCGGCTGTTTTTTCAACAGAATCATCCGTCGTGACAACACGTGATGAATAATAACTAAACGAGATAAAGTCAACGGTATGGTTTTTTAGTGTGTCCAGATCTTCTTCCGTCATCTTAATCATGATATTATTTCGCTCAAGCTGTTTTAATGCGTACGCAGGGTATTCTCCGCGAGACTGGACATCGATAAAGAAATAATTTTCATGGTTTTTTTCTTGAGCTAAAAAGACATCTTCTGGTTTAGGTGTTAAAGGATAGTATTCTCCAGCGGCCAGCATACAACCGATCATATTTTCCGGATCAATTTCATGCGCAATTTTAGTGGCTAAAGCACTTGCGACAAGCTCATGGTGAGCGGCTTGATATTTAATTTCCTCTTCATTTTCACCATCTTCAAATACTAATCCCGCGCCCATAAACGGCGCATGAAGAATCATATTAATTTCATTAAACGTGAGCCAGTACTTCACGAGTCCTTTAAAACGGGTGAATAATACACGGACTAGACGCTCATAAAATTCAATCATTTTACGATTACGCCAGCCGCCGTATTCTTTAATTAAATGAATCGGACAATCAAAGTGGGTAATCGTGACGAGTGGTTCAATACCGTAAGCTTGACATGTTTTAAACAGATCCTCATAAAAGGCAAGACCTTGTTCGTTTGGCTCTAACTCGTCTCCTTTAGGGAAGATTCTTGTCCATGCAATCGATAAGCGGTACGTTTTAAAACCCATTTCCGCAAACAATTTAATATCGTCTTTATAGTGGTGATACATATCAATCGCTTCTTTAGCAGGATAAAAATAACCCTCTTCAAAGTCTAACATTTTACGTTTACCAGAAATAATATCAAAGCGCTCTTTGCCGGTCGGAACGACGTCAACATTCGCTAGTCCTCGGCCGTCTAAGTTATACGCCCCTTCACATTGGTTGGCTGCGGTTGCCCCGCCCCATAAAAAATCAGCTCTTAAACTCATAATTTCCTCTTCCTTTCAATGGATGAAGACGGCTCAAGTCGTTGCTTGTCCGTCTTCATTTATAGTGAATGTTTATGATTATTTTACGACGCGAATCAGTGCGTCACCGTGTGTCACGGTTTGTTCTGTTAGACCGATAATGTCACCGTATTCTGCTGAGTTCGTAATAACAAGTGGTGTCGTGACAGGATAGCCTTGTTCTTTAATATATTCGATATCGAATGAAATTAATTGATCGCCTACTTTTACACGGTCATTCTTGTTGACGTGATACTTAAAGCCTTCACCACCAAGTTGCACCGTATCAATACCGACGTGAATCAATAATTCCATGCCGTCATCCGTCGTGATGCCAACCGCGTGTTTTGAATCAAACGTCGCTGAAATGATGCCGTCTACTGGTGCTGTTACGAGACCTTCAGAAGGTTCGACGGCCATTCCTTTACCGAGAATTTCTTCAGAAAACATCGCATCGGCTACTTTGGAAAGGGGTAAAGCTTGACCTTTCAATGGTGAAACGAGTGTCATCGACTGATTTGATAAGGTATTATCTGTTCCTGCAACATCGGTCGTGTCAACTGTTTCGTCTTTTACTGCGTCATCTACTGGATCTTTATAAAGAATAAATGAAATAACAAAGCTAACAACAATACTAATCGCTGCCCCAATAGCCGCAAACGTAAAGTAAGTGAGGGTATCATCCCCAATATAACTTGGTAAAGTAAGTAAGCCCGGTGCCCCACCTGAGAAGTTACGGACGCGGAAAATACCCATAAATAAACCACCAACACCCCCACCAATCATCGCCGCATACAGTGGTGTTTTGTAACGTAAGTTAACCCCGTATAAAGCGGGCTCAGTAATACCAAAGAGGGCGGTAAGACCAGCAGAAGACGCTAACTGTTTAATGGTTGAATCTTTTGATTTAATACTGACCGCAAGTGCGGCTGCCCCTTGAGAGACGTTTGATGCGAGCATACCTGGATAGATGACTGTGTCATAACCATTGGTCATCCGGTTATTAATACCGATTGGTACAAGACCATAGTGTGTCCCCGTTGCGACAAATAGTGGTGTAAATGCCCCAATAATAAGTGGCACAATCCATGGGCTAAATGATTCAAGGGCTTGAATACCAGTTGAGATATAATCACTAATTAAGTGACCGAACGGTCCAATCAATGTGAGTGAAACTGTACCTACAACCGCAATCGTGATCAACGGTTTCGTAAAGAATTTCACTGCTTTTGGTGAGACTTTATCGGCAATCAGTTCAATATAAGACATAAACCATACCGCTAAAATAATCGGAATAACTGATGATCCGTACCCAATCGCTGTAATCGGTAACCCGAAGAACGTAATCCCTTGGCCTTCTTCTAACGAATTAACCATATTAACAAAGTTCGGATGGAGTAAAATCCCGCCAAGCATCATCGCTAAATAGGCATTGGTTTTAAACTTCGCTGCCGCTGATGAGGCGAGTAAGATTGGTAAGAAGTAGAAGGCAGCATCGGCCATAAAGTCCATTACTTGATAAGACTGTGACGTGTTCTCAATCCAACCAAATACAACGAGTAGTGATAAGACTGCTTTTAACATACCCGCAGCTGTAATCGCTGGTAAAATTGGTGTGAAAATACCAGTGATTGTATCAATCACCTTGGCAACACGTCCTCGGTCGTCTTCTTCTTTATCCGCCGGAGCTTCACTTAATTTTGGCACGACTTGAATGATTTCTTTATATACGGTACCAACATCACTGCCAATGATGACTTGATATTGTCCGCCTTTAGCCACAGCACCCATGACACCCGGTGTGTTTTTAATGGCGTCTGTCTGAGCCTTTTGGTCATCTTTTAAATTAAAACGTAAACGCGTCGCACAGTGATTCAAACCGTTAATGTTTTTCTCGCCACCAACATTTTTAATAATGGATGCGGCTAATTCTTGATAGTTCATCTGTTTGTCCTCCTTATTTTTGTTGTTTAGCCAATAAAAAACACCTAAATGTCACGCATGTTTAAACATGTGTGAAACATTTAGGTGTAGCCTGCTTGACCAGTAACAACCCTAGCTTATTAAATTAGACGCCAGCTTGTGTAATCCGGCGAATATGAATAGTTAAATAAATCATTTCATCTTCTTTTAAATCACGATGAAATTCTTTCATGATGTAGTCCCTAATTTTTAATGCACATTGATATTCTTCTTTATAACGCTCTTTTAAAATAAATAAAAAACCGGCGTCTTTATCTGACTCAAGCTCAACACCACGGTACAACCGGTGGATAAAGAACTTTAAGTGGGTGATAAAGCGTTCATAATTAAGCGAATACTCGTCTAAATCAATTTTGTAGTGATACTTGATAATGTTAAGAATATTTTGGATGATCTTTGTCATGTTGCTTACTTCTGAAACTTGGGACATGTCGAGTTCAGCATTCACAATGTGAAGGGCAATGAAACCAGCTTCATCTTCAGGAAGTTTAATACCAAGCTTTGATTCGATAATATTTACGGCTTCTTTTCCAATTAAGAATTCATGATTGTAGAAACGTTTAATTTCCCACAGTAACGCGTTCTTAATCGGTAAACCATTACGATAGCGTTCAATCGCATAATCAATATGGTCGGTCAGCGTTAAATAAATATTTTCACTTAGCTTTTTCCCAAGCGATGCTTTCGCAAAATTAATAATTTCATTGGCGACTTGAACATGTTCTAGTTCCACCTTGGCTAATAACTCGGTCAGTTTATTCGTAGGCATATCTTTATTGCTCGTATAAACTTTTTCAATCAGTGTTTGATCAATGGCGTCACCCGGTTTCTTTTTAAACCCAAGTGCTTTACCAATCACTAACACGTCTTTACCGAATTCATCCGTCGATTGAACAATGTTGTTGTTAATAACTTTTTTTACTTTCACAAGTTCGATCTCCTTAAATGAGATTCAATCAGCTAGCTAATCACGTAGTGTGAATTTGTCAAGTGTAGCCCGAAAGCGGTAACAACCTTGACTTCAAACATTATTAGAACATAGGTTTATCTGAAAGTCAAGATGAAATACACATAAAAATAAGAACCTTTACCGATAAGGGTAAAGGCTCGTTGACAGATTGTTAGCTAAAATAGATTGTTTGAGAAACGTTTAACGCTGCCTCTTCTTCGTTAGTAAAGACGGACTTAAACCAGTCCCAGACCGCTCGGAAAAAGTCTCTAACGGCAGTGATAATGCCTTGTCCTTCTTCTGATTCGGCAAAGTCATTGAGCCAGTCTTTCGTTTGGTCAATCGTATTATTTACCTTGTCCCAGTCAATGTTTAAGTCCTTTAATTTATTGAATAGGCTAACAAGTTGATCGAGCTGAGTATCGGTTAATGTGAGTCCCATTTCTTCAGCAAGACGTTGGATTAAGGCGCGTAATTCTTCGGTTGTTTCAGGTTTTTGTTTATCGACTTCTTCTTTAATTTTATTGATAAAGTCAATCGCTTCATCTTCTGAAACATTTTCATCTTCCGCTAAATCAGCGGTAATGACCATCTCTTCATTGGCGGCTTTCTTTAAGTCTTCATCTAAATCTTCTCCGGTTGATTGTTCGTACGCTTTTAAAATCCCGGTTAAAGCACCTGTACCAGAGACGTTAAATGGTGCCGTCACATAAATTTCAGCGCCTGTAATCCCAGCGGTTGCGAGGGCATTGGCATACATTTTTGATGTAATATAAGTAATGTTTTCTGTTGTGACCATAATACCTGATTCATCTTCGCGTAGTGAAATCTTCGCGGATGAAATTGCGCGTGTCCCAATTTGTTCCTTCGGAACAACGTCGCCTAAATATTGGTGTTCTTCCTCGTTTGTCACATAAACAATATCTGCTTCATCGATATCAGCCATATCCATTTCTTCTAACAGATTAGCCTTCTGTTCTGCGGTTAAGTCTTCCCCTAAAGTGACGACCACATCCGTAATCGCGTCAGCCGATAGAACAGGGGCGGTGAGTTGTAAAGCCATAAGGATGAGTAGAGTCATCACCAATTGTTTTTTGATTTTTTTTATGAGTTTCATGTTTTTTTCCTCCTCATGTTCAGCTTGTTTCATCATTAAGAACACAGTAATAGTTTACCCTAATTTAAATCGAAAGTATCTTTTTCCGCTATTTTTACACAAAAAATAGGTCATTGGTGCCTACTCTGTTAAAATAAACATAGAGGCTAATACTAATCAAATAGCCATCCATCCATTCATCATATGTAAAAAGGAGTGCTTGTATGACGTATATTGATATTACGATGCCATTATTAAATAACGGCGCTGTTTGGCCAGGTGATACACCTTATCACTTTAAGCTCAGCGCGACGATGAAAGAGACGGGTTCGGTCAATATTGGTGAGATTAACTCAAGTCTTCACAATGGTACCCATATGGATGCCCCGTTTCATTATGATGATAGCGGGAAAACCATTGATCAGCTCGATGTCTCGATTGGAATAGGGCGCTGTCGTATTGTAGACGTAACTGGTTTAGACAAAGTTACAGTAAGTGATTTAGTGAAGTTAAATCTCTTAGGCACATCACGTCTTCTTTTTCATATGTTAGACCGTGATCCCGCTGTTTTTCCTGAAAAATTTCCGCTCTTAACATCCGAAGCCATCGACTATTTAGCTAAGCAGGGAGTAAAACTTATTGGCACAGATGCCCCATCAGTCGATGCGGTGGATTCAAAGACGTTACCGATTCATTTAGCCATTCATAGAGCGAACATAACCATTATCGAAAATCTGTATTTAAATGACGTCCCGGCGGGACATTATCACTTGTATGCCGTACCGTTAAAAATTGTTGGAGGTGATGCGAGTCCCGTCAGGGCTCTCGTCTTACCAATAGAAGAATAAAAATAGACAAAACACTAAACAGTTGGAAGCATGGACGAGTGGATTAACGGGTATAGAATACTGTAAGTCTAAGCGACATAACTATGTCTAACGAGTATTTTTGAGAGGGTGAGTTCAATGAAAGTAATGGAACGATTAGAACAACAATTGAATGATACGATTCAAGCGGTCGGGCGCTATCCGCTAGCTTTTAGCTTTATTTTAAGTTTAACCATTGCCAATATGGTCATGATTGAATCAAATGACGATGCGATGTACCGGTTTAGCTATACCTTCGTGATTGGGATTTTACTCAGTCTCGTGTTTGAACATATGTATGAGCGGTTTTATGTTCAAATTAAAGTGCGCCTCTTGTTGATGTGGGCAGCACTTATTCTCACGCTCGGTTACTTTTTCTTACAACATTGGCCGGAATTTATGTCGATTCAAGTAGGTATCAGAACGAGTGTCATCGTCTTAATGAGTCTGTTACTTATGGTATGGATTCCGACGATTCAAAGCGAATTCCGCTTTAGTCAAAACGTGTTTGTTGTCTTTAAAAATTTCTTTATTGCCTTCTTGTATTCCATTGTTTTAGCGATTGGGGTTAGTTTGATTATTGCGCTGATCAATGCCTTGCTGTTTACAACGGATGGTGATGTGTTCTTACATTTTCTTAACTTGATCGCGAGCCTCTTCTTCCCATCACTGTTCTTATCAATGATGCCTGTCTATATCGGAGCGAGGGATCAAAAGCTTCAGAAAAAAGACCAAGTGAAAAAGAAAAATAAATTGATGTCGCTTACGACAACCACACCGATTTTTGACCGGTTACTCAGCTATATTATCATTCCGTTAACGACGATTTATAGTGGGATTATCTTAATTTATATTGTCATCAATATCACTGGTGATTTATGGTCTGAAGTTTTATTAGAACCACTACTCGTATCCTTTACCGTTGTCGTCTTACTCGTCTATATTCTCTCACTTGAAGTTGAGACGAAAATTGCCGCTTTATTTGCGAGAGTCTATCCGAAAGTGTTACTGCCAATCGTCTTATTCCAAACGATTGCTTCTATTGTAAAATTAACCGATACGGGTGTGACGTACGGTCGTTATTTCGCCATTCTCTTCGGTGTTTTTGGGACGATTATGGCGATTGTTTATGGTTTCTTGAGTCGTGAGAAAATGGGTTGGATAGCCCCAATCTTTGTTGTCTTTGGCTTAATATCCATTACCCCGCCTATTGATGCGTTTAGTGTCAGTTTCTACAGCCAAAAGGCCAGTTTAGAAACGTTACTTGAAGAAAATAATATGTTTGAAAACGGGGAAGTATTGCCTAATCCTGATATTTCAGAGGCGGATAAAGAGGATATTACGAATTATATCGATCAATTTGAACAATTAAATCAACTACAGAACATTGATTACTTGCCCGAACAAATCAATAATAACGAAACATTTCGTGATATCTTTGGTTTTGAACGGACGTATGATTACGGTGGACCCGATCGCTTCCAATCATCTGTCTATCTCAATCTGAGTGACCGTGAGATGATTCCGATTTCAGGTTATGATCAACTCATTATGAATCATGTTGAGGCGAACTTATCGATGCGTTCAATTCCCTTTGACTTAGACAATCAACGTTATCAATTGACGCAAGAAATGGAATCAACGAGCTTTACTTTCACTGTGACAGATGGAAACGATCAAGTCCTGGTAAGCTTTAATGGTGACGACTTAATTGATGATTTAAAAGAACACCAAAATTACCGTGATATTAGTTTAAGCGAAGCCACTTATACAGCTGAAACAGATCAAGCAAAAATCACGTTAATCATTCAAAACTTTGAGCATTATAGTGACGGCTATTACGGTAGCTTTTACACGTTGATTGACGTAAAAACAGAAGAATAAGGTGTTTAAATAATCAAAACGAACGAGAAGAACACAACGGGTGGTGCGTTTAACGTGTGCACCACCTGTTATGTTTACTACATAACTAAGAAAATAAATCATAAATGATACAAAAGGGCGTGAACCGATGAGTTTTAATTCAACCGATTATTTACATGATCAAATCAACAAACAATACCATCAACAACCGAAGCTAACTAGATTAGTAAGTATGTTAGGAGAGTTTTTACCACTTGAATCGAACATTACCGATGATGTTATTAAACAGATAATCACAAGTGATATCGACACACTCCAGACGTTAGTGAAACAACAGCGCGTAAGTTACGCTGATATTGCGACTGTTTTTTATAACCGGGCGATTTTACATAAGGATTATCATGCGGTCATGAGCTTAAATCACGCGGTCGTTGAGGAAGCAAAACAGTGTGAGTACAGTGATGACCATGACCCGCTTTACGGTATCCCAGTCTTAATCAAAGATAACGTGTCGACGACTGATTTACCGACGACAGCGGGGGCAGTCAGATTAAAAGATTTTTATCCGAATCAAGATGCCGAGATTATTCAGTCGTTAAAAAATAAGGGTGCATTAATTTTAGGGAAGACAAATTTGTCAGAATGGGCGAACTTTATGACAACAGATAGTGCCAATGGCTTCTCCGCCCGAGGTGGTCAGACGATGAATCCTTTTGGTGATTATGATGTTGGAGGTTCGAGTAGCGGCAGTGCTGTGGCGGTGACCCTTGGGCTTAGTACTGTTGCTGTTGGGACTGAAACGGCAGGTTCGGTTATTTATCCGGCCAGTCAAAATGGTGTCGTTGGCTTAAAGCCGACATTAGGGACTGTCTCACAAGCTGGGATTATACCAATTGCCGAAGCGCATGATACCGCCGGTCCGATGGCTAGAAACGTAAAAGACTGTTTCTATCTATTTCAGGCGATGACAACCATCACTGAAACGCTAGATCATCATACGAGAGCGTTAACAGATTATCAATTTGGATTTATTAATGACGCCAAAATTAAAGAAGCTTACCGAGACGAAGATGACACACTTTTAGCACACGTACAAGATGACCTTATTCAGCGAGATGTTGCCGTACAGGATATCGCGATTGATCCATCCGCCTATCGGATTGATATTACGGATGTGTTAGAGTATCAGTTTAACGAAGGGGTACGAAATTTCTTTAAAGACGAAAAGGAGCCACTTACGTTACGAGATATCTATCAGTTTAATCAAACTGATGCAGCAAACTATGCCCCTTACGGGCAAGATTTAATTAAACAAGCGATGGAGACAAAACTGACAAAAGAGACAGTTGATCAGATGGTTTCTACACATCAAAAAATCGCGATAAAAGCACTCGATCAAGCATTTCAGACCGTCGATGTACTCGTGACGTTAAGTAATTATGCGACAACACTGTATGCGGCGAGTGGCTATCCGGCGCTTACGATTCCGGGTTTAAAACGTAAGTCAGGTGAGCCCGTTGGCGTCACTTTCATTATGAAAGCAAACCAAGATGTTGAGTTACTCCACGTTGGTCAACAGATTGAAAAAAATAGGCTTAGGATAAAATAAGCCGCCCACCTGAATTTTAAGGTGGGCGGTTTAGTGCGTTATAATAGGTCACGCGTTTACAGTAGCTGTTGTTGTATTAAAAATTTTTGTTGCCTCAATTCGCTTAGCGGCTTCGATCAGTCGCGTGTCTGAATCAAGTAAAGCGACGCGCACATAACCTTCCCCGTAGTCACCGAAACCATTACCAGGTGCCACCATGACTTTAGCGGTGTCGAGTAAGTAACGACTAAAGCTTTCTGACGTGTAGCCTTCAGGTACTTTTAACCAACAGAAAAAGGTACCTGAAGGTTTGGTCACATTCCAGCCAATATCTGATAAGGCATCCATCAAGACATTACGTCTTTTCTCATACGTTGCAGTCAGTGCTTTAGTCGTAGACTGATCACCGGCTAAGGCGGCTTTAGCGGCCATTTGAACGGCACCAAAGATACTGACATATAAGTGATCTTGGATTAATTCTAGCTTCTCGATAATATCTTTATTCCCGACCGCAAAGCCGACGCGCCAGCCGGCCATGTTGTAGGCTTTTGAGAGAGTAAACATTTCGATCCCGACTTCTTTAGCACCGGGTGTCTGGAGGAAACTGGGTGCCTTTTCACCGTCAAACTGGATTGTATGGTAAGCAAAGTCATGACAAACCGCGATGTTATGTTGTTTCGCAAACTGAACGGTCTCGTCAAAGAAGCGCGGGGTTGCCTTCGCACCGGTTGGGTTATTTGGGTAATTTAAAAACATTAACTTGGCTGCGTGAGCGTCTTTTGGTAACGCCTGATAATCTGGTAAAAAGTTATTTGCTTCAACGAGCGGCATAGGGATCATATTCGCTTCTGCCATCCTTACACCGGAGATGTAGTCAGGATACCCTGGGTCTGGAACTAATACAGTATCACCTGGGTTTAAGAGGCATTGACTCAGTTCAACGAGTCCGGTCTTTGTCCCAGGTAAAATCGCCACTTCTGTGTCTGGGTCAATCGTGACATTGTATTCGCGTAAATAATAGTCACTCACCGCTTGTTTTAGTTCTTGATAGCCTTGAAACGGTGAATATTGATGGTGTCTTGGTTTTGTGGCGGCATCTTTTAGCGCCGCGACAATATGATGAGGTGTCGGTAAATCAGGATTACCTTGTCCTAAATTAATCACATCAAAACCTTCTTGTTGGTAGTGATGGATGGTTTTTACTAAATTATTAAAGAATTGTTTAGGTAATCGGTTTAATAGATCTGAAGCTGGATAATTCACGTGCTCACGCCTTTCGGATGGTTAAAATAGTTAAAATTCTGACAGCTTTACTTTTGATACAGTGTAACGAATCAGGGGCGTTTCGTCTAGTGGTTTTTTTGATGGTTATGTTACAGAATAATTATCGCAAAACAAAAAGCACCGGCAGGTGCTTTCAACAATTACACAGAAAGGCAACACATTAAAATAGGGCAATCGCTAATATCACCACAACTAACACAACAATGACAAGAGCTAAGCCTTTTGTGCCAAGCCCGCTAGATAAGTCTTTCAAACTACCGTGACTGGCGCGCTCAAAACTATCACGATGATTACCTGTTGGCGACTGTTTTCGTTCTTGTTGTTGGAGTGCTTCACGTTTTTCTTCAGGTTTCATAGGCGGTGCCTCCTATCGGCATGATTGGAAATGAAAAGTTACAGCTATTATAACATGACTTGTAAAAAATGTTAGTTAAAAATAGAAAATTCGAAAGATTGACATAAATAATCGTCTGATAGACAATAGGTAAAACAGAGAAGCGGGAGGAAATAGCGATGGAAGCAATCAAAGTACAAGGCACACCGAATATCTATCGTCATCATGCCGGGGCCTTAACGGATATGAAACAAGTCATTGAAACACAAGGCTTGAAGAAAGGTTTACTCGTAACGGGCAAGGCTTCGTTTAACATAGCCGAGCCATTTATTAACCCACTAAATTTAAATGTAGTGATGGAGCGTTATAACGGCGAATGTTCTCGCGAAGAAGTAGACAGATTAAAAGAAAAGGCAGAAACGGAAGCCGTTGATTATCTGCTTGCGGTTGGTGGTGGTAAGGTCATTGATGTCACTAAAGCAACGGCCGCGGCAATGGGGCTCCCATACCTTATTGTACCAACGCTCGCATCAAACTGTGCCGCGGTCACCCCCTTAAGTGTGTTTTACACTGAAGACGGCGTGTTTACTGATCATGTCGTATTTGACCAGGCGGCTTTTATGGTGGCGGTGGAACCAGGGATTCTGATTCAAACGCCGGCGGATTACTTACGGGCCGGCATTGGTGACACGATCGCCAAGTGGTATGAAGCGAAACCCCTCGTGGCATTGTTACCGCATCAACCGATTGCGGTAAAAGTGAGTCAACATGCGGCGAAGTTATGTCAAGATGTGCTGCTTGCCTACGGGGAAGCAGCGCTGAATGACCAGAAAGCTAAACAGATTACTGATCGATTTATTGAAGTTGTCGATACGATTATTTTAGCAAGTGGCATGGTCGGTGGTTTTGGTGAACATTACGGGCGAATTTCAGGTGCGCACTCGATTCATAACGGCCTTACCGTATTAGAAGAAACACATCAACACTTGCACGGGGATAAAGTGAGTTATGGGATTTTAGTCCAACTGGCGCTGTTTGATGAATGGGATGAGGTTAATCACCTGCTGCCATTTTACCAGGCACTCGGTTTACCGACGAGCTTCTTTGATTTAGGGATTCAAACAGACCTTGAAGAAAAATGGCAACAAGTCGCGCGTCATGCGACACGTGACGTGGAATCGATTCACTTATTAGGCAAGGTCACACCAGACCTCGTCCATCATGCGATGAGTGAATTGGAACAACATGTCTCGCGTTTGAGAAAGGATGATGCCAAATGATCAAGCGACGCATCGCTTGTCTTCAGATCGATATTCAGTTTGGTGATGTAACAGCTAATTTACAAGAAGTGGCCAAGCAATTTAACCACCTTGATGCTGATGTTGATACCGTTGTGTTACCAGAGTTTTGGCCAATGGGCTATAGCTTAGATCGTTTAGCAGAGGTAGTTGAATATGATATGTTGACGCCGATTAAAACACTGGCGAAACAGTATAACGTCGATATTATTGCCGGTTCTGTGCCAACCAAGCGCGACGGGAAGTTTTATAATTCGCTCCCGGTCATCACCCGTGAGGGTGAGGTCGTTTTTTGGTATGATAAGGTCCACTTGTTTCGACTGATGGATGAAGAAAATTTCTTAGCGGAAGGAAAAGAATGTGGTGTTTTCACTCTCTCAGGTGTCACATCTGCGGCCGTGATTTGCTACGACATTCGTTTTCCGGAGTGGATTAAAACGCAGATGCTGGAAGACGTTGACCTGTTATATGTTGTCGCCGAGTGGCCGAAGCAACGCCTCGATCATTGGCGAGCGTTACTGATTGCGCGTGCGATTGAAAATCAAGTCTATGTTGTGGCATGTAACCGTGTCGGGAGTGATCCCAATAATACGTTTGCGGGTCATTCGATGGTCATTGACCCTTGGGGTCAAGTCATCAGTGAAGCAGATGATCAAACCGGGATACTGACAGCTACGATTGATTTAGCTGAGGTAAAGCAAATCAGACGACAAATTCCTGTTTATGAAGATCGACGTCCTGATCTCTATCGTTTAAAATAAGGGATCATTCACGAAAAGTTTTAAAAGTTTAGAAAATTGTGTTGACTTTTCATTTGATACTGTGTAAAGTAAGTCTCAACAAAAAAATATTGACCGGATCTTATCAAGAGAGGTGGAGGGACTGGCCCTTTGAAGCCTCGGCAACAGACATGTATGTCCTCGTGCCAAATCCAGCAGCCCTAGTTAGGGATGACAGATAAGTTGAGACAACATTTAACGCCTCAATTTATCACTTGATAAATTGAGGCGTTTTAATTTCCAGAGGGGTCCGGGAACAAATAAGGGGGAAGTAACAATGAGAAAGTTATTAGGTTTGATTGGTTTAGTCGTATTAGTCGTACTGGCAGGATGTGGCAGTGAAGCAGGTGCCTTAAGTGAAGATGAAGTCACTGTTGGGGTGACAGCGGGTCCACATGAACAGATTTTAGAAAAGGTAAAAGAACTCGCGGCTGATGAAGGCTTAACCGTCAATATTGAAGTGTTTACTGAATATGTGATTCCAAATACGGCACTCGATGAGGGTGAACTTGATTTAAATAGCTATCAACACCAACCGTTTTTAGATAATGCGAAAAGCGATCGTGGTTATGAGATTGAAGCCGTCGCAACAACGGTGAACTTCCCAATGGGGATTTACTCAACAGGTATTAGTGACGTTAGTGAATTAGAAGAAGGCGACTCGGTTGCGTTACCGAACGACCCAACGAACGGGGCGCGTGCCTTAATGTTATTTGAAGATGCCGGACTCATCACCTTAAAAGAGGGTGTAGGCGCTGAGGCCATGGTCATTGATATTGAAGAAAATCCATTAAACTTAGAATTTATTGAACTTGAAGCATCTCAAATCCCGCGTCAATTAGAAGAAGTCGATGCGGCTGCGATTAATACAAACTTTGCGATTGAACATGGTTTTGTTCCAACAGAGGATTCGATTTACATCGAACCAAGTGACTCACCTTGGGTGAACTTAATTGTCGCAAGAGAAGAAAATGTCGACGCCCCTGTCGTTGAGAAGTTCATTAATATTTATCAATCGGACGAAATCAAACAATTTATTGAGGACACATTCGAAGGATCTGTTGTTGCCTCATGGTAAGGAGGTAGCTTAAATGATTGAACTTAAACATATTACAAAAGTATTCAAGACGGGGAAATCTGATGTGAAAGCGCTGGATGATGTGAGCTTAACCGTTGAAAAAGGTGAAATCTTTGGTGTGATTGGCTATAGCGGGGCGGGTAAAAGTACCCTCGTTCGCATGGCCAACCTTTTAGAAGAGCCAACATCAGGCGATGTCATTATTGATAGCGATAACTTAGTGACGTTATCAAAAGAGGCACTTAGAAAGAAACGCCAACGGATTGGGATGATTTTTCAAGGGTTTAATTTATTAAAAACGCTCACCGTCTATCAAAACATCGCGATTCCACTGAAACTTACGGGTGTTGCTGAAAATGAAATCAAAACGCGAGTAAAAAAGTATTTAGAGATTGTTGGACTGAGTGATAAAACGGATGTCTATCCGAATCAACTCTCAGGTGGACAAAAACAACGGGTCGCCATTGCCCGTGCGCTCTCACATGAGCCAGATATCTTGTTGAGTGACGAGGCGACAAGTGCCCTTGATCCAGATACAACCGATCAAATTCTTGAACTACTATTAAAAATAAACCGAGAACTTGGGATTACGATTCTACTTATTACCCATGAGATGCATGTCATCCAGCGGATTTGTGACCGCGTGGCGGTTATGGAAAACGGGAAAATCATTGAACAAGGTCCGGTTGTTGATTTATATACCGAACCGAAGCATCAAACAACGAGACGCTTTGTCGAAAGTATCTTTCCAAGTCAAACACCGAAGCACATTATTAAAGATCTACAAAAAGAAGGGCCAATTCTTGATTTAACGTTTGTTGGCAGTGCCACAGAGAGCCCGAGTCTATCAGTTATTTCAAACCGTTATCAGATTGAAACAAATATATTATCTGGGAATATTGTTGAGTTAAAAGATCAGACATTTGGAAAACTACGTGCGCATATTAAAGGGTCAGTTCAAGAAACGACGAAATCCATTGATTACTTAACGGACCAAGGTGTTATTGTAAGGGAGGTGGTCATCCATGACGGCATTTATTGAACGGTGGGGTACAACCATTATTGAAGCAACACTAGCAACATTCCAAATGGTGACCATCAGTTTGTTTTTCTCAATTCTGATTGGCTTACCACTCGGTGTGTTACTCGTCATTAGTCGAACGAATGGCAAGCGTTATATTTGGTTGTACCGGGTACTGAACATTGTCATTAACACGATTCGTTCGGTTCCGTTTATTATTTTACTATTTGCTTTATTACCGTTTACGCGGGCCATCGTTGGAACATCGATGGGCGTTAGAGGCGTGATCGTGCCACTTGTTATCTTTACCGCGCCGTACTTAGCCCGATTAATGGAATCTTCTTTACTCGAAGTCGACCAAGGTGTTATTGAAGCGTATCAGGCGATGGGGATTAAACCACTCCATATCATTTGGCACGTCATGATTCGCGAAGCGAAATCATCGATTATTTTAGGGATTACGATTGCGGTAATTGGGCTCATTGGCGCAACAGCGATGGCAGGCTTAGTCGGTGCGGGTGGTCTCGGGGATGTGGCTTATCGATTTGGGCATGTGCGTTATCAACCTGAAGTCATGTATGTGACGATTGTGATCTTGATTATTCTGATTCAAGGTATTCAAACGTTAGGTAACGTCCTCAGTCAAAAGGCGAAGAAAGATTAAGGTGATACGATGACGTTAAAAACGACAGATAAATGGGAGACGATAGCTAAACAACAACTTTCACGCAATGCCTTTGGTTATTTATCCGGTGGGGCTGGTAGTGAGGTTAGTCTTAAATATAATGCCGAGCAGTTTAATCGTTACCGGTTAATCCCTCGCTTGTTGAGAGATGTCTCTCATGTGGATACATCTGTAGAATTATTACATTCAACCATTCAAGCGCCTATTTTGTTGGCGCCGATTGGGTTTCATACGATTGTGCATGAATGTGGTGAACGGGCAAGTGCGAGCGCGGCAAATACATTAGGGCTTCCGTTTATCCAAAGTACGGTCGCGAGCTTTAGTATCGAAGATATTAGTGAAGTAATGACGGAGAGTGATCACTACTTCCAGCTCTATTGGCCGAGTGATGACGATGTGGCTTATAGCTTGGTGAGACGAGCAGAACAAGCCGGTGTCAAAGGTCTTGTGATTACCGTTGATACGCCTGTCTTAGGAAGACGTGAAATTGATCTTTCGCACGATTATTTTCCGATGGATGAAGGCGCGGGTATGGCAAACTTCATGACAGACCCGGTATTTAAAGAGAAGTATGTAACAAGTGAGGATAATCAAGCGACACTCAAACAAAAAATTCAATCAATATTATTTAACCAAACATTAACGTTTGAGAAGGTCGAAACGTTAATTAGTCAGACATCACTACCTGTTATTATTAAGGGTATCTTAGAGCCGAGTGATGCTAAACATTGTAAAGATATAGGTGCAGCCGGTGTGATTGTGAGTAATCACGGGGCAAGACAACTTGATAGTGCCATTGAACCACTTGAAGTAATAGAAGAGATCAGAGAAAAAGTGGGACATGATTTTCCGTTATTGATCGATGGTGGCATCAGACGTGGAACAGATGTGATCAAAGCTTATATGTTGGGAGCGGATAGTGTGCTAATTGGACGGCCATACATATATGGACTTACCGGTGGGGAAGTGGGTGTTCGAGATGTGCTAGAACAATTAATAGATGACTTAACGGTGAATCTAAAATTACTCGGTGCAGCATCCTGGCATGAATTATCTCCCGCTCAAATAAGACGGCTCTAGCATAAGAGTCGTCTTTTTGTGCATCCGACTAAAGAAAGATAAGGTTTTTTGTGTAATTTGTTCACAAATAGGTGATTTTGCCGATATAATAGAAAGGAAGTGGATATATTTTAGGGGGTAAACAAATGAAGATTAAAGGTAAGTTAATCAGTTCTTATATCGTGATTGCGCTACTTGTGTTAGTAGTGGGCGCGGCAGGTATTTGGGGCACGGGTGAAGTACAAGATGATGCACGTTTATTGTATCGTAATCGAGTCGAGCCCTTAGGTGTCATGACAGAAATGATTCAAACAGCAGAGAATTCGCGTGTACAATTATTATCAGGTGTCACAGAGGAAGACCCAGCAGGGGGAAATGATGCGACAAATACGATTCAATCAATGAATGGATTGCTTGAAACGTATGGAGCATTTGATATGGAAGCTAATGAACGTGAGTTATTTAACCTTATGTCAGAGCAGTGGCATACATATAGTGCTCAAGCAATCGATAATGCCCGCTTAGTATCAAATGGGTCATTTGAACAAGCGGCTAGTGGGATAGCGGCCATTGGTAATGATTTTCGAACTTTTCGAGAGACACTTTATCAATTGCGTGACGGAAGTTTAGATATCGCAAAGAATGATTATGATAATGCATCACAATCTTTTGAATGGGCTCGATCCATTATTTTCTTTATGGCGATTGGCGTCATGATTTTAGCAATTATTTTAGGTGTCGTAATAGGGCGTTTAATCGGTAACCCGTTAAAACGCATCGCTGCTCGTTTAACAGCGATTGCTCAAGGGGATTTAACTGGAGACTTGCTAGAAAACAAGCGTAAGGATGAAATTGGTGAATTAACTGAGTCAATGAATATGATGCAAGAAGACTTACAAGCCGTGATTCGTAGTGTATCGAATGCCGCTGAACGCGTCTCTAGTGCCAGTGAAGAACTCACGCAATCCTCACTAGAAGTCCGCGAGGGATCTGAACAAATTGCGTCAACGATGCAAGAATTATCATCAGGTTCAGAAACACAGGCACATACTGTGTCAACGTTATCTGAGAAAATGGAGTTCTTCTTACAAAAAATCGCAGATGCGAACGAGAAGACAGAAAATGTTTCAGAAGAATCGATTACCGTCATTGAAAAAACAGATGAGGGTTACAAAATGATGGAAGAAGCACTTAACCAAATGTTGAAGATTGATACGATTGTTAATGACGCAGTGAAAAAAGTGTCAAGTTTAGAACAACGCTCGAACCAAGTATCAAAACTTGTTGATGTTATTCAAGATATTGCCGAACAAACGAACCTATTAGCTCTAAATGCCGCGATTGAAGCAGCGCGTGCAGGTGAACATGGTGCTGGCTTTGCAGTTGTTGCCGATGAAGTGCGAAAACTCGCAGAAAATGTATCAGATTCTGTTAGAGAAATTACGACAATTATCCAAGGGATCCAAGGTGATACGAAAGAAGTCGTTAATGCATTAGAATCAGGCTACAGCGAAGTGAACACAGGTACAGTACAAATGGCACAAACGGGTCAGAACTTCACTGTCATTAACGATGCGATCAAACAAATGGTAGAAAAGATTGAGTATGTATCACGTACGCTTTCTGATGTGACAAATGAGAGTGTCCTTATTAATACATCGATTGAAGAGATTGCTTCAGTCTCTGAAGAGTCAGCTGCAGGTATTGAAGAAACTGCCGCCTCTTCTGAGCAGTCCGCTAGTTCAATGAATGAAATTTCATCTAGTGCGAATACACTCGCAGAACTCGCTGAAAGCTTAAGTAAAGAAGTGAGCCACTTTAAAACAATTTCATAACTAAAGAGCGCCCCTTTATTCAATGTGTCATTGGATAAAGGGGTTTTAATTATTTCAATGAGAGCTAGTTCAGCTGAGAACGCGCCAATATTCGCGTCTTTTTAACTAGGGTCCGATTATTTTTTGCTAAAGTATTCGTAGTTGAAGTCAAATTAATTGACTATCGCCTAGGTATTGTATAACCTGTGTATAGATATTGTATAAGAAACGACTAATTTTTTCTTTAATATTGCCGATAGTAATAAAGTAAGCATCATTTAATATATCAATCAATAGATAATACATTGGACCTATTTTTGAAGGGGAGTCCAGATGGAGGAAAAGATGGAAACAAAACTATTTCAAAACTGTGAAGCAAGTGAACTGATTATGGAAGCTCTAGAAAGCAATTTAGCGATTATTCAATTTGATCTACAACGCCGCGTGTCTTATGTGAATCCTTTATTCGCGGCAACGGTAGGGTATCGTCCTGAAGAAATGAAAGGCATGCATCATAAAGAACTCTGTTTCGATACATTTAGTAAAAGTCAATCGTATGATGATTTTTGGAATGGTTTATATCATGGGAAGAGTTTTCAAGATAAGATTGATAGAAAATCAAAGTCAGGTAACCGTGTGTGGCTTGAAGCAACCTATATGCCGTTAAAAGATCAGTCGGGTAAAGTGGTGGGCGTTGTGAAAGTCGCAACGGACATTACTCACCGTCAAGATACGATAACGAATGTGGTTGAACAATTGAGTGAAATGTCGAGTGTATTAAATGAACGTGCACGGACCGGGATTAGCCGCAGTAAAGATATCGCCAAACAAGTGGATCAAATTGATCAAGCTTATGACGCGTCTCAAAAAACATTAGAAACGCTTCAAGGAAATACGGCATCAATTCAAGATATCGTCAAAACCATTCGTGGCATTGCCTCACAAACCAATTTACTTGCCTTAAATGCGGCGATTGAAGCTGCTAGAGCGGGTGAACACGGACGTGGCTTTAGTGTTGTAGCCGATGAAGTGAGAAAACTTGCGACCGGTGTTGATGAGTCAATTGGCGAAATCCGTCAAAACATTGACCAAATCACCAGTGAAATTTCACAAATTGTGAGTGATGCAAAAGACGTACAAGACAATATTAAACGGACAAAACAAGAAGTCAACACTGCGACAACAGACTTTGATAATGTATTAGATGCCGCAGAACAATTATCTAAGCAAGCGGAAGAAGTGACCACGATTATCTAAGCTGAAGATGTGGGTAGTGAAGCTGAGAAAGCCGGGTTTTTAAGGGAAGTGAATCCTTAAAATATCCGGTTTTTTTCTGTTTATAAAAATATTTGCTTTCATATCAAAGGAAGCAGACATGAAGTAATGGTTAAAGAGCCTGAATCTATTAGCTTCCTGTAATTACATAATTTAAGTGTCAGAAGGTACAGTGAGAGAAGAAAAAGATAAAATGAAATCAATCGATAGCCTCTCTACAAATGTTGGATTTTCCTTTAATATAAGAATTGCAAGAATATTTGCGAAAATACATAGAGATGAAAAAGAAAGAAGGTCTAAAAATGAAGCAGACATTTATTTTATCAGCGGTAGCATTATTCAGCCTCACATCATTTACTCTAGCGGTATCGGCTGAGGATGGGAGTGCGATCATTACCCCGGATTCACTGTTATATGAAACGACACGTGAAATAGAAGAGGTGGTGTATGATTTAACGGAAGAAACAGAAAATAAGGTTGATCTACAAACAGAATACGCGGAAAAACGTTTGGAAGAAGCAGAAAAGGAATTGGAACAAGGGGATACAGAACAAGCGGAAGCGCTGCTTGAAGAAGTGACTGAGCATGAGCAAGAAACTGAAGCGGTCATTGAAGAAGCAGAAACGACAGGTGAAGATTTGGCCGCACTGAGAGAAAAATTAATTAACAAGATGGCAGAGCGTCGTGAAAAAATGACAGCGCTCATGTCACGTGAAAACTTACCAGAACAAGCGAAACGTGGCATGGCAAAAGCATTGGAAAATCAAGCGCGCGCTTTAACGAAAGCTCTTGAAGCGATAGAAAAAGTTGATACGGATGAAGATGAGGAGCTTGATGACTTAATCGATGACATGGATGATCAAGCAGATGATAGCTTAGAAGCGGAAGCAGAAGCGTTAGAAGAAGCCGCGGAAAAACAAAAAAAGGCTGAGGAAAAAGCGGCCGAACAATTAAAAAAAGCTGAAGAGAAACAACAAGAGGCATTAGAAAAAGCTGAAGAACAACGCGAAAAGGCGGCAGAAAAAGCCGCAGAAAAACTTAGAAAAGTACAAGAAAAAGCTGAAAAACGAGGAAAATAAACCAGTGAGTAAAAGACCGGATGCATGTTAACTACCTAAATTGGGTAGTCAAAATGTGTGTGTCCGATAAGTTTCTAGCTAGAGGTGAGTCTATGAGAAAGTGGTTAATCATCTTGAGTTGTTTGTATCTCGTCGGTTGCCAGAATGAAGCGGCCAAGAGTGAACAAGTTCAACAGACACAAGGTGGAGATACAGAACTAATACAGTCGATCAATCAGAAGGAAAAAGGTGTCTTTTACTTTAATAGCGATAAAGGTTTGACACTGACAGAAAACCAAGGTTTTCAAGTGATAGATGAAGAAACAACAACGGTAACATTTGAAAAAGATCGCTTAAAGGTGATTGTTTCTGTACTAACGAATGAAGACAGTTCAACGAAGATTAAAACGGCATTGAAACAAAGTGCAGGAGATATTAAGATACTGAATGAGAAAGAAGAATTTCTATCCTTTCAGACATTGCGCAATGAACCGATGCGCTTCGATATTTATCTAACGAAGACAAATGAAGTGACGTACTTAAAAACATTCATTATAAAGGCAGACTATTTTGATCAACAACAATCGGATATTCATGCATTTAATGATGCGCTTATCTTTGATGGTATTTGACCCGCCCTAGGCATAAAAAACTTCACCTTCTTTTTAGGTGAAGTTTTTTGTGCTTTCAGTCATGTAGTGTGATTGTTATTCTCCGTCTAACAAGGCTTCTGTGTTGCTGCCACCAGGTGGAACAATCGGGTAAACATTCTTCTCATCTTCAATCGTAAAGGACATAACGTAGGGTCCACATTAATTTGACAAAAGAGGCTTTTATTTTTTGAAGTGTCGTCAAGCGGGCCTTCGTCGCTTTTATTTTTCTTTTAACGGCGTTGATTTGTTCTTTTTTATTACTCATGTACACTTTCTTCAATTCTTTTTGCGCTGATAGAAGAGCGCGCCCTTCTTGAACAGCACTGTTCGCATAATAATCATTTAATCCGTAACGTTGCTTTAACTGTTGATGGATGGAGACCAAACTTTTCTCTTTCAAGCCCCTAAGCTCACGGCCCCCCGCTTGATAGCGAGGATGTTTAGCTTGATTAAACACCCGGAGGGTGTGATCCATGGACATAACAAAGTTTGCGTCTATCTCATGCTTATATAAGCGATTTGAAAAAATAGCCTTCATGCCCATCGTGCCCCCCCTTTCTTTGTTTTGTGACGCTCAATATCAGTGTCTTAATTATACCATGAGGAATATATGTTTGTTGCTTCAAAAATATTCAAAACAAGCGATTCGTCACCCACCTAGTGCTGACGAACTTGAGGAAGGTGTCTTCTCGACCTAAAACGATAAAAAAGGTTCACAAAATGTTCATAAAGAAAAATATTAAAACTTGACGAGTGTCAATTTTTAATTGTGATTTATTCGTTATAGTAGAGTCAACAACAAAAAAGGGAGGAAACAAATATGTTAGAAACGATTAAATTAGAACAACTTGGTTGCCCAAGTTGTGTGAAGAAAATAGAAGTAGGCGTGAAACAACAAGACGGGGTGAACAGTGTTGACGTATTGTTTAACTCAAGTAAAGTAAAAGTGGACTTCGATGAGGAGACGATTACACGTAAAGATATTGAAGTTGTCATCGAAAAGCTAGGTTATACAGTAAAAGGTTAAGCTCATGCCCCCTTATTTTTTAAGGGGGTTTTCTTTAAATGGCATTGGGACAAACGCCTTAGGAAGAGGTGTTGATAGGGATATGTGAAAAAGAAAATAAATTAGATGAAAAAAGAGGAGGTAAGTTCATGGCTCAAAAAATGACGAAGTTTAAATCTGTTGCAATGATTAGCTCGGGGTTACTCATTGGATTAGCGCTTATTTTTAATCTGATTGGTAAGGACTATTTCATTGATCCTATACTCATTGTGGCGACGGTACTTACGGGCATCCCGGTTGTTTATTTTGCCTTACAGGCGCTTAGAATGAAATATATGAGTATTGATTTACTCGTCTCGATTGCCATCATTGGTGCCATCTTTATTGGAGAGTATGTAGAGAGTAGTGTCGTCGGCTTCTTATTTTTATTCGGCAGCTATCTAGAAGCTCGTACTTTAGCACGCACCAGGCAATCGATTCAATCACTCATGGCATTAGCGCCAGAAGAAGCGACCCTCTTAAAAGATGGGCAAGAGGTTGTTGTCAGTGTGAGTGACGTGGCGCTCAATGATATTGTCATTGTTAAAGCGGGGGGGAAGGTCCCGGTTGATGGGGATATTATTTCAGGTGAAGCCCAATTAAATGAAGCCATGATGACAGGAGAAAGTGTCCCAAGAGAAAAGACAACAAGTGATGCCGTCTTTAGTGGGACGATTGTCGATGAAGGTTATATTAAAGTGCAAGCAAAAAAAGTCGGGGAAGATACCGCCTTTAGTCAAATTATCGAATTAGTTGAAGAAGCGCAAGACCAGAAGTCGCAAACAGAAAAGTTTCTCGATCGTTTTAGTCACTATTACACACCTGGGGTGGTAATATTAAGTTCTATTGTCTATCTATTGACGAGAGACTTGCATTTAGCGATTACCTTTTTAGTGATTGCCTGTCCAGGGGCGCTTGTGATTGGTGCTCCGGTATCCAATGTGAGTGGAATTGGTAATGCGGCTAAAAACGGTGTGTTATTAAAGGGCGGCGACGCTATTGATCGCTTTAAACAAGCGACAACATTTATGTTTGATAAAACAGGCACACTGACAAAGGGTGAACCAGCCGTCACAAATCAAGTATCCTTTATTGATGAAGACTGGCTTTTCGTGGTGGCAGAACTTGAACGTCACTCTGAGCACCATTTAGGACGAGCGATTGTTGATTATGCTAAGAAAACAGAAACATTAACTGATTGTCACTTAGATGTGACGCTCGTGAAAGGTCAAGGCTTGTTTGGGTTTTATGATGGTGTGCGCTATCTGATTGGTAACCGTCGTTTAATGGATGAGCATGATATTGCGTTAGCGCGGGATGTTCATGAACAAATTGAAACCGAAGAAGCCCAAGGGAAAACGGCAGTTATTGTCGCCAAAGAGAAAAAGGTGATTGGTTACCTTGTGATTAATGATGTTATTAGAGCGGAAGCTAAAGATGCGTTGTTACAGCTTAAAAAGTACGGGGTACGCGACTTAGTCATGTTGACGGGAGATAATGAAAAAACTGCTCAATATGTAGCGAAACAATTGGGAATCACTTCTGTTCGAGCTGAATTACAACCGAAAGATAAATTGGAAGAAATCAAACAAAGACAACAACGTGGTGAAAAAGTTGTCATGGTCGGTGATGGTGTCAATGATGCTCCGGCTTTAGCGCTCGCTGATATCGGTATTGCGATGGGGCTATCTGGAACAGATGTCGCGATTGAAACCGCGGATGTTGTCGTGATGAACGATCGATTAGATAAGATGGTTCACGCCTATCGGCTGGCGAAGGCAACAGTGAGAAATAGAACTCAAAATATTGCGCTTGCGTTATTGACGGTGTTCTTTTTACTTCTCGGTGTGTTAAATGGTACGATACATCTAGCATCGGGTATGTTTGTGCACGAGGCAAGTGTCTTAATTGTTATTATAAATGGTATGCGTTTAATTCGCTTTCGATTAAGGAAATAATAAAGTAGATTATCAAAGTGAATCGACAAAGAGGAGAGATAAAGATGAGTGAGCGTCATCATATGACGGGATGTGTCAGGCGGGTCCCGATTTTTAATCATTTACCGGAAGAGCAGCTAAATGAAGTGATGAAGACAGTCCATTCAAAACCTTTTTTAGCAGGTAGCTTTTTATTTAAAGCAGGGGATAAATCAACGGGTCTTTATGTTGTGCATACAGGGAAAGTGAAGTTATATCGATCAAATGAAGAGGGGAAAGACCAGCTCGTGCGTCTATTATTACCGGGGGATTTCACCGGGGAATTAGGGCTGTTTTTAGATCAAGACCATGATGTGTTTGCCCAAGCTGTGGAAGATAGTCAAGTCTGTCATATTAAGCAATCAGATATAGAGACGTTATTAACTGCCTATCCAAAGATTGCTTTAACACTGTTAAAACACCTTGCTAAGCGCTTAGATGAGTCAGAACGAGCGCTACAACAAGCAACGTCAGGTCCAGTGGATGTTCGGCTGAAAACCTTTATTCATCAATTAGTACCGGGAGCGCACTATCCAATTGAATGTGAGTTACCAATGAAACAAAAAGATTTGGCAAGTCACTTAGGAACCACACCTGAAAGTATTAGTCGCGCAATTAAACGATTAGAAAAAAGCGGCGAAATAAAAAAACTTGGACCCAAATCCTTTAGGATTTTAAAACCATTACAATAAGTAAGAGGACTCGCTGTTTAAGTAAGCGGGTCCTCTTATATTACTGTGATTCTTTTAACGTTTCAATTAATTCAAGATAGTCTTCTTTTGATATCTCTCCCTTCGCATAACGCTCTTTAACAATCGTGATGGCGTGGTCGTTTGATGGCTGTTGTTTTGTTGGTTGTTGATGATGTGCATGTGATTGTTTTGATTGTTTTACAATCAAAACAATCACTAAGACAATTAAGCCGATCATAAATAGTAACGGCAGGTAGTTAAGAAACCAGAACCCAAAGCCCCCATCACCTGAAAAACCAAAGCCGTCGCGGAAATTACCGCCGTAGCGCCAAAAATGCATGTTGATCATCCTTTCATTCCTATTTATAAGTTGTTACTGGTACGGGATAAAATTATAAAGCTTGTTTGATTTCGTTGTATTCCTCTACGGAAATCTCGCCTTTTGCCAGACGTATATCAAGCATTTCTCGTGCCGAATTTATAGTCCCCATTGACCTTCTGTTATGAGTGTCTTTCGGTGCCATATATTGATAGAGTAAAAATCCAATGAGGATAATTGCTAAAAACATCATCTAAAAAATCCTCCTTTTAAGTGTCTACTAGACGTATATTGATTATCAAAAATTGATAAAAAGACATACGGACATAGATTTTGCCTCCATGTCTTTAGTGTTTAATAAGTGTGTCCCATCATGCCGCGTCCGAAACGATTGCCTTGGCCATTACCTAAACCATTACCACGGCGTAGACCTTGTCCTGGTGTCATGTTGCCTTCTTCGTTTTGAGAGCGATAGCCATAACCATAACCTTCGCCGGTGCATTCTTCAGGGTGATTCTCTAACATCTCTTCGCGCCACTGATCGAAGTCCTCTGTTCCAGCGTAGTTCTCAAATTCGGGATGATCTCTTAACGGATAGATATGTTCAGATGCAAGTACTGCTGTTGTTAAACCTATTAAAAGAAATCCAATGAGTGATAACCCAATAATTTTTTTCATATGTGATTGCCTCCTTTTCTTGATACTTTAACTATACAAAGAAGAAGTGAAGAACTTATGAAGATGAAAAGAAAAAGATAACCCTTTTCAAAAGTGTCAATGAAATCAGGGGAGAGAGTGTGAAAAAACGCTGTCACGACGTTGTGACAGCGTAAGATATTAAGATGTATAAGACGTAATGAGTGTCATGTTACCAGCGAGGTCAAATGTTTTCACGCCGTAAGGTAAGATGAAGTGCGCGCCTTTTTTAATAGGATAAACGTCGCCGTCAACGGTCAGTGTCCCTTCACCATCAATCACACTTAATTGAAGGAAATCTTCTGATTGGGATTTTGTCACCTCTCCTGTTAATGTCCATTTCTCCACAGTGAAGTACTGTTCTTTTACGAGGTGGGTGATGGTTAGGTCGTCTTCAGTTGTTTGGGTTTGACTCAGTTCAGGGTCTTTATGTGGCACTGTAGTGACATCGATTGATTGATCTAAATGTAGTTCACGTGTGTTACCTTGGTCATCGGTACGGTCGTAATCATAGACACGATAAGTAATGTCAGAACTTTGTTGCGTTTCTAAAATAACAATCCCTGCACCAATCGCATGAATAGAACCGCTTGGCACGTAAATGAAATCACCTTTTTTAACTGGTACGTAGCGCAGTAATTCATCCCACTCCCCGTTTTCGGCTAGTGTTTTAAGTTCTTCGGTTGTTTCAGCATGGTGGCCAAACACGATTTTTGCGTCTTCTTCAGCGTCTAGTACATACCAACATTCTGTTTTTCCGTAAGGGACACCTTCTTTTTCGCGCGCATATGTATCATCCGGGTGTACTTGGACAGATAAGTCTTCCGTCGCATCAAGTATTTTAACTAACAAGGGATAGGCTTCTGTATCTGTTTCGCTGCGATTAAAATAATCGCGGTTATTTTCCCATGCTTCTGTTAGTGTCTTACCTTTCAGTGGCCCATTTTCAATTGTACTTGGTCCGTTTTCATGTGCAGAAATTACCCAAGCCTCGCCGGTCTTGTCTGATGGGATGTCATAATGAAACTCGGTTTTTAATTTATCTCCACCCCAAATACGTTCTTGCAAGGTAGGTGATAAAAATAATGGTTGTGTTGTCATAATTACGCTCCTTAAAGTTTCTTTTATTATTAAATAAATACATTACTTATTAGTATAGCTTGTCTATTCTCATATTGAAAGGAAAGACAAAAGTTTTCGTTATATTTCAGGGGATACGAGTGCAGCGGCACCAATTATGCCTGCCTCTTGATTGAGTTTTGCGGGAACAATCGGAGTATCTCCTGCGTCTTTGTTTAACGTATAACGCTTAACATAATGTCGAATCGGTTCAAATAGTGTATCGCCGACTTGGCTTACCCCGCCACCAATCACAACAATTTCAGGGTCAAGTGAGTTAATAAGTGAGACCAATGCCATTCCCATTCGTTCAATGACGGTATCAAGATAAGGTACCATATCTTTGTCCTGCGCTTCGTAAAGGCGAAAGGCTTCTTCAGTAGAAATGCTTGTGCCTTTTAATTTTGATGCTTCTCGACTAATGGCCGTCCCAGAACAAATATGTTCAAAACAGCCGTATTGACCGCATACACATTCACCAAACGATGGATCAATCACCATATGTCCCACATCACCCGCATTGCCCTTTCCACCAGAAATAAGTGTATTTTTAGAAATGATACCAGCGCCAATCCCGGTGCTGATCGTTACATAGAGACTATCCGTGTAATGTTGACTAGCACCAAAGCTGTGTTCAGCTACTGCAGCGCAAGAAGCGTCATTTTCTAGTCGGATAGGAACAGAAAAGTATGCGCTCATAAGCTTAACAACCGGAACATTGCGCCAACGTGGTAAGTTAGGTGGATAGGTAATCATCCCGTGTGAAATATCTAACGGACCAGGTGCGCCAATCCCAATACCGTATAGTTGATTGTCGTCAATACGGTGCTTTTCTAGTAAAGTTTTTACGTGTACAATGATTCGCTCAATCATCTTCGTGGGTTCAATTGTTTGATCTGTCGGTAATTTATCATAACCGACGACGTCTCCCGTTGTTGTGACAAGTCCAATGGCCGTTTTTGTTCCACCAATATCAATGCCTAAAGCATACATGTAAACACTCCTTGATGCATTATTTTTTGTTTAATGTGTCAGTTAAATTTTATCAGTTTCTTTGTGGATATTCAATGATTAAAAAGGTTTATTTAAGTTATCGTTAACTTAATGCATGCGTCTTTTGCTTATGTGTATGTAGCGATAATAAATAGACTTAATATTTCTATTGAAAACAGTTTATGAATGATTGTGGAATAAGGGATAGAAGAGTCAATGGAAGCTTAATCACATAATATGAGTAAAAATTCCAGGGTAATTATATTTTATAAAGTTAACAGATAAGTAATTAATTAAAAAATATTAAGTTTTTTGTTGAAAAAATTACTTAATAATATATAATTAAAAATGTTAGCGGTTTCAAAAATAAAGGAGGCGTTGAATGAATGAAAAGGTACAAAAGAAAATTAATGCGAGGCATGGCTTGTATGATGCTGATGCTTCTCGCCCTGCAAATGGTCTTACCCTATGTGGAAGTACAGGCAGCCCCAAGTGGACAGGTGCTAGATATGTCCGACCCAGAAGCATCTCAGTATACGAAAGAACTTTTTGCTTACTTAAAAGGTCTAGGTGGCGATGAGATTCTATTCGGTCAACAGCATGCGATTGATGAAGGATTAACGTTGACAAACGACGGTAACCGCGTCGCATCCGATCAGTCAGAAGTGAAAAATGCAGTAGGGAATTATCCCGCAATTTTTGGTTGGGATACAAATAGTTTAGATGGACGCGAGCGTCCAGGTAATGCGATTGGAGATGTTGCATTATCGTATGAAGAAAGACTCAATAATTTGGCGGCATCGATGAAAAAAGCTCATGAACTAGGCGGGATTGTGACACTTAGTATGCATCCAAATAATTTTGTGACAGGAGGTAACTATAACGATACCGCAGGTAACGTTGTCAGAGAAATCCTCCCAGAGAACAGTCAACATGAAGCGTTTAACGCATGGTTAGATCAAATTGTTGATTTATCGCATAAAGTAGTGGATGAAAATGGCGAAGCGATTCCAATCATTTTCCGTCCATTTCACGAACAGACAGGCTCTTGGTTCTGGTGGGGGCAAAGTTCAACGACCCCAGAGGATTACAAAGCGATTTTTCGTTATACGGTCGATTACTTACATGAACATGGCAATCATAATATTTTAATTGGTTTTTCACCTGGTTCAGGTCCTAGTGGTGATAAAGACCGCTACTTTGAGACGTATCCAGGAGATGACTATGTTGATATTTTAGGTATCGATAGTTATGACAATAAAGCGAATGCGGGTAGTGAGGCTTGGATTAATAGTGTTGCGGGTGACTTACATATGCTCGCAGAAGAAGCGGAGACACGAGGCAAAGTGTCAGCTTTAACAGAGTTTGGTTATAGTGCTCAAGGGATGAATGAAACAGGCAACACGTTAGACTGGTGGACAAAAGTGTTAGACGGCATTATGAATAATGCTGCCTATCCAAAAGCAAAAGAAACGTCATATATGTTAACGTGGGCAAACTTTGGTTTTCCGAATAATATGTATGTACCATATAAAGATGTAAACGGAGATTTAGGTGGTGACCATGAATTACTGACTGATTTCACAAAGTATTATGAGGATCAGCGTACTGTATTTGCGAGTGAAGCAAACATCTATAATCAAGGTATTGACTATACAGTTAGTGACCATGACATGGACCTTTTTGTCGTGGGACCAACAAATGGTACGAAGTTAACGACAGCACCGACCACATTACGCGCGAAAGTAAACCATGGCATTCATCCGCTCGTCACATATCAAGCAAGTACAGGTGAAGAAGTCGAAATGGTGTTAGATGGTAATTACTACACGGCCACATATACACCAGATGCTCTGTTTAATAATGGCTCTGTGGATGTGACCTATCGCTATTATGAAAACGATGAAATGATCGATCAAGAAAGTCATCGTTATTTTGTGACGATTGATGAACTTGTTGTTAAAACGTATGATTTTGCTGAGAATATTGACGGTATTAAAACGAATGGCACCTATTCTAATCAAGATGGTGCAGCGCCAGAACTTACAATCAGTCATAGTGACTTTAATGGCGGATCGCTTAAACTTGATGTTACAAATATGGATCCAACTGTTTGGTGGCAAGAGCTTAAACTAGAATTAACGGACGTATCAGATATTGATGTGACAACAGTTAATCAGGTGCGTTTTGATGTCTATGTACCAACGTCGGCAGGTGAGAAAGCTTTGGCGAATACCGTTATGTTGCCGCCTGATTGGGAGACGAAATATACACATGAAGTGAATGTACATGACTACGATACGGTAACGGTTGAAGGGAAAGACTATTACCACGTAGAAGCGGCAATCGATCTGCCGAAAGTAGAGGAGGCAGAAGGTTTGGCGATCTCACTTGTTGGTAAGCAAATGACATTTGATGAGGCATTATTCCTTGATAATATTCAATTAATGAATGTCTATCAACCAACAGTTAAAGACCCGCTTGTAGTAGATGATTTTGAAGGATACATGGGAGACAATGATTTGTTGGATCGTGCTTATAGTGATAATGGAGATCCTATTCATCTCGCCTTATCAAGCGCAGACAAACAATCAGGTGACTATGGTCTTCAATTTGACTATACATTAGGCAGCGCAGGTTACTCTGGTAAACAAATCTCCCTCGGTGGTGTAGATTGGTCAGAAACGAATGGCGTTTCATTCTGGTTAAAGCATGAGGCACAAAGAGAGAGACACCTCACTGTTCAAATTCAAATAGGTGGTGTAAGTTTTGAATCGAATGTTGAATTAAACAATGCTTATGAAGGGGTGGTGTCAATACCGTTTAGTGACTTTGCGCCGGCGCATTGGGAAAGTAATCAAACAGCGGTGATTGATTCCGAACGGATTCAAAAAGTGACACAATTTGCCCTTTATATGGGCGGTGAGACGGGTGGTGGTACCCTTTACTTTGATGATATTAAAGCAACGACAATTGAAGGAGCTGAACCCATTCCAGATAAAGAAACAGGCCCAATTGACATAGAGCCACTTCATTTTACATTTGATGAATCAAATGAAGAGTTTTCAGGCGCGGGATTTGATGTAGTTGGTGGACACTATAGTGGTACGCTTGATTTAGCAGGTAAAAAAGAAGTAAAACGTAGTTTTGGCCAGTCGCTAGAAGGCTATCAATACATTGTTGCCCGCATCAACTATGGAAGTGAACAAACAGTAGGCGATGTTTTGAAAGCAAAAGTCTTTATTAAGACAGGTGATGATTGGGCATGGTCTGATAGTGGTGAGGTCAGGTTAAAACAAGGTGAGTATGTCGATGTGATTTTTGACCTATCAACAGTTGAAGATTTGAGTGCTGTTCGTGAACTTGGTATTGAGTTTAGTGGCAGTGCAGAAGGTGAAGCAACTGTCCATATTGATTACATCAGTATTGTTGAATCACTTGACCGAGTGCCTTCGGATGAAGAGGACCAAACCCCAGGCGAAGGTGATTCAGAAGATGGAGACCAAACCCCAGGCGAAGGTGATTCAGAAGATGGAGACCAAACCCCAGGCGAAGGTGATTCAGAAGATGGAGATCAAACGCCAGGTGAAGGTGATCCAGAAGATGAAGATCCAACACCAGGAGAAGATGATACAGAAGGTGAAGATCCAACACCAGGAGAGGATGATACAGAAGGTGAAGATCCAACACCAGGAGAGGATGATACAGAAGGTGTAGATCAAACACCAGAAGAAGATGATTCAGAAAATGAATCAACAGAAGGTGTAGTGGTTGGGTTGAATGACTTAACGCAAAATCCATCGCGACCAAATACTTGGATTGTTAATCATGTGAAAAAAGAGATGACAATTTCTGAAGCAGTACTCGCATTACTTGATTATCAAGATTGGTTGGAGTTTGAATATGAAGGCGTAACGGTAGGACTGCCTGTCAACATGTTAAAAGGACAGGGAGAAGTGACGTTTAAAGCTGAAACGGTAAACGACTTAATAGATGCTAACACGTCTCTTATTAGTGACTTAATGTCATTTTCGTTAGTGGATGAAGATGGAGAAGCGGTTGACTTTAATGGTGGTCGCGTACGTTTAGCTTTTAAGGCAAATCTAGAAGACGTTACTGACCTTGATCTGGTGAAAGTCGCTTATATAAGTGATGATGGTGTACAGATAGAATTACTTACACCTATAGATATTGATGTTGAAAAAAGCATGGTCTATGCTGAAGTTGAACACTTCAGTCGTTATGGTGTTGTATTAACGGAGGGGACAGGCAATGATGGTATCGTTGAGGATGATCAAAGTGATGATCACACTGAAGGAGAAGTATTACCAGAAACAGCCACTTCAACGTTTAACTATATAGGGCTAGCGATGTTCATCATCAGTGTCTCTGCAGGTATATTTTATGTGGATAAACGAAAGCGTCAACAGTCAAAATCCTAATAGTTAAAGATATAGCGTATAAAAATTATTTGTTATTTTAATAGGAGAGGTATAAAAGGAGTGACGGGGGTCTTAGTCCTGTCACTCTTTTTTCATCATGATTAGTTTGATGGTATAGGACTGATTTCAAAGTCCAATCGAGAATAATTGATCAATAAATGCAGGTAACGTATCAATTTGAATGAGACGTTGAATATGTTTTTTGTTTTCGACAAGTTTCGTAATAAAACTATAGAGTGACTGTAAATCTTCTTGGCTATCTTTACTTACGTTTAACAGAATAATAAACTGAACTCTTTTATCGCCCCACTCAATCGGTTTATCTAGTGTCATCATACTAACGTGTGTCTCTTTCGTTTGAGCAGTAATAGGGTGTGGGATGGCGATTAAGTTTCCGTAGGCTGTTGGTGCAATCTTTTCTCTTTCAAAGACATGAATTAAATAATCATTCGGTAACTGGAGTGGTGCTTTTAGTTGTTTATAGAGAAAGCTAAGTGCCGCTTCTTTAGTGTCGAGTGATTGTTTTAAGAAGATGGCGTGTTGGTCAATGTATTGTAACAGCTCTTTATAATCTGCCTTGAAGTAGGTTTCTACTTGGTTGATATCTTGATCTGTCAGAATCGCATTCACTTCAACAACTGGGACCGGTAAATCTTGTTGAATAGGGACGGAACTAATAATCAAATCAATCGCATTAAAGGGAAGTTGATCAATTTTATAAAATTCTGTCGTCCCTAAAATATTAATCTTCGACCCAAACATTGATTGCAACTTATATTTAATGAGTTGCGCACTTCCAAGTCCGGATGCACAGACGATAAAACATGATAACGGCTTGTGTTTCAGTTTTTGTCGCTCGATTGCCGCTCCGATATGAAGGGCTAAATAACCAATTTCATTTTCATCAATCGAGACGTCGAGTGTCTCTTCCAACGCGACGCCGGCGATAATGCCGGCTTCAAAAGCTAAGGGGTAACTGGTTTTAATATCCTCAAGCATCGGATTTCTTACGTTCATCCCGTATTTAAACCGGTTCATTGCTGGCTTTAAGTGTAGACCAAGCCCAAGAATCAATTCACGATCATGCTGAATAGACAAACTCAGTTTGTCTTCAATCATTTGTAACATTCTTTCTGTAACGATGACAATATCACTCGGTAACCATTGTTTTAAATCTTCTTCCGTTTGATGTCTATGAGTGACGATTTTTGTGCCGAGTAAATGAATCGCGATATAACAAACTTCTGTTTCAGGGAAGGTAATATTTAAGATATGTTCACTTTTTTTCACGACCTCTTCGGCGACGGTGTACTCATGTTCCGCTTGGATGTCAGTTAGGTCGTGTTGAAGAAAATCAATTTCATGGCCGTCTTTAATCCGTTTATAGGCAATCGCCATATGAATAAATAAATTATTTAAAGCAATATCAGATAACGAAATATGATGCCGTTTTGTTGTATCAATGAGTAAAGCCCATAACGATTGAATTTGTTGTTCGGTGACATGAGTCAGTTCGGTTAATTGTTTCTTCCACACCATCGTTTCACGAACGTCTCGTTGATCGAAAATGAATTGAGATAAGGCGAAGCGACGCTTCACTTCAGATCCCACCAGTTTCATGCCATAATTCGGCTTGTGCAAAAGTGTAAGTTTATAGCTGTTTAATTGTTCTTTCACTTGGCGTAAATCATTTTGAATCGTTGAGCGACTCACGTGCATTTCATCCATTAAATCATCAGTTTTAATGTGTGATTCCGCAAGTAAAAAACGCTCGATTAGGTAAGCGACCCGTTGGTCTGGTTGTGAGAAATCATTGGCATGTTGTTCATAGACGTGGTTTTTTAAAAAATGTCGAAACGACGCATCGTCTTGGATGGTTAAAGTATAACCCTTTCCTCGTGTGGATGTAATGGTGGCCCCATTATTTGTGAGTGTTTGATCAAGCTCTTTTATATCATCTCTCACTGTCCTGGAACTCACATCAAGTATGTGAGCGAGTGTTTGACTTGTGAGAGAGACATCACTACCAATGAGTTCTTTTAAGATGATTACTTGCCGGCTATGCATTCTCTTCACCTCCTTTTTACTAGTGATCAAAAGTAAGCTGTCTTGTGATTAAAGTTACCCCTATTATAACAAACCTTTATGTGCGTAACGGTCACTTCGCAAGATATCTTAACAAAGTATACCTTTAACTATAATAAGGTACTAGCGCAATGCGATTGCATTGCGCTAACACAGTTATAGGTAGTGTGTCATTGTTACAATATATTAATCTACTTTCTATTTAATGTACCAGTTCATTTGTTTCAGCAAGTTGCTTAAACCAGAAAGCGCTCTTTTTCGCAGTGCGATGTTTCGTCTCTAGATCAACGGAGAAGAAACCGTAACGGTTCTTATAAGCGTTAGCCCATGACCAGTTGTCCATAAATGTCCATAAGTGATAACCCTTGACGTTACAACCTTCTATTAGTGCGCGATGGAGCCACGTTAAGTGCCCATAAATAAAGTCAATCCGGTAATCATCTTCAATCCGTCCGTCTTTGATGAAGCGTGCTTCGTTTTGGACACCCATCCCGTTTTCTGAGATGAAGCAATCGATGTTGTTGTAATTATCCCGTAAGTTAATCATGATATCGTAGATGCCTTTTTCATAGATTTCCCAACCGCGATAGACATTCATCTTCCGACCAGGCATCTCATAATTATCGAAGAACCAGTCCGGTAAGAATGGACTATCAGGATGTGGGGTATGTGTCTTAGCTTTCACTCGGCGCGGCTGATAGTAATTCACCCCAAGAAAATCAATCGGATTATTTTTAAGTAACAACGTATCTTCTGGTTTAGTTTCTGGTAAGTGATCATATTCTTTTAACAGATTAATTAAATCTTCAGGGTATTCGCCCTTAACGACAGGGTCGAGGAAACTGCGGTTAAAAAACAGGTCGCAAATGTGACTTGCTTTTAAATCGCTTGGATGCTGACTTCTCGGATAGGACGGCGTTAAGTTTAGAATAATCCCGATTTTACCATCATAGTGATCGTGGTAATGGGCGCACACTTTTTTGTGTGCAATCATCGTATGGTACGCGACTTGAAACGCGCGCTTGGCGTCAACCACATTGGGATAGTGGAAATCGTATAGATAACCTCCTTCAACAGGGACAATCGGCTCGTTAAACGTAAACCATACTTTGACCCGGTCACTAAAGAGTGAGAAGGCGATTTTCGCGTAATCGACATACAAGTCCACGACTTTGCGCGATTCAAATCCACCTTGTTCTTGTAGGTAAAGCGGCATATCGAAATGAAACAGGTTAACAAACGGCTCAATCTCATGAGCGATGAGGGTATCAATCACATCGTTATAGAAAGTGACGGCCTCTCGATTAAGCTGGCCTGATTCATCTAGCAATCGTGCCCAAGAGAGTGATAGGCGGAAACTATTGTGTCCAAAGTCTTTCATATTTTTAATATCTTCTTTATAGCGATGATAAAAGTCAGACGTTTCACTCGGTCCGACTTCATCGAAAAAGCGATTAGGTTCTAAGTTGTACCAATGATCCCAGATCGTTTTCACTTTTGTGCCATGTTGGTTACCTTCTGTTTGTTCAGCTGAGGCGGCAGAACCCCAGTAGAAATCTTTTGGAAATGTGCGTGTAGTCATCATGATCCCCTTTCTTATTTATTGCGATAAATTTCGATGATTTCAATCGCTAAATCGCGAACCGTCATCGACGTCATTAAATGATCTTGAGAATGAATTAAGATTAAATTGATATCTTTACTATCGCCTCGCGCTTCTTGTTGAAGCAAGTCCGTTTGAAAGCGGTGAGCGCGTGAAAGTTCTTCATTTGCCTCTGTTATTTTGTCATCAGCCCCGTCAAAGTTACCTTCTTTCGCTTCTTGAATAGCTTCCATAGCGCTGGATTTGCCGTTACCGGCAAATAGAATGATTTGAAAAGCGATTTCTGTCATAGATTGCATAGTGGTGTCCCCCTCTAAATCGTTGAGATAATAACAGCCAGGCACAAGGGCCTGGCCGCTGTTTGTGTGTGTTATTATAAGTGTTACATTAGTTCGCTTTTTGTTCAGCTTCGTAATATTGTTTGTCAATCACTTTAAGGAACGGTAACCAGATCACAAAGACAATCCCCATGTTGATTAGCTGCATAACCGTTCCCATAATTTTATTCCCGGTAGCAAGGTAACCACTTAAGAGTGCAGGTGTTGTCCACGGCACGATGACCCCGGCCGGTCTTGGCACAAAGCCAATCGACATTAACGTATAGGTCACAATCGCTACAACAACTGGTGCCAGTAACCAAGGGATAATAACAAGTGGGTTCATAATAATTGGCATACCGAAAATAACGGGTTCGTTAACGTTAAAGATCCCAGATCCAATCCCGAGTTTCCCTAAGTCTTTTAGTTGACGACTCTTTGCGACAATAAAGATAGCGAGTAACACAGCGAGCGTCATACCTGACCCGCCAATACCAACGATAAATGTATCGATAAACTGCTTTGTCACGATGTTTGGTAAGACGTCCGCCCCTGCTTGGAATGCTTCTAAATTTTGTTCGTTTAACGCATACCAGATTGGGTCAAAGATAGAGTTGATAATAATTTGACCATGTAACCCGAAAAACCAGAATACTTGAATTAACAGGACCGCAATGATGGTAGCTGGTAAGCCGCTACCAAGAGACGTTAGTGGTGCTTGAATAATCGTATAAATAAAGTTTTGTACCGTATCGTAATCAGTAAAACCGAAAAGAATGCGGACAGCTAAGAAAATCGCGAGTGTTAAAGAAATAGGAATTAAGGCACTAAACGAACGCGATACCGCACTTGGTACACCTTGTGGCATTTTAATGGTTAAATTCTTACTTACAAATAGTTGATACAACTCAGCCGCAATAAAGGCGGTGAAAATACCTAGGAACATCCCTTCAGCACCGAGGATGCTCGTTGGGATAACATTCGCTGTGTCACCTAATACTTGTGGTGTTAAGACTAAGAACGCCGCAATACTCACAGCTGCTCCGTAAATCGCCTCGCCACCCCGTTGTTCAACCATCTTGTAGCCGATCCCCGTAATAACGAACAGACCCATAATTGTGAGTGTTGCTTGAGAAGCTGGGCTTAAGGCTTGTTGATAGGCTTGGTAAGCATCTTCTCCAATCAATTTATCTAAGAAGGGTAAGTTAGCTAAAACGACAAAGATCGAACCGAAAATGATAATCGGTAAGGCAACCATAAAGCCATTACGTAAAGCAGTGAGGTAGCGGTTATTATTGAGCTTATCCGCTACTGGCAATAAGACATTTTCAAGCATATTCATAAATTTATTCATTGGTTAAGCCTCCAGTTAGTTTTTTTCAATCAATTTAATCGCATGATCTAAAACCGCGCTTCCATCAATGCGTCCATAAGACACCGAATCAATGACATCAACGGGTACACCAAGTTCTTGACCGGTCTTTTCAAACTTCTTTTTCATAAAGCGCATTTGAGGGCCGATAAGTAAGACGTCTGCTTCTTTCATATCTTCAGGTGCTTTGTCCTGGGCGACGGCCCAAATTTTCGCATCTAGTCCGCGTTCATTGGCGACCGCCTCCATTTTTGATACGAGTAGGCTTGTTGACATGCCTGCGGAACAGGCAAGTAAAATTTTCTTCATGTGAATCATCCTTTCAAGTATGATGTGTTTTCTTGATAGTTCAAGTGTATGGGATAAGCGCTTACATTACCACGTGTTGTTTTTCCGTATCCTTCCGGAACTTTTCTAACGCCTCTGTTGGCAATGTTTTAAATAAGAAACAGTGAAAGGTCTATTAGATGAAGAGGAAAAACTAAGGGCGGATGATGTCGATTGATGATAGAGAAAAAACAGCGGAAAGGCCCTCGTCATGTCAAGTTCGTGTGAAAAAAAGAAAAGGCTTTCTATTGACATTTATATAAAGGTTACTTATTATTAAATTATTAAGTTATCGATTAACTAAACGGAGGTGACCGAATGAATAAAGAAGCAATGAAACAAGAATTAACAACGACCATTTTACCGTTTTGGATGAAGTTAAAAGATGAGAAACATGGTGGCTTATATGGCCGTGTCGCTTATGATTTAACGGTCATGGAAAGGGCAGAAAAAGGCGGGATTGCCGCTGCCAGACACTTATGGGCTTTTTCAAGTAGTTACCGCGTATTGCGTCAGTCTGAGTACTTGGAAATGGCGCATCACATGTATCGATTTATTAAGGAGAAATGCTTTGACCAAGACTACGGTGGTATCTACTGGATGCTTGACTACCGGGGAGAAGTCATGGATGATCGTAAACACATCTACGCACAAGCGTTTATGATTTATGGCTTAAGTGAGTATTACCGAATTACACAGGATAAAGAAGCGCTTGATTTAGCTTTAGACCTGTATGATTTAATTGAGGTCAAAGGTTTTGATAATAAGAACGGTGCTTATAAAGAAGAATTTACTCGTGAGTGGATAGAAGCCCCGAATGAAATGTTGAGTGAAAATGGTGTGGTCGCAAATATTACGATGAATACCCATATTCATATTTTAGAAGCTTACACCAATCTCTATAAAGCAGCGCCATCAAAAGAGTTAAAAGTGCGTTTAGAATACTTGTTAGATAGACACGTTGAAAAAATCTATCAAGAGGATCACTTCTTAGGTGTCTTTTTTGATAAGAACTGGAACAGTATTATCGACTTACAGTCGTTTGGTCATGATATTGAAGCCTCCTGGCTGATTGACGAAACGTTAAAAGTACTTGAATGCGACGTGCCGAAATACCATGAGATGGTGCAAGATATTGCCTATAATATTTTAAATGTTGCTGTCAATGAGGATGGCTCAATGCAGAACGAGCGGGAAAATGGTGTGGTCGATGATACACGCATTTGGTGGGTTCAAGCAGAAACTATGCTGGGTTTTTATAATGCTTATGAGAAAACAGGAGATGAAGCCTTTAAAGAAGCAGCTGAGAACTGTTGGACATTCATTATGGCGCATATAAAAGATCCGCGTCCTGGTGGGGAATGGTACTGGTCACTGACAAAAGACAATCAACCGATTAAACGTGATGTAGCTGAACCTTGGAAAGTCTCCTATCATAATACACGTAGCTGTCTAGAGCTCATCGAAAGGATGGAAAAACAATGATACACGAAAAATATTTTAAATTAAAAGACAAACAAGAAGCCTTACTGACAAGAAAAAATGAGGTTAATCATGACTTTTATAACGGTATTTATGACCGCTATCAACATCCGGTTATTACCCGTCACCATGTGCCGATTCACTGGCGTTTTGATTTAAATAAAGACACAAACCCTTACTTCCAAGAACGCTTAGGAATTAATGCGACGCTTAACCCAGGGGCATTGTATCATGATGGGAAGTATTATCTTGTCGTTAGAACAGAAGGATTAGACAGAAAGTCAATCTTTACACTCGCGGTAAGTGACACTGGTGTGGATTATTTCCGTTTTATCGATACGCCGCTCGTCTGGGAAGATGTCGATAAAAAAGAAACGAATATGTATGATATGCGCTTAGTGAAACATGAAGACGGCTATATATATGGTATTTACTGTTCGGAAAGTAAAGACCCGGATGTACCAGCAAGCGACACATCAAGTGCGATTGCTCAAGCGGGTCTTGTTAGAACAAAAGATTTAAAAACGTGGACAAGACTACCGAATATCAAAACGCCTTCCCCACAACAACGTAATGTCGTTCTTCACCCAGAATTTGTTGACGGCAAATATGCGTTTTATACCCGACCGCAAGATGGTTTTATTTCTACCGGTTCAGGTGGTGGGATTGCCTTTGCGCTATGTGATGATATCGAAAATCCTGTCATCACAAAAGAAGAAGTCATTCATGAACGTGAGTACCATACCGTTTATGAGGTGAAAAACGGACAAGGACCGGCGCCGATTAAAACGGATAAAGGTTGGCTGCACATCGCGCATGGTGTGCGTAATACTGCGGCTGGCTTGCGTTATGTTCTTTACGTACTGGTCACAAGCTTAGATGACCCAACGAAAGTCATAGCGCAACCAGGTGGACACTTCATTGCCCCTTATGATGATGAACGTGTAGGTGATGTCTCAAATGTTATTTTCTGTAACGGAGCTGTCGTGAATGAAGAGAAAGATTTATTCATTTACTATGCATCAAGCGATACACGCGTGCATGTCGCAAAAACAACCGTTGATCGGTTACTGGACTATGCGTTTCAAACACCAGAAGACCAATTCCGTTCATTAGATAATGCGAAAGTAAGGAAAACGTTAATTGAAAAAAATGAGAAGTTGTTAAGTAACGAGTAAACTAAGAATATCCTACTCGAATTATACATGCTTTATTGCCTTATGGCCTAAGGTTTGGTACTATTAAGAGGTATTCATTTAGTTAATTAACTAAGTTCATGTACTTAATAAAGTTATAACTTAGGTTGAAATTTTGAGGCAATAATCGATGGATGTTTGAAGATGGGATGTGTTGAAGATGGCGAATGTAACAATGAAAGATATCGCTGAAAGAATCGGTGTCAGTAGTGTCACGGTGTCAAAAGCGCTCAATGATAAAGAAGGCGTGAGTGATGCGCTAAAAGATAAGATTAAACAACTTGCCGATGAGATGGGCTATCGTTATAATACGACGGCAAAATCGATGAAGAACGGCTTAACCTATAATATTGGGGTCGTGATTCCTGAACGATTTTCAGGTGGAATGTCACAATCTTTTTACTTCCGCGCGTATCAACAAGCGGCTCGTGTCTTTGAGCAGTATGGGTATTACGGGATTATGAATATCTTAACAGATGCGGATGAAGAAGCGCTGAAATTACCACGTTTGTATTATGAAAAGAAGGTGGATGGCTTTATTTTCTTAGGTCAACTCTCGAGTGACTATATTAACTTAATCAAAGAAATGGACATGCCAAAAGTGTTTCTTGATTTTTATGATGAACATGATGAAATTGATTCGGTCATTACGGATAACTTCTTTGGTGCCTATGATTTAACGAACTTCTTGATTAATAAAGGGCACACAGATATTGGTTTTGTCGGTAACTTGCATTCAACGAGTAGTATTCAAGACCGTTATCTCGGTTACTACAAATCACTGTTAGAGCACGGGAAAGATCTTAACTCGGATTGGATTATTAATGATCGTGACAAACGAGGAAAATACATTGCGTTTAAGTTACCTAAAGAGATGCCCTCAGCATTCGTATGTAACTGCGATCAAGTCGCGCATTTGTTTGTCACTCGGTTAAAAGAAGAAGGTTATCATGTGCCAGAAGACGTTTCGGTGGTTGGTTTTGATAATGATATTTACGCCACGATTACCGATCCGAATTTAACAACTGTTGAAGTGGATATTGATGAAATGGTGGCTGAAGCGGTAAAAGTCATTATTAAGAAAGTCCAAGGTAACAATAAATGTTATGGAAGACAATCGGTTAAAGGTAAAATCATCAAACGAGACTCTGTCTCGGACAAAAGACAAGGGTAGTTCTCTTGTCTTTTTGTCTTTAGGAAGGGTGTGAAGATCATCGGTACAAAAGTCGTTGAATGGACGTTAGCGGTCTATCACTACATCGTATTAGCGCTCTATTTTTGGGTTGGCATATTAAGAGGGTTAGTTCTCTATGGCATCACACCAGCGTGTGTGAGTCTGTTTCTTACGTATCAGGCGATGAGAAACCATGAAGAAGTTGATGAAAAATATATTAAACAACAATTTTTCAAGCATTACCGAGATTATGATCACTATAAAGTTTGGTCATTTTTGATGAGTGTCGGTCTGTTGTTGTTGACGGCACTTTTCACTTTTAGTTTATCGCGTGGTGTTTCGTTAGTTTTTGTCGTCGTGATCATTTATTTCTTATTATTGTTGATTGGTGCGGTGAGTTTTACTTTTTACGGCCTAACAATCCATAAAAAAGCAGGCCGTATCGCCTTTGCGGAAGGTTTTGTAGAAATGATTAAACAAATAAAAATAACCGTGCCGCTCCTTATTGCGGTCGTCGTGTTACTTGGCATTCTTTACTATAATGGGGTACTCTTTCTCGTTGTCTTTCCTGCGGGGTATGCGGCGGTTGTTACAAGTTTGTTAAATAGATCAAGTCAAAGTTAAAGCAATCGATGCCATTGCTTTTTTCTTTTGCTTAAATGTCCTTATGATAGTGCCCCTATTAAATCGCTAGGCTGTGTGTAGGAATTTGATGGGAGTTTTTGATGTGGGACGAAAGGGTAGATTGAATGAGATTAAGTAATGAATTAAGTGAATATAGAATTGTTTACTTAAAAATTTAGCTATTCTAAAATAAGTATGCGTTTAAAAAAGTCTAAAAAAAGTTTGCCTCTTAAAGGAATCGTGAATCTTGTATAGTCAAGCATTGAAATGGCACTGTTAGGGGCTTTGTTACTTTATTAAGTAAAATTACTTAATAAGATTTACGTAATTAAGTAATATGTTAAATTATTTTGCTGAAAAACTATTGACGGGTAAACGTTTTCAATATACAATATACTTATTAGCTTAGCGATAACTTAAAGTTAAGTTAATAAAAGTTTTAAAAGAAAAGAAAGGGTGTTTAATTATGGGTAAAAAGTTAATGGTTTTATTACTAAGTCTGTTTATGCTTGTTGCTTTAGCAGCATGTGGCGGAGACGATGATGATGCATCAGGTTCAGATGATAATGGTTCAGATGATGGATCAAGTGAAGATGTACCGATGCATGAGGCGTGGAAAGACATGGACCCTGAAGAGATAGAAGGCGATTTAACGGTTATCACACACCGTACAGACATCGTTGGCGATGTCTACCAAGAGTACAAGGAAGCGTTTGAAGCGAAGTATCCAAATGTGAATGTTACGTTTGAAGCGTTAAACGATTACGGTGGGGATATTATGCCACGTATTAATACACAAGATTTTGGTGATGTACAATATTTACCTGTAGAAGTACCGATTGAAGATATTCCGAATTTCTTCGAACCAATGGGTTCATTAGAAGAAATGGAACAGGATTTCTTAGGTGTTGAAGAACGTGCGGTTGATGGTACTGTTTATGGTATTCCAATTGCAGTTACGTATACAGGTGTTATCTATAATAAAGCGGTCTTTGAAGAAGCGGGTGTAACGGAATTACCAGAAACACAAGCAGAATTCTTAGAAGCGTTACAAATGGTGAAAGACAATACAGATGCGATTCCGCTATACACAAACTATGCGGATGCTTGGCCATTAACGCAGTGGCAAGGGGCGTTATCAACTACAGCTGGTAACGAAACTTACTATAATATCGATATGTTAGATGATCCACGTCCGTTTGAAGCGGGTGACCCACACTACGAGCACTACAAACTTATGTATGATGTGGCTGAACAAGGTTTAATTGAAGAAGATCCACTGACTACTGACTGGGAAGCTTCTAAAGTCATGATGAATGAAGGCGAAATTGCGACAATGGTTCTTGGTTCTTGGGCGCTTGAACAAATTCAAGGGGCTGGTCCAAACGCTGATGATATCGCGATTATGGCTTATCCAAATGATGCCGAGCGTACGTTGTTCTCGTTAGGTGCTGATTTTAATATCTCTATCAGCAAATTTAGTGAAAACAAACCAGCGGCTTTCGCTTGGGTAGATTGGTTCATTAATGAATCAGGATATTCTGTAGAACAAGCAGGTGGTATCAGTGCATCTAAGGATGTGCCACTTCCTGATTCGTTAGCGGATGCTGAAGCGGCAGGTGCTGAGTTTGTGATGCTTGAGCCATCTCCAGACGAATTACAAGGTAAATTAGACGAGATTGATAAAGAATCTGAGGTTGGTCTTTGGGGTCAAGATAAGAAACAAATCTTAGTTGAAGCGGCTATTGGTAACCGTGACATGTCATTTGACGATGTCATGAATGAATGGAACGATGCCTGGGAAGCGGCTTACAACAAAATTATGGAATAAATATTCCAACGTGTAAAACAGATGAAAAAGGAGTGCTCCTCGTGCTCCTTTTCTCATCTTTAAAGATAGAAAGAACGCTTGCGGCTAGATATTAGGAATTAGGAGGTGCGGACCCTTGTCTAAATTCAAACAAATCATCAGTAAATTACGATTTTCAAATATTTCTTATAAAGCACAGCGCAACATCATTATTGTGTCGTTTCTGGCGATTCCGATGACGTTGCTTGGCACGTTCGCATTCTTACCGGTAATCAATATGTTTTGGTACAGCTTTACCGATTGGAATGGTTATAGTGAGATGAATTTTATTGGATTTGAAAATTACAAGACAATCTTTTCAAACCCTGAATACTTTGCGGTATTTAGAGTCAGTTTGTATTATTTCTTTGCGACGTTTGTCCAATTGGGCATTGCGCTATACTTTGCGACCATTCTTAGTTTTGAAGTGAAGTTCAAAAACTTTTTTAAAGGCGTTTTGTTCTTCCCTTACTTACTAAACGGTGTCGCGATTGGGTTAATGTTTTTATTATTCTTTAGAGCGGATGGCACGCTTGATACTGTTCTTCAAGCTATTGGCTTAGGTCAATTCGCACAAAAATGGTTAGGTAACCCCGATCTCATTAACTACTCATTAGCGGGTGTATCGGTCTGGCGCTACATGGGCTTTAACTTCATTATTTTCCTCGGGGCAATTTCATCAATTCCTAATGAGATTTATGAAGCCTCTGAAATGGATGGGGCCAATCGGTGGCACCAATTCCGTTACATTATTTTACCGAGTATAAAAATTATCATATCACTGAACTTAATTTTAGCAGTCAGTGGATCCTTAAGTGCGTTTGAGATTCCGTTTATTATGACAGGCGGTGCCAATGGTAGTGCGACCTTTGTTATTCAGACGGTTAATACCGCATTCAAGTATGGTAAGATTGGTCTCGGTTCAGCGATGGCTGTAATCTTGCTCTTTATCGTGGTTATTGTAACGGGTATTCAAAGAAAATTCTTTAGTGAGGGGGATGAATAAGGTGGAGAGTAAACATGTCTTAGGAAAAGTATTTAAATATTTTACGCTCATACTTGGTGCTGCCTTTAGTATCATTCCAATCTTAGCGATTTTCTTCGCGTCATTTAAGACAGGAAATGAATACGGATCAACAGGTGCCTTAGCCTTACCAGAGAACTGGATGAACTTTGAAAACTACACACGCGCCTTTAGCGAAGGGAATATGCTCGTCGGTTTTAAAAATACGGTGATTATTCTCGTCATTTCCGTTATTGGGACAACATTGATTGGTTCGATGGTGGCGTTTGTGTTGCATAGATTCACATTTAAAGGAAGTAAATATATTTTAGGTGCCTTTTTACTGGCCACTTTAATTCCGGCTGTAACAACGCAAGTCGCAACATTCCAAATTGTGCACCGTTTAGGTTTATTTAATACGATTTTCGCGGCGATTGTCTTGTATCTTGGGACAGATATTATCGCCGTCTATATCTTCTTGCAATTTATGGACTCCATTTCTATTTCGCTCGATGAATCAGCGATGCTTGACGGGGCGTCTTACTTAACGATTTACCGTAAGATTGTTTTACCGCTCCTAAAACCAGCGATTGTCACGGTATTTATTATTAAAGGGGTCAATGTGTATAACGATTTCTATACACCGTTCTTATACATGCCAAAAACAGATCTTCAAGTAATCTCGACTGCGCTCTTTAAGTTCCAAGGGCCCTTTGGGGCGGAGTGGCAAGTCATTACTGCTGGCGTTATGATTGCGATTATTCCTACGATGATCGCCTTCATCTTCTTACAAAAATATATTTATAACGGATTAACAAACGGATCGGTTAAGTAACTGTATCGAAAGGGGACAATGATTATGACAAAAGTAAAAATGATAGCGGAAAAAATCCATGCGATGCCTTGGGAGGATAAACCAGAGGGGTTAGATGTACCTGTTTGGCGTCACAGTCAAAACCCAATAATTAAACGCAATCCAGCAAAAGGGATCGCGCGTATCTTTAATAGTGCGGTTGTGAGTCACAATAATGAATTTATCGGTGTCTTCCGTGCGGAAACGATTGATGGACGCCCGCACTTACATTTAGGTAAAAGTGAAAACGGTCTAAACTGGGAGATTGAGGAAGATAAAATTCCATTTGTGGATGAGGAGGGAAATAGCTTCCAACCGCCTTCCGCCTATGATCCGCGTTTACTGAAAGTAGAAGGCACCTACTATATTATTTGGTGTACAGACTTTTATGGTGCGGCGATTGGTGTGGCGAAGACAGACGACTTTAAAACATTTGTTCGCTTGGAAAACCCGTTCTTACCATTTAACCGAAACGGCGTCTTATTCCCGCGTAAGATTAATGGTAATTATGTGATGCTGTCTCGTCCGAGTGACAGTGGTCATACACCATTTGGTGATGTGTTCTTAAGCGAATCACCGGATATGACTTACTGGGGTAAACACCGTCATGTGATGACAAAAGGCGGCTACGGTTGGTGGCAAAATGTGAAGATTGGTGGCGGTCCAGCCCCAATTGAAACGTCAGAAGGATGGCTCATGTTTTATCACGGTGTCACAGGCACATGTAACGGTTTCGTTTACTCGATGGGCGCGGTTATTTTAGACTTAGAAGAACCTTCAAAAGTAAAATACCGTTCGAAAAACTTTGTGTTAACACCGGAAGAACCATACGAAACAACCGGTTTTGTTGATAATGTCATCTTCCCTTGTGCCACATTACATGATGCAGATACAGGTAAGATTGCGATCTATTACGGTGCGGCCGATACGTATGTGGGTCTTGCTTATACAACCGTCGATGAGATCGTTGAATATGTCAAAGCGACATCTGAAGAAGTGGCAGATGATGCCGAACTTGGTCGTAAATAATAGATAAGTTAAAAGCTAGTATACCTTATAGGTGTACTAGCTTCTTTTAAAAAGGCAGTAAGATTTCTCGAAATACGTGGGAAGAGAATGAGTAAAAGAATGAGAAAAGCAACAAGATGCTTAAATAACATACAGAGATAGGAATGGATATAAATGAATTTTATTAAAGGATTTACATTTGGTTGGGATAGTAGGCGGGGCGACTTTTTAAAAGAAGAAGCAAAAGAAAGTTTACGTCTAATGCAAGAGCGCACGGCGAGTGACACCGTTATTATAGCAATCAGCGCCCTACAAGAGACGGCACATACGACGGAAGTAGATTACTGGGGTGAGCATATGGTCAGTGATGAAGAGCTCATCGACATGATTGATTATGCGAAAACGTTAGGGTCAAGGGTTATTTTGAAGCCCACGGTGAATTGTAAAGATGGGACGTGGCGCGCGCATATAAACTTCTTTGATTTAGATGTTCCGTGTGAACCGAAATGGTCAGATTGGTTCAAGTCCTACACGGCGTATCAAAAGCATTATGCCGACATTGCCGAACAAACAGGTTGTGAGATGTTGATTGTGGGTTGTGAAATGGTGCAAACCGAAAGGCGAGCGGACGAGTGGCGGGCGCTCATTCGTGATGTAAAAGACGTCTATCATGGCCTCGTGAGTTATAACACCGATAAGTATCAGGAAAGTCAGGTTCCTTTTTGGGATGTGGTTGATGTGATCTCGTCAAGTGGTTATTACCCGACAGGTGAGTGGGAACAAGAACTCGACCGCATTGAGAAGGTTGTGAAAGCGTACGATAAACCGTTCTTTTTCGCAGAAGCAGGCTGCCCAAGTCGAACGGGTTCAAGTCAGATTCCGAATGACTGGGGCCATGTAGGTGACGTTAACCTTGAAGAACAAGCTCACTTTTATGAAGATATGTTTTTGACGGCCGGAAAGCGTGACTTTGTGATGGGGTTTGGTCTTTGGGACTGGAATACATTACTACACACGCTAGATGAAGCCAAAAAACATGATGGTTATGGCGTCTACGGGAAACCGGCTGAACGTGTGATTTTTGACTATTACAATAAGAAATGAGGAAACGATATGCATCTTGATTTACCAATAGAACAGCTAAAACATTATCAAGGCAAGAATCCGAAGCCGACGGATTTTGATCAATACTGGTCACAATCTTTGGCAGAACTTGAGGTGTTATCACTTGATTACGAAGTAGTAGAGGCGGACTTTCAAGTTGAAGGTGTGACACTCTATCATTTAACTTTTACCGGGATAGGTGGCGTGAAAGTTCATGCGAAATGGGCTAAACCGCATCAACCAACCGGGCAAGCTGTTGTCATGTTTCATGGTTACGGCGTAGATAGTGGGGACTGGCTTGACAAGGTTGCTTATGCGAAAGAAGGCATCCATGTTTTTGCGATGGACTGTCGTGGTCAAGGTGGTTTAAGTGAAGACTCGATCGTCACGATTGGACCGACGGTACGTGGACATATTATCCGCGGGTTAAAAGATAAAAATCCGAAAAACCTTTACTATCGATCGGTATTTTTAGATACAACCCATCTTGTTAAAATCGTGCAGTCGATGGAAGATGTTGATTCAAATCGAATAGGGTCCTACGGACAAAGTCAGGGCGGTGCCTTGGCGCTCGCGGTCGCAAGTCTTGTGCCGGAGATTAAGAAAACATACAGTGTGTATCCATTTTTAAGTGACTATAAACGTGCGTGGGAGATGGATGTCACAAACTCCGCTTATGAGGAGCTTTCGTTTTACTTTAGAAATGTTGATCCGATGCACCAATTTGAAGACGAGACCTTTTTAAAATTAGGATATATTGACTTACATCACTTAGCGCCGCGGATCGAGAGTGAGGTCATTATGGTAACGGGGATGCGAGACAATATTTGTCCGCCATCGACACAGTTTGCGGTCTTTAACCACTTGCAAACGAAAAAGACGCATCACTTATATCCGGAACATGGTCATGAGTTTATCCCGCATCACGCCGATGAAGCATTTCAGTTCTTTAAAGCCCTTTAATGTAAAGAGCTGTTTATAAAAAGAATTGACATATGACGTGTGGTATGATTAGGGTGAACCATAATTAAACAAATAATGAACAAAGTGAAAGAGGCAGCCATCCGATTGATGTCTGCCTCTTTCTGTTGAAGTTTAAATTCTTTTGACCGGTGGGGTTACCGGTCATGTATGTTAAAAGGGAATAAGCTATTTTTTTGTTAGTGTAAAAATGTGTGATTGATAGTCACCAGGGTGTTCGCGGCCCCAATACTCATTGGCGCGGTCGGTGAAGTCATCCGCAAGAATAATGCCATAAGCCATCAGTTCTGATCCGTAGTATTCTTTATTTAACGGTGCCACGTGATACAAGCAGTCTTTATCAAGACCGGTTAACTTAATCCGCTTATAGCCTTCGTTTGGTTTAGCGAGTACTTTATAGTACCCAACTAACGCCTCTGACTGGTCATGACTGACGACCATCCAAGCCGTTTCATTTGATTCAAACGGACTAAGCAGTCGGTGGAACGTCCCATGACTGATAAGTTCGCGATAGCGTTTAAAGAAAGTGACTTGTTTTTTCACAGTCTCTTTTTCGGCGGCTGTTAATTCCGTGACATCTAACTCATAACCAAACGTGCCGAAATAGGCTACCTCCGCTCGTGTTTGAAGCGGTGTGCTTCTTCCGACTTGATGGTTAGGAATTTGTGACACGTGTGAACCAATCGCAGATAATGGGTACACCATTGATGTCCCGTACTGGATTTTCAGTCGTTCTACCGCATCGGTATCATCGCTCGTCCATGTTTGGGGTGCGTAATAAAGTAAGCCTGGATCAAAGCGACCACCACCACCGGCGCATGATTCGAATAAAATCTCAGGATATCGAGTGGTCAGCTTTTCGTATAATTTATATACCCCGAGAATGTACCGGTGAAAGGCTTCGCCTTGTGCCTGCGGTTGTAATGTGCGTGAATAGGCTTCCGTGATGTTCCGGTTCATATCCCACTTAATATAACTGATCTCGCTATCGTCAATAACCGCTGTCATTAATTGATAAATATGTTCAATGACCTCGTCACGAGAAAAATCTAGGACGTATTGGTTTCGTCCGTGTGATGGTGAACGGTCTGGAGCTTCTAGTAGCCAGTCAGGATGATCTTCATATAACTTAGTTCCATGAGAAATCATTTCAGGTTCAAACCATAAACCAAAACGCATTCCAAGCTCAGTGACTTTCTTTGATAAGGCACTAATGCCATTCGGTAGCTTATCGTGGTCGACAAACCAATCACCAAGCGAAGTGGCGTCATCATTACGTTTACCGAACCAACCGTCATCTAAAACGAACAGTTCAATCCCTAAGTCTTTGGCTGATTTCGCAATCGTTAAAATTTTGTCTTCGTCAAAATCAAAGTAAGTCGCTTCCCAGTTGTTAATTAAGATAGGACGTGTTTTATCACGCCAATAACCGCGCGCTAGACGCTTTCGATAAAGGTCGTGGAATGTTTGACTCATACCTGATAAACCTGCTTGTGAATAAACCATCACGGCCTCAGGCGTTGTGAAGCTATCACCAGGGGTGAGTTGCCAAGCGAAGTGAAACGGATTAATCCCCAGTGAGACACGACTCACGTCGTATGTATCCACTTCTACTTGTGCTCTAAAGTTGCCACTATAGACAAGGCTAAATCCATACACTTCCCCGGTTTGTTCCGTCGTGTGTGGACGTTTTAAAGCGATAAATGGATTATGGACATGTCCAGATGCCCCGCGATTACTTGAAACGGACTGCACACCTTTTTTAAGAGGAGAAACACCCACGTGTGCCTCTCGTGCCCAGGCGCCATTTAATTGAACCATCTCAAAATTGTCATCCGGAAAGTCTATGCTCAACGACTGTGCCTCAGAGAGTGTATAGGTGGCGATGCTGTTGTTGATGAAATGACTGTGACGCGTGATCACCGCACGGTCAGTATAAATCGTATATGACAGTTCTAACGTCACATCAATCACGTCATCAACTAACGTAATGATCAGTGTCTCTGCTTCATCCTCTCTTTCGACGTAGGTATGTGGAAGACCTGATAGGGTGGGCTTGCCTTTTATGATTCTATAACTATCATAACGAAAATCGGTGATGTATGACCCGTTCGGTTGTTCAATCGTAAAAGCGGGATAACGGAAGTCCGTTGTTCCGTAACTGGGGTATTCTTGTTTGATATGTTCAAATGATGATGTATGGTCACCTGTGAAACGGTTCGTTGATGGGCGAACCTCGCGTTCAATTAAATGGCTGAAATCTGAGCGGTGATGTACCGCTTCGCCGTAATAAAGATGTTCGAGTTGCGCGCTTTTCTCAAGCACCCTAAAAATATAGCTAACATCATTATTGGTTAAATGAAACGAAAGAGTTGCATCATTCACGTGAATTGTCATATAATCACCTCATAAAGTTATTTTAAAGTTATCGATAAGTTACTTTATAAAATATTTTAACATAGTCAATCGGTGTTTGCTAGTGTTATTTATCGATATATTATTCATATAATTTAACTTTGTTTAGCTAATAATAAAAGATGGAATCAGAGGAGTGAAACGATGGAAAAGATGATAGTATCAGATTGGCATTTTAAACAGTATGGCAAAGAACAGTGGCACCGAGCCTTTGTGCCGGGTTGTGTTCATACTGATTTACTAAAGAATGGTTTGATTGACGATCCATTTTATGAAGATAATGAAAAGGCTTTGCAGTGGATAGATCAAGTCGATTGGTGCTATGAAACGACTTTTGATGTCTCCGATGATAGGTTAGAGAAAATCATGACCTTTACTTTTCATGGTTTGGACACATATGCAGATATTTATGTAAACGGTGTCCTCGTTAAAAAAACGGCCAACATGTTCCGGGTGTATCAGCTTGAACTGAATGAATACGTCACGGTAGGAAAGAATACACTGATGATTATCTTCCAATCACCAATTAAGACAGATTTACCGAAGCTTGAAGCACTTGGGTATCAGTTGCCGGCTGCGAATGATGACAGTGAGATGGGTGGGTTAGGAGATAAAAAACTGAGTGTCTTTGCCCGAAAAGCGCCGTTTCACTATGGTTGGGACTGGGGTCCAAGGTTTGTCACCTCAGGTATATATAAACCAGTCGAACTGACTGTCTATGAGGCATTGGATGTTCGTGATCTCTATCTTCAAATGGATACCGTTGAAAAAGATATAGCAACAGGCCAAGCAGAAGTAACAATGGTAGTTGAAAAAGCCGGCCTTTACACCCTTAGTTTACACGCGGAGTCGTTCCGGTATGAAGAGACTTTTAACTTAACAAAAGGAACTCAAACCGTTCATTTACCTGTTTCAATTAAGCAACCGAAAAGGTGGTATACGCATGACTTAGGTGAACCGTATTTGTACACGTTCACTTTAACTGTGCGCAATGAGAAAAATTTAATCGCGCATAAACAAATGAAAACAGGTCTCAGAAAAGTAAGACTCGTGACAGAAGATGATGCGAATGGTCAAACCTTTTATCTTGAACTTAATGGCGAGCGCTTGTTTATTAAAGGTGCGAACCATATTCCAAATGATAGTTTTGTTAGTGAAGTTACAGATGAGCGCTATCAAAAGGAAATTCAGGCAGCGTTATTTACTGGTATGAATATGTTACGTGTATGGGGCGGGGGTATTTACGAAAGGGATATCTTTTATGAGTTATGTGATGAAAAAGGTATTCTTGTCTGGCAAGACTTTATGTTTGCTTGTAGTATGTATCCAGGTGATGACGCGTTTCTAGCGAACGTGAAACAAGAAGCGATTGATCAAGTCACCCGTCTCAGACATCACCCGTCCATTGCACTGTGGTGCGGGAATAATGAGATGGATGCGGCGTGGGCGCATTACGAAGAAGAGGGTGGCTGGGGTTGGAAAAAACCGTTTAGTCATGAGTTAAGAGAAAAGATATGGGCAGATTATCAAATAATCTTCCATGATGTATTGAAAAACGTCGTTGCTGAACGAACAGATGTTGATTATTGGTCGAGTTCCCCGCTCGCTTATGAAGTAAATGATGCTTCACGCCACGCGCTCGGAGTTAAAGAAGCGGGAGATGTGCATTACTGGGACGTGTGGCATGGGAAACAGCCGTTTCATGCATATGGTGAAAATGTTGGGCGCTTTATGAGCGAATATGGTTTTCAGTCTTTCCCTGAAAAACGTACCGTAGATACGTTTATGACCGAAAAAGATTACCGGATTGATTCGATTCCGATGTTGCATCACCAAAAGAACGGAGACGGCAATCATTTGATTGAGACGTATATGAAAGAAGTTTTACCAGAACCAAAAGATTTTGAAAGCTTCTTATATATGAGTCAAGTGCTCCAACAAGAAGCGATGAAACAAGCGATTGAAGCGCACCGAAAGGCGATGCCTTACTGTATGGGTACGCTCTACTGGCAACTCAATGACTGTTGGCCTGTAGCTTCATGGTCAAGTATGGATTACTATGGCCGCTATAAAGCTAGCCATTATCAAGTAAAAGAAAGTTTTAAACCACAATTGTTGGTGGTGAGTGAATCTGAAGGTGATGTGATCGTTCATGGTGTGAATGACCAACAAGCATTAAAGGGTGAGCTTGTCGTCTCGCTTCAGTCGCTCGCAGGTGAAATGCTTTTGGAAGATGTGACAACCGTCACGTTACATCAACAGACAAGCACAGCGCTTACCGTATACAAAAAGGCAACCTTACTTAAAGGTATGACGCTATCTGACGTTGTCTTCCTTGTTGAGTTTAAGTCAAACGAAATAAAAGAAGTCATCAGCAATCGCTACTATTTCGTCAGTGCCAAAGACTTAGCTATAACACTTGCGCCAATCGAGGTGGAACAAGTTTCACCTTATGTTTACCGGGTAACATCAGAGGTATTTCAAAAAGCCGTTTGTTTAGAAGCTTCTGTCGAAGGACATTTTTCTGAGAACTTTTTTGACTTATTACCTGGTGAAGAAAAAGACGTTGTCTTTTATCCAGGTGGTTTACATCAAGGAGTGGATGTATGGGCTAAGGGTATGTGTTCATTTGTAAAATAATATAAAACGATACGAAAAAAGTGATGATTATGCCTATATGGTTGCTCATCACTTTTTTGTATTCTTGTTGAAATCAATTGTTTCAATATGGACTGAATATCTACATTTGATGCTTCGGTTAAGTCTTTTCCTACTTGAAATGCCATGGCGCCATGTTAAGGCATGTGGTTGATAATGTGTGAATAAATTATGCTACACTAATAGAAGTGAAAAATGAAACAGATATAAAGGAGCGAGCGAGATGATTGGATTAAAAGTGTTTGATGAGACTGATTATCAGGCGTTTATTGATTGGCAACAAGAGGCAACAGAGAAGGATTTGTTTAGTTTTATGGGACGTACATTTACACTCCCGGTCACAAAAGCACAGCTAGCGGTGTATGTTGAAAAGGCAAAACAACAAGCGTTACCGGTCGAGTTATATACAGTAATTGAAGAACAAACCGGAGAAAAGATTGGTCATATTCAAGTGGCGGAGATTGATGAGGTGAATCAATCAGCCTTTTTAAATCGTATCTTTATCCGTAAAGCCAGTCGTGGTAAAGGGTACGGACGTCTTCTTATGGAAGAGATGAAACGTTACGTTTTTCAAGAACGGGGTTTTCACCGGTTATCGCTTTATGTGCTTAGTAATAATCAAGGCGCATACAAGATGTATCAAAAGGCAGGGTTTGTAGAAGAGGGTGTTATGCGAGAGTCTAGGATTTTCAATGGTGAGTTTTTAGATTTGCATTTAATGAGTCTGTTGTCAACTGATCACTAGACTAAGTTGAACTTAAAATACCCATGGACATTTGAGAGAAAGGATGACGTCATAGCGACTCATGCTCGATAAAAAACACCGTTAAATCAAAGATGTTTCATTTTGATTAACGGTGTTTTTATGGAAGTTTCGGTGTGTTAAAGAGTAGTTACACGTCTATTAAAGTAGAAGTAATGGTGAGTCATCGGTCCTTACTGCCAAGTTGACTTTTAAAGAATGCTAATAAGTCTTTAGCAGTTGTGGCTGTATAATCTGGTCGTATCTCTCCTTCAGGTTCGCGGAGACGATGATTGAACCAAACGACCGAAAGTCCAGCGCCCTTAGCCCCTAACACATCATTTACATAAGCATCCCCAACATAAAAAGTGGTGTCTTTATTCAGGTTCAGTGTATTGACGATATGGTCAAATACCCGTTTATCTGGTTTTTGAAATGGCAGTGCGCCTGAAATGAATTGGTGAGTCGGCTTCACCCACTGATTCATGCCGAGTTGGTTGATTTTCATCTGTTGGTGATCGGCATTCCCATTTGTGAGAATAGCCAATGTTACGTCTTTCGCTGCTAAATAATCAAGTAACGCTCTTACTTCGGGTATGAGCGTGATTTTATTTTGGTAGGCGATGTAAGTATCTTGAAACAAAAGGGCCTCTTGTTTTGAAATCTCATAGCCTAAGTCTCTCATTGACGCAGTGATGCGGTAAACTTGCAAGTCTTCTGTCGTGATTTCTCCTCTTTGTTCTTCTTCAAATACATCATCGCTATATTTTCGGCTTAATAGATACAACGATTCAATATCTGCTTCTTTAAGTGGGTAAGTGAAGCTATCAAGTAATGCTTGTTTAAAAGGGAAGTGTTGATCATATAACGTGTCGTCAACATCGAAAATGACGGTCGTTACCTGTTGTGTCATCGTGGTCGCCTCTTTCTTCTCTGTGTCGGTTATTTGCATTTTATCTTTATCTATTCTAACATAAAAAGGGTACGTGAAAAAGTTTCATAGCTTTCAATTGTGCTAATTTTGAGAATATTCACTTGAATGAGAGAGGGATTTTTGATATAATGGGTCGAGTAGACTCGCATAAAAACTGAGCTTCGTTTTATGTCACGTGGAGAAATAAGGGGGACCTTATTTTAAATAAAGAAAGATGGTAAAAAAACTAAAAGAATAGGTGTGGTTAAATTTATGAATCCAGTTTATAACTTTTCAGCAGGACCATCGACATTACCGAAAAGTGTACTAAAAAAAGCAGAGGCAGAGTTATCCAATTATAAAGGCTCTGGCATGTCAGTAATGGAAATGAGTCACCGTTCCAAATTATTTATGGATATTATCCAAGATGCAGAAAAAACATTACGTGAGTTAATGAATATTCCTGATAATTATACTGTCTTGTTCCTTCAAGGGGGAGCGTCAACGCAATTTGCGATGGTGCCAATGAACTTGATGATTAAAAACAAGAAAGCCGACTATGTTATTACCGGTACATGGTCACAAAAAGCCTATGAAGAAGCGAAGAAATATGGTACACCGCGTGTGATTGCTAATTCACACGGCGCGGACCTTTCTCATATTCCGAAAGTCACTCGTGACATGATTGATCCTGAAGCGGATTATGTTCATATTACAACGAATAATACAATCGAAGGTACGTGTTTCTATGAATTACCTGATACAGGTGATATTCCGATTGTTGCCGATATGTCATCAAATATTCTATCAGAATTGATTGATGTGACAGATTACGGTTTAATTTACGCTGGTGCGCAGAAAAATATTGGTCCAGCGGGTATGACTGTTGTTATTGCACGCAACGACCTGATTGGTCGTGCGCCTGAGAATGTGCCAACGATGTTAGATTATGCCGTACATCAAAAAGCAAACTCTGTCTATAATACACCACCAACATTCCCAATCTACATGGCGAAACTTGTCTTTGATTGGATCAAAGATGATATCGGTGGATTAGCTAAGATGGCTGAGTTAAATGAGAAAAAGGCAAATCTTCTATATGAAACGATTGATAACTCTGTGTTATTTGAAGCAACAATTAAAGATCGTGACCGCTCTTGGATGAACGTCCCGTTTATCTCTAAAACAGGTGATGCAGAACTTGAAGCGAAATTCATTAAAGAAGCTGGAGAGCGCGGACTTGTGACATTAAAAGGTCACCGTTCTGTTGGCGGCATGCGGGCAAGTATCTATAACGCCATGCCAATGGAAGGTGTACAAGCACTTGTTGATTTTATTAAAGAATTTGATCAAAACAATCAATAACAGGTAGTCATATAAAGAAAGGGAAAAGATGATCAGCTCAGGTCGAGTTGATCATCTTTTTCTATTGGTTTTTTTGTATCTGTAGGTGAACAGCTATCTATTGGATAAAGTTGAAGGTTATTTCATAAACTTGTACGTTTAAACATTGACAAAAATGAAAACGCTTTATAAAATGTAAGTACAAGTTTATGAGAGGGAGTGGCGTGATGAGTAAAAAAGGATGGTTAGGTATTGTGGTGGCATTGGTTGTCATCACAACTGTTATCATATACCAAAGTGTCAACCAAGATCAAGGTACAGAAGAAGTAAATAGTGGTGTGGATGAAGAAGGTATAAGTGACGCGCCGCTATTTACATCGACATTAACAGAACCGACATATCAAGATGTGTCCGTACATGATCCGTCGATTATTAAAGTAGACGATCAGTATTACGTTTTTGGTACCCATATTGAAGCGGCCAAGTCACAGGACTTATTAAGTTGGGAACGGTTCACAAATGGGTATACGACACCTGACAATGTCTTATATGGTGATTTATCTGAGAACTTAAAAGAATCATTCCGATGGGCTGGTGAAGATGATGCAGATTCTTCTGGTGGTTTTGCGGTGTGGGCACCAGATATCTTTTGGAATGAACATTATCTGAATGAAGATGGTACAAAGGGGGCCTATATGATGCATTACAGTGCCTCTTCAACATATATTCGATCGGCGATTGGTTTTGCGGTATCAAAAGATATTGAAGGGCCTTATGAGTATGTTGATACGCTTGTCTATTCAGGATTCACGGCCGCTGAAAGTTATGATGATAAGAGTGAGGTAAATAAACAATGGGAAAACACGCATATCGATGAGTTGATTGAAGAAGGAAAAGTAAGTGAAGTGAATGATGCGTGGTTTAACGCGGATGGTAGTTTCAACAACCGTCATTACCCAAATGCGATTGATGCGAACCTTTTTTATGATACCGAAGGTAAGCTCTACATGGTCTACGGGTCTTGGTCAGGGGGCATTTATTTACTTGAATTAGATAAGGAAACAGGTGAAGTGATTTATCCGAAAGAAGATAGTCTAACAGAAGATGGTCGAATGATTGATCGATATTTTGGGACGAACATTTCTGGGGGGCATTTTGAGTCAGGTGAAGGCCCTTATGTTGAGTATAATGAAGCAACAGGTTACTATTACCTACATGTCACTTATGGTTGGTTGGGGGCAGATGGTGGTTACCATATGCGTCAATTCAGATCAGAAAATCCGACGGGTCCTTATGTTGATGCGGCAGGTGCACCGGCTGTTTTACCACCAAATCAAGCGAATACACAGTACGGGAATAAATTAATGGGGAACTTTTTATTTTTAAGAGACAATCATGAACCTGGCTTTGGAATGGGGCAAGGCTATGTATCACCTGGACATAATTCTGTTTATACAGACCCAGATACGAATCAACAATTCCTCGTTTTCCATACCCGGTTCCCGAATCAAGGAGAGAGTTTCCAGGTACGTATACATCAAATGTTTATGAACAGACAAGGTTGGAGTGTCGTTGCGCCGAAACGATATGCGAATGAAACCTTGTCTGAAGATATCACGACAGATGACATTACTGGAACGTATAAATATATTAATCACGGAAAAGACGGATCGAGCGATATAAAAGAAAGTGTGAAAATAGTATTACATGATGATGGCACGATTAGTGGTGCGATTGACGGTACTTGGGAACAAGACGGCTATTATGCCAGCATCGCCATCAACGATATCACATATGAGGGTGTGTTTGTGGAAGTTTGGGATGAGTTAAATAAACAAGGTGTGTTAAGCTTTACGGCCCTATCAGACCAAGGTGTTTCGATTTGGGGTGTCCAAACGGTTGAAGAAACACGAACATCAGAAGAAATCGCCGAAGATGTATTAAACGCATTAACTGTGCCGGAAGAGGTAACAACAGATCTTACGTTGAAAACAACGGATGTGGGTGATACGACGATTACTTGGACGTCAAGTAATGAAACGACGTTAACGTCTGATGGTAAAGTAACAAGAAAAGACCGTGAAGATATCCAGGTTGAGTTAACTGCTGCTGTCACAACGGGAGATGTGACAAAAGATAAAACATTCCATGTGACCGTTCTCGGTGAACGAGAAGCAGCGCTTGTTAGTCATTACTCCTTTGACGGGAAACTCTCAGATGATACCGGTCATATGGCGGACCTTACACCGACGGGTGAAAGAATTGATGCGCCTGGTGATGGTGTGACGTTTGAAGCGGGCATAAGCGGAGAAGCGGTCTTATTAGATGGAACAAACGGTTTAAGGTTCAGTGACGGCTTAATTGATTTATCAAGCTATACGGTTAGCTTATTTGTGAAACCGCTGAGTTTGACCCAACATACAACGCTCTTCTTTGGGGCGAAAAGTCCAGATGAATGGCTTAGTGTCGTTCCGTATGGGCATACAGAACAGACAATGGTTTGGTCAGGTAGTACGTCGTGGTTTGATGGTTCAGCAAGTGAGCGAATCGAAGAAAACGCGTGGAGTCATTTGGTTGTTGTTGTAGATAATGGTCGTTTACAGTTTTACATCAATGATGAACAAGTTTTTAGTGGCGAAGGCTTACCGCACTACTTTGATGCCTCGAGCTATTTTGCGCTTGGTGTTAACCACTGGGATACGCCATTTAACGGTTTAATTGATGAGGTAAAAATATTTGCTGGAGCATTATCTGAAGCAGAGGTTCAAGCGCTGTCTGAATGAGAGACTACATTAAATGAAATAGACAAACCCAGCGATAAAATATCGCTGGGTTTGTCTATGATTAAAAGTTATTTAAGGTTCAAAACGTTTAGTAGATGAACGGTACTTAATCGCATAAGGAACAATCACCCGTTTAGCTGGCTCATCTTTTGTTTGTAGTTGTTCAATTAAACATTTGGCGCCTTGGATGCCCAGTTTATAAATTTGAATATCAACGGTAGTGAGGGGTGGTCTAGTAATTTCTGATAAATACAAGTTGTTGAAACTTGTGATGGAAACGTCATCAGGACAATCGAGTCCAAACTCTTCTAACATATTAATCACACCAAGACTCATCATATCATCCGTAATCACCATGGCTGTTGGTGGGTTTTTTAACTTTAACAACTTCTCAACGGCTTTTTTACCGCTAGATCGGTTGAATTCATCATTAATAACGTAGTCTTCTCTCACCTTGATACCTGATTCAATTAACGCTTGTTTATAGCCCTCAAATCGGTCGGACGTCACGACAAGATCTGTCGTCCCCCCGATAAAGGCAATATCGTGATGGCCAAAATCAATTAAGTGTTTCGTTAATTCTTTACTTGCGCTCACGTTATCGTTATCTACATAAGTAATACTGGCTTCATTTTCGTAAGGTTTACCAACAACTACAAAAGGAAACTTTTCTTCTACTAAAAAGTCCATAATCGCATCGTTCATCCGTGAATAAAGCAAAATAATGCCGTCAACACGGTGGCCGTAGACCATACGTTTCACTTCTTCATACAGCTGTTGGTCATTTCCCCCTGTTGAAACGTATAAAGAATACTCCGTGTCATGGGCAACGGTACCAACCCCACGTAAAACTTCAGGGAAGAACGGATTTTGAAGAGCTGTTTCTGCCGATGAAGGCATAATAACGCCGATGGCCTTTGATGAACGGACCGCTAGATTTCGTGCGTTAACATTTGGATGATAGCCTAATTCTTTCATGGCTTTTCTCACGCGTTTTTTTGTCTCAGTACTGATGCGCGGGCTATCTGCGATCACGCGTGAGACCGTAGACGGCGCCACCCCTGCCTTTTTGGCAACATCTTTAATGGTTACCGCCATAGGTTTGTGCCTCCTTAAAAAATTCATGTTATAAATGGTTACGGATGTATCCGTTTCCTTTTTTATGGAAAATAAATTTCACAGAAAACATCTGTGAAATCACGCATGCAAACGGTTGATGAAAAAAGTGAAAGCGCGTACTTTAATTATATATGATTTTACTTGAGATTTAAATAGCTTATTTAATTTAATTGATTTTCTTTAAAGGCTTGACCATATGAATGTAAGCGTTTATATTTAGAAGCGTATATAGAGTTAATAAACAACAAAAAACAAGGGTAAGTAAACATAAAAATGCAACCGCTTGCTCAAATGTAAAAAAGGAGAGAAAGAGTAGAATGGAAAAAGCAATGATTTTTCACCGAGCAATAAATGAATACGCTTACGGATATGACGATCAAACGATTCATCTTGTCCTTCAAACAAAGCACAAGGATGCCGAGAAAGTTGAACTTATTTACGGCGATCCGTATGACTTTGAAGATAAAAAATGGAATTATACGGTAGTGCCAGTTGAACGAACAGGTGAAACAACAACGGTGGATTACTACAAAGCAAAAGTCGAACCACCGAACAACCGGATGCGTTACGGCTTCAAAATTACCGCTTATGACGGTGAAGAGGTGTTTTATCTTGAACGTGGGATTTTCACAGAACCGTCGAAAGAAATTGGCGATTATTTCTGTTTTCCATATTTTCATCCAAGTGATGAATATCATGCACCGGATTGGGTAAAAGATACCGTCTGGTATCAAATCTTCCCTGAACGCTTTAGAAATGGTGATCCGAGTATTTCGCCAAGTGATGCCGCTGGTTGGGAAGAAGGTGTCGTCACACCAAAGAGTTTTTATGGCGGGGACTTACAAGGTGTTATCGATGGACTCGATTATTTAGAAGATTTAGGAATCACAGGTATTTACTTTACCCCAATCTTTAAATCACCGAGTAACCATAAGTATGATACGGTTGATTATTATGAGATTGATCCACACTTTGGTGATAAAAAGACATTTAAACGTCTAGTCGAAGCATGCCACAGTCGTGGCATTCGGGTCATGTTAGATGCGGTATTTAATCATAGTGGTTATGAATTTGAGCCATTTCAGGATGTATTAAAAAATGGGCAACAATCACGCTTTAAAGATTGGTTCCATATTCATGATTTTCCGATTCAAACAGAACCGAAGCCTAATTATGAAGCCTTTGGTTTCGTTAGTCGTATGCCAAAGTTACATACACAAAATAAAGATGTTCAAGATTATTTACTCGGTGTGAGTAAATATTGGATTGAAGCATTTGGTATTGATGGTTGGCGTTTAGATGTAGCCAATGAAGTAGATCATCGCTTCTGGCGTAAATTTAGAGAAGCTGTGAAGAGCGTCAAAGAAGATATCTATATTGTCGGTGAAGCATGGCATGATTCCATGCGGTGGTTACGTGGTGATGAGTTTGATGCCGTCATGAACTATCCACTTGTGGATAGTTTGGTACGTTATATTGAAGAACAATCGATTGACCAACAAACCTTTAAAGACCGTATTGTTCATCTGTTACACATGTATCCACAACACGTGACAGAGCATCTCTTTAATATTCTAGCAAGCCATGATACCGCGCGCTTAATTACTCAAACAGGTGGCTCTGAGGATAAAGCGAAACTGTTGTACTTGTTCCAATTCTCTTACCCAGGCTCACCTTGTATTTATTACGGAGATGAGATCGGTATGGTCGGCGGTGAAGAACCGGAAAGCCGCGGTTGCATGATTTGGGATGAAACAAGACAAGACTTAGATTTACGTACCTTTATTCAAACGCTGATTCATCTAAGAAAAACAGAAGTGGGCTTTTCGAATGAGGCGACGTTTAGTTTTATCGACACAACCGATGAGTGTTTGATCTATCAAAAAGAAACAACCGATGAACGATTAATTTTCATCATCAATCCAACAGCGGAAGCTATCCATGTATCTGATTATGAAGGAGACGTGATACTTACTTCTAATGAGGATGACATCCTTCAAGGTTATGGGTATCGGGTGATTAAACAAGTTAAATAGACCTTTTTAAACGACGGCGCACTGATAAGTGATCCGTCGTCTCTTTTTGTTCTAACAAAAAGAGACAGAAAAAAGCACCAGACATCTGTTGGACGGGTGCTTTTAAGTAAAGAATGTTTATTTAGATAGACTGTGAGCTATTTTGTTTAATGAATTTTCTGGTTTTTACGTCTTCATTAATAGAAAAGTCATCAGAGATAAGGTTTAAAAGACAGACTTGTTGTCATGTCGTGATAAATCTTAACTATATAGGCGAACAAAACTAATGATGAGTACTAATATTAATAATAAAACAAAACTGCGGATATCAATAATAGGAATACGTTTCATTCATATCACTCCGTTCATTGTGTTAAAAACAGTATAACACATAATTCCGATAAAGTTAATGTGAATTAAAAATATTTTTTGTGTTAGAAACAAAATCTTCTCCTATTCTCTATGTTTTTTTCAATAGATTGTTTAATCTTTCAGTCGCGATGTTTGATAAACTGAATCTAATAGGATGTTTTGTTGATAAAAGAAGGAAGAAAAGAGGAGAAGTAACGTGAAACAAGCAATGAATCCATATTTACCATCGTGGGAATACATTCCTGATGCGGAACCGTATGTGTTTGGTGACCGTGTGTATATCTACGGTTCACATGATCAGTTTAACGGCCACGTCTATTGTTTGAATGATTATGTTTGTTATTCAGCACCTGTCGATGATTTAGCTGATTGGCGATATGAAGGCGTGATTTATAAAAAAGAACAGGACCCACTGAACCCGGATGGCGCGATGTGTCTGTATGCGCCGGATGTAACCGTTGGTCCCGATGGAAGATACTATCTCTATTATGTGTTAGACAAAGTCTCAGTCGTTTCTGTTGCTGTTGGTGATACCCCGGTTGGACCGTTTGAATTTTATGGATATGTTAAAGACCAATCAGGTCAACGTTTAGGTGAAAGGGAAGGTGACCAACCGCAATTTGATCCAGGTGTGTTAACAGAAGGTAATAAGACTTATCTGTACACCGGCTTTTGTCCTGTCGGTGATCAAACAAGACTCGGTGCGATGGTCACAGTGCTCAGAGAAGATATGTTGACGATTGAAACAGAACCACAAATTATCTCACCGAGTGAACCCTATAGTGAGGGGTCTAGTTTTAAAGGTCATGAGTTTTTTGAAGCACCGTCCATGCGGAAAATTGGTGACACGTATTATTTCATTTACTCATCGATTGTCTTCCACGAACTTTGTTACGCGACGAGCGCTTCTCCGACAGAAGGTTTTACGTATCAAGGTGTGATTGTCAGTAATAACGATATCGGAATAGCGACATATAAAGCACCAGAGACACCGATGTATTTCGGTGGTAATAATCACGGCAGTATGATTGAAATCAACAAACAATGGTTTATCTTTTATCACCGCCACACCAACGGCTCAAACTTCAGTCGTCAAGGTTGTATGGAACCGTTGACGATTAATAGCGAGGGGCGGATTGATCAGGTAGAGATCACATCATCTGGACCGAATCTGGTGCCGTTAAAAGGAGAAGGAACGTATCCAGCTTATATCGCCTGTCATCTATTTGGTGAAAAAGAGACCGTTTATACAGGTGATTTATATTTAGATCCATTAATGCCTCGGATCACGCAAGAAGGAAAAGATGGCGATCAATTAGAGGGGTATGTGGAAAACTTAACACATAACTCAACGTGTGGTTTTAAATACTTTGACTGTAAACATGTGGATCAAGTGAGCGTGACAACGCGAGGGTATGGGAAAGGTGTGATTGAAGTGAGAACCACGCCAAAGGGAGACGTCCACGGCGAAATTCCGATCGACTTTACGAATGTGTGGACAACGTATCAACAGTCCATCTCCCTGCCTGAAGGTAAACAAAGTTTATATTTTACCTTCAATGGTCAAGGTCGCACAGCGCTTAAACAGTTTACGTTTGCGAAAGGATAAGTGTGTGATGCGTACTATCAGTCAACCAATTATTCCCTATGATTACCCTGATCCAGATGTCATTCGAGTAGGTGATATGTTTTACATGGTGAGTACAACGATGCACTTCTTTCCGGGTGCGGAAATTTTACGCTCGAAAAATCTACTAGACTGGGAACATCAAACGTACGTCTTTAGCACATTAGATGAGACAAACGCCCAACAGTTAATGGGGGGCGAGGCCATTTATGGTCAAGGTATGTGGGCGGCGTCGTTACGCTATCATGAAGGCTATTTCTATGTCTTATTCAGTGCGAATGATACAAGAAAGACCTACCTTTTTGTGAGTAAAGCAATCAATGGCCCGTGGGAGAAAAGAATCGTCGAAGGTTTCTATCATGATCCGTCCTTGTTATTTGAGGATAATCGGGCTTATATCGCTTATGGAAATAGTACGATTCATTTACTTGAATTAAATGAATCGTTAACGGCTCCTAAATCGGACGGATTGTCACGCGTATTAGTCAGTGAAGAACATCCGATTTTAGGCTATGAAGGGGCGCATTTGCAATATATTAACGGTTTCTATTACTTGTTTTTAATCCATTCGCTTCCTACAACCTGGCGAAGAGTCCAGGCGTGTTTCCGTTCTTCTTCATTGACTGGTCCATTCGAAGGAGGAGACTGTTTTAATCATGACCGTGGTTATTTGAACCAAGGCGTCGCTCAAGGCGGGCTAGTTGATACAGTTGATGGTTCGTGGTATGCGTATCTGTTTCAAGATATGGGAGCGGTTGGACGTTTACCGATATTTGTGCCTGTCACATTTCAAAATGATTGGCCAGTATTCGGTGTAGAGGGAGATATTCCGGCGACGTTTGAAACATCAAATGTAGCGGTTCAACCGCTAGTAACAGATGATGACTTTAAAGAAGTTTGGGCAACGCCGTTTGGTTTTAAGCCGCAATGGCAGTTTAATCATGTGCCGAGATGTGATTATATTAAACATGATCATGATAATGGTGAGATTACGCTCAAATCAACAGGGCCAACAACCTTTTTATCAGCGCCTAATATGTTGACAGTAAGAACGGCTTTTCCTCGATCGATCGGAGAAATAACGGTCATCGGTCATGATTTAGCGATAGGGGATGTTTGTGGTCTTGGTATTCTTCAAGGGGCATACCGTTATGTAGGGTTAGAACGTGAAAGCGATGGTGTCGCTCTTAAGTCTGTGGTGTTTAGAGAGGGAAAAGAAGTGGTAACAGAAAGCGTACCGCTAGCCTCATCAGTGGTCACGTTAAAAGCAGAAGTGGTGACAGAAAATATGGCTGACTATGTACAGTTTTTCTATCGGGATGGCCATACCTTTATCCCCATCGGTTTTAAAGAGCCACTTACCTTTTCGCTGGATCATTTTACCGGCGCTCGATTTGCCTTGTTTTTGTTTAGTCAAGATATGGCGGGCGGTCAGGCAACGTTTAAAGTTTTTAAGTATGTAAAAGGGTGAAGGTCGTCAAATGTCTACCTTGATCATGAAAATAAATGAAGACCCCGTGCGCGAGATATTCAGGTTGTATAATATTTGGTGTTGGTGAAGGGATTTTAAGTGAGATAGAGATTGCTCACTAAAATTACTCACTAGCACCTTTTTCTTTCTAAATATA